>JBAOIB010000002.1:0-455079 GCA_037045195.1 Chitinophagaceae bacterium
TAGTAGTAGATGCATGGTTTGTTTTTTACCTGCACCTGCTGGCAGCACGTACAGGCTTATTATCATTTTATCTCTGTGCTTTGATAGTCGGTGTGTATCTGATATTTAAGAAAAATAATTTACGATATGGATTGCCCTTTCTTGCAATCCTTTTCTTGCTTCCGGTAATTGCCTGCTTTGCATTGCCCAGTTTTAAAAACCGGGTGAAGTATATGCTATACGATTTTGAATATTTTAAAAATGCAAACTATTTACCGGGCGGAAATGATGCGATGCGTATTATTTCCATCAAAGCGGGATGGGCGACCATGAACGAGCATCCATTAACCGGAGTTGGTTTTGGCGATATTAAGAACAAAACAAATGAATGGTATGAGGCACACTATCCGCAAATGATAGATAAGGATAAAATATTACCCGCATCGGAATGGATGATGTATGGAGCCGGTATGGGCTGGATGGGTTTGCTGATATTTTCAATTGTTATGTTGATACCTTTTTTCGTTTCAGTCAGTGAAAAACTTGCGTGGTGGCTGGTAAATGCAACGGCGGCATTTAGTTTTATGGCCGATATAGGATTGGAAGTGCAAACCGGAGTTTTTTTATATTCCTTTATTATACTTTGTTGTTGGAAATGGTGGAGTGTCTCTTCATCAACAAAAGTTACTGAAACGTAAAACCATCCGCATCTTTCAAAAAAGGCAGCTTCTCTCTGATAGTTTCAAGATGCGCTTTATCTAAACTGATGGTATAAATAGCTTCTGCATCTTTTTGGTGATACAATACTTCTCCCAGCGGATCCACCACCATACTATCGCCACTATGGTAAAAATTGTTGCCATCATTGCCCACCCGGTTTACACCTACTACATAGCATTGGTTTTCTATAGCTCTGGCCTGCAATAATGTTTTCCATGCATGGCTTCTTCTTTCGGGCCAGTTAGCAACATATATTAATACATCGTATTCGGTAGTGGAGTTTCCTGCAGCAGAATTTTGTCTTGCCCAAACGGGAAATCTTAAATCGTAACAAATCTGTAAATTTATTTTCCATCCTTTTACAGCAGCAAACAACCTTTTATTTCCTGAAGTATAATGATTGTCTTCTCCTGCAAATGCAAACAGATGCCGCTTGTCGTAAAAGCCATATTGCCCCGTAGGCAACATCCAGATTAACCGGTTGTAATAGTTTTCATTTTCCTTGCATATAAAACTGCCGGTAAGAATTATTTTCTTTTTTGCTGCAATTTGTTTCATCCAATGCAGGGTTTCTCCATCCATTGTTTCGGCAAGTGCTTCAGGCTTCATGCTAAAACCGGTACTAAACATTTCAGGCAATACCACGATTTCAGTTTTTTCTTTTATGCCCAAAATTTTCTCTTCCAGCATTTTCAAATTGGCTGCTTTGTCTTCCCAATGCAATTGGGTTTGTATTAAAGTAATGAGCAAAGATGACATATAGGTAAAGTTAACTGCTTCAAAATAAAAAAGCACCCGTAAGACAGGTGCTTCAATAAAAATTCGGAAAAAATTATTCGGCTTCTGCCACTACTTCTTTTACTTCGGGTATCATACGTTTCATCATACCTTCTATTCCTGCTTTTAAAGTAATCATAGAGGATGGACAACCGCTGCAGCTTCCCTGCATCATCAGGTTTACCACACCATCATTGTAGCTTTTAAATTGTATAGCGCCACCGTCCATTTCTACCGCGGGTCTTACATAGTTTTCCAATAATTCTTTTATACGTTTTACCACATCATCATCATCGGCAAGCACTACATTGCTGCTTTCATTTTTGATAGCTACAATTTCGTCTTCGTTTACGACGGCTTTACCTTCTTCCAGGTAGTCTTTCAAAAACTGACGTACAGAAGGTATCACATCTTCCCAATCGGTATCCACTGTTTTTGTAAGTGTTACAAAATTGCTGGCGATAAAAACTGCTTTGATAAACGGGAAAGCAAACAACTCTGTTGCCAGCGGCGAAGGTTTGGCACTTTCTGCATCCGGGAAATCAATGCTTTTGCCCGGATATAAAAGTTTATTGGCTACAAACTTCATGGTTTCTGGGTTGGGCGTCATTTCCGTATAAATGCTGATAATGGGATTGCCTGTTTTAATCATACTTCAGGGTTTAAGGGGCAAAATTAAGCATAATAAATTTTGAGAATTTACGAAGAAAGGAAAGAGGTGTTTTCAGTTTTTGGAATGATTTTTCTTGTGTTTTACAACCTTTTTATGAAATTCAACCCGCATTTTCATTTTTTAGAGAGAGAAACAAATTAGAATATAGGCGGCACGAGTTTTTGCAGGGAATCTATTGATATTTTATTTGCAAGCAAATGCTGTACTGTTTTAAAACTTTTTTCATTATCGGGAGATTTTATTGAATTAATAATATCATATTCTTCCCTTTTGGTAAGGTGAAAGTTTAGCGCTGCTTTATTTTGCTCTTTGGTGGTTACGTATTGAAAAACTGTTTTGTAAACCGACACACCACTGTTTGTTATAAAATAGGAAAGCATATCGTTTTGCGAATATTCCATCATTTTAAACCAGTCGTGTTGCAGCAATAAAAATGGTTTGGTTGCATGATCGCTAATGCTTTTAGAATCGTAAGGCATTTCCCAGCCGCCGGCTTTTCTGTCACGTAACTGAATGATAAATACGCCGCTTGTATTTTCTTTTATCCAATCTTCAAAGGAAGAAAGAAAACGCAACGAGGTTTCCTGTCCAAAATTGTCTCTTAGTCCTGCATCCATAACATCAATGACAGGTACAGAGGGCAGCCATACATTGGGCAATACAATTGGAAAAGTGGCATTCATGCGTAAAGCCGTAAGCATTCTGATACTATAAGGATCCTGTTTTGAAAAAAAGGAACCAAAATCTATTGCATCGGGCTCGGCTGCTGGAACATTGGCAGTATCCGTATGGCTTTGCATCATGAATCTTACAGGCTGAGTGCTGATGATCATTTTGCGGCCATCGCGGGTTACTACGGAGTTAAAAAACATCAATGGAATGGTTGCTGATTTTTCATCAGCCATGTAGTCTTTTAGCTGGTTGTTTAAAATGCCATTTGTGTTTACGTTCAGTTTGTGTTCAAATGCATAACCACGGTCTTTAGCATACATATAGTTGCCTGCCTTAAACTTTTGTACAGGTCCAATCAAATCTCTTGCTACAAATGAGGTAAATATTGGATTCAATAAATCACCGGCAATGTCATCAATATATTTTTTATCTTGTAAATGAATGTTTTTCCCTTTTTGTTTTTCACGATACAGTTCTCTGAAATAGGCTGCACCTATCATACCGCCGGAGGCGCCATTTATCAGAAAAGTATTTTTCATAATACTTCCATTTGTGATACTGTCTAACTGTTGTAAAACACTCATGGTAAAAGTGGCGCTACGATGACCACCACCACTTGTATTTATCAGCACCAATAGTGGTTTTGCGTCCTGCTGTTTTTGTTTCCAGGCATTTAATATTTCAATCATATTTTGCCTGTCGGCATTTACCTGATCGGGAGTACATATTGCCCGTAAACCTTCTCTGGTATAAGAAGGGCGTTGTTTTTTATTTTCATAGTTGATACCATAGGCTTTATTGCGGGGATCTATCCAGTCGAAACGGTAAGAAATATTCAATAGTAGAATAACACCTAAGAGGAAAGGGATCGTCCAGCCCTGAAGAAAATGTGCCATGGCGCCTGCAACACCAATAAGTATGGCAAAGAAAATGGTGATCGCTGCTGCAGCCGGAAGTTGAAAAAAAGGACTCTCCAGTAAAAATCCAATTATTAATAAGAAAATAAAAGCAACAAAAATTGAAAGTATAGCAGCAACATGATGGCGCTTTAAAATAGATTCAATAAACTCATCAGTATAGTGCGATACATCTCTTGCTTTTTTTAGTTTAAATGGCGTTTCAAAATACCATTCAACTTTTATTGGAGGAACCCCATGATAAACTTCTTTTACATTAGCCAAATGTGTTATGAAAGTCTGTGGATTATTCATTACCGGCACCATCTTGCGTTGTATTGTTCTGTCAACTTTGAAAAAATATAAAAAAGAAGCTGCGAGCATAAAAATAAATCCGCATAAAAACCCACCCAGCAGAAACAAAATATCTTTTCCCGGAATTAATTCTTTTGTATGGTCAAATTCATAAGCTTTTAAAAAATAAAAAATTATAAAGATTAAAGGAATGATGGCGTTATTTATACAGTACTTTAAAAAAGGATTGGTGGTAGCAGCCAAAAACCGAAACTGTCTGCTGAATAAAATAAAAGTGCCAATGTTCCAGCTCATTACAAACATGCCGATAGAGGCACCTACAATAGCGGAGCTGATGGAATTTACATTGCCCAGATATTCGGGAGCAAGGTAAAGAGAATCTGCGCCAAAGGTTTTCATGAAAGTACCGTTAACAGTACTAAAAAGGATAAACCAAAAAATAAGCAGCGATTGGTATTTCCTCAAGTGAAGAAAAAGCAATTGAATGGGGAATGAATAATAAAATCCTTTGAGCCAGACTTTCATTGAAATACGATTCCAATAAAATTAAGAACAATTTCCCGCCTTTCCACTTTGTTAATTTTTTAGTGGCTTGTTTCGTATTAGGTAAAGCAAATAAATAAAAGACAATAACAGCAACATAGCAACAAACTGATGTGCTACCGCAATGCCAATAAATTTCTTTGGATACACTGAATAAAGTATGGCTAAAATACCCAATAAAACCTGAACGAAAACTAACAAAACCGGCAGTAATGCAGAACGATGTAATAAAGCAGTACCGGTTGCCTTTTTAGACATCCACCACCATGCAAAAATTAATATTGTAGTAATATAAGCCAGTGTACGATGTATAAAATGTACCATTAATGGATTGTCAAACAAGAAACCGATTCCGGAATGATTAGCATTGTTGTAAGATTGTAATTGCGATGGAAACCATGCGCCATTTATGGTGGGCCAGGTGGGTGCAAACGGAGCCGCTTTTAATCCAGCCATAAATGCACCATAAATAAGTTGTATTACTAACAACACAATGACAGCTAAAGTATATTTTCTGAGTTTTGAATTGTAGGTCAATTGATTTTGTGGTACTAAAAGCTTTAATGCAAACCAAAGCGTATATCCAATAAGAATGAGTGCCAGTATAAAATGAATGGCCAGTTTATAATGACTTACATAAACCAGTTCTGAATCTTCCAATCCGCTTTGCACCATAATCCATCCTACCAATCCCTGTAATGCTCCCAATAGAAAAAGAATGATCATGGGATTAATCATTTCTTTTTTAAATCTTTTTTGAATAATGAAAATGATAAAAGGAATTAGAAATGCAACGGCAATTAATCTTGCCCAAAGGCGATGAAACCATTCCCAAAAAAAAATTGATTTAAAATCGGCCAGCGAAAAACCGGTGTTGATATATTTATACTGAGCAATTTGTTTATATTTTTCAAATGCCAGGTTCCAGTCATGATCGTTGAGAGGAGGAATAGCACCCATGATAGGTTTCCATTCAGTAATGGACAAACCCGAGCCAGTAAGCCGGGTGATACCACCCAATAATACCTGAATCATCAACATGGCTACACCTATTAGCAGCCAGATGGCAATGGGTCGGGAAGAACGATTTTTTTCTAAACTTAACATCGGCGGGGCAAAGGTAAGCCCGATGAAATGTAAATTAGGATTGAAAAATATTATTTTTACAATCAATTATGCTGAAACCTTTTTTTCAGAAAGCGTTGTTGGAAGCCGGTTGCGATGAAGCTGGTAGGGGATGCCTTGCTGGGCCAGTGTTTGCTGCTGCAGTTATTTTGCCAAAAGGATTTTATCATGAATTGCTAAACGATTCTAAACAGGTAAAGGAAAAAAACAGAAATGAGCTAAGGGCAATAATTGAAAAAGAAGCCATTGCTTTTGCAGTAAGTAAAATTGATCATAAAGAAATAGATAGTATCAATATCTTGAAAGCATCATTTAAGGCAATGCACCTGGCTTTAAATAAACTTAAAGTAAAACCGGAGTTATTATTAATTGATGGAAACCGTTTTGTTCCTTATAAAAAAATTCCGCATCGATGTATCATTAAAGGAGATGCTACTTACGCCTCTATAGCCGCAGCCAGTATTTTGGCCAAAACTTATCGGGATGATTATATGAATAAGTTGCATCAGCAATTTCCTCAATATAAATGGGATGCCAATAAAGGTTATGGAACGGTAGCGCATCGGCAGGCAATAACTGCTTTTGGCGTCTCTCCTTATCATAGAATGAGTTTTCAATTATTGCCGGTACAAACTTCTTTGTTTAAAGTCTGATTTTATAGTGGCCTGTTTGAAAAATAAAAAAAGCTCCTGTTGCGGAGCTTTAATCATAATTTTTTTTTCAAAAATTAATTTATTTCCCACACTTCATTTCCTCTTAATAGCTTGTCAAGATCAGCAGGTTTTTTTGCTTTAGCTTCTTCTAGTTGCAATTCTAATGAATCTTCATAACACATTCTTTCATTTTCATAAAACACACCAAATGGACGTGGTAGATGTCCTTCGGCGCTTGGATTATCAAAAATGCGGGTAAGTATCTGAGCTTTGTAAATATCTTTTTCATCATGCACCCAGCAGTCATCTGCACTAAAGCCTTTGCTAAATTCAACAACCACCGGTTTAAATCCGTCTAATTTTATTCCTTTATCACTTCCTGCTCCAAATACCAATGGTTTACCTTGTTCCAGAAAAACAGTTTCCTGAGGTTTAGAACCTTTCTCTGTAAATATTTCAAATGCGCCATCGTTGAAGATGTTACAGTTTTGATAGATCTCTAAAAAGGAAGTGCCTTTATGTTGATTTGCTCTCAGCAACTGGCTTTGTAAATGTTTGGGATCTCTGTCCATTGTACGGGCTACAAAACTTGCATCGGCACCCAGTGCCAGTGCCCCCGGATTAAATGGATGATCGATACTGCCCATAGGCGTACTCTTAGTTATTTTATTTTCTTCAGAGGTTGGAGAGTATTGTCCTTTTGTTAATCCATAAATCTGATTGTTGAATAATAGAATATTCAAATCAAAGTTTCTGCGCAGCAAATGAATGAGGTGATTCCCGCCGATACTCATACTATCTCCATCGCCGGTTACTACCCACACACTCAGTTCTGGCCGGGCTGCTTTTAAACCTGATGCAATAGCGGTGGCCCTTCCATGAATGGAATGCATACCATAAGTATTCATATAATATGGAAAGCGGCTACTGCATCCAATACCTGAAATGATCGCAATATTTTCTCTGGGTATTCCTAAAGTAGGCATCACTTTCTGCACCTGAGCAAGAATAGAATAATCGCCGCAACCCGGGCACCAGCGTACTTCCTGATCGGTTGCAAAATCTTTGGCTGTAAGTACGGGGGATGTTGTTGTATCACTCATAAATTAACAATTGAGACAAATTTACATGAATGATTGAAAACTTCCGCTTTCAATTATCTGGTAACTTAGCCGTATCAATTGAAAATATATGAATACGATTGCGTTTGATTTCGGGATGATTGGATTAGGAACAATGGGCCGCAACCTGCTGCTCAATATTGCCGATCACGGTTTTGCGACTATTGGCTACGACAGAGATGAGGCTAAAGGAAAACTATTAGAATCGGAAGCCACAAAAGGAACACAGGTAAAAGCAGCCCCCTCACTCGCTGAAATGATTCAACAATTAAAATCGCCCCGAAAAATAATGATGCTGGTGCCTGCCGGCCCTATTGTAGATGCTGTAATCAATGATTTACTTCCCATTATTGCTCCTGGTGATATTATTATTGATGGAGGCAATTCTCACCACACTGATACATTGAAGCGGATAAACAGTCTTGCCGATAAAAAAATTCATTTTATGGGAATGGGTGTCAGCGGCGGTGAAGCTGGTGCCCGCTATGGCCCCAGTATGATGCCCGGTGGCGATAAAGATGCATGGAAAGCGGTACAACCTATTTTGGAAGCTGTGGCTGCAAAAGTGAGTGATCAACCTTGCGTAGCTTATATGGGAAAAGCAGCAGCGGGACATTATGTAAAAATGGTGCATAATGGAATTGAGTATGCCATTATGCAATTGATAAGTGAAGCTTATGACATTATGAAGCGAGGTCTTGGTCTTAGCAACGATGAACTTCATACGGTTTTTAAAAAATGGAACGAAGGAGAATTGCAATCCTATCTTATAGAAATTACAGCCGCCATTTTTTTGAAAGCAGATGACCTTAGCAAAAACAAATTGGTAGATATGATTTTGGATAAAGCCGGATCCAAGGGTACAGGCAAGTGGACTTCGCAGGATGCAATGGATTTGCCGGTTTCAGTTCCTACCATTGATATTGCAGTGGCGCTTCGCGACCTTTCGGGATATAAAGATGAAAGACTGAAAGCCGCTGCATTGTACAATCCTCTTATCAAGCCATTAAAAAATAAAGACAAAACTATACAACAATTACATGATGGGTTGCTGGCGTCCATCATTATTTGCTATGCGCAAGGTTTGGCTATGCTGGCAAAAGCGTCCAATACCTTGCAAATGGATATTCCATTGAAAGATGTGGTCAAAATATGGAGAGGTGGATGTATCATTCGCTCATCGCTGCTTGAAATGTTTACTGCTGCTTTTAAAAAGGAAAAGCAACTTGAAAATATTTTATTAAGCAAGAAAATTGCTTTGATGACGAAAAGAAAAATACCGGCATTAAGAAAAATGATTCAGCAGGTAGCGGTGTCCAAAATTCCTGCAACAGGTCTCATGAGTGCTTTAGGTTATTTTGATGCTTACTGTAGTGGGCAAATGCCGGTGAACTTGATTCAGGCACAGCGTGATTTATTTGGTGCACATACTTATCAACGTATTGACCGGGAAGGTATTTTTCATACTGAATGGTAAAAAAATAATTAAAATGAACAATCAGAAACAAAACACACCGGCTATCCTTTTCATATTTGGCGGCAGCGGCGATTTGACAAATCGTAAACTCATTCCGGCCTTATATAATTTGTATATAGACAGTTTTCTTCCTGAAAAATTTGTAATCATCGGCGTCGGTCGTACCCATTTTAATTCGGATGATGAGTATAAAAGCAAATTACTGGAAGGAGTGCAACAGTTTTCACGACGCAAGGATAAGATAGCTGAAAAATGGCCATACTTTGCAGCAGCGGTTACATATCACGAGCTGGACTTGCTGGTGGACAGTACTTATAAAGACATCAACAACTGGGTAATTTCAAAAACCAAAGAGTGGAATGAGAAACCCAATCTTATTTACTATTTATCAGTAGCACCACAGTTGGCGCCAGATATTGCAAAAAAACTGGCAGCACATAAACTGTGTGATGATGTAGTTACATCCCGAATTGTTTTTGAAAAACCATTTGGTCACGATTTGCAAAGTGCCACCACCTTAAATCAGTTATTAGCAAATATTTTTAGTGAAGAGCAGATTTATCGTATAGACCATTATCTCGGAAAAGAAACAGTACAGAATATTCTGGCATTTCGATTTGCCAATGCATTGTTTGAACCCATCTGGCATAAAAATTATATTGATCATGTTCAAATAACAGTTGCAGAAACGGTAGGTGTAGAAGACCGAGGCAGTTATTACGAGCAGGCGGGAGCCCTTCGGGATATGGTACAAAATCATATTTTACAATTGCTGTGTATGATAGCCATGGAGCCTCCTGTTTCGTTTGATGCAAATGAAATACGAAATAAGAAGGTGGATGTACTTCATGCACTCAGAAAAATAACTGCAGAGAATGTACACGAATATGCAGTAAGAGGGCAATATACAGGTGGCTGGATGCAAGGCAAAGAAGTAAAAGCATATAGAGGGGAAAAAAATGTAAATCCACAATCACCGGTTGAGACTTTTGCAGCGGTAAAATTTTTTGTTGATAACTGGCGTTGGGAAAATGTTCCTTTTTACGTACGAACAGGGAAGGCTATGCACGAAAAAGCAACTTTAATAACTGTACAGTTTAAAGAATCGCCACGCTATTCATTTCCGCAAGCAGCTGCCGATACCTGGCGGGCCAATAGACTTGTATTCAGCATTCAGCCA
This sequence comes from Chitinophagaceae bacterium, assembly GCA_037045195.1. Taxonomy (GTDB): domain Bacteria; phylum Bacteroidota; class Bacteroidia; order Chitinophagales; family Chitinophagaceae; genus JJ008. The sequence goes on from JBAOIB010000002.1 coordinate 10,132, forward strand.
AAAACGGATATCAGAATTCGTTTTCAGGCTAAGAAGCCCGGACCTGAAATGGAACTAAATCCGGTGGATATGATTTTTGATTATGCTAAGGAAAACGGTGGACAAGAGCCGGAAGCATACGAAACTTTATTGCAGGATGTAATAGAAGGAAATGCTACATTGTTTATGCGAGCCGATCAGATAGAAGCTGCCTGGCAGATAATAGAACCCATATTGGAAGTATGGCAAAAAAGACCACCGGTAGATTTTCCAAATTATGCACCCGGTAGCTGGGGCCCCGAAGATGCTGAAGCCTTAATAGCAAAAGACGGGCATCATTGGGTTACACTTCCGGCCAAATAAATAGTGAAATGGAAATCATTGTAAAAAAAAATATTGATGAATTGAGCAAAAGCCTTGCTGACTGGTTTGTACTGTATGTGGCTGATGTTTTAAAGAAGCAATCATTTTTTTCATTTTGTCTTTCAGGCGGCAGTACGCCCAAAAAATTTTACAAATTATTGAGTACAGAAAACTATCGTCAGCAAATTGATTGGGGTAAAATATTATTTTTTTGGGGTGATGAAAGAGCTGTTCCTTTTTCCAATGAGAAAAATAATGCCCGAATGGCGTTTGAAAATTTTCTTGACCTTATTCCGGTAAAAAAGGAGCAAATTCATATCATACCAACAGATATGGAGCCTGCTGCGGCAGCAACAACTTATCAGCAGGTATTAAAAAAATATTTTGCAGAAAGCAGGCATACATTTGATTTTGTTTTATTGGGACTGGGCGATAATGCACATACACTTTCGCTTTTTCCAGGCTATGATGTAGTGCATGAAAAACAAGATTGGGTTAGCTCTTTTTATCTGGAAGAGCAACATATGTATAGAATAACACTTACTGCGCCAGTAATAAATGAAGCGGCTGTAGTTGCATTCTTAGTTTCGGGAGCAGAGAAAGCAATGGCCTTAAAACAAGTGTTGAATGGTAAAAAAAATATTGAACTTTATCCTGCACAAATAATAAAGCCAAAAAAAGGAAAACTATACTGGTGGCTGGATGAGGCTGTCGCCAAAAATATCAGTAATAAACAATAAGAACGCAACCATTTTTCTTTGATATTCGTTTTTAAATGACAACAACCCGGTATGCAGTATAAAACTTTTAAAATATTTTCTCTTCTTTCTTTATCGGTAATAGTATTAATGGCTGCTACAAAGATTCCATTAGCAGGTGAAAGAAATTTAAAAGTGTTGCCCAAAGACATCAGCGACGAAAAATTAGACAGCATCATGCACAGCTACAATAAGGCGTTGGGGGTTAGTTGTAAATTTTGCCATGTAGCTTATGAAGGGTTTGCTGATAGTCTGAATTTTGCTTCTGATAAAGATCCAATGAAAGAGAATGCCAGAGATATGATGCGAATGGTGCGGGATATCAACAGCAAATATTTTTACTTTGATAAAACCCAAAAACCAGAGTACCTGAATACGGTTACCTGCATTACCTGTCATCGTGGCGAGGTTTTTCCCGATGAATCATCGCATTGATTTCAACCAGTTTTTTATTCCTTTGGTAATTTGTGCTGCAACTTCTTTGTGAAATTTGGGGTTCATAATGCGCTGTTCATCTTCTTTGTTACTCAAAAAAGCCACTTCTACCAGACAGTTTGGATAGTCGGTAGGTGCATTAAGGGAAAAATTAAAACTGCCTATATTTCCAAAATTATCCAGCTTTAGTTTCAGCATCTCTGTAAGAATAAATTGCGTAAGCGGTCTGAAGCCGATATATCTGTAATAAGTACTTACGCCTTTGATACTGTCTTTACTTGATGAATTGAGATGAATACTGATTAAAAAGTCCGGGTCTTCTTTTTTTATCATCAACATACGTTCATTCATACTAAGTGAAGTGTCTTTTTCTCTTGTCATGCATGTTTTTACTTTTTGACGACGCAGTGCCTGCTCCAATTGATTTGCAAATAAGAGGGTATAATCTTTTTCTTTAATTTTTGAAGTAATACCTGTAGCTCCGTTATTATCGCCACCATGTCCGGCATCAATGGCTATTTTCAGGTTTTTTAATTTTAAATTTTCTGGCTGTCTTTTGATTCGAATGTTTAGTCTTTTTCCTTCATAGTAGATATTGTATCCCCAATGCTGCGCATGGGTTAAATCAATGATGACCCGAAAAACATCATTTTCTACTTGCTCGTACCAAACATTTTTTACCTCTTTTGATGTAAGACGTTGAGTGATCCAGTTGGTATTGCTGGTAGCTCCAAATATATCGACGACAATTCTGGAAGGATTAATTTGTTGTTCGCTTTTATAAGGAAGTTTCTCGTCTAAAGAAATACTAACATAGTCGTATTTCTCATCTCCTCTTACCATCCAGCTTCCGGTGAGGTAAAATGGATTTGTTTTTATTTCATTATCTGGTTTAAAAAATCTTTTAGGTAAATAAGCATAACGACTAGCTGTCAATGCTACCTTGTATTTGTCTGTAATACTATCAACCACACGAATCAGAATATTGGTATCCAGATAAGTCATTTTAGCTCCTCCAAGTCTGTCGGCACCCATACCATACTCCAGATAAGGCAAAGTACCTGTAGTGCGACCAGTAATAATTGATTGCGCCTTTAAATTATTGAAAGACAAAAAAGCTGCAAAAAACAGTAAAAAACGGATCATAAATGCAATTTAGAAAAATTCCATGATAATGTTTCGTAAGATTACGAATTGATATGCATGGTTTTACTCAATTTTTCCAGAATGATATTTATATAAATGATAATAAAAAATAACGGACGTTAATATTGCAGACAAGATTGACAAAGTAGAAATCAGGCTTAAACCTTATAGTGCTAATTATCCTATGAATATTTTTACCATATTAGCTTTTATTGCTACAATAGCATCTTTTTTACCCATTGCAGTTGTGTTATATCAAAGGCTGGGTACATATAAAAGTTTCCCTGCTGTTATTGCTTATTTCATTCCTGTTTTTTTATACAATCTGATGGTGGATGAATACATTCATGTAAATGAGAATGTCATTTTGGCAACGGGATTTGCCAATAATCTCCTGAACGCCCCATTGATGCTTTTGTTTCTTTCTTATTTCAGCACATCATCACTATTTGCAAAACGTCTCAGATGGTTTACGGTTATTTATATACTCTTTGAAATTGTAATGGTAGTTGTTTTTGGATTTAATTTCTCTACAATTACAATTATTCTGGGCCCCGGACTTTTTGTAGTATTTAGTTTAATTGTTTATTTGTTTTACAAACATTCAAAAGTAGTTGTAAGAAATAAAAAGGCGCTAGGCAAATGTTTTATGTTGGGCGGTTTGTTATTTGGCTTTGGGCTATATGTTATTTTATACCTATTGATATATATAACAAAATCACAGGAAGTAAAATATACAATGTTTCTTTATAACCTGAATCTGACTATTTCAACTATTGCACTCTGTATAGGTATTGTATATGAAAGAAAACGTATTGACAGGCTAATGGAAGTTAAGCTGGTAAGAAAAGAGCTTAATGAAATTAATAAACATGAAAAAAGGGTAATACGTGTAAGTAATACCCCTTTATTAGATTTTGATCGTGAACTGTGGAATTAATAACAGTACCTTCCTTCATCAATCATTTTATCAGCAATTTTTCTTCTTGCATCTTTACTGTTAAAGGGTTCTGCTTTAGTAAATCTTTTCAATCCCATTAGAATCATCCTTAGTTCATCACCACTTGCAAAAGCGTTTACAGCATCTTTGCCCGATTTATTGATGCGGTCTGCTGCATCGTACAAATAAGTTTGCATAATAAGGAGTTCGAGTGGAGCAGCAGCGTCCCCATTTTTTTCTACTTTTTTCATCACCCTTAGCAATACGCTTTCTGCATTAAATGCTTCAATGGCCATATCGGCAATATTCATCAGCACTTCCTGCTCATTTTCAATCTTCATCATCAGTTTTTGAACGGCTGCACCTGCTGTCATCAAAATTGCTTTTTTGAAATTGGCTATTAGCTTTTTTTCTTTTGTAAAAGGTGCTTCATCATCAGTTCCAAAATCAGGGATGCTCATCAGTTCTTTTTGTACCGACATGGCAGGCCCCATCAAATCCAGTCTTCCTCCCATTGCTCTTTTCAATGTCATATTGAGGGTCAATAATCTGTTGATTTCATTGGTGCCCTCGTAAATGCGATTGATACGGCTATCGCGGTAAGCACGGGAAATATTATACTCAGCACTAAAACCATTTCCACCATGAACCTGAACACCTTCATCTACCACATAGTCCAGTACTTCACTGCCGAACACTTTTAACATAGCACATTCAATTGCATATTCTTCGGCAGCACCAAGCAGCGATTCGTTAAATGGTTTTCCAGCATTCAAAAGTTCATGTTCTTTATCATCAATCCATTGGGCTGTTCGGTACAATGCTGATTCGCCCACATAGATTCGTATGGCCATTTCTGCCAGCTTGTGTTTGATAGCACCAAAGTTGGAAATTGGTTGTTTAAACTGTTCACGGGTCTTTGCATAATCTACAGTGCCGGTTAATGCTCTTTTGGAACCACCCAATGCTGCGGCAGCTAATTTTAAACGACCAATATTTAAAATGTTGAATGCAATTTTGTGTCCTTTGCCCACTTCGCCCAGCACATTTTCTACAGGCACTTTACAATCCTGAAAATATAATTGAACCGTAGAAGAGCCTTTGATACCCATTTTATGTTCTTCGGGTCCCTGGGTAAAGCCTTCAGTACCACGTTCTACGATAAAGCCGGTGAATTTATCGCCATCTACTTTTGCAAAAACGGTATAAACCTGCGCAAAGCCGCCATTCGTTATCCAGCATTTTTGCCCGTTGAGAATATAATATTTGCCATCGTCGCTTAATTTGGCTGTTGTTTTTGCACCCAGCGCATCGCTGCCACTGTTGGGTTCTGTAAGACCGTAAGCGCCAGCCCATTCACCTGTGATTAATTTTGGAATATATTTTTGTTTTTGCTCCGGTGTACCAAAATATAAAATGGGCAGTGTGCCAATACCTGTGTGTGCAGCTATGGCTACTGAAAAAGAGTGACCGGCACCGAGGTATTCATTTACAATGGTTGCTGTAACAAAGTCTTTGCCCAGTCCGCCATACTCTTCAGGAAATGATACAGAAAGCAAACCCTGCTCACCAGCTTTTGTCAATAACGATTTCATCAATCCGGGTTCCAGATTATCAATACGGTCAAGAATAGGATATACTTCAGCATCCAGATACTGTGTACACATATCGCCAATCATGCGTTGCTCCTCATTAAAATCTTCGGGTGTAAATGTTTCCTGCGCTACAGATTCTTTAATCAACCATTCGCCACCTTTCAACAATTTTGTTTTTGTAATTTCGGTACTCATTTTAAAAAAATTTAAATGTATTTAGAGTTAATTAATTTTTATTTCAGATTGTCATATACAATTTGCAACACTTCTTTACACACATCAACTCTGTCGGCCGGCACTTTTACCAGCGCTTCGTTTAGCGTATCGTCAGCCAGTGCCATTGTTTCCTCCTGTAGTTTTTGTGCCTGCTTGGTTAAATAAATTCGATTGATACGTCGGTCGTTTTCAGCAGCCACTCTTTTTACCAATCCTGCTTTTTCCAAATTATCAACTAATCTTGTTATGCTAGGCTTATCTCTAAAAGTTGCATTACATAATTCCTGCTGGCTAATGCCTTCCTTTTTCCATAAATGATAGAGGACACTCCATTGTTCAATAGTAATATTGAGTCCTGCGGTATTAAATTTTTTTTGTAACCGACGGGCTATCGCGGTGGAGGCTATACCAGTAATGAAACTGTAGAGTTCTCCTTTTTTAAATTGGTTGTTTGACATATAGTTGTTTGTGCAACTAATCAAAATTAGGATTATATTTGACACGGCCAATTTTTCGGGCTTTAAATTTTTGGAAAATTATGGAACGACAGTTTCGCTTTAGAAATTCTGTTATTTCTTATCAACGATTTGGTAATGGGCGTCAGCCGGTTATTTGTTTTCATGGGTATGGGGAAGAAGCTGGAGCTTTTGCATTTTTGGAAAAAGCAGCAGGCGACCGGTTTAGTTTTTTTGCTTTTGATTTACCTTTTCATGGAAAAACGGAATGGAATGAAGATATCCCGTTTTCAACTGGCGAATTGCTGGAAATAGTTGCCTGCGAAAAATATGATAAAAAACCTTTTTTAATGGGTTTTAGTCTGGGTGGCAGAGTTGCTTTAAGCCTTTATGAAACGGCACCTGAAAAATTCTGCAAACTGATATTACTGGCGCCAGATGGTTTAAAAATGAATTTCTGGTACTGGTTTTCAACTCAAACCCTGATGGGCAGAAAAACATTTTCATTTACGATGAAACATCCCGGTTGGTTTTTTGGTTTTCTAAAATTGATGAACAAATTGAAATTGGTAAATGCAAGTGTTTTCAAGTTTGTAAAATATTATATTGATAATGAAGAAATGCGGATGTTGTTGTATAAACGATGGATTGGTTTGCGAAAAATAAAACCCAATCTCAAAAAAATAAAAAAGGCTGTAAAGGAAAAACAAACACCTATAAGATTGGTGTATGGCCAGCACGACCGTATCATTTTACCTGTGGTAGGCGAAAGGTTTAGAAAAGGAATTGAAGACAATTGTACAATTACCATAATAGCGGCCGGGCATCAGGTGCTGCATGAAAAGCATGAAGAGAAAATAGTGCCTTTAATTCTTGATTGAACTCCTTAATTCAATTTCTAACAGTATAACATTCATTTGCTTCTGAAATTCTGTTTTTGGAAAATTGTTTTTTGAAAGGTGATAATAATATAAGGGCTGGTGCCAGCTCATCGAAGTAACTTCAGTGTATTTGTCTTCATAGTAAAGTTCTTTTTTCCCCGTAAAATTGAAGCGTTCCTGTAAATACCTTTTTGTTTGACTATAGCTTTTATTAATAGATTTAAGTTCAGTTTTATTATCTTTTAAACTACTAGACAAGAAAAGCACCAAGGAAATAATTTTACCAGAAGAATCTGTACTTAAGATCAGGTCACGGAATTGAACATTATTTACAGATAATAATTGCTTATTAGAAAGAAAAATAATACCTCCCCTACATATTGAATCAGGAACTTTTTCCTTGCTATCAAAGTTGTTACAAATAAATGAATCCTTTAATTCAGTTTTGTTTTTTCCTAAAATAAAACCGGCGTAAGAAAAAATATCAGTAAAATTCTCACTTTGAGAAATCGCATAATTACTTTTAGAAATAAATAGCAATAAGAATAAACAACAAATACGGAAATTCATTTTTCAATATATTAAATTAATTAGATTTCATTTAGTTTTGGCTCAATGATTCTTTTTTATGTTGTTGCTTTTTTAAGCATTCTTTATTGCTTTGTTATACTCAACTACTGGATGAGCTGGAAGCAAATTCCTGTATTTGAAGCAGCCACCCTTCAGCCTGCTATCAGTTTTTCAGTAGTAATTCCCGCCCGAAATGAAGAACAAAACATCGCTACGCTGATTGAGGATATTCAAAAGCAAAACTATCCTGCACAGCTGTTTGAATTAATTATTGTAGATGATCATTCAACCGACAATACGGCTACGATTATTAAAAATTATCCGGGCATTAAGTTTGTTCAATTAAGCGGATTGCAAATAAATTCTTACAAGAAAAAGGCAATTGAAACCGGAATATCTGTTGCCGCCAATGAGTGGATCGTAACAACTGATGCCGATTGCAGGGTTTCGCCACAGTGGCTTTCCATATTGGCTGCATTTATAGAGGAAAAGAAATCGGTACTGGTGGCCGGCCCTGTGTTTATGAGTTATGACAATAAAGCATTTCAAATTTTTCAATCGCTTGATTTTTTGATGTTGCAGGGAATTACAGGAGCTGCAGTTCATCATAAAATGCACAGTATGGGCAATGGCGCCAACCTTGCCTATCAGAAAAAAATATTTATTGAAGTTGGAGGCTTTGCTGGTATTGATCAGATTGCTTCAGGTGATGATATGCTGCTGGTGCATAAAATACGATTGAAATATCCAGAAGGCATAAGCTACCTGAAATCGTCGCAAGCCATAGTAAGTACTGGAGCCGAAAAGACATGGAAAGCTTTTTTTAGTCAACGGATACGCTGGGCCAGCAAGGCCAGAAAATACCAGGACAAGAAACTATTCCCTATTTTATTAATGGTTTATCTTTTTAATGTTTCTTTTTTTGTTTTGTTGATTGCTGGATTTTGGCGTTTTGAGTATTGGTTTGTTTTGATTGCCATGTTATTTATTAAAACGCTCATTGAACTTCCTTTTTTTATTTCGGTTGCCCGTTTTTTTAATCAAACAAATCTGATTAAATCGTTTATACTTTTTCAACCCCTGCATATTTTTTATACCGTTTGCTCCGGCTTTTTAGGGCAGCTGGGCAGGTATGAATGGAAGGGTAGAAAAGTTCAATAAAATAAAAATAATTTCCCTGCTTTATTATTTTCAAAAAACAGTAAGAAGGATAGGAATATATTTGTATTGATGTCAGCATCTTCATCGCAATCTTTTGCAAATGCCGCCTGGCGCCGTCTGAAAAAAAACAAAGGCGCAATATTTGGTTTGTTTATTATTGCCATTGCTGTTTTGGTTGCAGTGTTTGCTTACTTTATTGCACCCGATCCTTCGCCACATGCCAATCGTATTATTCTGGAAATAGGAGGCGAGAAGCCTGGATATTCAAAAACATTTGCACTATTGCCCAAGGCAATACAAACACCAACTCCTGGTTTTTTCAAAAGATTAATAAACGGCAGGCCTGATAACAATGAGTATATTCCTATTAATCATTTTCGTTTTATTGGAAAAGATAGTGTGATGCTTGTTCAATATATTGATGAATCAGTTGAAGACAGTATTATCATTGCAACCAATAGTACGCCAGCCGATTTTGAAAGCAATCATATTCGCAAAAATTCCTTTGTATTAGGTACTGATAAATATGGCAGAGATATTTATAGCAGGATTATATTAGGCACCAGAGTAAGTCTGGGTGTGGGGTTAATCACCGTTATTATATCACTTACCATTGGGTTATTGCTTGGTTCGCTGGCTGGATATTATCGGGGAAGAACAGATAATATTATTATGTGGTTTATTAATGTTGTATGGAGTATTCCAACACTATTATTAGTGTTTGCCATTACACTGGCTTTGGGCAAAGGATTCTGGCAGGTATTTGTAGCCGTTGGTCTTACCATGTGGGTGAACGTAGCAAGAACGGTGCGTGGGCAAATACTTGTTGAAAGAGAAAAAGAATATGTGGAAGCTGCAAAGGCTTTGGGATATTCAGGTTACCGGACTATTGTAAAACATATATGGCCCAATATTATGGGCCCGGTTTTAGTAATAGCGGCGGCCAATTTTGCATCAGCTATAGTAATTGAAGCAGGATTAAGTTTTATTGGTATAGGTGTACAGCCACCACAACCCAGCTGGGGTTTGATGATAAGAGATAATTACAATTTCATAATTACAAATAACCCTATGCTGGCTCTCGCTCCTGGTTTTGCCATTATGCTTTTGGTGCTTGCATTTAATTTACTGGGCAATGGACTGCGAGATGCCTTAAATGTGAGAGGGAAAATCTGATGGCTGTTGCTTTCTTGTGTTGATATCTGTTGCAATCAACACAGCCATACATAAAAAGAAGATACTTCCGATTTTATCTGTTTCTATTAAATCGCTAAGAAGATTTAAGGAGAGTATCATTACCACTAATATTCCGGTTATGAGCGAAGTGGTCTTATAAAACAGAATTTTTGTGCGATGATATAAATGCTGAGCATAGTACAACAAGCATCCAAATAAGAACAACAAAAAAACTAATCCCGGAATGCCCTGTTCAATGGCTGTAAGCAAAAAATAATTGTGTACGGTAGAATGATCTTCATTATCGCTTACCCAGGTTTTAAATGCCGGTAAGCCATAGCTTTTGTAATGGTAATAAAATGTGCCTGGGCCAAAACCCACTGCTGCATTATCTTTTATCATTCTTGCCCCGGCTACCCAGCGATAAAAACGTTCTGCAGTGGAAACATCTTTCAGCTTGTAGGTGGCAATTATGTGTTCAGAAAAATTTTTATGAAAAATGGTTGTTTTAAAATCATTTGCATATTTCAGATAATGATCATTTTGGCGAAGCCAGAAAACAGAAGCGAGCACAATTAGGATAGCAGCAATATAGGAAGCTAACAGTAATTTTTTTTTGATTAACCAATAGCTCAATACTCCGGCCAGCAAGGCAAGCCAGGCACCTCTTGAATATGAAAAAAACAATGCTGCAAATACAATAACAATCCCAATACAAATCAATGACTTTTGTTTTTTTGATTTTGAAAGTTGAAAACATCCCAGCAACAATGGCACCGAGCATACCAGTAAGGCCGCATAGTTTACATGATTTCTAAAGAATGGCTGCAATGCATCATTGATAAATGCAAAACGAAATTGATATGGATAATGTCTTACCAATGCAATAAAAGCGGCTGCCACAATACCGACAGTTAAATAGACCGAGGCCTTGCGTATTTTATTTTCATTCTTAAATAGGATGAGTGGTGCTATAAGAAAGGCTCCGATATACCATGTTTTAGCATGCAAATATTTAAACGAGATTAATGTATGTGATGAAAACAATGCAGCAATAACTGACCAGCCAACACAAAGCAGGAGCAAAAGGAAAATGGGATGTTGCCACAACTTTTTTGAAATAGCTGAGGGATAATAAAGCCAGTAAGCCAGAAAAATAAATGAAACTAACAGCATGAGTGGTTCATCAGGAATATCGGTACCCAGCGATGTTGAAAACTGAAATTCAATAGAAAATGAAATGGAGAAAAGCAGGAGATATAAAGAAACAGCACTTTGCTGCCATGCGGCATAGCAAATTAAAACGATGAAAGGAATGGCGGCTATCAGGTATGCTTCAGTATAAAGGGCGAAAACTCCAGTACATAAAAAGAGCAGACAAAAAAATGAAAATAAATTACTGCTATATTTTAAATCATTCGTCAACTTAGTTTGATTTCTTTCTATCAATTATAACAACAGCCAGTAAAGCAAATAAGAAAGATAATACTGAGGTAACTACCAGTGTAAGCAGAATTTTTGGCTGGTCGTAATACTGTGCCGGTCTGGCATTTTCTATAATAATTAATGCCGGTGGTTTGTTTTCCACCATTAGCTGGTACTCATTTATCAGCTTATCGTATTGAAGCATTTGTGGTTTGCTGCTTTCATCAGGAGCAAGATTCAGGCTATCAACTTTATTAAGCATCTCTTTTTTCTTAGCCAGCAGGCCATCTAATATTGCAATATTTCCAGAACTTTGAATTTGTTGATACATGTTTTGCAACTGTGACATAATTTCATTTGCCATTTTAGCCGCCATGTCTTTATCCTTATCCCATACTTTTACTTTGAGGTTGTCATATTCACTTTTATAAACTTTAGAATTTTTTTTCAGATAGTCGGCTGCTTTTTGGCGGCCATCAGCTCCGTTTAATTTGTAATATTGAACAAGTAAAAGTTTATCGCTAACGATAAGGTAAAGCGTGTCCAAAGCACCCAGCCCGGTTACTGCATCCAGATCATCGGGTGAACCCAGTGCTGAATAAAGCTCCTGAATATTTTCATTGAAAATATTTCCCTTATCACTTGCAAATGCGCTGGCAGGAACTGCAGTAGCTATTGATAAATATTTTTTTGGTTTTAATAAAGCAACTGTTGCTGCAAGCAAAAGGGATGCAATAACTATGAATGTTATTTTTTTCCACCAACGGGTAATTAAATCAAACAGGTCGGGCATATATTTTTTTTGTGACGAAGAGATTTCGTTTGTCTAATATACTCAAACCCCTTCTTTTGTTTTAATATAAAATTTTGACTGAGCGGTTCAAGCTTTCTTCCAGTGAAATTAGGGTTTCAGTTCTTTCTATTCCTTTTACTTTTTGCAGTTCATCGTGCAATACATGGCGTAGTTCCGCAATATCCTTACACACAATTTCTGCAAACATGCTATAGTTACCTGTTGTATAATTTAAGCGTACGATTTGTGGTATTTTCTGAAGTTCTTTGGCAACAGCATCATACAAAGAACTTTCTTTCAGATAAATTCCAATAAATGCAATAACATCAAATCCCAGTTTCTTAAAATCTACATTAAATCTTGTTCCTTTTACTATTCCTGCATCTTGCAATTTTTTAATACGAACATGAATGGTTCCTGCCGAGACAAAGAATTTTTTTCCCAGTTCAGCATAAGAAATATTTGCATCGCTCATCATGTGATGAATGATCTGATGATCCAATTTGTCAAGATTTATTTTTGTCGTCATTTTAATAAGCGAATTTTGATATTTTCAAATAATATTCAAATTTATTAGATATTGTCTAAATATTTAAAATAATTATTGAATAATTTGGAACAAATTAGAAATGACTTCTATATTTGTGTTATCAAAGTTCTTATTAAAGATTGTGGGGTGATGAAATGGCGAATGCCTGGCAGACATGCCCTCTTGTCTCGGGGGTGAGGATAATAGGAAAAACGTAAGGTAATGGGTTGACCACTAATGCATGCAGTGCCTTACAGCTAACTACCTCGTGGAGGTTTGAAACCCTCCCCCTACAGCATTAAACCATCGTGCAAACACGATGGTTTTTTAATTTTCATCTACACATCACTTTGCAATTTCGGTTCTTAAATATTATTTCCGCTTACCAGTTTGAATTTATTTTTTGTAAAGAACTATTTCTATTGAACATTAGTTTTAAGAATTTTTTTATATCAATTTCTAATGTTTTTCGTTTTTAGAAGAGATTTAATTTAGTGAACAACCGTTAGCATTGTAAATTCATTTACTGTTTTATCATTGGTATTTTAATACTATTAAAATACTTTTGCAAAAAAATTCGAAGTATGAAGCTATTGATATTTTTTGTTTTTACACTTATATGCAGCACCGTTACAGGTCAAGATGCGAGTATTCAAAAAATAAGATTAGAAGCACAACGCACAATTAAAAAGCCAGTAGATACGTCCAATAAGCTATGGAAGCGAGGTGGTTTGTATGGTATCAACATCTCGCAAGGTTCGTTGAGTAACTGGGCAGCTGGCGGAGATAATTTTTCACTCTCAGTCAATTCTATACTTAGCACATATGCTTTTTACAAAAAAGGGAAACTAAGTTGGGATAATACATTTGATTTTAATCTGGGGTATGTAAATACAACAAGCATTGGTGGCCGAAAAAATGACGACCGTTTCGACTTTCTATCTAAAGTGGGACATGCTATAAGCCCAAAACTCAGTCTGGCTGAATTATTTAATTTCCGTTCTCAGGTTTTTAAAGGATATACATTTACCAATAATATTAAAACCTATGCTTCAAATTTTTTAGCCCCTGGTTATTTATTGCTCAGTGCAGGGTTGGACTATAAGCCTACGAAAAATTTGTCTATTTACTTTTCTCCTGCCAGTGCCCGTTGGGTAATTGTAAGAGACACGGCATTAGCAAATAAAGGTTTATATGGAGTAACCCCGGGTAAAACTTCTATCCTTGAGTTTGGTGGCTTTGCAACAATCAACTATTTGAAAGAGTTCAACAAGTTTGTTTCTTATAAAGGAAGATTGGATTTGTTCTCCAATTACAACAAGAATCCACAAAACGTGGATGTCTTTCTTTCCAATACACTTAATGCTAAATTGGGAAAACTGTTTGCCATTACCTGGAGTGTAGATATGATATATGATGATGATGTTAAGCTGTTTGGTGTCAATAAAACATCGCCAGCCTTACAATTAAAATCTTTAGTCGGCATTGGTTTTCAGGTAAAGTTTTAAGGCCTGAATTTTTCTGCCATTATCTTTGTTTTATGGGTCAGAAAAAACTGGAACGCTTTGCAGAACTTAATACGTTTAAGAATGTTTTGCAATTCCCCACTGATATTGCTGGTAACTGGAATACACATTTTCAAAATACGAACCCCATTACACTGGAACTGGCTTGTGGAAAAGGTGAGTATGCTGTAGGATTGGGGCGTTTATTTCCAAACCACAATTTTATTGGTGTTGATTTAAAAGGAAACAGATTATGGGTAGGTGCTAAAAATGCATTGAAGGAAAATCTTACTAACGTTTCTTTTTTGAGAACACAGATTGATCAGATTGCCACTTATTTTGCAAGTTGTGAAGTTGCAGAAATATGGGTTACATTTCCTGATCCGCAACTACGTACCTCAAAAGCAAAAAAAAGATTGACGCATCCTAAGTTTCTAAGATGCTATCAGCAATTTTTGAAACCGGGTGGCAAGATTCATTTAAAAACCGATAGCCCACATTTATACAATTTTACAAAAACGGTAATAGAAAAATACCATTGTATCTTGCATGAAGACATTGATAATGTGTTTGCACAGGAAAATGTAAAAGATGAATTGAAGATAAAAACACATTATGAATCGCTGGATATTGCTGGTAGCAACCGTATTCACTATTTATGTTTTTCATTGCCAGCACAGCTGCCCGGATTAGAATTGGATGAAGCACTAAAAATTTATCTTAAAGAACATGAGCAACCTGATTGAAAATTTTCATTTCTATATTAATGAGGAAGGGCTGTTTGTTTTTACGGCTCAGTATCATTTAGAAAAAGGATATTGCTGTGGAAATGGTTGTCTTCATTGCCCCTATAACTATGAAAATGTACCCGAGCCAAGAAAATCATTATTGATAAAAGAAAGAGAGCAATCAAATAGTTAAATTCATTTTTTTAAAAATGGCTACTCCTAAGAAATCATCAAACCGCATACAAACTATAAAACCGTCGGGTAAAAACGATTCAGGCTTTTTTGAATTGGTATATGAGGTGGCCCGACAAATACCCAAAGGAAGAGTTACCTCTTACGGAGCCATTGCCAATTGTTTAGGTACCAAACTTTCGGCACGCATGGTGGGCTGGGCGATGAATGGAGCACACCTCGTAAAACCAAAAGTGCCCGCACATCGTGTGGTGAACCGATTGGGAATACTCTCTGGCAAGCATCATTTTACACCTGCAGGCGAAATGGAACGTCTTTTAAAAAAAGAAAGAATAAAAATTAAAAACGACACCGTTGTGGATTTCAAAAAAAGATTTTGGGATCCGGCTGTCGAGCTGGGTTTATAAAATTAACTACATGTCCACACCACAAAAAAATCAAATACTTACCAACTGGCAAAAAAACATTTGCGAATGGGGTGGAATTTTAGGTGCATTGTTAGCTCTTACCTGTTTGATTCAACATATCTCTGTTGCAATTCCCAATAGCGTTACCTATCCTATGATTCCCGGATATCTGCTGGCAATCACTTCCTTTATTTTATTAACCTTACAAAAGCCAGTTGCAATTGTGTTTTTGATTATCAGTGCTGTTTACGCAGCCATTATAGAATTTTTATGGATGAGCAATTATGCTTTTTCATTAGTGGTTTTGTTGCTTTTTATTTTTCATATTATTGTTCTAGTGGCATTATTTACCGAACAAATTCCACAGCGACTGAAAGCAATGCGACAGGCAGAAAAAGAAGAAGCGGCAAACTGGGAAGGGAAAATTTAATATTAAAATAAGCTTAGTTGTTGTTTTGTTTTCTTCATTGATGATTTTTCGCTACCAGCTTCTAGACTAAATACCGGACTTGCTTGATTTCTTGATGCAATATGTAGTATTATCTTATTTATATGTGGCAAGAAAAGTTTTTCTACTTTATCTGGATGGTTATTGTTTTTGGAAAGATGCCCTAGTATTAATAACTGTAAGGCGGGAGAACGGTAATGCCGCAATATTTCCAATGCCTGTGAATTACTAAGGTGACCATCATCTCCGCTTATTCTTTTTTGTAAATGATAAGGATAATTTCCACTTGCAAGCATTTCAGAACAATAGTTAGACTCTAAAATAGCAACATCGCAGCTTGAAAAATGTTTTATCACCTGTTTGCAGGCATAACCAAGATCCGTTAACACCAGCACATTTATTTCATGGCTACTTATAACAAAACTATGAGGATCTGCCGCATCATGATGTTTGGGAAAAGGTAATACAGAGAGATTGCCAATTTTTACAGGCTTACTCTTAGAAAAATTGTTAACCAGATGTGCCTCAACCGGCACTTTGCAGTTTTGTAATGTAGCCTGTGTTATATAAACCGGAATTTGATATTTCTTACTTATGGCGGGCAGCCCGGTTATATGATCAATATGCTCATGAGAAATGAAAATGGCTTTTATTTTTTCCATAGACAATCCTGAAACACGCATTCTTTTTTCAGTTTCTCTTAAACTGAGTCCGGCATCAATCAGTATTGCTTCGCTTTCATTACCTACATAATAGCAGTTGGCATTGCTTCCGGAGTTGAGTGAACAAATATGAACTGGCATATTGAGCAAAAATAAGTATCAGACCCTTACATTAAAATAATTGTGGTAATTGACCAATGGTGACTGTCTTTTCCGGCTCAATTTTAAAAAAGCTGCAAACTTTTTCAACAAGACTTTCTCTTACAACAAAAAGCATTTTTTCATTCCTGTTTTTGAAAATGTGAATGAGGCTTGAATAGAAACCATTGATATTTAATTCTAGTGGGCCAATTTCATCAAGTATTAACCATCCTTTACAATCAGTTGCTGATTTAATAATACCATTCGCCTTTTCAAAATTTTTTTTGCTAAATGCAAATCTGCCGATGGTAATTTCCGCTTCACCGTCAATAGCTTCCATATGAAAATACTCGCTATTGGCTAAATTTAAAAATTGACGTTTGCCATTTAAATCAGGAGTTAAAATACCGCTAACATCTTTTAAAGATGATGCCCACTGCATCAGTGCAGTGGTTTTTCCTGATCGTATGGGTCCGGTAAGCAGATATATCATACAGATGAACCGGGTGTATTAAATGTGTTTACTAAAAGAATTTGAAAAAATAAAAACAACCTTTTAAAGTATTTTTTTTCTGCAGAATAAGCCCAACTTTTAACAATCATATTTTGCATGGTTGGCAATAAGTTAACCACCTGTTGCACCTGCCTGGCCGATTGTTGTTTTTTGTACAAAAGCCATTTGTGTAACAATTTTTTTAAAATTGGACTTACAAAAAAATTCCAGCTTAGAATGATTATTAATGAACGGATGATAATCTTTAACAATTGGTTTTCGGGCAAAATTGGCTCGCCAAGTTGGAAAAATGTTTGAATATACAATAGTAAAAGAATGACTAAAATGATAAGTAAAACCATTTTTCCCTTGCGCCTTCTTTTTATTTGAGAAATGGCAGTATTTGAAATTGAGGTAGGTGCTACTGAATATTTTTTCAGCAAATTATTCATGCCACTTAATTTTTGAGGCAAACGCCCCATTGTTAGTCCAACAAAAATTGCAGTGACAACATGCAACAATAAATATGCAAGAATTAAAATATAGCTATAGTTTGTTAATGAAGTATCCCCAGTAAGTTTTTGAACAAACTTGTTGAAAACCGTCCATATATCATTGCCATAAACAATAGTAAGAATCAAGATTCGCTGAAATGCTGATTCTAATAAAGCAAGCACTGCCAAAGTGATGCAAGCCAGCTTGTAATTTTTCCGATTCCAAAAAAGTAACTCACCCATTAATCCCTGAAAAAAAACTGCAATATAAGCTGTTGGCAATGCCTGAGGTGTCAACATCATTTTAAAAATGGCAACTATGATAGTCGCTTTTAAAATAGAACCTTTTGAAGGATGATACCATCCAATTAGCGCAATACAGGTTACAGCACAACTACCAATAACCAATCCGGATACAGGAATGCGAAATGTAAAAATAATACTGCCCAGCAATGCTTCGCAAAGAATCCAAAGTGCAATGAGTCGATAATAAATGGCCTCATGAATGTTGGGATTAGTATCTCCCTTACTAAAAGTTGAAGTATCGTTTGTCGTTGCATGCAATTCGAAACAGATTTAGTTTTATCTTTAAAGATAAAATTAAGAACTACGGCTTTAAAATTTATACTAAACGATCAGGAGGTTTCTCCACATCCTTCAGAAGCAGAAACTTTACTGGATTATGTACGTCAGGTAAAGCAGTTGAAAGGCACTAAAATTGGCTGCCGTGAAGGAGACTGTGGAGCTTGTACCATTTTGGTGGGCGAATTGAAGGATGGTAAGCTTCGATATCGCAGCATGACCAGTTGCCTGATGCCGCTTACCAATGCACATGGAAAACATATTGTAACAATTGAAGGGGTCAATTTTCCGAATAAGCTGAATGTAGTACAACAAGCGATGGCTGATAACGGCGCCACACAATGTGGTTTTTGTACTCCAGGTTTTGTAATGTCGCTTGCTGGTTATTGTTTAAATATTCCTTCCACATCTTCAGAAGGTGTTATAGCTGCTATTGATGGCAATATTTGCAGATGTACAGGATATAAGTCCATTGAACGTGCAGCCATAGCTGTTCATGATCAATTACAAGCAACGAGTGACCCGGTTGCTTATGTTGCAGGCAATGAAATGTTGCCCGCCTATTTTAAAAATATTAAAATCCGATTAGAAAATTTATTTACTGAAAAATCTAAAGAAGCAAATTCATTTGAAATTATATCCGGCTCCTTTGTAGGTGGCGGCACCGATCTCTATGTGCAAAGACATGGAGAAATGGGACACGATAATAGTTTTTTGTTTGACAAACCTGAATTGAATTTTATCAAAAAAGAACAAAACACCTGCCTGATGGGGCCTGCGGTTACTATTACGGATTTAAGAGATAGCGATATAATTATTAAACACATTCCACATTTTTATAAATTTTCAAAACTAGTCTCATCCACACCCATTAGAAATATGGCAACCGTGGCAGGAAATTTTGTGAACGCATCACCCATTGGTGATTTCTCTATTTTCTTTTTGGCTTTAGATGCCTCCATTTCTTTAAAACAAAAAAATGAGGAAAGAACATTGCCGTTAAGAGATTTCTATAAAGGCTATAAACAGTTAAATAAAGAACCAGATGAATATATCAGCGGCATTTCATTTTTATTACCGAAGGAAAACAGTTTTTTCAATTTTGAAAAAGTAAGTAAAAGAACACATTTAGATATTGCCAGTGTAAACACAGCACTTTATTTGGAGTTAAATAATAAGGAGATTAAAAAAGCTGGAATAGCTGCCGGAGGTGTGGGTCCGGTTCCTCTATTTTTAAGAAATACTTCCGCTTTTTTAGAAGGGAAGCTTATTAATGATATGCTGATTGATGAAGCTATTGCGGTTATGAAAACCGAAATTGCTCCCATCAGCGATGCAAGAGG
Source organism: Chitinophagaceae bacterium (assembly GCA_037045195.1). Taxonomy (GTDB): domain Bacteria; phylum Bacteroidota; class Bacteroidia; order Chitinophagales; family Chitinophagaceae; genus JJ008. Next base: position 29,549 of record JBAOIB010000002.1, read on the forward strand.
AACAAAAGAATACAAAACTTTATTATTAAGTCAGCTATTGAAAGCCCATTTTATAAACTTAAACAAAAAGTAATTTCTTCCTATCCATTTTTTGAATTGGAGCACTGATAAAATGAAGAATATAGATTCATACACACATGTAAGAGGCGAATCGGTTTATTTAGATGATATTCCGCTTCAGGCAGGAACTTTGTTTGCAGCATTGCTTGACGCAAAAGTCGCTCATGGAAAAATAAAATCACTCAATCTGGCAGAAGCACAAGCAATGCCTGATGTGGTTAAAATTTATACGGCCAAAGATATTCCCGGAGAAAATCAGATTGGCGGAATCATAAAAGATGAAGAACTACTGGCCGACACACATTTACATTTTTGTGGAATGCCTGTTGCATTGGTTATTGCCAATACTGAAGCAGCCGCAAACGCTGCGGTAAAAAAAATTAAGCTGGATGTAGAGCCACTGGAAATTATTACTGATCCCAGAGTTGCAAAGGGAAAAAATGAACTCATCATTCCTCCAAGAACCTTTCAGCTGGGCGACACTGCTAATGCATGGAAAAACTGTGACTATATTTTTGAAGGCCGCACCGAAACCAATGGTCAGGAGCATTTATATATTGAAACACAAGGTGCTTATGTTTTGCCACAAGAAAACGGTGCATTAAAAGTTTTTTCATCCACACAAGGACCCACGGCCGTTCAAAGAACCATTGCGGGAGTATTGGGCATTGCTATGAACAAAATTGAAGTTGATACAACCAGATTGGGCGGTGGTTTTGGTGGCAAAGAAGATCAGGCATCTGCATGGGCTGCATTATGTGCACTGGCCGCTTACGATTTAAAGCGACCTGTTAAATATACATTGCATCGCATGGAAGATATGCGGATGACAGGGAAGCGACATCCTTATTCTTCCGATTTTAAAATTGGATTAAATAAGAATTTAAAAATTATTGCATACGAAGCTACATTTTATCAAAATGCAGGAGCCGCGGCCGATCTTTCACCCGCTGTAATGGAACGTACCTTGTTCCATTGCACCAATACTTATTTTATTCCAAATGTAAAAGCAACGGCCTACAGTTGCCGTACACACCTGCCGCCCAATACCGCCTTTCGTGGTTTTGGTGGTCCACAGGGAATGTTTGTAATAGAGGCAGCCATTGCAAAAGCTGCTGCATATTTAAAAATTCCAGCTACTGAAATACAACAAAAAAATTTATTAAAGACTGGCGATGAATTTCCTTATGGTCAACTTGCCGAAAGTGAAGCGAATGAATGTTGGAATAAAGCTGAAGCGGTTTTTCAAATTTCAAAAATGCAGCAAGCGGTAGCCGACTTTAATTCAAGGAATACTTTATACAAAAAAGGGATAGCCGTAATGCCTATTTGTTTTGGAATTTCGTTTACCAAAACTTTTATGAATCAGGCAAGATCGCTGGTAAATGTATATACTGATGGTAGTGTAAACATCAGCACAGCGGCAGTTGAAATGGGGCAAGGTGTAAATACTAAAATGCTTCAGGTGGCAGCAAAAATATTTTCCATTTCGCCTGACAGTATTAAAGTAAACAGTACAAACACATATCGTATTGCAAATACCTCGCCCACTGCTGCCAGCGCTGCTGCCGATCTTAATGGAAAAGCAACCGCACTTGCCTGCGAAGCCATTTTGCAAAGAATGAAGCAGGTAGCAGCTACTGAGTTAAAGACAAGTATAAATGATATAAAAATAAAAGATGGATTTGTTTATTCCAATGGAGTTAAAACCGAAATGAGTTGGGAAAAACTGGCCATGCTTACGCATGTAAATAAAATAAGCTTATCGGAGCTGGCACATTACACGCCTCCCGGAATTTATTTTGACGCAACCATTGAGAAAGGTCATCCATTTTCTTATCATGTATATGGTACATCTGTTATTACAACTACGGTGGATTGTCTTCGCGGCACTTATGAAATAGATACCGTGAAGGTGGTACACGATTTTGGACAAAGTATGAATAAAATGGTGGATATGGGACAGTGCGAAGGCGGCATAGTACAAGGAATAGGATGGATGACAATGGAGGAGTTATTATATAATAAGGAAGGTAAATTGATGAGCAATGCCTTGAGCACTTACAAAGTGCCGGATATTTATGCTGCGCCTAAAGAAATTATTGTGGAAGCATTGGAAACACAAAAAGAAAATGAAGCAATTTTTCAAAGCAAGGCAGTAGGCGAGCCACCGTTGATGTATGGCATAGGCGCATACTTTGCGCTTCGCAATGCTGTAATTGCATTTAACCCTGCAGCTAATCTTGCCTTTGATGCTCCCATGACTCCTGAAAAAGTATTGATGGGATTGTATGCGAAAAAAGAATAATGCAGCGGACGAAAAGTGGATATTATGCAAAAATCATTTCAAGTCTGGCAATTTATTTACAACAACTTACAACAAGCTGCTCCTGTTATTTTATTGTATGTTGTAGAAAGCAAAGGCAGTAGCCCGGGCAGGCAGGGTTTTTTTATGGCAGTAAACAGAAATGGGGATATGGAAGGCTCCATTGGCGGGGGAATAATGGAACACAAATTTGTGGAGATGGCAAAAGAGCAATTGAAGCAAATGGGTGAGCATACAAATGAAGGAAAAATTAAAAAACAAATTCACGATAAATCAGCGGGAAACAATCAAAGTGGTATGATCTGTTCTGGAGAACAGACAATCATATTGATACCTATAACAGAAAAAGATGAAACGGTTGTTAAATCAATCATTTCATCAATGCTGCAAAATAAAAATGGAACACTCACATTGGCACCAGGGTTATTTTCATTTGATGAAAAAATTCCTGTTGGGAACTATGCATTTCAATTTCAATCGGAACAGGAATGGCTGTACCGTGAAAAAACCGGATATAAGCAGCAATTGTTTATTGTAGGTGGTGGTCATTGTGCATTGGCTTTTTCAAAGCTGATGAAGAATATGGATTTTTACATTACGCTTTATGAAGAAAGAGAAAACCTGAATACATTAATTAAAAATGAATTTGTGCATGAAAAATTGATTGTAGATGATTATTCGGCACTGGGCAATCTCATTCCTTCTGGGCCGGATTGTTTTATTGTGATCATGACTTTTGGATACAGAACAGATGCTATTGCACTTCGCACTCTTTTGCAAAAACAATATCGCTATTTGGGCGTATTGGGCAGCAAAACAAAAATGGATAAACTGTTTGATGAGTTTAGAAGTGAAGGAATAGATGAAGGCAGGCTACAAAAAATTTATACGCCAATTGGTATTTCTATCAACAGTCATACACCCGAGGAAATAGCAGTAAGTATAGCGGCACAGATTATTCAGGTTAAAAATGGTGTGGCATGAGTAAAGCGTCGTTGCTATTATATGTAGTTGTTTTTTGTAATTGTGCTGTCAGTAAAAATCCACTGCGAAATGAAATAAAACTTTTGCAAAAAGGGAAAATAACGGATGATACCAGTTATGTGTATGCGCTTCCATATCAGAAAAGCGCCAGCCATTTTATTATTCAGGGATATTTTAGTTCTCTTTCACATAAAGAACGGGCTGCACTGGATTTTACAATGAAAAAGGGAACAAAAATTACAGCTGCCAGAGAGGGTGTAGTGTTACGGGTTAAAGAAGATGGCAAACGAGGCGGTATCCGGAAAAAATTCAGAAAAGAAGGTAACAATATTATCATTCAACATGCTGATGGAAGCCGTGCCGGTTATTGGCATTTGCAACATGAAGGCGTACTGGTAAATATAGGTGATACAGTAAAACAAGGACAAGTAATCGGGCTAAGTGGCAAAACAGGATATGCTGCATTGCCGCATCTGCATTTTATTGTATGGAAGTTTGACAAAGACGGAAAATGGAATCAGGTGCCCACAAGATTTCTTACTACAAAGGGAATAAAATACCTGCGTGGCTGGAAAAAATATAAGCGACCTGATGATTAATTTAATTTTGAAAAAATTTTTCTCTTGATTTTACTCAGCATCTGGCAACAATTTTTGGATGGCATGAAGGCTACTATCTGGCCCGAGTACATTGCAGTGTTTTCGGGCATTATCAGTGTTTGGTTTTCGAGAAAGGAGAATATACTTGTATATCCCACCGGGCTTATTAATACAATTATTTACACCTGGTTAAGTTTTCATAATCATTTATTGGGCGAAGCCAGTGTTAATTTCTATTACACCTTTATGAGTATTTATGGCTGGATACTTTGGTCAAAGCGAAATGCGCAACAAGAACAATTGGTGCAAATAAGTTTTTCTAATAAAAAATGGTGGCGATGGCAGTTGCTGTTTTTTGTGGGCTTTTATCTTACCATTTATTTTTTATTGACCTATTTGAAAAAAGATTTTGCACCTGGGGCAATACCCTGGGCGGATGCAATAGCTTCGGCTACTGCATTTACAGGTATGTGGCTGATGACGAAGAAAAAAGTAGAGAGCTGGTATTGGTGGATAGCTACTAATATTGCATCCATACCATTGTACTTTGTAAAAGGATTGGTATTTACCAGTGTTTATTATTTTGTATTATTGATAATGGCGATTGCCGGATTAGTTGAATGGAAAAAACGAGCCAAATCTCATGCTTAAAAAAATTGTAGTAATAGGGCCCGAAAGTACAGGTAAAAGCACTTTGTGCGAAGAGCTGGCTCAATATTTTGAAACAAACTGGTGCCCTGAGTTTGCAAGAGAATACTTGCTGACGAATGGTACTGATTATAATTTTGATGACTTACTCACAATTGCCCGTGGACAAATTGCCATGGAGGATGAATATATTGAACGAATAGAAAACCAATCACTCCCCTTACTGGAGGCTGGTGGCCATATTCCGCTTTTTATAGATACGGATATGTATGTAATGAAGGTTTGGTGCGAATTTGTATTTGGCAAATGCCATCGATATGTATTGGATCAGATAGTAAAAAGAAAATATGATTTGTATTTGTTATGCAATACTGATTTGCCCTGGGAAAAGGATGAGCTGCGTGAATATCCCGACCTAAAAACCAGAGAAAAGTTATTTTATATATACAAGGACATTATGGTCAATCAAAATGTGCCTTGGGTTGAAATAAAGGGCAGCCATGAAGAACGTACCCAACAAGCGATAGAATCGGTACGGCTACTGATGAAAAAGGAATAGTTGTTACTTTCGCAAACGAATGAAAGGCTTCTTTCAAAAAAACCACCGTTATATTTTTTATGGCTTGTTGCTGCTGCTGGGCATATTACAAGCCGCCAGCACCGAATTGCAGGATGATGAAGCCTATTATTGGGTTTACTCCCACTATCCGGCCTGGGGCTATTTTGATCATCCGCCACTGATTGCAATTTTGATAAAAGCAGGATATGCCATTTTCCCAAATGGACTGGGCGTTAGACTATTTCCATTGCTTTTGAATATTGCAACAATATTTGTAATTGAAAAATTGTTAGTAAGAAAAAACCCGTTTCTGTTTTATGCAATTGTTTTGTCGATTGCAGTTATTCAGATTGTTGGTTTTTTAGCCATTCCCGATATTCCGTTATTGTTTTTTACTGCGTTGTTTTTTTTGTGGTACAGGCGTTTTTTAAATCAACCAACATTTGTCAATACTTTTCTATTGGGATTGGTAATGGCTTTGTTGATGTATAGTAAGTATCATGGTGTTTTAATTATTCTGTTTACATTATTGTCAAATTTTTCTTTGCTAAAAAAAAGACAGGCATGGATGGCTGCGGGCATTGCTATTTTGCTATTTCTTCCGCATCTGTGGTGGCAGTATCAGCACAACTGGATCAGTATTCGTTATCATTTATTTGAAAGCAATACTTCGGCTTACAAACTCTCTTATACACTTGACTATTTGTGGCCGCAGATTTTATTGATAGGGCCGCTGGCGGGCTTCCTGTTACTCCCTGCTTCTTTTATGTACAAGCCAAAAAATGAAATCGAGAAAGCCATGAGGTTTACTATGATGGGTGTATTTGTATTTTTCTTTATCAGCAGTTTTAAAGGTAAAGTAGAAGCAAACTGGACACTGCCTGCATTTGTTTGCATCATGGTATTATCGCATCAATGGTTGGTTGAAAATATTAGGTTTCAAAAATGGATTAAGATTTTTGCACTGCTTACAACTATTATTGTAATGATTGGAAGGATTGGAATGATCAAAGATTTTTTACCTCTTAGGGCAGTGAAGCTTCGCTATCACATGTGGAAATACTGGCCGCAGGAGATGAAAGAAAAACTTAAAGGATTGCCGGTTGTATTTAACTCATCCTATCAACGGGCCAGTAAGTTTTGGTTTTATTCGGGACAAATGACTTATTCGCTCAACTTATACAAGGAGAGAGAAAACAACTATAATTTCTGGCCAGTGGAGGACTCGCTACTTGGAAAGCCGGTTTATATTTTAGATAAATACGATTTATGGAGGTTTGCAGATTCTGTAAAAACACCCATGGGCTATGTAGGTTATAAATATGATTCATCATTTGCTTCATTTGCAAAAGTAAACATTGAGGTTGCTCCATCTGAAATCAATTGTAAAGCAGGAGATTCCATTTCTGTTTCTTATCAATTTCAGATTACGCCATATTATGCCCGTTTTATTGAGGCTACAAAAAATTTGAAAGACACAACGAGAGTAGGAATTTTCAATTCCAAAGGATGGGTGAAAGATGTTTATACTTCTATTTCATTGAAGCAGGCAGTTCAACACCCTGCAGGAAGTATTGCGCTGAAGCCACAGTTACCTCCGGGAGTTTATTTCTGCTTATTTGCTATAAACAATGGCCCTTATTATCCTACGCATAACAGCAGAAAAATAAAATTGATTGTAAAATAAAATTTCAGGGGCTTTGAAACCCTGCTATCCTTTGTACATCAGGATCGCCTCGCAGGTTGTTCATTTGGCGCTGCACCCACTGTGCCCTTTGAGCAACGTAGGATGATAATGGTTTTACTGTATAACGTTTTGGATTGGGCAGACAGGCAGCTATCATTGCAGCCTCAGCCTGCGTTAAATTTTTTGCAGGTTTTTTAAAATATTTTTGTGAAGCCATTTCAATACCAAAAATACCTTCACCCATTTCAATTACATTTAGATAAACTTCAAGGATTCTTTTCTTTCCCCATATCAATTCAATCATAAATGTAAAATACACCTCAAGCCCTTTGCGAAAAAAACCACCACCTTGCCATAAAAAAACATTTTTTGCCACCTGCTGGCTGATGGTACTTGCACCTCTTCTTTTATTTTCATTTTCTTCATTATACTTCATCGCTTTTTTGATGCTTTGCCAGTTGAACCCACTATGATCAGGAAAGGTTTGATCTTCTGCAGCGATAGCCGCCAGCTTTGCATTGGGAGAAATTTGACTTCTTCCTACATAATCACGCTGCAAACCATGCCCGCCTATCCAGCTGGATAATTGCGTAATGGTAATGGGTGGGTTTACCCATTTAAACAAGATGATACAAAACAACTGGAAGATGAAAAGCCAGAGAAAAATCTTTTTGCTCCATTTCCAGATTTTTTGCAAAACCCTTTTTGTTTTACTATTTTCAGATGCGGTGGCCATAAAATAATATTCCCCAAATTAATGCGATACCAAAAATGATAAGAATAAATCCATTAATGCGATTTAATATATGAATATTGTGTGGCGTAAGACGATTACGAATTTTTCCTGCCAAAAAAACCTTTAAAATATCAGTACCCAGCATCCATGCTAAGCAGGTTACAAAAGCAACCACTCTTTTTTCTAAGCTATGATTGATAACAGCCGTTGATGCATAAATCCAGAAAATAAAAACAGAAGGATTCAGTGTGTTCATAAAATAGCCCGAAAGAAAGACTTTTGCAAAATCTCGTTTGCGCATTCGCATTACTTGATTGCCCTGCTCATCTACTTTTATCTTTTTAAAGAATAAATAATATAAGCCCATTACTACCAAAAATATACAACCCACTATCCCTACAACGTTTTTATGTTCTTTAAGTTCGGCAAATAATTCTGTAAAAAGATTGACAAGCAATACCATTGAAATATCGCTGGCCGAAACACCAAAAACAAATGCAAGTCCGCCTTTGTGACCGTTGTTCAGGCTTTGTTTAATAATGGTAAATAGCACAGGCCCTACCGAAATGCTCAGCACTAATCCTAATGTAAGCCCTTTGATGATTGCTTCTATCATGAATAAATGTACCTAAAAGTAAAAAACCCATTCCAGAAATCAGGATGGGTTGAAAGAAAGTTTTATACTGCCCCTGTTTCCAAAAAACGATTCCAGTCTTCCAGCATCTTGCCTTTCATCACTCTGGGAAATTTATGCTGACTCCCCAGTTTCCCTTTTAATGCCATAAACTTCAAAAACTTTTCTTCAGGCAATACTTCTAAAAAAATTTCTTTTAAAGCACTGTCCCTTTCTGTGGCATAATCGTCATTGAGTACCCTCAGGTTCTCGTCAATTTTTTTACGAATTTTTTCTGCATCTACATAATCATCAGTTGCAATGTACCAACGATGTGCAAAATAATTTTCATAAGGAAAGCCAACAACTGTGTATTCAGGAATGCTGATATTAAACTCATCACTTACCAGTTGAATGGCTTTGTTCATATTTTCAACACTTAAATGCTCGCCGGTAAGGCTCAAAAAATGTTTGATTCTTCCGGTTATCTGTACTTCACATCTATCAAGGTCAACAAACTTAACTGTATCTCCCAGCAGGTATCTCCAGGTACCTGCATTGGTACTCATCAGCAGCGCATATTCTCTCCCCAATTCTACTTCATGTATCATTTTTGCATCAGGCTTAGCTACTACATTGCCATCTGCATCAAAATTTTTTTCATCAAATGGAATGAATTCAAAAAAGATATTGTTGTTTAATATTAATTGCATTCCCCTGGCTTGCTCACGGGTTTTGTAACCAATAAAGCCTTCGCTGGAAAGATAATTTTCAATATACACAATGGGCTTGCCCAGTAGTTTTTCAAATCCCTTTTTATAAGGTTCAAAAGCTACACCGCCATGTACAAAAAAACTGAAGTTGGGCCAGATCTCATGTATATTTTTTACTTTGTAATGTTCAATAACCATTTCCATACACATTTGACACCAGGCCGGTACGCCTACAATATATCCAATGTCCCATTCCTTTGCATGTTCTACAATCTCATTAAGCTTCTGACTCCAGTCGCCAATAGCAGCAATACGTCCACCCGGTTTATAAAAACTTTGAAACCAAAAGGGTCGCTTCTTTGCCAATATACCACTCAGGTCTCCGGCATACCAACCTGCATTATCCTTTCTTAAATCAGTAGTGCCGCCAATCATTAAAAAACCTTTGGCCATAGCCCGCTTATTGGCTTCCTGATAGCTGAGTAGGCTAAACAATTGTCGCAGGTAGTTAACTGTATTGCTTCGTAACAGTTCTTTAGTAATTGGAATATACTTGCTGGCAGCATCAGATGTGCCAGAGCTTAATGCGTAGTATTTGATTTTTCCCGGCCAGGTAACATCGGGCACACCATCAAGTGTCTTCTTCCACCATTCTTCATATATTTTATTATAATCGTGTACAGGTACCAGCTCTTGAAACTTTTTTCCCGGATGCTTACTAAGCAAAGCATCGTCAAATCAATAACATTGGCCAAACTCGGTGAATCTTGCTTTACGTAAAAGTTTTTTCAAAACCTTTATTTGTTGCCTTCGAGGATCATTAGGTGGCAACCGCAGTGCGGCAGCTATGGCACGGGGCAACTTAATATCAATAATGGTGGCCATGTAGAAATTTGGTACTGGTGAAGTTACGAAGATATAAATTTGATAGACTTGATTATACGCCTAATTGCCGGTACATTTTCCAGATAATTTTTAGATCGCTTGAAGGCTCATAGTCGCGGGCATACCAGTAATCAATCATTTTCAAGCTTTCAATAGAAAATGATGAAGGAGTTAAAAGTTTAGTGCCATTGCAGCCAATAATACCCGGTCTTAGTGGTGGCAAGTTTTTTTCTGGTGTTGCATAGCCAATCCATGTTTTAGAAGCACCCAATACCGCAAAACAATTTGAGAAAAATGAAATTGGTTTTTTTACAATAAACAATTGCAAGGGGAAAGTTAAAAGCCCTGCAAGTGAAACTACGATATCGATCAGCCTTTTTAATCTTAGTTGATAAGGATTGCTGAGTTTAAAACCATTTTCCTTTGAAACCGACTCACCGGAACTGTCTTTTGAATCGCTGCCTACTATACTTTGACTTCCTGATGCATGCAACATAGCAATAACGCCTTTTGGTAATTGAGGTAGCGTATTGATAATTGCTGAAAAACTTATTTTTCCCTGACAAAATATCAACTCCCGAAAAGGAATAGAATTTGACAACGATAATAAATCTGAAAGAGAGCCAGTGGTGCCAGAGTCTTCTGCATTAACCGATACTCGTCCTAATATTTTTTCTTTAAGTCCGGCTTGTTTTATCAAATCGGTTACGGTTATATATTCATTTTCGGTAGCTACTATCATTGTAGTACCTCCTTCATCTTTTTCTTTCTGGTTTTGTAAAACTCCGGTTTGAATTAATATCCATCTGAATAAACTAATAAATACAAAAGCCAATAGGGAGCCAAACAGTAATATGCCTCTTGAAAAACGTAAATGCTCGGGCAATAAAGCGTAACCGGCCAATAGAATGATTGTTGCAATTAACATAGAGCTGATCAATTCTTTTCGCCTGAACCAACGGTCATAAAGACCAGCATAATATGCGGTAAGCAGAAAAAGCAAGGTATATACAGGAAAAGCAATGAGTAATAGTCTTTGTTCAAATTCCGTTTCAGGTCTTACCCATTTTACCCAAATCCATTTCATGGTAATAAAGGAAAGTAATATTAACCCGGCATCCATTAATGGTAATCCAATGCGGCGGATAAAATGGCCAATGGCCGAAAAGCCTGCTCGGATCCAGATAGCAGTATAAATTAAAAAATTAAAAAAACCAGCTCGGGTTCCGGTGTAATGTTTACGTACAAACAAACGCATGGCATTATAAAACATGCGTACATAATTCATGCTGCCTTTTCTGGTGCTTTCACCTTTAAAATGCAAAATCTGTGTTTCGGGGAAATAATAATTTTTGTATCCAGCTTTTTGAATTCGATAACTAAGGTCCACATCTTCGCCATACATAAAAAAGATTTCATCAAAACTGCCCACTTTGTCCAGCACCTCTTTTTTTATCATCATAAAGGCCCCTGCGAGTACATCTATTTCGTTGATTTTATTTTCGTCCAAATGGCCTAGATGATATCTTGAAAATGTTTTTGATCTAGGAAATAATCGTGAAAATCCAAACAATTTATATAAAGAAGTAAGGGGTGAAGGAAAAGCTCTTTTTGATTCTTTTAAAAATTTTCCACTTCCATCAATCATTTTTACTCCTATGGCTCCTGCATTTGAATGTTGTTCTAAAAAAGAAATACACTTTATAAAGCAATCTTCTGGAACGATAGTATCCGGATTTAAAAATAAAATATACTTACCTGTTGCCATCGCCAATCCCATATTACAACCTTTGGCAAAACCCAAATTCTCAATATTGGTTATAAATTTTACTGATGGAAATTTTGGCTGCAAATAAACAATGCTGTTGTCGGATGAGTTATTATCAACAACAATCACTTCCGCCTGCATATCTTCAATTGCCTTCTGTACTGAAAAAAGACATTGTTCTAAAAAATGCTTGACATTATAATTTACTATGATAACCGATAACTGCATCCTAAAGTGATTGTTCCTTAATGGCAGCAAAATTAGTGGATTGATATCTGCCTTATAAAATTGGCTAAGGGTTTACAATCCTATCTTTGCGCATGCTTAAAAAGACCCTTCTGGAAGCCTGCAAAGCGGGAGCGGCAGAAATACTTCGTTTTTATAATCGGGATTTTACGGTAAGTAATAAAGAAGGCATCAATAACCTGGTTACAGAAGCCGACCATGCTTCGGAAGCGGCCATTTTTAAGGTAATTAAAGCGGCATATCCTGAGCATCAGATTTTAAGTGAAGAAGCAGGAGAAATGAAACAAGAGTCGGCTTATAAATGGATTATTGATCCTATTGATGGCACAATCAATTTTGCACATGGTATTCCACTTAACTGTGTTTCGATTGCTATTGAATATGAAAATGAAATAACAATGGCAGCTGTTTATAATCCGCATTTGAACGAAATGTTTTTTGCTGAAAAAGGACAAGGCGCTATGCTGAATGATCAACCCATTGCAGTAAGCAGGCAAGCACAAACAATCAAAGCATGTTTGGTAACCGGTTTTCCATATACTTATATTAATTTGCCAAATGGGCCGCTAGAAATTTTTGAAAGATTTATTCGCAAAGGTGTGCCGGTGCGCCGTCTGGGATCGGCTGCTATTGATCTTTGCTGGGTAGCCTGCGGCCGTTTTGATGGATTTTATGAACACAAATTAGAAGCCTGGGATAGTGCAGCCGGTTATTTAATAGTTGAAGAAGCCGGAGGAAAAGTAACCGACTTTAATGGAGATAAATTTTCACCTTATCAGCACCGTGTATTGGCTACTAATGGAAAAATACACAAAGAAATGCTGGGAGTGATTAATAATACGATTGAATTGCAATAAAGCACTTAGAAATAACCCGAACTGTAAACCTGAATATTATTTATTAATTTGTATTGAATACATGAACCAGCGAACAGAAATATCCACTCTTGGAGAGTTTGGTCTTATTGATCATCTAACAAAAAATATTGAACTGCAAAATGCTTCAACTATTTTGGGTGTTGGTGATGATGCAGCAGTGATCGATCATTTTGGAAGACAAACAGTAATAGCAACCGATTTACTTCTTGAAGGCGTTCACTTTGATTTGGCCTATACACCACTCAAACATCTGGGATATAAATCGGTAATTGTAAACCTTAGCGATGTTTATGCAATGAATGCAGCACCCACTCAAATAACTTTGAGTATTGGCATTAGCAACCGGTTTAGTGTAGAAGCGCTGGATGAATTTTATGAAGGCGTATATGCAGCCTGTAATAAATACGGTGTAGACCTCATTGGCGGCGATACAACTTCTTCGAAAACAGGATTGATCATTTCTATCACAGCCATCGGTGAAGTAGCCCCGGATAAATTTGTAAAAAGGAATACAGCTCAGAAAGGAGACCTGATATGTGTAAGCGGCGATTTGGGCGGGGCATATATCGGATTACTATTTTTAGAAAGAGAAAAGAAAATTTTTTTAGAAAGTCCGGGTGTTCAACCCGACCTTGAAGGAGAGTCGTATGTAATAGGCAGACTGTTGAAACCTGAAGCCAGAAAGGATATTATAGAATTTTTTGCGCAGCAGGAATTAATGCCTACCGCAATGATGGATATCAGCGATGGACTTAGTTCCGAAATCTTACATATTTGTAAAGACAGCAATCTGGGTTGTGTGTTGTACGAAGAAAAAATTCCGATACACGAAGAAATGAAGAAGGCCGCTTTTAAGTTTGATATAGATCCTACAGCCTGTGCTTTAAGTGGTGGCGAAGACTATGAATTGTTATTTACGATTTCACAAAACGACCATGATAAATTAGTATTGAACGAACAAATAAGTGTAGTGGGTTATATGACTGAGCCCGAATTGGGATCATATATATTAACCAAAGGAGGCGGGAAGCATCCGGTAACAGCTCAAGGGTGGGATCATATTAAATAATAAATTGTGGTGTAGCGGTATATGCGTATAACTATGATAACAAAAATGGCTGGGTTGTTTTTCTTATTGACAATTTTGCTTGCAGGATGCAGTGTTGGTAAAAACACCTATTCACCGGACAGAAAATTTTCATTGAAGCAGGTTGAAAAAGATTATTCCCTTTATCAAAGTATTTTAGAAGCCCACCATCCCAGCTTGTATTGGTATACATCGAAAGATAGCATGAACTATTATTTTAAGTATGGTAAATCGCTTTTGAAAGATTCCATGACTGAAATAGGTTTTCGAAAAATATTAAATTACGTAACGGCACAAATTGGTTGTGGACATACAACCACCCGTGCTTCCCAAAAGTTTACAAAGTTTGCAGATAATGCCCCATTAACAAAACTTTTTCCATTGAGTGTAAAAATCTGGCCACAGGCAACGGTGGTTACAGTAAATCTTAACAGGAAGGATAGTCTTTTAAAGCGAGGAACAGTTATCAAGTCAATCAATGGCAGAACAATAGACGAAATTACAGATACTTTGTTCCGATATATTTCAACTGATGGATACAATAACACACATCGGTATCAACGATTAAGTTCATTTGGCGCATTTGGTTCCGCTTATTCTTCTTTGTTTGGACTGTCTGATAAATATGCTATAGCTTATGTAGCGGTGGATGGAACTATCAAGAAAGACAGTATTTCGGTTTACAATATTGCAGCCGATACTGCAGATCGCAAATCGGTAAGACCGACTGTAAACCCTCCGCCACGCCCATCAAGACACGACAGGAAAGAGGCTATGCTAAACCGAAGCAGGTTGTTACAATTAGATACTGTTAACAAAACTGCGATGATGAATTTGGCAACTTTTACAAAAAACTATGGATTGAGAAGATTCTTCAAAAATTCATTTAATGAATTAAGAAAAAATAAAATCAATTACCTCATCATTGATTTGCGCAGCAATGGAGGAGGTAGTGTTTCCAATTCCACTATTTTAAGCCGTTATATTGCCGACAATCGTTTTAAAATTTGTGATACCCTGTTTTCAATAAGAAGAAAAAGCCCATATCATAAATACATCAAAGGCTATTTCTGGAATCATTTATTTATGAACTTGTTTACAGCTCGTAAACGTGATGGAAATTTTCATTTTGGTTATTTTGAAAGACATTATTTTAAACCAAAAAAGGCAAACCATTTTAATGGAAAAGTATATGTGCTAACGGGTGGAAATTCTTTTTCTGCTACTACATTATTTTTAAGCTCGGTAATCAAACAGGATAATGTAACAGTTATTGGCGAAGAAACTGGTGGTGGTGCTTATGGCAACTCGGCCTGGCTGATACCTGATGTTACCTTGCCTGTAACGGGAGTTAGATTTAGGCTTCCATTGTTTCGCCTGGTAGTTGATAAAGATGTACCTAAAAACGGGAGAGGAGTTCAACCCGAAATAGAAGTGGGGCCTACCGTAGATGATGTAAGAAAGGGGAATGACTATAAGCTTGATAAAGCAATGGAGTTGATTAAGAAAGATAAGTCATCACAATAACCAATACCCATTTTTTTGATGCTTTATAATCGCTGTCTGGCTTTTCTGTTGATATGCAGCTTGTCATAAATATTTTTTACTTGCTTTCGCACCGTATCATAAATGATGAACAGCTCATTGGCAATTTGGTGATTAGAAACCCCCTTGGCCAGCAATTTTAAAATCTATGTTTCTCTTTCACTCGGGTTACAACCCTTAGGTAGTTGTTTTATTTTCTTAATAACTCCTGCGTTTTAGCTGCTAGATGCTGGCACAAGGGCTCTCCACCTTATAGCACACCTTCAAAAAGAATCTTGCTCCTATATTTCCTTTTCATCTCAGTACAAAAATGTGACAGCAGGGTATGCCTGTTCAGAAAACTGCTAAAACAAACCATTAAACCATTTTTTTCCTATGTTGATGATTTGGTTGGTTTACAAACTGAGGACAGGCCTACTATAGCTTCCTGCTGGTGAATTTGGATGGCAAAATCAGCTCCATTTTAATATTTTTTGTGAAGCAAAATGCAACTTTGGAGAAAATAAATCCTACATTGTTTTCAATATTGGTTACAATAAAAACTAATACCGAAGACAAACTTTTACATAGTCAGTTAATCCTCCTTGGCGTGGATATAGTTAATTTTGTAAGCAGTTATACTGGTGTGCTTTTTTAAAAATTGAATATATACTACAATATGCTATTAACAGGCAGGTTAAAAAATCAATAATTAATTATCAAATGGTCTACAGAATTGGATTCTTTTTTATCTTTCTTCTTATAAATACTATTACCCAAGGTCAGTTTATTACCAGTACAAAACTGGATAGTATTTTGAATACAATACAAGAAAACAAACTTATAAGCTTTAAGGATAAGAACTTAAAGGGAACTTCAAAAAAGACATTTACAAGTTTGCCAAAGACTGGGCCGCAAAACGCTTTTCCGGTTTACTATGAGACCGATGGAAAGGGATTGTTTATTACTTATATAACCTTGAGCCATGCTGCAAAAGATTATAATGCAGTACAAGAAAACCTGAAAAGAATATACAGCCAACTAAAAAGCCCCTTGATCGTTGGCCGACAAAATGTAATGCGTGTGATAAAAGAAGGAGACACTACTGTCATTGAGTTTAGTAGAAGAAATAAAGACAAGCATTATATGTCCTGGTACCTGTTGAACCATAAGCAAAACGATAATAGTAGTTATGTTGCATTGGCAATCAAAACTCAGTCCTATGATATTTTAGATAAGGATCAAGAGCAGAAGATAAAGGCTGCTATTAAAAAGAATCCTAAAGATTATGAAGAGGTTTTAAAAATTACAGAATCAGCCAAAAACGGATTTTTAGGCAATAGATTTTATCCTTCAATGGATCTTTTTAAAAGATGGAATTTTGAAACTGATCTTCGGTTGACTGATTTTGATGAATTTGAAATTAATACAAATCGCTCTTTAGTTAACAATTTTCGGAACCCAACTTTTAAAGCTACAAATAATAGTAATAGTCAGCAGGTTTTTGAAAAGTATATAAACCTGGTTGAATCTGGTTTAATGATAATTGTAAAAGAAAAAACAAACACAGGATATGCATACTTAGTAAAAGGGAAAGATGAGATTATAATCAATGTAAAAAAATCTGAGGGTGTGGTGAGCTTTGAAGTAGCCAATACTGATAATGATGTAATAATTGGCAATCCGGATTCGCCATTTGGCATTTCCAATTTGGAGAAAGACAAATTGGTTAAGGATATAGCTGCGAAATTACAGGCTGTTGTTTTGGAAGGTATTACTACTGGTAAAGGTTTTTTGCATTATCCAAAAGGCGAAAAGAAACTAAATGCCGGCACTTATGAAAGTTATCTTACTCAAAAAATTAACCTTCCATATATAGATGATGTCATCTATTTTGAATCCGCTACGAATAAGTCAAAAGGGTTGAGTATTGAACTTAAAGATATGGCTTATGAATTATACAATCCAGCTTTGCAAATAGTGCATGATAACTTTAAAACGAAGGGGCTAAGTGTCGCAATGCTCAATTTAAAAAATAATAATAAAAACACAACGGCATTAACACTCAACAAAGAGGCGGTAGCAGCTGTTGCATCTGCTTCTCAAAATCTATTTATTTATGAAACACCAATGCTTGCTGCCGAAAAAAATGAAGTGAAACCGCCGATTGTAAAGGATAATAAAAACAATAGCACAAAAACAATAGAAAAACCCATTGTTAAAACACATTCTTTTTCAAAGCCACAGGTGGCTGCAGTAAAAACAAGAATGCTAAACATATTAAAAAGCGTTCCGGGTGATTTTAAATCTATAATCAGTGAAATTAATTACCAATCAGAAGAAAAAACTGAGTGCAGCACAAAAACCTGCCTTTTCCCCAATAAAGAAAATTTGGCCTATCCAAATTTAAATGCAACGGTTTTTGATGAGAAGGATTATCTGGGTAAAAAAATAATTTTTTATTTTGAGAAAATAGAAAATAAGTATGATGAAATACGACTCTTGTTGACTGAAGTTTTAGATAAAAAAGAATGGCAAGAAATACCTGTGAAAAGAATGAACGGTGTAGTGGCAACTGCATTTAAATCAAGGAATGTGGTGATTGAAGTGGTTAACACCACGCTGGATTGCAATATCAGAGTAGGCAAATTTTATTATTACTTTGAATAAAATGATGAACTTTGACACAAACATATTTTACTGATGCAGTTAATATTTATTAAAATTTGATCAATATAAACGAATAACAAATTCTTCAAATTCGTTTGAAACAATTCTTAATGTTTTAGAAAAATGGTTCCCTTAAAATTTAATACAATGAAATCGTTTAATTTTTTTTTACTCTTAAATATCATTGCAATTTTTTCTTTTTCACAGCCTTGTATTGTAACCCAAAAATGGGGAGATACAAAACCTGTTTACAGCACAGTTACTGGCAAACCTGACACAGGTTATTATAAAGTGTGGAATGAAAATGGGCAATATGGTTTGGTGACTTATAGTGCAGAACTTGTCGTGCCCATGTTATATGATGATGATTTTGAAACAACCGGCAATCTTCTTGTAGTAAAGAATAGGAATAAAAAACTGATTGATCTTTGGGATTTGGTCAAAAAGTCAAAAGTGAAATTACCGGGTGTAAATGGAAATATGCAAGTTGGAAACAATGGATTAATAGCTGTGGAGGCTGCCAATCGTAAATGGGGATACTGTGATACAAAAGGGAAAATGGTTATTCCTTTTAAATACGACTATGCATTGGCTTTTGTGAACGGCAATGCTGTTATAATGATTGGAGAGAATTTTGGGGTAATTAATGATAAAGGAGTTGTCGTTATTCCCAGCAAGTACAGCGATCTTTTACCTGTAGGTCAGCATTTATTGATAACAAGGGTAGATAGTAAAGATGGTGCCACCAGCAATTATGGATTGATAGATTATAAAATGAAACCGTTGGTGCCTGAAATTTACAAGAAGGCTACTCAAAGAGATGGAGTTATAGAATTTGAAAAACATAAAAGAGCAAATATTTTATATAATAATAACGGTAATGTACTAACTGAAGCCAACGTTTATGTTCCTACAAATGGAAATAAAATGCTACGGGTTGAAGACGGTAGAATTGTCGTAGTTGGGGAAGATAAAAAATGGTTTGTAATAGACACTACCGGAAAAAAATACTTAACAGATAAATACTATTTTTTATATACACCGCAAAGCCGGCTAACAAAACAATCTACCGATGTTTATCTTTTCGCTTCTCAACCAGGCGAAAATGTAAACTATGGAGTAGTGAAATTAGATGGTACTGTTTTATTGCAGGATGTATATGCTGATATTATAGCTGCTACCGAAAATCGCTTTTATACAAAATTACCTGGCAGCAATATAAAATATTCATTAATGGATGGTGGTGGAAAATCAATTATTACCGATTTGTGTGATGAATGTTTGGACTTTTCGGATGTGTATCTTATTGCAAAAAAGAATAATAAAATAGGCGTAATAAACTCATTGACTGGGGAGATTGTCGTCCCATTCATTTACGACAAATTTAATTCTCCCAATAATTGTTATACAATTATGAGTGATGAAAAAGCTCAGGTAACTTATAATCAAAATTTTATAAAACAATAAACCGGATAGGTTGAACTGCCAACTGTTCTAAAAACAAGAATTTAAGGAGATTAAATATTTTACCTATCTGTACTACAAAATAATGTGAATATGCTAGAACAGCTTTTTCATTTTTTCAGGCTTCCATCTCACTTTTTACAAATCGCATTAGCTTGCTGATGTATTCCGGTGAGAAATTGAACTCAAGCCCTGCAGCGTTAAAAAGTTTGGGTAAAGTAGTTGTAGCACCCAACGATAATGCATTGATGTAATGATTCAATGCAGCTTCTTTGTCTTTTTTAAACTGTTGCCACATGCCAATTGCCCCTAATTGTGCAATACCATACTCAATATAATAAAAGGGTACTTCGTAAAGATGCAATTGACGTTGCCATCCATAGCTGCGATAATCATCCAGCCCATCATAATTTAATACAGGAGAAGTAAACTCATCTGAAATTTCTATCCACGCATTGGCTCTTTCTGCTACACTGTGATTTGGATTTTTATAAATCCAATGTTGAAATTTATCAATAATAGCTATCCATGGAAAAATGGTAATTACTCTTTCTAATTGCTGTTCTTTTGCACGATGTAATTCTTCAGGCGTTTTAAAAAACACATTCCAGTATTCCATGCTAAACAACTCCATACTCATGCTGGCAACTTCTGCAATCTCCATGGGATAATCTTTAAAGCCATTTAACTCCAATGGATGTGACAGAAAAGAATGAATAGCATGACCTCCTTCGTGTACCATTGTAGTTACATCATCCAACTGGCCTGCAGCATTCATAAAAATAAAGGGAGCACCACTTTCTGCCAACGGGCAATTATAACCACCGGGGGCTTTGCCTTTTCTACTATCAAGATCAAGATGACCTAGAGTTTTCATCTTCTGCAGGCAATCACCAAAAAACGGCTTCAACTGATTGAAACAATTAATTGCTTTTTCTGTTAGCTCCGTTCCGCTTTCAAACGGATGCAAGGGTTTTACGCCTTTGGGTTCGGCATCTATATCCCAGGGGCGAAGTGTATCAAGTCCCAGTTTTTTCTTCTTGGCTTCATAAAGCTCATTTACCAATGGCATTACATGCACCTTTACTGCTTCGTGAAATTGAAAGCAATCTTCGGGTGTATAGTCAAAGCGACCAAGTTCTAAAAAACGAAATTCAGTATAGGATTTAAATCCTGCATTAAGCGCTACTTCATTACGCTTGGCAAGTAGTGTAGAAAACAATTCGTTGAGTGCTACTTTATCTTCTAATCTTCTTTTATTTATTTTATGATATACTTCTTCTCTTAAGTTTCTGTCGGGGTCTTCTAAAAACCGGGCGGCTTGTTGTAATGTATATTCCTGGCCGTTTACATTTACTGTCATTTTTCCAGCGATGACACCAAATTGTTGTTGCAGCACATTTAGCTCAGCAATCAACGGAATATTTTTTTCTTCAAATAAATCAATATTCTTTTTTACGTTTCTGAGGTAGGTAAAATATTTATTTGTGTCCAGTTCGTTTATAAACGGGCTATCTAAAAGTTTTTTATTCAACCTGTCGGAGTAGGGCTGCATCTTAGGCTGAATTTCCATCATGAAATATGTGAATGATGCTTCCAGATCTTTGTTCTCGGTATCACAGGTCATTTTTATCTGCCGCCAACACACTTCTTCGCTGATTGCTGCTTCCAATTCGCTGGCATCTTTTAGCCATTGTTCCAACGCAGTTACCGATTCAATTTCTCTTTCTTCCAATTCCTGAAAAAAAGGCAATAAACCTTCCCAGTCTTTTATTTCAAAATTGACAGGCAGATAATGCCGAGGCAGCTTTTTTATATCAGCAGAATAAATCATATAAAAATGTTGTAAATAATGCTAATGAGAAAATGTATGATTGATAGCGAGATCAATCACCGAAAAAAATTTTGACTAAAGAAAATATTTATTCAGTCTTTTTCTTTCTTGTTGCTTTTTTCTTTGGAGCTTCTTCAACTGCAGGTGTTTCTTCAACAGGGGCGGCCTCTGGCTCTTCTACTTCCGGTTCTTCACTAAGCTTTATTTCAACCTCATTTTTTTTCAGAATGTCAAACCATTTAATCATTTTCTTCATATCACTGGCATACACTCTTTCAAAATCCATTTCAGGATATGCTTTTTCAAAATATTTTTTTACAGCAGCTGAATCTTTATCGTCAGGCAGCTGGCCACCTGCTTTTTCCATTGCTTGAAAAATGCCAACCAGATTTACATTATCTGTCGTGGTATAAACTTCAATACTCTCCAATTGTGAAAACTGATGAATACGGCTGGAAACAAACCTTGTGGTTTTATCGTCAACCGAACGCACAATGGCGCCATCTGTTTTACTGTTGATCACTTCAAATACTCCAGGCAGGCCGCTAATGGCCACTAGTTTACTGTATTCCATATAAATGTTTAAACTGTTTTACCCAATAATTCCTTGGGGAGCTGCAAGATAATTGAGTTGAGCCAAATAGAGATAAGTTTTGGGCATCTTTGGAATTTTTTTGCCATTCTGTGAATGGTTTTTTACAAAAGAAGCGTCTAAATCAGGTTACCCCTTTTTTTTTCAATAAAATCAATGTATGAAAAAATTAGTTTTATCAATATCAGCGCTAATCTTTGTTGCAGCCGCTTTGCAGGCTCAGCCCGGTGGTTTTACTCGCCGCACACCAGAGGAAAGAGCAGCCCGTATTCATCAAAAATTTGATAGCGCTTTTAAACTTGATGTTTCCAAACTGGCAACACTTGACACCGCACTTACTGTTCTTTTCAAAACACAGGATACACGTATGAAAGAAATTTTTGAAAATGCAAGTGACGACCGCGAAGCTATGCGGGAAACTATGAAGACTGAAAGAAAGAAATTTTCAGACGCTGAAGATGAAATTATTAAAATGATGTTGACCGCAGAACAGTTTACTATCTGGAAGGAAAAAATAGTGCCTGCTATGCGCCCTCAAAGGCCTGGAAGCTTTGGTGGCCCGGTAGGAAGTGGTAATTAAACGGAAATAGTAAATACGAAAATCTCAGGCACTCGTTTTAATACCAAGTGCCTGTTTTTATTAAAAGGCCTCTTTCACAATTTTTTCATCTGATACTTTTAGTACAGCTAAATGTTTTTCTACTGCATCCATCATCGGTGGCGGACCACATAGATAATAAAAACCCAAACTGTTTTCTTGGTATTTCTGAATCATTTCTGCGGAAATAAATCCATGTTCATATCCGTCTAAATTTTCATTGGACAATACATTGATAAAATTTTTTTCCAACAGGCTTTGAAATGATGATTCCAATATGATGTCAGACTTCGTTTTATTTGCAAATATTAATTTGTTGTTGCCTATTTTTTTCTCTTTCTCCAATTGTTTTAATATGGCAATAAACGGAGTAACACCAGCGCCGCCTGCAATAAACAACCCTTCTCCTTTATACGCTATATCGCCAAAAACATCATGAATGATTAATGAATCACCGGTTTTAGAAGACAGCAATTCATTGGTTACTCCATTGTGATCTGGATATGTTTTGATTGTGAATTCAATAAATTGATCAGAAGGCAAAGAAGTAAAGGTGAAGGCTCTCAGTTCTTTCTCCCATCCAGCTTTGTTTAGCGATATATCAACAGCCTGACCCGGATGATAAAATAAATCAGCAGGTTTTTCTGCTACAATTCGTAATACATCATGTGTGAGATTTTGTTTTTCTAATATTTTTACTGACTGTTCCATCGTATTATTATTTATGATTCCGAACTTGTGATAGAAATTCCTGTTGTAAAGTTTCATTCTCAAACTGACCTGAATAGCTTACGGTAATTGTTTTACTTCCTGTGTCATTGATTCCTCTGGAAGCTACACATAAATGATCGGCTTCAATCATTACTGCAATATCTTCATGTTGCAATATTTCACTCAACCCCGCTGCTATTTGAATTGTAAGTCGCTCCTGCACTTGTGGTCGTTTGGCATAGTATTGCACTATGCGATTAATTTTTGAAAGACCAATTACATGCTCGCCTGGAATATAGGCTACATGTGCTTTTCCTATAATGGGTACAAAATGATGCTCACAATTAGAATAAAGTGTAATATCTTTTTCAACCAACATTCTTTTGTATCCATATTTGTTTTCAAAAAGACTGATTGAAGATTTGTTTTTTGGATTTAGGCCACTAAAAATTTCTTCCACATACATCTTTGCAACACGGTTTGGGGTTTTGTTCAGGCTGTCATCGCTTAAATCCAGACCGAGTGTATTCAGTATTTGCGAAAAATGAAACTCGATTTTCTTTACTTTCTCCTCATCACTAAGATCAAATGCCTGATCGAGTAGTGGGGTATCAATATTTTTTTCAAACAATTCCGATTTGCGAACAGGATGTAACATTATGGTAATTTATTAATTTCATTCATCACCCGATTTACTATTGTGCTGCAATAAACCAGATTAAATTCAAAAAGCGATTCTCCGATATATTCGTTTTCTATGTTTTTGCGAAGCATAGCTTTAGCTCTGTTGAACCGCACTTTTACATTGGCTTCGCTAATATTTAGCAAACTGGCGGTTTCCAATACACTGCAACTATTTATTTCACGTAAAGAAAAGACCATTCTGTAATCAAGAGGCAATTGTGACACCGCCTTTTCAATGATGGAGTTTAACTCACGGCGATTCATGAAAGTTGTTGTATCGTTCCCCGACTGCGAAAACAGCGGTTCGGCACTATCACTTATATCTTTCATTATTTCATTTTTAAAACTTGATTTAGATTTTTTTCTAAAGCAATTATTTAACATGATGCGTATAATCCAGGTTTTAAAACTGGAATGTGCTTCAAACTGGGATAAATGTTTGTATGCATCTACAAAACTGTCCTGCATCAGGTCTTCGGTATCTTCATGAGTATAGTTGTATGAACGGCCAATTTTATATAGGTACGGATTAAATCGTCTAACTATAATTTCATAAAGCCTTTTTTCGCCGTTTAATATCCTCTCAATCAGTTCTTGATCAGAAAAAGTTTCTTCACGCACCATTTTTATACTATTTGTTGAAGAGTAAAACAAGTTAATCTATTTTTAAACGTCAAGAAAATCACCTGTTTATATATTAGAGTAAACGAAAGATTGAAAGGTTACAAAAAAGGTATTTATTTATTTGACAATTGGATAGGTTCTGAATAGAAATAGCTGTAATTTGGTTTTCCAAAAACTTCAGAAATGAGAACCGCCTTGCCATTGCTGGCAATAGTGCTATTTTTTGCCTGCCAACAAAAGCAGGCAGCTTCAAATGTGGCTTCAACATTTAATTTAGACTCAGTAAAAGCACATATTGTAAATATGAGTCAAAGCTATAGTCAGAGATTTTTGACTAATGATTCTTTGTTTTATGTGGAAAGGTATTGTGCCGATGCCGAAGTACTTGCACCTAATGCGCCGGCAATAAAGGGGAGAGATTCTATAAGGAAATATTTTTTTGGCGAAGGTAGCAATACAGATGCTAAAATTGAATTGCCAACCGGTAAAATTTATGGCAATGAAAACCTTGTCGTGGAAGAGGGTTATTATAATTTTCCGGATGGTAAGGGCGGAAGTTTTGATAAAGGGAAATTTATTGCCCTTTGGAAAAACGAGGGCGGAAAATGGAAATTGTATCGTGAAATCTGGAATACGGATATAGCAATCCCTGTAAAATAATTTTTAACCATAAATATTTTTAATATGATAGTTCTCTACATTATTTTGGGTCTTATCGTTTTATTGTTACTGTCCGGTCTATTTATTTCGAAAGACTTACAAGCGAATAAAGAAATTATAATAAATAAACCGGTTGACGAGGTTTTTGAGTTTGTAAAGTATTTAAAGAACCAACAGTTGTATAGTAAATGGGCCACTATGGACCCAAATATTAAAAATGAATTTCGAGGTACAGATGGAAAACCGGGTTTTATCAACCATTGGGTAGGGAATAAAAAAGTTGGAGAAGGGGAGCAGGAAATTACAGCGATTGAAGAGGGGAAAGCCATCTATGCTGATCTGCGATTTATAAAACCTTTTAAGTCTTTTGCAAAAGCAAAAATGACTACCGAAGCAGCTGCACCCGGTGTTACAAAAGTTACCTGGGGTTTTGAAAGCAAAATGAATTATCCTATGAACATTATGAAACTGTTTATGAATATGAATGAAATGGTAGGAAAAGATTTTAGTACAGGGCTTGCAAATTTGAAAAACTTGTTAGAAAAATGAAGTTTGAATTATTTCAGGCATTAGTTATTTTGGACCGCACACCTGGAACAATTAAAAGCTTGCTTGAAAACTTAGATGAAATTTGGACGAACACAAATGAAGGGCCAGAAACCTTTTCGCCTTTTGATGTAGTAGGTCATTTAATTTATGGCGAAAAAACAGATTGGGTTGTTCGAGCAAAAATAATTTTGCAAGAAAGCAATCAGAAAATTTTTGAGCAATTTGATCGTTTTGCTCATGAAAGAGAAAGTAAAGGGAAGTCGCTAAATCAATTGTTGGAGGAATTTGAGTATTTAAGGAAAGAAAATATAAATTGGGTGAAAGTTCAAAAACTGACAACACAAGATTTAGATAAAACAGGAAGACATCCAACGTTGGGAGAGGTTTCACTTAAGCATTTGTTGGCCTGTTGGGTAGTTCACGATTTAACGCATATTGCACAAATAACGAGAGTAATGGCTAAGCAGTATAAGAATGAAATTGGCCCATGGACTGAGTTTTTTAGAATACTAAAGTTTTAATTTGTTTTTTTATGCAATCTAAAGCAGAAACGGTTGAACAATATATATCTGAATTGCCTGCTGACAGACAAACTACCATCAATGAGTTAAGAAAAGTGATTAAGAAAAATTTGCCCAAGGGTTTTCAGGAGTGTATGGGGTATGGTATGTTGGGTTATGTGGTTCCCCATTCACTTTATCCGCCAGGTTATCATTGCAATCCAAAAGATCCACTTCCATTTATGGGACTGGCCTCTCAAAAAAATTCAATCAATTTATATCATATGGGTATTTATGCTGATCCAAAATTGTATAAATGGTTTACGGAAGCACATGCTAAACTTTCTTCAAAAAAATTGGATATGGGCAAAAGCTGTATCCGGTATAAAAAGCCGGAAGACATTCCATTCAAATTAATTGGCGAATTGGCATCAAAGATGACACCTCAGGAGTGGATTGTTTTATATGAAACTGCATTTAGAAAAGGGGGGAAATAATAGTATTCAAAAATTCTATTTGCACCATTATCTCTTTTCTAAATAGTATAACTCGGATTGATATGGTTTTTGAGTTGTGTATTTATCATTCATAACGAAGTATCCATTCTTGTAATAGGCAATACACTCCCAGTTGTAACCACGAAAGGCTAAAGGAAACTCCCAAATAGGTTGCCAACTAATTCCAGTTTCATTTATATAAATATCTACCAGTCTTGAATAGCTCTTAAAGTTGCCATCCGTTTTTACCAGTTTATTATTTATACTGTCATTTTCAGCTGGGCGGTAAACAGCATCGCGGCCACCACCCTGAAAAAAATAATTGATAGCAGTGAAATGATGATTGCCCGTGGCGGTAATATCCGTTATGCGAAAAGGTAAACGCTGCATGGGAAACAAATGCTGACATTGATTACCACCGAACGAAAACTTGTCTAGCACTCTTACATAGTTGGCTGACATAAAATAATTGTATTCATAAAATGCAAACAAGTAGTCGCCCTCTTTTATCATTGCTTCAAATCCGGCATTGTAAATAGGCTTACCATCAGCTCCGGTAAATTTGGGCATTGCTATTAATATAGTTGTGTCTAAAATGACTTGCTGATTTTGCAAAACTCCTTTTATGATATAACAATCAGGTGATGCTGTTTCCGTTTCAATGGAAAAGTAAACATTCCCATTTTCTATGATGGTGGCTTCAATGCCTTCATATTCGCCACCGGCTGCACTTATTTTATTGCGAAGGATGTCAAGATTTTTAATACTGTATTTTGAAAATGGAAGTACACGATTCGTGTCATTCAGATATTTTTTATACTTTGAAATGTCTGCTACATAGATTTTAGCCTCGGCTTTATCCTGAAGTCTTGATTCGGATATCAGGTAAAGTTTATTCTGATAAATCTGAATGGATGAAAACTGATTATCATAAAATGAAACTTCCTCTGGTAATTTTATTTTGTTGAGCTTATAGGATGGCTGCGCAATTGCATTTGTGCTTAACAACAACAGTGTGCATAGTAAAACAAAATTTAACTTGAGATACAACAAAGCTCGCAGCATAAATAAAAATTTGTTATAGGTGGATTGATGACGAAGATAGTTCATAGGTTTTGCATATCACGGTAACCCCTGCTGCAATATCTTAATACGCATAACAGTCGCAATACTGGTTGCCCTTTCTTTTATAAGAAATGCTTTTTCTCCAGCGAAGTAGTGGTCAACAGATTCATGAAAATATTGCAACCATGTTTTAAAATGATGAAATTCTAAAGGCGACTGTGCATGAAGATCTAAATGCGGCTTCATGGCATTTTTACGATAGGTGCTTGAACCGAATAAAATATGATCCCAAAAGTCAACCAGTATTTCTAAATGTGGCTCCAAATCAATTTTTGCAACTTCAGTAAAAAGATAATTGATGGTATTGTCAGCCAGTAATTTATCATAGAACAACCGAACAATTGCCAGCAAATCGCCTCTGTTTTCTATATCTTTTTTTTCAGCCATTAATTTCTTTTATAATATTTTCTATTCTTGCTTTTACATCTTCATAAACCGTATAACCTCGGGCAACAAGGTAAAATTTGGTTGCTGCTACTTGCATCAATACAGCCGGAAAACCGTTTACCTGTAATTGACGACATAGTGCAAATTCATAATTTGCTTTATCTCGATAAGTATCACTATGAAGTTTTTGATAAAAGTCTTTGGAATCCATTTTATATTTTTCAAGTAAATGACGATAGGCTTCATCATCCGTAAGATCGCGGCCTTCGTAGTGAAGTGCTTTTTGCAAATCGGCAGCAAAAGCAATTTGCTGCTCAGGATATAGTTCTTTAAAAATGCAAAGTGCTATGGCTGCTTTTTCAGAATGTGGATACCAATCACTTTCTTCGGGATGAAAAATATGCCAGAGATAATCTTCCCCAAACTGAATGCCGCTAATTGCTTCTACGTTTTTATATTCTTTGCTGATATAAGAGGCAGTTGCTTTTATGGGGCTTGGGTTTTCGGCAGGTATCATGCCGCCTGATAATACTTCAAACTCAAATCGGTCATTAAAAGTGGCTTCAATTTTTTTCATCACTTCACTAAAGCCGTAACACCAGCCGCAATAAGCATCATAACAATAATAAATGATGGGTTTGTCCATTTATCAAAAGTAAAACAGTAATTGGCATTGGATTTTTGTTTTCGGAAATAATAAAATATTTAATGTGCTTCCAGCCAGTTATTTCCTTCGCCACATTCTGCAATAACCGGAACATTGTTGGGAAGCGGCATAGCTTCCTGCATACATTCAATTATTAAAGGCTTTAATTCATTTACCTCCGACTTTAATGCATCAAATATCAATTCATCATGCACCTGTAAAATCATTTTGCTTAGCATTTTTTCTTTTTTCATTGCTGTGTGTACCGTTTTCATTGCCAGCTTTATCATATCGGCTGCCGAGCCTTGTATGGGCGAGTTGATGGCGTTTCTTTCTGCAAAGCCTCTTACTGTAAAGTTTGCCGAGTTAATATCACGCAACCATCTTTTTCTACCCATTAGCGTTTCTACATATCCGTTTTCGCGGGCAAAATTGATGGTGTTGTCCATGTATTTTTGAATACCTGAAAATTGCCTTTTATAATTGTTGATTATTTCTTTTGCTTCTGTTCTGGATATTCCCAAATTGTCGGCAAGGCCAAAAGCACTTTGTCCATATATTATTCCAAAGTTGACACTCTTGGCTTTGTAGCGCATTTCTTTTGTTACTTCAGTTTCTGCTACATTGTACACTCTTGCAGCTGTGGCTGTATGTATATCTTTTCCGCTAGTAAAAGCGGCACACATATTTTCATCTCCGCTGATGGCGGCTACAATCCGCAATTCTATTTGAGAATAGTCAGCAGAAAGTAAAATATGTTTTACATCTCTGGGAATAAATGCTTTTCTTATTTCTTTACCACGATCTGTTCTTACAGGAATGTTTTGCAGATTGGGATTATTGCTTGCAAGTCTTCCTGTTACCGCAACCGCCTGACCATAGGTAGTATGCACCCTACCTGTTTTTTTATTTATAAGTTGTGGCAATGAATCTACATAGGTTGATTTTAACTTGGTTAATTCTCTGAAAGCGAGAATGTCGTCAACAATTTTATGATCTCTTGCAGCTAATTTTAAAAGTACATCTTCCCCAGTTTGATATTGACCGGTCTTGGTTTTTTTTGCATCGGCATCCAATTTTAATTTATCAAACAGTACTTCCCCTAGCTGTTTGGGCGATGCCAGATTGAATCGTACACCTGCCTGTTTGTAAACCGCTTCTTCACTTTTTTTTGCTTCTATTTCCAATTCTTTTGAATAGTCATTTAAAAATCCCTCATCAATCCTCACTCCTTCAAACTCCATATCGGTCAATACTTTTACTAATGGATTTTCTACTTCATAAAATACTTTTTCAACTTCTTTTTCTTTTAGTTTGGGACCAAAAATATTTTTTAACTGTAGCGTGATGTCGGCATCTTCAGCAGCATAGTCTTTTATTTTTTCTATTTCCACATCACGCATAGTACCCTGGTTCTTTCCTTTTTTACCAATCAATTCTTCAATATGCACCGGCTCATAGCCAAGATATTTGGCACTCAGGTCATCCATTCCTCTTTTGCCATCAGGTTCTATTACATAGTGAGCCAGCATGGTATCAAATATTTCTCCTTCAAGCGCTACACCATACCATTTTAAAATGAGCATATCGTATTTAAGATTTTGCCCTATCCATTTTTTCTTCTTATCGGCAAACAATGGTTCAAAGTATGCAACTATTTCTTTTGTTCTTTGTTGATCGTCAGGACAGGGTACATAAAATGCTTCACCCTTCTTTACGCAAAAACTCATTCCTACAAGTGCTGCTTTATTGGCATCAATACCTGTTGTTTCGGTGTTGAAACAAATTTCGCTGTGCTTACTTAGTTCGGCCACTAATTCTTTAATTGCTTTTTCATCTTCTATTGCTACATAGTGATGCTCCGTATTGCTAATATTTCGCTCAGCAGCAATCACTACTTCTTCATTATCCGGTTCAGGATTGATAACTGGTTTTGATGGAACGGGTGCAACAATATTTCCAAACAAATCGGTTTGTATGCCTTGGGGTTGTTCTTTTTTAATAAAATTTGTCTCTGTTGTAGCAATAGAAAATTCATCTCCTAGTAATCGCCTACCCAATGTTTTAAATTCCAGATCAGCAAAGATTTCCTGTAGTTTTTCTTTATCCCATTCCTTTAGTTTAAAATTTTCTACGTGAAATTCAACTGGGGCATCAATAATAATGGTAGCTAATTTTTTAGATAGCAGCGCCATGTCTTTTCCTTTTCTCACTTTTTCTCCCATTGCTCCTTTGATGTTGTCGGCATTTGCCAAAGTATTTTCAAGAGATCCATATTCGGCCAGAAATTTTGCAGCTGTTTTTTCTCCCACTCCCGAAATCCCCGGTATATTGTCCACCGCATCCCCCATCATGCCCAGCATATCTATTACCTGATCAACAGATTTGATATTCCATTTTTTACACACTTCTTCGGGCCCCATTATTTCCACATCATTTCCCTGATAGGCGGGTTTGTAAATTTTTATTTTATCAGATACTAACTGGCCATAGTCTTTATCAGGCGTTACCATATAAACATCATAACCTTTTTGGGCTGCCTGTTTTGCAAGTGTGCCAATCACGTCATCTGCTTCATAGCCATCTACTGCAATGATGGGAATATTAAATCCTTCAATAATTTTTTTTATATCGGGCACCGCAGCACTGATATCTTCCGGAGTTTCCTGACGGTTGGCTTTATAGTCTGCAAAGTCAATATGTCTTTCTGTGGGTGCTGATGTATCAAAGCAAACAGCCATGTGAGATGGCTTTTGTTTATTGATCAATTCTACTAAGGCATTGGTAAATCCAAATTGAGCATTGGTGTTTTTGCCTTTTGAAGAAATACGAGGATTTCTAATCAAAGCATAATAGGCACGAAAAACCAGAGCAAAAGCATCTAATAAAAAAACTTTTTTTTCCATGCCTCTAAGGTAAAGAAATCAAATTCAGTATGATGAAAACACAAAACCCCTAACCCTATTGAAAAAGGGCCAGGGGCAGGAATATGTTAATGGTTAAAACGCTTAGTTAATAGAAAGTTTTAAGATGGCAGTATTGTTAATGCCAATTTTATTTGGTGCCTCGTTGCTTGTCTCTATTGTATTGGAAGATGTGGCAACTCTTGTTTCGCTAAAAGCTGGAGTTTGAACAACAGAGTGGGACACATTTGCCTGGCTTTTATCCTTATGGATAAAATTGAGATAGAGGGCAAAAAATAAAAGGTTGAAAGCAAAAAAATTTGCCACCTTGCGGATTCTTCTTTTCATACTATTGGATTTTTGGGTTATTCAATTATCACCGGTTGCCCGGAGGATTTGGATTCTGACACTAAATTATATTGCAACTTTTGATCTTCAAATGATTGAGCCCTCTTATTTAATCAGATGAAGCACTATTACTTTATTGAACTTCGTAAAACTACGAGCAAACTTTATTTTTTCATGTCTTCCAACTGTTTTTGCATTAAAAACAAGTGATCTCTCAATCTGGCAGCCTCCATAAAATCAAGATCACGGGCAGCTTTTTCCATTAATTTTTTCTGCCTGGCAATTGCTTTTTCCATTTTTGGAATCGTATTGTATTGCTCCTGTTCTTCAGCAGCTATGGTTACAATATCCTGTTCGGCAGCAATGGCATATGGATTCTTTTCATCAAATCCTTTTATATCTAATACCGATGTTTGTGCAAATACATCTTTGGTTGATTTATTGATCGTAGTAGGTATAATGTTGTGCTCGGTATTATATTCAATTTGCTTTTCGCGACGCCTGATGGTTTCATCAATTGTCTTCTGCATACTTTCAGTCATTTTATCAGCATAAAATATAACAAGGCCGTCAACATTTCGTGCAGCTCTACCCGCAGTTTGCGTCAGGCTTTTTTCATTTCTTAAAAACCCTTCTTTGTCTGCATCCAGAATTGCTACTAACGAAACTTCAGGAAGATCAAGGCCTTCACGCAAAAGATTAACGCCTACTAATACATCTATTTTTCCCAATCTTAGTTCACGCAAAATTTCTACACGCTCCAGTGTATCTACTTCGCTGTGTATATATTTTGATTTGATGTTGATTTTGTGGAGGTACTTATCCATTTCTTCTGCCATTCTTTTTGTAAGCGTTGTTACTAATACCCTGTCACCCTTAGTTACACGTTTGTCAATTTCATCCAGCAAGTCATCAATCTGATTGACACTGGGTCTTGTTTCAATTGGAGGGTCCAGCAAACCCGTGGGGCGAACGACCTGCTCTACCACAATGCCACCACATTTTTCAAGTTCATAATCATCAGGAGTAGCAGAAACAAAGATCACCTGATTGATAAGCGATTCAAATTCATGAAAATTAAGGGGTCTGTTATCAAGTGCTGATGGTAATCGAAACCCGTAATCAACCAAAACCAATTTTCGGCTTCTGTCGCCGCCATACATACCGCTTACTTGTGGAATAGTTTGATGGCTTTCATCTACAACCAGTAAAAAATCTTTTGGGAAATAATCTAACAAACAAAATGGACGTGTTCCTGGTTTTCGGCGATCAAAAAAGCGGGAATAATTTTCAATTCCATTGCAGTAGCCCAACTCTCTGATCATCTCCAGATCGTAGTTAACCCTTTCTGAGATGCGCTGTGCCTCTATATACTTTTTCTCTCGTTTAAAATATTCGGTTTGAGCAGCTGCCTCATCCTGTATTTCATAAATCACCTGTTGCAAAATATCTTTTGGTGCTACATAAAGATTGGCTGGAAAAATGGCTGCATCACTCATACGGCCAATTCTTTTTCCCGACAACACTTCAATGCTTTCTATATCTTCAATTTCATCGCCAAAAAAACTAATGCGATAGCCATAATCTACATAAGGCAGATTAATATCCACCGTATCGCCTTTTACCCTAAATGTGCCACGGCTAAATTCAATCGTTGTCCTATTATACAAAGAGTTGACTAATGCATGAAGAAATGCCTGACGGGAGATGACCTGACCTTTATGAATTCGAATGATGCCGTTTTCATAATCGGTGGGATTGCCCATTCCATAAATACAACTAACTGAAGCAACTACAATTATATCTCTGCGGCCACTCAGTAAGCTGGATGTAGCTCTTAATCGCAGTTTATCCAGCTCATCGTTGATATTCAGATCTTTTTCAATATAAACATCGCTTACAGGCATGTAAGCCTCTGGTTGATAATAATCATAATAAGAAACAAAATATTCAACCGCATTTTCTGGAAAAAACTGTCGGAACTCTCCATACAATTGTGCGACCAGTGTTTTATTGTGAGTAAGTACCAGTGTAGGTCTTTGTGTTTGTTGAATTACATTGGCAATGGTAAAAGTTTTGCCACTACCTGTCACGCCCAATAAGGTTTGGTATTTTTCTTTGTTCAGCAAGCCTTCTGTTAGTTGGCGTATGGCTTCAGGCTGGTCGCCGGCGGGCTGATAAGTTGTATGCAAATTGAAAGCCATATGAGTTTGCAAATTACTAAATGAGTAGGATGTAGCGAAGTCGGAAATATTTTGTAAAAAGGAGGAAAGTCATGCAGCCAAAAAAGCTATATTTCTATCTTTATCCTTTAGATTTTCCGCTGAAATAAATCAGTTGTATTATTAATAAAGAACATAGTTTCTTTAGACCCCTTTAAATTGAAAATTATATAAGATGAAAAAAATTCTCACTGGACTGTCTTTTATTTTGGGATTTGTTATGTCTGTCCAATCTCAGAAGTATGAAAAAGCGCTTAATCAGTTTTCGGCAACACACGAAATAGATAAAATATATATTCAATACGATAAAGATTTCTATGTGCCTGGTGAAACAATTTGGTTTAAAGCTTATTTGTTTACCAATCAAAAGCCGGATGGCATTAGCCATAATCTTTGGATGCAGTTACTTGATAAGAATGGAAATGTATTAACAAGTAACCGATATCCTGTAACCGGTGCAGTTGCAAATGGTCAAATTCAACTTTCGGAAACATTGCAACAAGGCAGCTATTTTGTTAGAGCCTTATCCACCCGAATGATGAATGCAGGTAAAACAGATGCTTATAAAAAGGAATTAGTGATACTTGGAAAGGGCGGAAAGGCATTGAAAGAAAATGAACCAGCAAATATTCAGTTTTATCCTGAAAGTGGCTCAATGATTGATGGCGTGCTTACTGTTGTCGGTTTTAAATCAACTGGAAAGGGTGGCTCTCCTGTTGATGTAACAGGTCTGATAAAATCAGAAGATGGAACAACTATTACCTCTTTTAGTTCAAATCATGATGGAATAGGGAAAATTCAATTTAAGCCAAAGACCGGAAAGAAATATTTAGCTGAAGTAGAAACAACAAGTGGAATTAAAAAATTTTCACTACCAGAAGTTCAAACTTCAGGCATCAGTTTGAAAGTTCAGGATGAACCAGGTGGAAAAAAATTTACATTAAGTCGTGGCGCAGAAAATAGCAACAAATTCGACTCAATTACAGTTGTAGCACAGGTTAACGGGCACGTTGTGTATGAGGTTGATATTGCTTTTGAAAATTATCCTTCCATAGTAGGGCATTTGCTAACGGATAGTTTGCCTTCAGGCGTTTTACAAATGACAGTATTTGATAAGTATGGCGCACCAGTAGCAGAGAGGTTAACTTTTGTTGATAATAATGAATACCAGGATGCTGGAACTGTTGCTGTAATAAAATCTGGAATGGGAAAGAGGGAAGAAAATAATTTTGAGATTCAGTTTCCTACTGCAATTCAGCGCAGTTTATCTATTGCCATTACTGATTACAACGAAAACCAATGGCCGGACATTGAGAATATAGAATCTTCATTAATGCTTTCTGATATTTTAAAAGATTATGTGTGGGATGCTGGCTGGTATTTTAGTAATAAAAATGAAATAACAGTAAAAGCGTTGGATAACTTATTGCTTACCCAAAAGTTGAAAGATTTAGACTGGTCAACAATTTTTAAAAACTCACCTGTAGCTGAAAAATATCAGGAACAAAATTTTATAAGAATAACTGGTACTGTTGTAGATGAGAAAACCAAAGCTCCACTGACTGCCGGTAAGTTGAGTTTGCTATTGGAAGCTGGTGAATCTACACGTACTGGCTTTGAAATTCCGGTTGACGCATCAGGTAAATTTTTATTGGATTCAGTTTATTTTTCAGGTAAGGGGAAAATATTTTATGGTTATACGAATAGTAAAGGGAAATCAGTTCCTGCATTAATAGTGCCCGATGAAGATGTAGTTTCAAAAGCTGCATCTGAAATTCCTTCGGGGTTTGTAAATACTGGGTTTATTCATTCTTTAGAAACCGTAAAAAATAATTCGGATCTGGAAAATCGGTTTCTCTTTATTCAATCCAAAATGGGGGATACTAAAGAAGTACAAAAAGCAACCACTGGAAGTGATCGGAAAAAATCACCAACAGAAGATGTTAATGATAAATATACTACGGGAGTTTTTCGTGGCGATGCAAAGGAAACAATTGACAATATCAATTTTCCTTCGGCTGACAAAACAATGAATGGCGTAGATTTTGTAAAAAACAGGATTCAACAAATTGAATTATCAGGTGGTGGGTTTGTAAACAGAAAGAATATGAGTATCAATACCGGAAGAAAATGGGCTGTTGGAATTTTTTTGAATGAGGCTCCGGTAAATTTGACATTATTGAGTACTGTTTTATCAAAAGATATAGTGCTGGTAAAATTTTACGAAGCTGGGTTTGTGGGTGTAGGAAGTGGGTTCCCAGGAGGCGCAGTTGCAGTTTATACCAATGAGAAGTTTATTGAAGAGAAGCAGGCTGACCCACTTACCTCTTTTGAAAGAAATGGATATTCTTCTATTAAAGAATTTTTCAGTCCTGATTATAGTAATGGCGACATAAAAAAATTATCCAGCGACAACAGAACAACTATTTATTGGAATCCATCATTGTTTTTAGATGCGAATACAAAAACGATTCCTATAAAATTCTATAATAATGACTTTAGTAAAAAATTAAAAATTATTGTGGAAGGACTGGATGGAAACGGAAAACTAATTTATATTGAAAAAGTAGTTAATTAATTGGTTTATTGATTTTAACTAAAAAACCCTCCAAAAAATTTTGGAGGGTTTTTATATTTAGTTAATCTGAAAATTTAAAATACAGCAGCGACCGATATTTTTGGATCAGTATGCACCTTTCCTGCTGTGATGGGTTGACCACTAATTCCAAAATCTGATAGTTTAATATTAAAATTTGCATTAACCGACACTTTTCCTTCAGCAACAGTAATCTTACCTTCTACTTTTACTTTCTTGGTAATGCCTTTTATTGTCATATCACCATTTACTTTGGCTGAATACACACCATTTTTTGATAATTTTATTTTAGAGAATTTTTCAATTGTTCCTGTATAAGTAAATTTTGGGAACTGGTCTGAGTTCATCCAGTTGGCTCCATTAAAATGGCTTTGCATCTGAGGATTTGAAAATGAAAAATTTTTTACGGCTGCTTCAAATGCTATAGTACCTGTTTTGGTATCGAAAGATCCGATAACCGTTTTGTTTTCTGCTTTTGGTAATGCATCTTTTGGGGTGGTTGCATCAAAACCAACACTTGCAGTAGCGGTAGTTTTTTTCTGAGAAAATATACTGGTGGCTGCCAACATAAATACAAATAGAAGTCTGGTTTTTTTCATTACTGTTTATTTTATTTTTTAATGATTACGGAACGTTTAAAACTTATCTGCGTACTGTTTAAAATTTCACTGAATATACTACCACTGCAAACTCCTTTGATTACTACTGCTTCTCCAGCTTTGAGAAATTGAATATTGCTAAATTGATTTTTTTCCATTGTAAAGCTTGCAAAGGAACCAGTACTGTCTTCAAAGCGAATAGTGCCAACCGAGTCGGCGGCTATTTCTACTGCTGCTATACTCCCGGTAACTTCAACAATCTTTTCTTTATACTTTATATTGGAGGCAGTGTCGTTTGTTATAAATTCTTTGATCAAATCTGTTGAAGAAATTGAAAAGGCCGCCTTCTCTTTAACTGTTGAAACGAAAGTTTCATCCATAATTTTTTGCTGTGCATGGCCACTTGCCAAATTGAAACCAACTATTGTAACGACAGCTGTAACTATTATTAGTATTGATTTTAGCAACCATCTTTTCTTTTCGCTACTAATAACCATTACAATAGCTGCTAGTATATGTATAAAAAGCCAGGGTTTTATGTGACCCCAAACGGAAGTGCTGGTGCCCAATTGATCCACCAGATTTTTGCTAAATAAAAAATATATGAGTGATAAAGAAACAGCTGGTAAACCCGCAATGAGTGATGGCCAAAAGCTGTCTTTCTTCAACAGGCAAAAAACAACTGCGACTAATGCTGAAACTGGAATAAGCCAAAAGATTTGAAAAATAAAACTGAATTGAGGAAAGGGGTTGGTTACACCAAACTGTTCTTTGGCTATATCAAAAAACTGACCAACAGGCATGGCTAAACCACTTATTGTGGCATTATTCCATACCACCCAGGGTAAAAAAAAACTGGCAATAAGTAGTAATGCTGCCAGTAAATTAAGTTTTGAAATTTTTGTCATCTTTTATGCTCTATTAATAACGAATTCTAAGTCTTTTATGTTGGCAAAGGAGCCCGCAAAAATAATAATGTTTAAACATTAAATAGCAAAATTTTGTTTATATTTTGCTAAGAAAAATAAAAATCCCGGCCTCTGCGACCGGGATGTACATTACTAACCCATATTTAACATTTGCTGCCTCAAACCCTTAAGCAGCCTGCATTTCTTTTATTTTTACACGAATCTTGCCTTCTATTTCAGCTGACAATTCAGGATTATCCACCAGAAGTTGTTTTACAGCATCTCTGCCCTGACCGAGTTTGTCTCCATTATAGCTATACCAGCTACCGCTTTTTTGAACAATTTCCAATTCAGTGCCCATGTCTATAATTTCTCCGGTTTTTGAAATGCCTTCACCAAAAATGATGTCAAACTCAGCCGCACGAAATGGTGGTGCTACTTTATTTTTTACCACTTTTACTTTTACATGGTTACCGATGGCTTCATCGCCATCTTTTACTTGTGTTTGTCTGCGAATATCTAAACGAACAGAAGCATAAAATTTTAAAGCGTTACCACCGGTAGTTGTTTCGGGGTTGCCAAACATTACCCCTATTTTTTCGCGAAGCTGATTGATGAAAATACATATTGTACCGGTTTTGGAAATAGTCGCAGTTAGTTTCCGCAGAGCCTGACTCATCAGTCTTGCATGCAATCCCATTTTACTGTCGCCCATTTCGCCTTCAAGTTCGCTTTTGGGTACCAATGCAGCTACAGAGTCAATCACCACTACATCCAAAGCCCCGGAGAGGATCAACCGATCTGCAATTTCCAAAGCTTGTTCACCATAGTCGGGTTGAGAAATCAGCAGATTATCAACATCAACACCTAATTTTTTTGCATAGCTGCTATCAAATGCATGCTCGGCATCAATAAAGGCACACATGCCGCCTTTTTTTTGCGCTTCGGCAATAACGTGGGTAGCGATGGTGGTTTTACCTGAAGATTCAGGTCCATATATTTCAATGACCCTGCCGCGGGGAAGACCGCCAATGCCCAGCGCCACATCCAGCCCGATGGAGCCGGTGGAAATAACTTCCTGCTGGGTCACAGCTTTTTCATTCATCATCATCACACTACCCTTGCCATAGTCTTTTTCAATTTTATCAATGGTCAATTTGAGTGCCTTAAGCTTCTCTGAATTGGGGTTTGCTGTTTCGGTTGTTTTTTCTGATTTTGCCATGCGTTAAAGTTATGATTTTGCGTATTGATGCTCCCTTTTTTTGAGGAGCGAAAACGAAACTAAAACATTTAGTAATATAAAACTAATTTTTTGGGCAATATTTTTTAGACCTTTTTCCTAAAGGCTGATATTTGTAAATTATTCGTCTTGATGTGGAGAGAGGTTGTTTCCCCCCTGATTATTAATTCAACTCTTCTGCCACTCTGTCAATTATACCTCATTTGGAACGGCTCTTGTACATTTGCACCCGCAAATCAAAATTTATACTATGGTACAGGAAAAAGGAACTATTTCAATTAATACAGAGAATATTTTCCCAATTATTAAAAAATTTTTATACAGCGATCATGAAATTTTTCTACGTGAACTGGTGAGCAATGCTGTTGATGCTACTCAAAAATTAAAAAGACTGAGTTCACTTGGCCATTTCAACAAAGAACTGGGAAATCTGAATATTAAAATATCGGTAAACAAAGATGCCAGAACCCTTATCGTAAGTGATAATGGTATTGGGATGACAGCCGAAGAAATAAAGAAATACATCAATCAGGTCGCTTTTTCCGGTGCTACCGAGTTTATGGAAAAGTTTAAAGAAGCCGGTGATGCCAATGAAATTATCGGACGTTTCGGGTTGGGTTTTTATGCCGCATTTATGGTCTCAGAAAAAGTGGAGATACAAACGTTGAGCTATCAGGATGGTGCTGCACCAGCCC
This sequence comes from Chitinophagaceae bacterium, assembly GCA_037045195.1. Classification (GTDB taxonomy): domain Bacteria; phylum Bacteroidota; class Bacteroidia; order Chitinophagales; family Chitinophagaceae; genus JJ008. Next base: position 69,914 of record JBAOIB010000002.1, read on the forward strand.
GCTGGATTTGCGATGGTAGTACTGAATTTGAAATTACCGAAGGAAATCGTACCGAAAGAGGAACGGATATTATTCTATATATCAATGAAGACTCTTTAGAATTTTTAGAAGATAATCGCATACAAAGTATATTGGATAAATATGCAAAATTTTTACCCGTTCAGGTTCAGTTTGGCACTAAATCAGAATCGGTTGAAGACGGAAAAGATGAAGAAGGTAAAACCCAATATAAAACAGTAGAAGTTGATAATATTATTAACAACACTACACCCATCTGGACCAAGGCACCTTCGGATTTAAATGACGAAGACTATCTGAGTTTTTACAATGAGCTTTATCCATTCAGCGAGGAGCCTTTGTTTTGGATTCATTTGAATGTGGATTACCCTTTTAATCTTACCGGTGTACTTTATTTTCCCAAGTTGAAAAATGATTTTGAAGTTCAAAAAAATAAAATCAAACTCTTCAGCCGTCAGGTATTTATTACCGATGAAGTAAAAGATATAGTGCCCGAGTTTTTATTGCTCCTGCATGGAGTGATTGATTCTCCCGATATCCCGCTTAACGTAAGCCGTTCTTTTCTTCAAAGCGACAGCAATGTAAAAAAGATAAACAGCTATATCAGTCGTAAAGTGGCTGAGAAATTAACAGATCTGTTTAAAAAAGACAGAAAAGCTTATGAAGAAAAATGGAGCGACATTGGCATTTTTGTAAAATACGGCGGACTAAGTGATGAAAAATTTTATGAGAAAGCCAAAGACTTTATACTGCTCACTAATACAAAAACCGAATTTTTTACGCTGGATGAATATAGCGTAAAGGTCAAAGATTTTCAGACAGATAAAAGCGGTCAACAGGTATGGCTCTACACAGCAGATGCCGAAAGACAACACAGCTATGTGGCTGCTGCACAAAAAAAGAATTACGATGTGCTGCTGATGAATTCACCTATTGACACGCATTTTATACAGCACCTGGAAATGAAATTAGAAAAAACTTCGCTGAAGCGGGTTGATGCTGACGTGGTGGATAAGCTGATAGAAAAAGACAATATCGAAAAGCACCAGCTTTCAGATGAAGAAAGCGGAAAGCTGAAAACTGTTTTTGAATCAGCAATGAATAATACAAATATGAAAGTGGAAATTGAAAACCTGTCTGCTGATGCATTACCTGTAACAATTACTATGGAGGAATGGATGCGACGTATGAAAGATATGAGCAAGATGGGAGGCGGAATGAATTTTTATGGAAGTATGCCCGATGCTTATAAAGTGGCTATCAATGCAAATCACCCGGTAATCAAAAAAATACTGGCTTCCGATGCAATTCAACAAAGTCATTTAGCCAAACAACTTACCGATCTGGCACTGCTGGCAACCGGTTTGCTGAAAGGATCAGATTTAACGGCATTTGTTGAACGAAGTGTGGGCGAACTATAGTTTTAAAAAGTTAAAAGCTTGTGAAATGAATAGGTGGCAAGTATGAAATCTTTAGGGCCAAAGCATCTTTAGGTTCTAAAACCTGATTTTTATGCAACGTACAGCCTTGGCCATTTGCGCACTTTCCTTAATTCTGATTTTCAGTTTTGCAAAAACGCCAAAAGCTGATCAGGATTCAACTACAAACATCATAACCGAGACTAAAGTTATTCCCAAAAAAATTCAAGCAACCATACTATTAGATGTAAGTAACAGTATGGATGGATTGATAGAACAAGCCAAAGCGCAGCTTTGGAATATGGTGAATACGCTGGGAAGGGTAAAATGTGATGACAATTCCACACCGCAGATTGAAGTTGCATTATATGAGTATGGACGCAGCAGCAACAATGTGGCAAAGGGCTATGTAAAACAACTCGTAAGTTTTACCCAAGATTTAGACAGCATTTCAAAAATATTATTCAACCTGACTACAAATGGTGGTGAAGAATTTTGTGGACAAGTAATTTATACTTCATTGGATGAATTGAAATGGAATGAAAAGAACGATCAATACAAAGTAATTTTTATTGCAGGCAATGAAGATTTTTTACAGGGAAATGTAACCTATACTGCTGCCTGTGCCAAAGCAAAAGAGAAAGGCGTGATCATAAACACTATTTACTGCGGCGATCGCATGCAGGGCATACGTGAACACTGGAACCTGCTGGGTGAATGTGGCAATGGCAGTTTTACCAATATCAATCAAAACGAAAAAGTAATTGACATTCCTACGCCTTACGATAGCACACTTCTTGTTTTAAACAACCGGCTAAATGCAACTTATATCGCTTATGGCGCACAGGGACAGTATAGAGCAAATATGCAAAAAGAAGTGGACGAGGCAAATGCTACACTGGGAAATGGAATGGCTGCACAAAGAGCTGCAGCAAAATCAATGAGCAATGCATATAATAATGAATCTTGGGATTTGGTAGATGCAGTAAAAAATGATAAAGACATTATAAATAAATTAGATAAAAAAACATTGCCCGATAATCTTAAAAACAAAAGCACCAAAGAATTGTTTCTTTATGTAGAACAAAAACAAACCGACCGTTCTGCCATTCAAAAAGAAATGCAGACGATCAATGATAAGCGAAATATATTTATTGCGGACGCCAAAAAGAAAATGGCAAATACAAAGGGGCAAACACTTGAAACGGCTGTAGAAGCTTCCATACGTGAGCAGGTGAAAAGATTTAAAATGCAGATACACTAACTAAAAATTGAAAACCGGAGCGGGGGTTTATTGAATCTTTGCTCCGTTTTCAATCCAGCAACGTATAAATTCTCTCTCTTCGGGTGTCATATTGGTTTTGTTATTCTGGGGCATTGTTTTCGTGAGCACCACTCTTTGCATAATTAAATCCTTTTTGGCAATAATCTCCAGAGGGGTGTCATATTTTACGCCATTGGGTGCAGTTGTATATACAGCATCGGTTGGTTTTGATGAATGACAGCTAACACATCTTTGCTGCACAATTGCATTCGCCGTTGCAAAACTTACCTCCTCACATTTTTTATTGGAAATCTTTGGAGCTGTAACATAAGCTGCCGACAACAACAATAAAACCGAAGCCGGCAAAATCCACACGCTGAGTTTACCCTGTTCTCTTAAATTGAGCCAATGCTTGATACCTGCGGCAGCCAAACTGATGATGGCAAGCACCAGCCACTGATATTTATTACCAAATGTGCCGGGAAAATGATTGCTCACCATGACAAACAAGACGGGTAACGTAAAATAATTATTACTGATAGAACGGAACAAAGCATTTTTGCCTTTTTGTGCATCAGGCATTTGACCTTGTTTCGCTGCATTTACCATTGCCTTTTGTGCAGGTATGATGACAAAAAAAACATTGCCTGCCATCAAACTTCCCAGCATGGCTCCAAAATGAATAAATGCTGCTCTGCCACTAAATACTTGTGCATAAAACCAGGCAAAACCAATAAGCAACAATACGCCGATGATGGAAAACAAATAAGGCTTTTTTGATAATGACGATTTGCACAACAGATCATACATAACCCAGGCAACAATAAAAGATCCTACACCAATTGCTATGGCGGCCCCTTCAGTAAGTTGAAGCACTGTGGGGTCAATCAATAATGCAGCTGCATTGAAATAATAAATAATAAACAATAATGCAAAACCGGAGACCCAGGTGAAATAGGCTTCGTACTTAAACCAGTGTAAATGTTTTGGAATTGATTTGGGGGCCTCTTTATATTTTTCCAAATAATAAAATCCGCCACCATGTACCGCCCAAAGATTGCCAGCCAGCTCATCCCTTACTCCTTCGGTTCGATTGAGTGCATTTTCAAGAAATACAAAATAAAATGAAGCGCCAATCCAGGCAATACCAAACGTAATATGCATTACCCGTACAATAATATTCAGCCATTCCATTAAATGACCTTCATATGGCGTGCCTTTTACTTTCCAGTAAATACAGGCGATAATGCCCAAAATGATAAAAACAAGTGCGGCGTAAACCCATCCTTGTATGAGATGAGTTCTAGATAATACTACTTCATCGGTTTCTTTTTTGGCATAGCTATGAAGTCGGTAAGTAATTACAACCAATAACACAAATAAGAAACTGAGAATGCCGATTAATACAAAAGCCATAGAAGCTACAAAGTAAAAAATACTTAGCTATTTTTATAGTTCATTTTTTGATAATGAATCTTATTGCGATAAAAAGTAATCGGGTGGTAACCCCGAAAGGAGTTAAAAAAGCAGTTGTACTCATTAAAGACGGCATTATTATCTCTATAACAGATGAACTACCGCCCGGAAATTTTCAAATTACTGATTTGGGCAATATGGTGTTGATGGCAGGTATAGTGGATCCGCATGTACACATTAACGAGCCTGGAAGAACAGAATGGGAAGGATTTGACACCGCAACAAAAGCAGCAATTGCCGGAGGCCTTACTTCGCTGGTTGAAATGCCTTTAAATGCATCACCGGTAACTACAACAGTAAAAGCATTTGAAGAGAAAATAATTGCAGCCCATGGAAAATTACATACTCATTGTGGGTTTTGGGGAGGTCTTGTTCCGGGAAATGAATCTGAAATAAAACCATTGATGAAAAAAGGAGTATTTGGCTTCAAAGCTTTTCTCACACATTCAGGTATTGATGAGTTTCCAAATGTGACTGAAGCAGATTTGCGAAAAGCTATGCCCCTTATTGCCGAAAGCGGATTGCCCTTATTGGTACATTGCGAACTGAGCAGCCCGATTGCTACAACCGCTACCGACCCTCGCAGCTATGCACATTATCTTGCATCAAGACCAAAAAAATGGGAAGACGATGCCATTGCTTTGATGATAAAACTTTGTGATGAGTTTAAGTGTCGCTCTCATATTGTTCATGTGTCATCGGCAAACTCCTTACAACAGATAAGCGATGCAAAACAACGTGGATTGCCGCTTACCGCAGAAACTTGTCAGCACTATTTATACTTCAATGCTGAAAACATTGTCGATGGTAATACAGCATTTAAATGTGCGCCACCCATTCGTGAAAAAGAAAACAGTGAAAAACTTTGGCAGGCACTAAAAGAAGGCGTACTCGATTTTGTTGCAACAGACCATTCTCCTGCTCCGCCCGAAATGAAAGCACAGGATTCTGGAAGTTTTACGAAAGCCTGGGGTGGTATTGCTTCGTTGCAATATTCTTTGTCAGCAATGTGGACGGCTGCAAAGCATCATCATTGTAATATAAATGATATTGCAAAATGGCTATGTGAAAAATCCGCCTTATTACCAGCATTAAAAACAAAAGGGAAGATTGAAAAGGGCTATGATGCAGATTTTGTAGTATGGGCACCTGAAGAAAAATTTATAGCAGATGCAGCCAATTTTTATCACCGCCACAAAATTTCACCCTACTTCGGCGAAACTTTTTATGGTAGCGTAAAACAAACCTGGCTCAAGGGAAATAAAGTATTTGAAGCAGGAAAGTTTTTAGATTTGAATAGGGGTGAACTTTTACTTGCCGAATAATAATACAATGGCATGTTTAATGATTGAAAATTATAAACACAATTAAAAAATATTATGTCTGAACCTACATTTACAAAACTTACCGACCTTGCTTCAGAAAAACTTGGAGGCAAAGTACTGACCTGCAGCGATGATTTTTTTGCAGAAAAAGAAAACCTGATAAAACCAGGCCGCGGTATTTTTATTGCCGATAAATATACCGACCGCGGCAAGTGGATGGATGGGTGGGAAAGCAGAAGAAAAAGAACTGATGGGCACGACTGGTGCATCATTGAATTGGCCACATCAGGAAAAATTCAGGGTGTGGATATAGACACCAATCATTTCTTAGGTAATCATCCGCCACATGCATCGGTAGAAGCTGCTTATATTCCACAATCGGAAAATATAGATTTTGATACGGTGAACTGGAAAGAGATACTGACAAAATCGCCCTTGCAGCCCGGTTCTCAAAATTTTTATGAAATTGCAGATCGCAATATTTACACCCATATCAAGCTGCATATTTATCCCGATGGAGGTGTGGCGAGAATGAAAGTATATGGAGAAGTGCATAAGGATTGGAACACGGTGGATGCAGGTGAAACGGTGAACCTGGCTGCTGCCACCAATGGCGCAAAGGCTGTATTGTGTAATGATATGTTTTTCTCGCACATGAATAATCTCTTAATGCCCGGCCGCGGCATTAATATGGGCGATGGGTGGGAAACCAAAAGAAACCGCACACCCAACAACCGGGATTGGGTTATTCTTAAACTGGCACACAAAGGAAATATTGAAAAAATATTGGTGGGCACCGCCCATTTTAAAGGCAATTATCCCGACAGTTGTTTGATAGAAGGCTGTGAAGCCACAGCCGATACCGATTTTAATACGGCAGATATTGTTTGGAAAATATTATTGCCCCATTCAAAACTGCAAGCCGACCATGAACATTTTTTTGAAGATGAAATAAAAATCAAAGGCCCATTTACGCATGTAAGGCTCAGCATTTTTCCCGATGGTGGTGTCAGTAGGTTGAGGCTTTGGGGAAGAATTGTGAAATGAAAGTTTTGAATTCAGATAGGTTATGATGGTGATGATTGTTTATGATAAATAAAAATGAAATTACCCTTGTTAGATTTAATCATAACAAATCTTAGGAATCATAAAAAATCAGAGTTCTTCGTAAAAGCGAACGCAGATCGGTTAAGATGGTGATGATTGTTTATGATAAATAAAAATGAAATTACCCTTGTTAGATTTAATCAAAACAAATCTTAGGAATCATAAAAAATCAGGGTTCTTCGTAAAAGCGAACGCAGATAGATTAAGATGGTGATGATTGTTTATGATAACTAAAAATGAAATTACCCTTGTTAGATTTAATCAAAACAAATCTTAGGAATCATAAAAAATCAGCGTTCTTCTTAAAAGTGAACGCAGATAGATTAAGATGGTGATGATTGTTTACGATAAATAAAAATGAAATTACCCTCGTTAGATTTAATCATAACAAATCTTAAGAATCATAAAAAATCAGGGTTCTTCGTAAAAGCGAACTCAGATAGATTAAGATGGTGATGATTGTTTACGATAAATAAAAATGAAATTACCCTCGTTAGATTTAATCATAACAAATCTTAAGAATCATAAAAAATCAGGGTTCTTCGTAAAAGCGAACGCAGATTGGTTAAAATAGTGATGGTTGGTTATGATAGAGAAAAAAAGAATTAGCTTTTGCCAAATTATTTCATAACAAATCGAGTTTCTTTAAATAAAGCATACATTGATTGTTTTAGATTGCATATATTTTTTAACTATAAAACTTCCTAATATGTCAGACAATTTCAAACATTCAGAAATCACTTCTCAAATTATTAAAGCATTTTATAATGTTTACAACAAGCTCGGATATGGGTTTTTGGAGAAAGTATATGAAAATGCGATGATGATTGAATTGAAAAAGTTCGGATTAAATTGTTCAGCTCAATATCCGATTGATGTTTATTATGATGAACAAGAAGTTGGTTTTTATAGTGCTGATATTCAAGTTGAAAACACAGTAATAGTTGAACTTAAGGCTGCAAAAGCAATAGGTGAAGATCATGAAGCACAGTTAATAAATTATTTAAAGGCTACGGATATTGAAGTTGGGTTGTTATTGAATTTTGGGAAGAAGCCTGAATATAAACGTAAAGTATTTTCACAAGAATATAAAAATCATAACAAATCTTAAGAATCATAAAAAATCAGCGTCCCGAAAAGCGAACGCAGATCGGTTAAGATGGTGATGATTAGTTAAGATAGAGAAGAATGAAAGAGGCTTTGCGAGAAAAAATCATAACATATTTTAATAATCATAAAAATCAGCGTCCCCTAAAAAAAATAAATCAGTATTTTTATTTTCTTGACACTTCACGAGTTCAATACATTGCCCCACGAAAGTCTGATAGCAGAACTTTCAAAATGCTGCGGTGCCCGAGCATGGGTGCAGCGAATGCTGCCATTTATTCCGGCTGACGATTTAGTGGAGCTGCTGGAAGATGCAGAATCTCAATGGTGGCTTTGTACTGAAGATGACTGGAAGGAAGCTTTTGCTCATCATCCAAAAATTGGGGACATTAATTCTTTAATGAAAAAATTTGCAAATACTGCTGCATGGGCTTCAGGCGAACAAAGTGGGGTAAACACAGCAACTGATGAAATAATAAAATTACTATCCGAAGGAAATCGCTTGTACGAGGAAAAATTTGGCTATATCTTTATTGTATGTGCTACTGGAAAATCTGCCATAGAAATGCTAAACTTGTTAAATGAAAGACTAAAAAATAACCCGGAAGAAGAAATTCAAATTGCTGCAGATGAGCAAACTAAAATAACGAAACTGAGAATTGAAAAACTGCTACAATAATTTCTAAGGATTCAATATGAGCCAACTTACCACACATATTTTAGATACTAGCAAAGGATTACCTGCAGAAGGGATTTCCGTTACACTTTTTCAATGGAAAAATGATGAATGGTTTCACTTGGCATCCAAACATACCAATAGTGATGGCCGCATCCTCAATTTGTTAGAGAAGCACCTAGTATTGAATTCAGGTTCCTATAAACTCTGTTTTGAAACAAAACCTTATTTTGAAAAACAACAGATAAAATCCTTTTATCCATATGTTGAAATTGTTTTTTTAATAAATGACGCCTCGCATTATCATGTTCCTTTACTTTTAAACCCATTTGGCTACTCCACTTATCGCGGTTCCTGATAATTTATTGAATGAGGGCATGCTTTCATTTTAGTGACTGATATTTCAAAAAACAACATTATGAATTTTAGTATTGCAGATGTAGAAAAAGAAATCTTACTCAATTCGCTTAGTGTTTCCAACAAAGCGTTTCAAAATATATATCCGGGCGATAAACCTGACCGGCAAGCCGTTCACACTGTTTATGGCGGTGCCAATCTTTTTAAAGCTGATACCTGTATCAAAATGGGAGAGATTGCGTTAAGAAGTCTGCACACCTATTCTCCCGATTTTATTACACTAGCTCAGGTATTGGAGTTTGATGGATTTAGAAAACTTCCGCAAGAAAAAAAGAAAAGAGAGAAACTCATTTCAAAACTGGATAAACTGAATGAATCTGAAAGAAGAAAGACGGATGCCTGGCTTTCGTATACTGTTTACAATAAGATCAAACAAAAACTACAGGCAGAGCCCATTGAAGATTTCCGTATAGATTTTGAAGATGGATTTGGCAATCGTCCCGATGAAGAAGAAGACGCAACAGCAGTTCAGGCGGCCATAGAACTGACAAAAGGAATGAAGCAAAAAACAATTTCACCTTTTATCGGTATTCGCATCAAGCCCTTTACTGAAGATTTGAAACTGCGTGGTGTAAGAACGCTGGATATTTTTCTTACCATCCTTTTGGAAAAAACAAAGGGAAAATTGCCTGAAAATTTTGTAGTGATGTTGCCCAAGGTAACGATACCCGAACAGGTAACTACCCTGATTCGTTTCTTTGAAATCATTGAAAGAAAAAATAATCTGAAGCCCGGTTCTTTAAAAATGGAAACGATGGTAGAGGCTACACAGATAATAATGGACGCCGATGGCAGAAATCCATTGATGCGTATTGTAAAAGCAGGCGAAGGCAGATTAATTGCTGCTCATTTTGGCACTTATGATTATACCGCTTCCTGTGGTATTACTGCACGTTATCAAACAATGGCTCATCCTGTTTGCGATTTTGCACATCACATGACAAAAGTTGCACTAGGCGGTACCGGAATATTTTTATCAGACGGGGCCACCAATGTAATGCCCGTGGCGCCTCATCGTGATGAAAAATTAACAGCAAAACAGAAAAAAGAAAATCAGACATCCGTACACCATGCATGGAAAATTGGATATCGTCATACAATGCATTCTCTTATCAATGGATTTTATCAAGGATGGGATTTGAATCCGGCTCAATTACCGATGCGCTATGCAGCTACTTATAATTTCTTTTTAAGCAGTATGGCCGATGCCAAGTATCGTCTTAAAAATTTTATGGAAAGAGCTGCCATCTCCACACTTACGGGCGACATCTTTGACGATGCAGCTACAGGACAGGGCTTGCTCAATTTCTTTTTAAAAGCCATGAATTGTGGCGCCATTTCTGAAAAGGAAGCAACGGAAACCGGCTTGACGATAGATGAAATCAGGAGCCGTTCGTTTTATAAAATTTTGCAGGGAAGAAGAACTAAAAAATAAAATATTTCTCTACAATATATTTCACATTCTCTTTTTAAATGCATACTGCGTTTTTTTTCTTAATTTTCCCCAATGAAAATTGCAATATTGGGCGCAGGTATGGTGGGTAGAACCATTGCATTAGATCTTGCCAAAAGATTTGATATTACCTCATTTGATGTAAGCGAAGTAAGCCTTTCTGTTTTAAAAAACCTCAATCCAGAAATCCAGACGGCACAAAAAGATCTTCAATTGTATCATCAGTATGCTACATTTCTTGCTCCATTTGATTTGGTAGTAACTGCGGTACCTGGCTTTATGGGATATAAAACACTGGAAGCCGTAATTGGCTGTGGAAAGCATATAGTGGATATCTCTTTTTTTTCAGAAGATTCATTGATGCTGGATAAAGCAGCTAAGGAAAAAGGTGTGACAGTTATTACAGACTGTGGCGTGGCGCCGGGTATGAGTAATTTTATTATTGGCAGATACAATGAGGAAATTAGAATAAAAGCATTTGAATGTTATGTAGGAGGCTTGCCCTTGTATCCTCAACCACCATTTTACTATAAAGCCCCTTTTTCACCTGTTGATGTTGTGCAGGAATATATCCGTCCCGCAAGATTGGTGGAGAATGGCAAAGAAATAATAAAACCGGCATTGAGTGAAAGTGAAATTATCCGCTTTGATCCGGTTGGTGAACTGGAAGCGTTCAATACAGATGGGCTTCGTTCTTTAATTCATACAATGAAGCATATTGCGGATATGAAGGAAAAAACATTGCGCTGGCCGGGACATATAGATTTAATTATTGCAATGAAAAAAGCCGGAATGTTTGATGAAGAACCAATTTCTATAAACAATCAGGAAATTTCGCCATTACACTTTACTGCTACTAAGTTGATTGAAACATGGAAACTGGGTATTGACGAAAAAGAATTTACGATTATGAAAGTGGTTTTAAAAGGTGAGGAACAAACTATAACATATCACTTGTATGATGAATATGATATTAAAACAAAAACTTCATCCATGTCTCGTACCACAGGTTATACATGTGCAGCGGCAGTACACTTGATTGCAAATGGGTTATTCAATAAAAAAGGAGTCTTTCCGCCAGAGTGGGTGGGCAACAATAAAGCCTGTTTTGATTTTGTGATTGATTATTTGAAAGAAAGAAATGTAATCTGGAACAAAGAAATAAAGCCTTCTTTAGTCAGTCATACTCATTGAGATTTCATTAATCTGGAAAAATTAACCCTGAATTTTTATATTTCTTTTTTTGATATAACTGTGCCAAAGTATCATACTTGCTATGGTACGGTGGGGCCTCCACTTTTCTGCTATCAATAACATTTCTTCTTTGTTAGTTTCTTTTGATAATTTCATAACTTCTTTCATACTGTTTACCAAAGCAATATCTCCCAGCGGAAATAAATCGCTGCGCTGCTGGCAATGCATCAGATAAACATCAACCGTCCAGTTACCAATTCCTTTTACGCTAATCATTTCTTTATGAATGGCTTCATCAGTCATAGTAGGATGTTTACTCAAATTCACTTTTTTAGTTTTTACTGCTATTGCCAATTCTTTTGCATAAACAATTTTTTGCCGACTAAAATAACAAGCCTTTAGTTCCTTGTCGGTCAGTTGTAGAATGCGGGCTGGTGTCACCTTTGCAATTTTTTCTTTCAATTTGGTAAATGCGGCATAGGCTGAGGCTAGTGAAACCTGTTGTTCCAGAATAAATAGTATAAGTGATTGAAATGTAGCAGGTCTTGACCAAAATGGAGGATATCCGTATTTTACAATAATATCTGACAGATGTTTATCTTTTTTTGTGAGAAGGTTACAGATTTTCTTGAAATCCTTTTCAGAAAAAATATTTGTGATAGCATGCATTTGAGAAATTATTAATATTTAACTTCAGCGACCAATAAACCTTAGTTATGAAAATTATTTGTATAGCTTTTTGCGGCTTACTGATTGCATGCAATGCTAAGCAAAAAAACGATCATTCATCAAAACCTTCAGATCCTGTAGATGCGACGCATCTGGTAACGATGGAAGGTATTGGTGATATAAAAGAAGGAATTTCGCAATCGGAGTTGGAAAAAATTCTTCAAAGAAAAATTCCACTTACAAATCCTACTGATTCTTTGTCTGGCTCCTGGATGGATTATGCAACAGTGCCTTATCAAAACGATTCGCTTTACTTTACATTCGTAAGAACCTATACTACTGTTGTTGATAGTTTTTATATGCGGCTACTGGCAATTGAATCAAAAAACCCTTTGGATAGAACGCAGCATAACATTGGGGTGGGGTCAACAAAAAAAGAAATTATTGAAGCTTATCCTGAAAAACGAATTTATATGGAGCCTGAATATGAAAATGACAGTTTATTTACAAGAAGTAAAATATTTTATATGGTGTATGTAAGAGACGACCGCGAAGGCCCACAGATAGCTTGTTACCTTAAAAACGGGATTGTCTATAAAATGGAGGTAAGTACTTTTTATGATGACGAAGAGTAAACAATTTTTTTGTAATAATATTTTATAAACCAAAACTCAGAAAAAATGAAACAAATTACATTAATGGCTCTTGCAATAGTAATTTTTGCATCATGCAGCAGCGACAAGAAAAAGGAAAATAATACCAATAAAAAGGAGAAAAAAGAAGTTGCTGCAGAGTATCTTGTATCTAAAGATGGTATTGGAGATTTAAAAATTGGTTTGACACAGGCAGAAATAGAAAAATTATTAAATCAACCGCTGATAATGAAACATGCTAAAGAAGCTGACACTTGGATGGACACAACCACCGCAAAATATAAAGACATTGATGTAACACTTTATTTTGAAAAGCAATATGCTGAAGATGAAAACAGTCCACGTATTATGCAACTATCAGGAATAAATACAACAAGCCCAAAATGCAGAACAGCAACCGGGCTGGGCATAGGCGATGATAAGATGTCAATAATTGAAGCTTATGATAATAGCCCAATTGACTTAGGCCCCGAATATTTTATGGTAAACGACACCACCTGGGAGCCAAGTAAAACTAAATTTTATGTAAATGTAAAAGACGACAAGTATGATAAGCAGCTTGTGTTTAAGCTGGAGAATAAGAAAATTACAGCTTTAGAAGCAACTTTGTTTATTGGAGAATAATGTTTTTTAGTTTACCATATTTTTCCAAATCCTTTTTCAGCAGAGCCGATTTACGCTCTGCTGCTTTTGTTCTGATGGCAGTTTCCTTTTCTGCAATCTTATTAAACATCATATTGGCTACCAGGCCACTTATTAGGTTTGAGAGGCTAAGATTGAGTTTATCGCCTGTAAATAATTTGACGGGAGCAATCAGGTTATTCCATTCAGTTTCCAATTTATAATTTTCTAACGCCTGATGCATTACCGGCGAAATGCTTTTCCACAAAGTATCACCCATTGTTTTTCGCAAATAATCGGTAGCAGATGTACCGCCATTTTTTACAATTTGCACAGCATCTTTTAGCGACATTTGTTTAATGCCCAAAAGAAAAATGGGAACAGATTTCTCAACTGTTTGCTCGGTAGCAGTACCCAATGTGGCCGAAAATTTTCCAATCTCTTTACTCAGCCCTAAAGTTTCAAGTGTGTTGAGTATTTTTTGAAAATCTTCTGGCATCAATGCATTCAATAAAGTTTCTTTAGAAAAAGCACCTTTCTTACTCAGTATTGAGCCGCCAAACTCGCTTCCCAGCGATAATACTTCACGTATAGCACTTTCGGCATCGCGGGCTGATAATATATTTTTCAAACTGCTGCAACCGGATAACAACATTGAAAATGACAAAAACCAGATAAAAATTCTTTTCATTTGTTGAATTATTTTTTGCTCTTGAATTTTTCAATCGCTGTTTTTGTAAAATCACTTAACACCAGTCGGCCGCTTATTTTTGCTCTTTCCATCAACAACTGATCCCAATGTGATGTACCTTCCCAAAATATTTTTTTCATCTCTGCCATTGCATGCGGCGATGATTGTGATAATACTGAAGCCAGACGCTGTACAGCCGCATCAATGTTGCTGCTATCTGTATGAAGTTCTGCAAATAATCCGTTTTCATTGGCCCATTTGGCACTGCGCCAGCCAGTAGCATCTATTGCCATTGTACTAAAAGCCGCGGCGCCTGTTTTTCTTTCTACTGCAGGGCCTACTACAAAAGGACCAATGCCTACTGCGAGTTCACTGAGTTTTACTTCGGCTGCTTCTGTTGCAATTGCATAGTCCACAGCAGCAGCTATACCTACACCACCGCCCACACATTTACCTTGAATGCGGCCGATAACAAATTTTGGACAAAGACGAAGGGCATTGATCACCTTTGCAAATCCACCAAAGAACTCTAGTCCTTCCGTTTCGTTTTTTATTTGTGTGAGTTCGTCAAAGGATGCACCTGCACAAAATGCTTTTTCTCCGGCAGATTTAAGAATGATAACTTTTGATTTAGCATTATTACCGGCATCAGTAATAGCATTGGCCAATTCATTCAGTATTTTGCCCGGCAGCGAATTGCTTTGCGGATGAAAAAACTCAATGGTAGTAACGCCATTTTGTGATTCGGATTTTACATATCCGTTTTGATTGATGTCTGTCATAATTTTTATTTCATTACAAATATACTTTACAGTATTGCCCTGTAAAACTTATTGTTAAATATTTATCTTGTTGAGGAATTGTTTACTAAAGACATAAATTTGACTTATGAAGAAGTTTTTGTTGTGTTTGCTGATAAGCATTTTTACTGCCACATCATTTGCGCAGCATTGCCCATTTGATGGAAGTAACCTGATCGTTATTAAACTGATGGACAAAAGCGGAAATGTAATAGCAGTACCTAAAGACTCTGTTTTTCTTGTGGAAGTAGATAACCCGATTGCAGATTCGTGTAAGTTCAATGAAGGGCTACTACGTCTGCAGTTTGGAAAGATGGAAGAAAAATTGATTAATCGTCACGAGGGAGCATGGGTTTCATGGGCAAAAGAAAGATCCAAAGATTGTTCATTTATG
The DNA here is from genome assembly GCA_037045195.1 of Chitinophagaceae bacterium. Classification (GTDB taxonomy): domain Bacteria; phylum Bacteroidota; class Bacteroidia; order Chitinophagales; family Chitinophagaceae; genus JJ008. The sequence continues at coordinate 85,197 of JBAOIB010000002.1, forward strand.
CAACCCGGTCACCTTGCCGTAGTGCTGGGGCAGGCAGGTTATAGTTGTATGATACCTGTCAATAATGACTACCGTTATATCAAAAGGAAGTTTGAAATAAGGGTAAAGAAAAATAATGAAGAAAAAATTTTGGCATCATTAACCGATAATGATATTAATAAACTATGTACTGCTGCTGGACCCTGGACAAGAATTAAACCCATTGAATTGGTGATTGATTAATTTCTACCTTTTCTCTCCACCATCGTCAGTATCGTAGCCACTCCTGTTAATTCGGTTGTTTCATCAATCATTTCTACCAGCCATTTTACAATGCCTTTGTCTATATCATCGCCTCGTTTAAAGTCTTCGGGCTTTTCAATGATTCGTTTATCATTCGGCAGTTTTTCCTTGCAGGTAAATCGTATATGAATTTCGGAGCCGGGATAAACCGGTTTGGTGAACCGTAGTTCATCTATTCCATAATTCAGTAAGATGGGATTTTTTTCATAACTGTCCACAAATAATCCCGCGGAAATACTCATGATGAAGTAGCCATGTGCTACCTGCTGTTCAAACATAGTACCCGTAAAATCAGTGGTTTTTATATGCGCATAAAAATGATCACCACTCAGGTCGGCAAAGCGATCGATGTCATCAGCCGTTATCACTCTTTTATCAGTTACAATTTGATCACCAATTTGCAATTCATCAAAATATTTTTTGAAAGGATGCTTTCCCGGATCTTTTCCTTTTGCATTTTGCTGATAGACGTTTGTAATTTCTGTAATCGTCGTTGGTGAACCCTGCAATGCAGTTCTTTGTAAATAATGTTTTACACCACGGATGCCGCCCATTTCTTCACCTCCACCTGCACGCCCCGGGCCGCCATGTACCAGCAGTGGCAGCGGTGAGCCGTGTCCTGTATTTTCTTTTGCACACTCATTGTTTAATATCAATATCCTTCCATGATGTGTAGCTGCGCCAATAACATATTGACGGGCTTCTTTATAATCTGCCGTTACTATTGTACTCACTAGACTTCCTTTTCCCAGTTTGCTGAGTGCAATAGCTTCGTCGGCAGTTTTATAAGGCATGATGGTGCTCACCGGACCAAAGGCTTCCACTTCATGTGCTTCTTTTGCTTCAAATGGTTTAGTGTTCATCAATAATATAGGCGACATAAAAGCACCTTTGGCAGCATCTGCATCTACTACTGCTACCGAGTCGAGAGAGCCATACACAATTTGCGAAGAAGCCAATAATTTTTGTATCTGAGTTTTTACTTCGGTTCTTTGAGTTTCGCCGGCCAGGCTTCCCATTCTTACTTTTTCATTCAACGGATTGCCAATTACTGTTTGAGATAAAGAAGTGCCGATAGCTTTCCACACTTCTTCCAATTTATTCTCCGGCACAAAAATTCTGCGAATGCCTGTACAGCGTTGCCCGGCTTTCAGCGTCATTTCCTTTCTTATTTCTTTGATGAAGATTTCCCACTCCGGTGTTTCGGGTGTTACATTTTGCCCCAGTACAATACAGTTGAGCGAATCGGCTTCCATATTGAAGGACACATTGTTTTGCAGAATGTGTTTGTTTTGTTTCAACATAAGACCCGTAGATGCTGAACCTGTAAAGGTAACTACGTCTTGTGATGTAACATGATCCAATATATCGCCAGCGCTGCCGCAGATAAGCTGCAATGCACCCTCGGGCAATATTTTTGAAGCAATGATTTCCTTCACCACCGCTTCAGTAAGATAACTGGTAACGGTTGCCGGCTTTACGATGGATGGCATACCGGCCAAAAGGTTTACCGCAATTTTTTCCAGCATGCCCCAAACCGGGAAATTAAATGCATTAATATGGATGACTACACCTTCCTTTGGCGAAAGAATATGGGTGCCCATAAAAGTATTCTGCTTGCTCAGGTTATGGCTTTCCCCGTCAATACAAATGACATCATCCGGAAATTTTCTGCGCAATGATGCATTGGCAAACAGATTGCCGATACCGCCTTCAATATCCACCCAGCTATCGGCTTTGGTGGCTCCGGTTTTATAACTCAGTTCATAAAAACGAGGTAAGTGTTTGCGAAGGTGCATGGCTAATGCTTTAAGCATATTACCCCTTTGATGAAACGTCATTTTGCGAAGCCCGGGATTGCCCACATTTCTTGCATAGTCGGTTATTATTTTAAAATCGAGACCAGCCGTACTTGCAGCAGCTACCGGCTCTGCAGTGATTGCATTATACAATGTTTGACCCGCTTCTGCACCACGCACCCATTTACCAGCTACATAATTTTCCAGTTGATACATCCGTATTTTGATTTTGAAATACGAAAATACCTCAAAACTGACTGATATGATACACGAATATGACAAGCGTCATTCTTTAGTATTTTAGGGTGTATAATTTTGTTTTATAAATTATGTTATATGAAAAAACTTTCATTGATTTTATCCTGTTTCTTTTTATTGACAATTGCAAAAAGCAGTGAGGCACAAACTAAAGAAAAATGGCCCGAGCTGGAAACCTTTCATGAAGTGATGAGTAAAACTTTTCACCCAGCTGAAGAAGGCAATCTGGATCCCATCAAAACCCGTAGCTACGAAATGGTGCAGAAAGCCATTGTCTGGAAAAACTCAACAGCTCCGTCAGGGTACGATAAAAATGCTGTAAAGAAAACATTGAAAAAACTGGTAAAAGGTGCCAAAGAATTGAACAATATGGTACAGCGCAATGCTGCTGATAATGAAATAAAAGAAGAACTGACAGAACTGCACGAAGTATTTCATGAAATAACTGAGAAATGTAAATCAGGCGATCATCATTAACTTTGTGTAAAAAATAAAGCATGAAAAAATTTTTTTTGTTGATGGGAGCTGTTTCATTTTTTATCAGTTGTAATAATGCCGATAAAAAAAGCGGCGGCGGACTCAAAGCAAAAGCCGACAGTCTGTATCAGGAAGTATTGCACGGACACGATGAAGGCATGGTAGGCTGGATGAAAATTGAGGACAAGAAAAAATCCATTCAGCATTTGCTGGATTCGGTAAATACACTGGCTGGGAAAGCATCCACTGATTTAAAAGAAAGACTCTCGGGTGCAATGAATGATTTGCAAACGGCCTACAACGATATGGACAGTTGGATGCGTGATATGAATCTGGATTCTGCAACCGACAATCTTGAACAGCGCATTAAATATTTGACGGAAGAAAAACTGAAGGCTGCTACTATTAAAGCTGCTATCAACAATAGTATTCAAAAAGCAGATTCTCTTTTACGATCTAAGTTTTAACCCGCTATCACTGGAAAATATTAAACTGCCTGAAGTGATTTAAAATAAATTTTAGAATCTATACTAGGACCCACAATTAATCATTTGCAAAAATTTTGTAAATTTGAATAATAGGATAAATAAATGAACAGACTTTTAGCATATAGTAAAGACATCTCTAAACTTTGTAAAATCCACAGAGTTAAGAGTTTGTATGCTTTTGGTTCTGTCTTGTCTGAAAAATTTGAAAAGGATAGTGATATTGATTTGATTGTTGATTTTGATAACATAGACGTTGAAGATTATGCAGACAACTATTTTAACTTTAAGTTTTCACTGCAAGATATCTTAAAACGTCCTGTGGATCTTTTGGAAAACAAAGCCATTAAAAATCCATATTTCAAGCAAGCTGTTCATCAGCAAAGACTACTTGTATATGGACAATGAAGCAAAAACATGGCCTTACGATATATTAAATGCAATTGTTGAAATTGATAGTTTTTTTGGCAACACACCAAAAACTTTTATTAACTATCAAAAAGATTTGAAGACAAAACGGGCAATTGAAAGAAACATTGAAATTATTGGTGAGGCACTTAGCAGAATTTTGAAATACGACGATACGATTTCCATTACCCATTCACGGAAAATCGTTGATACCAGAAATAGAATCATTCATGGATACGATTCTGTTTCTGACGAAGTAATTTGGGGAATTGTATGTAAACATCTTCCTGTACTAAAAACAGAAGTTGAACCTTTATTGGGTGAATAGAAGACTTCGCTTTACTTAAGGATTTTCTCCTTTTTTTCTAACACCAAAATCTAAAATTAAACCATACCCAAAACCCTACCCCGCCACCAGCGGCGAAATCCCAAACTGCTTCAGGTGATGCAGGATGTGCTTATGCAAGAGCTGAATGTTTTCGGTAAAATCCAGATCGCCAAAAACGGGATGCGTTGTTTTGAATTGCGGATTGCTTTCAAATGCATTAAAGAAATAAATCAACTCTTCCTGCAACTTTCCAATCGCTGCCTGCACGGTTTGTTTTCTTAGTGGCAAAGGCTCTTCGGGCAATACAGGGCTTTTAGTGTTTTCCTTAAATGGTTTATCACTCATCATAAATGCTTTGAAGAGCGGCAATTTATCTGCAGGGGTTACAACCTCCATTTTTATTTTTCCACTGGCTACCATCATCACATCGGTTAAATGTTCTATCATCTGATGCACATTCATCTTGCCCCATTGTGCAGCAGTGTTGGGGTCGAGCTGTTGCAGACAAACAATAAATCGGGTGCGTAAAAAATTTTCTTTTTCCAGACTCATGGTTTACAAATGTAAGCAGGCTTTATAAAAAAATAAACCCCGGATTTTATTATTGGGGCTTACACATTTTTCGGTTTATTTTATTTTCTTTTCAATACAGGCCGACAAGCGTTCAAATATTTCACCGATGGTGCCCATGCCGTTGATCTGTTTTAATTTTTTTTCTTTGGAATAATATTCGGCAACGGGCAGTGTTTCTTTTCTATATACTTCCTGTCTTTTGCGTTGCACATTTTCATCGGCATCGTCGCTTCTTCCCGATGTTTTACCACGATGCACAAGTCTTTTAATCAGCTCTTCTTCATCTACCTCCAGCATCAACACCTGGCTAATGGCCGTTTTTTTTAAGTCTAATAATTTATCCAAAGCCTTTGCCTGTGGAATCGTTCTTGGAAAACCATCAAACAAAAAACCACGGGCACCTTTATGCGCATCAAAATAAGAGTTGACCATGCCAATCACTACTTCATCGGGTACCAGTTGCCCTTTATCTATAAAAGCTTTTGCTTCTAAACCTAATGGTGTTTTATCTTTTATTTCCTGACGCAGCAAGTTGCCGGTTGAAAGATGTACCAGGTCATATTCATCTACTATTTTATCCGATTGAGTTCCTTTGCCACTTCCGGGAGGACCAAATAACACAAGATTAAACATACGCAATTACCAGTTTTGGTTACGGACAAATATAATATTCCCGTATTGATTATGGCCTGATAATCTGAAATAAAACGATCTAATTTCAAGGTTTGAACTCATTTTTTTAAAAATTTGGCTTGAAAAACGTTTGCACTAGAGAATTCATAGAATTGATTTTTCAATAATAGCACTTTCAATTATTAATTATCTGGCATTAAGAGTTTATTTTCAATGCATTTGATATTGTTAATTTTTATTTCGAGTTGAAAGCAAGATGATACTTTTGCTTTTAAAATAAAAAAGTATGAAAGCGCTACGACTATTCTTTTTCTTTATCCTATCGGTATTAATAATTGTAGCAGTATTAATGTATGTGCTTCCCAATTCACAAAAAGTAGAGAGAACTGTTATTATTAAAGCTCCTGCTTCAGCGATATACAATGAGTTGGTGAAACTGGAAAATTTTAATAAATTTTCAGTATGGAGTCAACGAGATCCTGCAGCAAAGTTTTCTTTTATCGGCAAAGATGGAACTGTGGGTGCTGCTACCTCTTGGAAAGGCGATCCTGAAATAGCAGGGGAAGGTACAATTGAAATCACAGCGTTGACGCCAAATAAAAAAATTACTCATAAGCTCCGTTTTACAAAACCAAAAAAGGGAAATGCTATTTCATCTTTTTTATTAAATGAAGTAAACGGCACTACTTCTGTTACCTGGCTTTTTGAGATAGCAACACCCCGACCCTGGAACATATTTAATCTGTTTGCCAGTTTGGAAAAAGAAAAGGGCAAAGATTTTGAGGAGGGACTTGCACTGCTCAAGTCGGCTATGGAAAAAGCGAATGGTACCGAAGCAAAACAAGAAAGTTTTAAAGTAGAAACATTGAATTTTCCTGCTACAAATTTCGCAGCCGTAAAACAACAAATACGCTGGGCCGATTTACCGTCTTTCTATGCAGAGCATTTGCCTATTGTTATTCAGGAAGCACAAAATGCAGGAGCCACACCGGGCACCGCCAGTGGATTAATATTTTCATGGGATGAAAAATCACAACAGACAAATTATGCAGTTGCTGTTCCGGTGACTGTTGAAACCACCATTAATAATCCCATTGTACAGTCGGTAAAAATAGCGGCTAGTAAGGCCATTGCCGTTACCCTGTCGGGAGGGTATGAAAAATTACCTGATGTATATGCCAGTTTGAGAAAGTATATCAACGAAAATGATTTAAAAGAAAAATCACCTGCAATAGAGCAATATTTTTCGGGACCGGTTAATGAAAAGGACACTTCAAAATGGCTTACCAAAGTGGTGCTACTGGTAGAATAGGCAATAAAAAGTTCAGTGATTGAATTTTAATCTCAGTTTAAGCCGTTCAACAAACTTTTTTGTCAAGGGGCTGCATTATCTGTAAGTTTAACAGTAAAAACTTACTATAATGAGAAACTTCTTTTTCCTTGTTTTTATATCTTTTGCTTTTACTACTACTGCTCAAAAAATTTCATTAGAGCAATTCAAAAGCTGGACGCCACGCAATATTGGCCCAGCCGGTATGAGTGGTCGTATTACAGCAATTGATGCGGTATGGTCCAATCCCAATGTGATTTATCTGGGCTCAGCTTCAGGCGGTGTATGGAAAACCGAAAACAACGGCAGCTCCTGGTCACCGGTTTTTGATGAGCAACCCACACAGAATATCGGCGCCATCAGCATTCAACAAAACAATCCTAATATAGTATGGGTAGGTACTGGCGAAGGAAATCCACGCAACTCTATCAATCTGGGTAGTGGTATTTATAAAAGTATGGATGCCGGAAAAACTTGGAAGAAAATGGGACTTGAAAAAACGATTTGTATTCATCGTATTGTTATTGACCCTTCAAATCCAAATACCGTTTATGCAGCAGCAATTGGAAATCCGTTTGCCCCGCATAATGACAGAGGCGTTTTTAAAACAACTGATGGTGGAGAAACCTGGAATAAAATTTTATATACCAACGATACTACTGGCTGTGCCGATTTGGTAATGGATCCATCCAACCCCAATAAACTGATTGCAGCCATGTGGCAGTTTAAAAGAACTCCCTGGAATATGATAAGTGGCGGCCCAGGCAGTGGTTTGTTTATAAGCATTGACGGTGGTAAGAACTGGAAAAAACTATTGAAAGAAGATGGTATGCCCGATGGCCAACTGGGGCGCATTGGCGTAGCTTTTTCCAGAAGTATGCCAGCACGGGTGTATGCAAAAGTGGAAGCTACAAAAAACGGGTTTTATAAAAGTGATGACGGCGGTTTTAAATGGTCTTTGGTCAACAGCGACCCTGCACAAGTAACCGATCGACCATTTTATTACAATGAAATATATGTGGACCCGGTAAATGAAAACAGGATTTATGATATTCATTCAACTGTAACTTTTAGTGAAGACGGAGGCAAATCATTTGGTACGATGCTTCCTTATTTCGGCATACACCCCGACCATCATGCCTGGTGGATCAACCCCAATGATGCAAATCATATTATGGATGGCAACGATGGTGGCATTGGCATTTCATGGGACAGAGGGAAGACATGGGTGTTTGATGATAAAATTCCTGCTGGGCAATTTTATCATGTAAATGTTGATAATAATTTACCCTATAATGTTATGGGTGGTATGCAGGACAATGGCAGTTGGTTTGGCCCCAGCTATACCTGGAACAATGGCAGCATCAAAAATTTTGAATGGTATAATGTAGGTGGCGGCGATGGTTTTGATGTAATGCCCGATGCGAATAATGGCGATTGGGTTTATAGCGAAAGTCAGGGTGGGGCTTTTATAAGGAAAAACTGGAAGACAGGAGAAACCTGGTCGGCAAAGCCACCCAATACCGATCCTCAACAATTAATGCGCTACAACTGGAATACGGCAATGGCTCAGGATCCTTTTGATAAAAAAACAATTTATCTGGGAAGTCAGTTTGTACACAAAAGCACTGACAATGGTGTAAGCTGGCAAATCATTTCGCCTGACCTTACAACTAATGATGCTGAAAAAATAAAAGCTTACCAAAACACCGGTGGCCTTACAATGGATATTACCGGAGCGGAAACGCATTGCAGCATTCTGTCTATTTCGCCATCAACAATACAGCAAGGTGTATTGTGGGTAGGTACTGATGATGGTGTAGTACAGCTTACAAAAGACGGAGGAAAATCATGGACAAGTTTTCGTGGAAAAATTCCCGGGCTTCCTGCCGGTTGTTTTGTACCACAGATAACGGCATCAAAACATAATGCGTCAGAGGCATTTGTAATTGCAAATGATTACCGTCGTGGTGATTTTAAAACTTATGTATTTCGTACAAAAGATTTTGGTGCTACCTGGACAAGAATGGTGGATGACACTAAAGTAAAAGGTTATGCGATATGTATGATTCAGGATCCAGTAGAGCCTAATCTCATTTTTTTGGGAACGGAGCATGGTCTTTGGGTAAGTTTTGATAATGGAGCAACTTATGAACAATGGAAAAATGGTTATCCATCCGTTTCTACTTACGATATGGCCATTCAGGAAAGAGAGGCTGATTTAATTATCGCAACATTTGGAAGAGCACTATGGGTTTTAGATGATATAAGACCGCTCAGAAAAATTGCAGCCAATAATGGTAAACCATTTACTTCACCTATTACCGTTTTTGAAGCGCCTGATGCGTATCAGGCACAATACAAAGCAGCCAATGGGTACGACTGGAGCACATTTGGATTATACAATGGCGATAACAAAAGAAGAGGTGCTGCTATTTCATTATTTGTAAATAAGACAAAGACAAATAAAGATTCAGTACAACATAAACCTACAAATGAAATTACAGTAACACCTGCTCAAGGTTTTGGTGGTGGCCGCTTTGGTGGTTTTGGACAAGGATCAGCAGGCAGTGGCAGCGAAAAACTGATTGCAAAAATTTATAACAGTAATAATGAACTCATCAGAACATTGAACTGGAATGTTGATACCGGTTTTAACCGTGTGTATTGGGGAATGGAAGAAAAAGGTTTCAGACAGCCAGGTTCACCTAAGCCAATGCACGGTGCTTCAGAGCCCGGTGGTTTTCAGGTATTGCCCGGAAAATATAAAATAGTTGTTTCATATAATAAATCTTCAGATTCAACTTATGTAACCGTAAATGATGATCCACGAATTGGAAATAGAAATGGAATAAAACTGGCGCAAAGAATATTAATTGACCGTTTGAAAAAATCTGGAGATAAGCTAACCGCAGGTATGGATCAACTGACTGAAGCAGAAGAAGTATGTACTAAAATGACGGCACAACTAAAAGGCGTGGAAGGAAAAGATGCAGACTCACTCAAAAAATCTACAGGAAAAATGACGGCTGAAATAAAATCAATAAGAGAGTTTATCAATGGTAAGTCATCAGATAAACAAGGGCTGGCCAGAAATCCTTTTGATGTAACTGTAATGTCGCAGGTACAAGCTGCACAGCAATCTATATTAGGTAAAATGGCTACACCTGGTACTACAGAGGAAGCAATGGTGGCAAATGCGGAAAAAGCAATTGAAGAAACATTGCAAAAAATAAATCAATTCTTTGAAGGAAAATGGAAAAACTATTGACAGCAAGTAGAAGGTACAAAGTTGAATCTGTTTAAAGAGTATAAACCGTTGTAACAACTGTTAGAAAAATTTGTAAAATTAGTGCCGTTTTTATGGCACTTTTTTATTACCTTAAAGAAAATAAAGCGTATGCTTAAAATGAACGCAGGTGTATGGATTGGCATTATTGGCGGTATCATTGGACTTGCGGTAGGCGTAGGTGCAGTAGTGGCTACAGGCGGCTCCGAAGGAAAGTATATTGCACTTGGAATGTTGCTTTTGTTTGGTGGCGTATTTTATTTGTTATATCGCCTCATTTTTAAACCATTGATAAATACGGCACGGTTGCAAAAAACGGGCATACCTGCCAGAGCTACAATTTTAGAAGTGAAAGACACTGGCGTTACCATCAATAATAGTCCACAGGTAAAACTGATACTGGAATTGAAAAATAGTTTTGGTCAAAAATATACAACACAAACCCGTGTGCTGGTATCACGCATTAATCCCAATGCCTATATGCCAGGTATGGAAATTCCGGTAAAAATAGATCCCAAAAATGAACAGAATGTAGTGCTTGATTTTTCGGGAGGTGCAACGGCTACCATCAGTGCCAATACAGCAGTTAATCAAAGTGCTGTGCAGTCTGAATTGGAGCAAATTGAAAGAGAAAATGAAATAATAAGGTCTTCGGGAAAACCTGCAAGGGCTATTATAAAGAAAAATACATTTTTAGGTGTGAATGTAAATGGCAATAATCCATGGGTATTATTGGAATTAGAAGTGTTGCCCGAAGGATCGTCCTCTTTTAGCGCAAGTACAAAAGGAGTGATAAAGGAATCATCTGTATCCAAATTTCAACCAGGATGCGAAATATTTGTAAAATATGATTTTTATGATAACAGCAAGGTATCAATAGATCATTCCTGATACTGTTTTAGTTAATCCCATTTCCCTACATTTGCGACTAACGGTAGTCGTTGCTATAAGTTTGAAAAAATTGCGATAAAAATTGGAATAGCAATAACATCCTAAAAAATTGCATATGAAATTATCTTATTTATCCGAGACATTAATTGGCTCCGAAATTGTAAAATTAGGTGGAGAAATAAGAGAAAAAATCCGCCGGGGCGAACGTATTTACAATTTTACAGTAGGCGATTTTGATCCTTCTATTTTCCCCATTCCAAAAGAACTTGAAGATGCTATTGTTGATGCTTATTGAAAACATTTTACAAATTATCCTGCTGCAGAAGGCAATCTCGATTTACGTGAAGCCGTAATTTCTTTTACAAAACAAGAAGAAGGGTTGGACTACGGAGTCAGCGAAGTGTTGGTAGCATCAGGGGGCAGGCCATTAATCTATGCAGTTTTCAGAGCCGTATGCGATGCAGGCGATAAAGTTATCTATGCGGTTCCTAGTTGGAACAACAATCACTATACACATTTTGTAGGTGGCCAGCATGTTGTAGTTGAAGCAAGTGCAGAAAATAATTTTATGCCAACTGCTGCAGATATTGAGCCGCATTTAAATGAAGCAACCTTAATTTCTCTATGCTCGCCACAAAACCCCACAGGCACAACGTTTAAGAAAGAGGAATTAGAAGCCATCTGCGATCTGGTTATTGAAGAAAATAACAGAAGAGGCGAAGGAGAAAAAAAATTATATGTCATGTACGATCAAATGTACTGGCACCTTACTTATGGCAATATCAGCCACTACAATCCGGTTTCATTAAGACCGGAAATGAGAAAATATACCATTTTTATTGATGCCATTAGCAAAGTGTTTGCTGCTACGGGTGTACGTGTAGGATGGAGCCTGGGCCCCGCTACCATAATTGCAAAAATGAAATCTATCCTAACACATGTAGGTGCATGGGCGCCTATGGCCGAACAAAAAGCAGTTGCCTATTATTTAAATCAGCACCGCGATAATATTAAAAAGTATCTCAATCATTTTAAATCAGAAATTGAAGAAAGACTTAGACGCATTTATGAGGGATTGATACAATTGAAAAATGAAGGATTGTCTGTGGATGCCATTGCACCTGAAGCAGCAATTTATCTGACTATTAAGTTTGATCTTGTTGGAAAATCTACTGAAGATGGAAAGTTGCTAGCCGATCAGGGAGCCGTTACAGCCTATATATTGAACGAAGCAAAATTAGCAGTAGTTCCTTTTTATGCATTTGGTGCCAGCAGAAGCTCGGCATGGTATCGGCTAAGTATTGGAACATGTAAAAAGGAAGAAATAAACGAAATGTTGCTGAAGCTTAAAGAAGCATTAAAACGACTGAGTTGAGTTCAGTTTTTATTAATTAAAAATCGAAAAATTTTTAACCGGGCCTGTCTGCTTTCTTTCCAGATTTTTTTTGGATTATTGGTGATGCTGTTCCTATTCACCAGTTCGTGTGCTGTACAAAATTGTATTGGATTTTCCACCACTAAAAGGAGCGCATTTAATTCAGCCTCTTTCAGTGGTTCATGAAAAAATAAGGTCAAGCTTCTTTCGTTTCTGTACATAGCGCTATGTTAGTAGCCGCTCATTCCTTTATGACTGGGGCAGCCACAGTTTTTTCCTCCTTTGCCCGTGCCGGAATAGTAGTTGCGGTTGCAACTGGCCAGCAATAAAAGGGTGGAAACAAATAGTAATAAAGCGGCTTTATTTATCAACTTCATATCATGCACTTTTGGATTCTTAAATGGAAGTTCTAAATTAAAACTATTTTACAAACTATTTAGTATCTGAAGCGATCTAAAAACTTAAAAAAGTACTCATTTCACAAAATGACGGAAAAAAAATCGGGAAAATTACGCATTTTGGTTGCGCCACTTGATTGGGGACTGGGGCATGCTACCCGTTGTATTCCAATTATTCGAGAGCTATTAGCCAGAGATTGTGAAGTATGGCTTTCTGGTGAAGGAGCTCAAAAGGCATTATTGACTCAGGAGTTTCCACAACTCAGGTTTCTGGACTTAGAAGGCTATTGAATCAAATATGCAAAATCTGCAACTGGTTTAATTTTTGGAATCTTTCGGCAGATACGGCAAATAAAGAGATCAATAAATAATGAACATAAATGGCTGCAACAGGTAGTGAGTCAATATCATTTTGATGCCATCATCAGCGATAATCGTTACGGACTATATCATCCACAAATACCATCAGTTTTTATTACACATCAATTATTAATAAAATCTCCATTTGGAAAATGGAGTGAAAGATGGTTGCAGCAAAAAAATTATTCATATATCAACTGTTTTAGTCAATGCTGGATACCTGATGCAAAAGAAAAAAATATTCTGGCTGGTGATTTATCGCATCCTGAAATAATGCCGAATGTACCCGTTACCTATCTTGGTACTATTTCAAGATTTCAAAAAAAGGAGGTGAACAAAAAATCCGGTCATTTATTGGTTTTATTATCCGGCCCCGAACCGCAGCGTAGTTTGCTGGAAAATAAAATCATAGACGAAATAAGTTATTACCAACACACAGCAACTGTTGTGCGGGGTTTACCCGATGTAGAAAACCTGATTCCATCAACCAACATGATTCAGTTTTATAACCATTTGTCTTCTTCGCAATTGAATGAGGAATTACAAAAAGCATCAATTGTTATTGCAAGAAGCGGATACAGTACTGTTATGGATATTGCTGCTATGGGACAAAAAAGTATTTTGATACCTACGCCCGGACAAACGGAACAGGAATATCTGGCCCACTATCTGGCCGAAAAGAAAATGGCGCCTTTTGTTTCGCAAAAGGATTTTTCATTATCTAATGCGTTGGCATTGGCACATTCATTTCAATATAAATCAAGTAGTGTTGAGGTTGAAAATTGTTTGAATGAAGCAATTACATTGTTTGTAGAATCTATCAAAAATTAATTCTCTCCCAACTCTATCTTTGTATAAACTTACTCACTTGCAGGAGAAATCAAAAGCTCATATAGCGGTTTTACTTACCAATATATTTTTTGCCACCAATTTCAGTTTAATCAAATTTATTTCTCCAAAATATATTGGCCCTTATGGCGTCAATGTGGTTCGAGTAGGGGTAAGTCTTTTATTGTTTTGGATGGTCTGGCTATTTAGCAAATCATCTGCCCGTATTCAGAAAAAACATTGGTGGAGGTTTATTTTATGCGGACTTACTGGCGTGGCACTTAATCAAATGTTGTTTATCAAAGGACTCACGATGACCTCAACAGTTCATGCTTCATTATTAATGCTTTGCACTCCTTTGTTGATAACCATTCTTGCTTTTTGGGCGTTGAAAGAAAAAATTTCATGGTTCAAGGCATTAGGTCTGGTACTGGGAATTGCAGGCGCTGTTGTGCTAATTAGTTCAAAAAAAAATAATGGAGATGCCTCGTTGGATGGTGATTTGCTGATTGTACTCAATGCTATTTCTTATGCCCTGTATTTTATATTGGTAAAACCGTTGATGAAAATTTATCCACCACTACATGTAGTTCGCTGGGTCTTTACTTTTGGATTTATTTTAATTATCCCTTTTGGCTGGACACAGTTTAATGCAATTGAATGGCAACAAATGGGATGGGAGCAATACATTGCTTTATTTACCATTGTGTGCTGCGGTACATTTCTTGCTTATTATTTCAACGCTTTTGGATTGCAGCATCTTGGCGCAGGTGTTACAGGCTCCTATATTTACACACAACCAATATTTGCAACATTGATTGCTGTATTATTTTTAAACGAACAATTTTCAATTGAAAAATTATTATCCGGCCTATTAATTTTTTCAGGTGTTTATCTGGTAAGCCGAAAAACTCCGGTAATGGTAGAAGAGTAGTGATGAGTTATGATTCAGACTTGCCATTTTTAGGAAAGTCAAAAAACCAAAACTCCTTTTCCGCATTTTCAAAATCTTTCCAACATTCGCAATTTATTTTTACTGCAAATACACCGCAAGTGGGTATGTTGTTGATGCGTACATTGGTAAGGCGATTAGCAAAATAGGTAATTCCCTCGTTGTGAGAAAATAAGGCAATAGTTTCATATTCATTAGCTGCACTGCTTATTACCTCTTGAAACACGTCGGAAGATGCGAGGTACAAATCTTCTTTGAAGTGAAAATGTTTTTTCTTTATGTCCAAAATTTCAGCAAAGGCTTTTGCTGTTTTGGCTGCACGCTTTGCTGGGCTCGAGTAGATAGCGTCAATTATTATTTTTTTTGATTTTAATCTTTCAGCCATTTCCGGCGCATCTCTTTTCCCTCTTTCATTAAGTGGTCTGTCAAAATCGCTGAGCGAAGCATTGCCCCAGTCGCTTTTGGCATGGCGTACAAGAATCAAATTTTTCATAAATTAAGGTATTATGGTAATTTGTATTGATACTAAATTAATAGCCTCTTACTTTTTTTCCTTCCATAAAATTCATAAAAGCCTTGTTCACCACACGATTGCCGCCAGGTGTGGGGTAGTTGCCGGTAAAATACCAGTCGCCCAGATTGCTGGGGCATGACTTATGTAAATCTTCTATACTTTGAAAAATTACTTCAACAGGAATGTTGATACCAGGAGGCGTTATCAACTTTGCAATGCTGGCTGATATTTCTTCATTGGTAAATTGTTTATAAACCTGCTTCACTATATTTTCAGTATGCAATTGATCGTTGCGTTGCAACTCCTTACATTTTTCAAAAAGCTCTTTGAGAAAAGATTCTTTTCCTGCTTCTTTTATTAAAGAAACTACAGCATTGAAAGCAATGAAATCACCCATCTTGCTCATATCTATTCCATAACAATCAGGATAGCGGATTTGTGGCGATGAGGATACAATAATGATTCGTTTTGGTTGGAGACGGGCAAGCATTCGAATAATGCTTTCTTTGAGTGTAGTTCCTCTTACAATTGAATCGTCAATTACTACCAGTGTATCTTGCATTGCTCTTACCGTGCCATAGGTAATATCGTAAACGTGCTGCACCATTTCATTGCGGCTGGCATCTTCGGTAATAAAGGTGCGCATCTTCACATCTTTGATCGCAATTTTTTCAACCCGGATGCGACGATTGATCATTTCGCTGAGTTTTTCCTCATCAAATTCTTTGCCCCAGCTTTTTATACGTTCAATTTTTATGTTATTTAAATAGTCTTCCATGCCTTTCAACATTCCGTAAAAAGCGGTTTCAGCGGTGTTGGGTATAAAAGAAAAAATGGTATTCTTTAAATCATGTTCAATAGCATTTAGTACTTGTTCACTCAGATTGTAGCCAAGTGCAATCCGCTCACGATAAATCTTTTCGTCACTGCCTCTGGAAAAATAGATTCTTTCAAAACTGCAGGCCTTTCTTTCTTTGGGCTCCAGCACTTGTACTATTTCTATGGCTCCTGTTTCGTTTACGATTAAAGCTTGTCCGGGTAGTAGTTCCTGTACTTCATTTTCGCCGACATTAAAAGCGGTACGAATGGCTGCTCTTTCGCTGGCAGCTACTACTACTTCATCGTTGATGTAATAGTAGGATGGGCGAATACCATGTGCATCTCTAAAAACAAAACCAATACCATTTCCGGTGATACCAGCCACATGAAAACCTCCATCAATCAACGGTAAGGTTTTCTTTAATACTTTTTTAATATCCATATGTTGTGGTGATGCCTCATCTTCTTTGCAGAGAAAAGTATGTACCAGATCTATCAAAGCGGCAAGATCGCTAAAGCGAACAGTGTCGTGCGGTTCCTTACCAATGAGGGCAAAAAGTTCTTCGGAGTTGACGATATTAAAATTACCCGCCATTGCCAGATTGCGGCTGGGTATAGTATTTCGCTGAATAAATGGATGACAATATTCTATTTTGTTTTTTCCTTGTGTGCCATAACGAAGATGACCAAGAAGTACTTCTCCCAGAAAACGGACATGGCCTTTCATCAGTCCGGGATGGTTTTTTATTTCAGGGTGATAAAGTTCCAGTTCCTCAATTTCTTTTCCTATCTGTTGAAAGATATCGGCAATAGCCTGATGGGCATTGCTGCGAATGCGATGTAAGAATGGATATCCTGGTTCTACATTCAGTTTTACAGTGGCAAGCCCCGCCCCATCCTGTCCGCGGTTGTGTTGTTTCTCCATTAACAGGTAAAGCTTATTAAGCCCCCACAGTACGGTGCCATACTGTTGTTGGTAGTAGGAGAATGGTTTTCTCAGTCGGATGAATGCCAGTCCGCATTCATGTTTGATAGAGTCGCTCATGGAGTTGGCAAAGGTAACCAGCTGGAAGGGAAAAAAGAAAAAGGAGTAAAGAGGATGAAATCAGATAGTCCAATCGGATATGCTCAAATAAAAAAAAGGCTGTCCAACTAAGACAGCCTGTATTTAAAATTATTTTTTTTCAGGTTCAATAAATTTTTTAACTGAAGGACATTCTTCCTGGGTCTGTGGGTCAATTACTAAATAATAAGTTGGAATTTTTCCCATCAGCCATTTTTCCAGCACTTTGTTTTTCTTTTGTTCAAGTGCAAAATTTGAAATACGGCTATAATCATCATGCAAGTTCATACGGTGAGGTTCGGTTCTGGATTTAAGATAAACAATACGAACACCTTTTTTTTCTTGTTCATCTGTAAAAGGATTTGCTTTTGAAATGTCTCCCACATTCATCTTGCTAAGAACGCCTACCATGTCTTTATCCAGTAGATCAATAGTAACATGTGTTGAACCATCTCTGTTCATAATACAGGGACCGGCAAACTTAGTAGTTTCGTCATCACTGTATTTAGTAGCGGCAGCATTGAATGATATCTTTTCGTTTTTTATTTCGGTACGGATGCTGTCTAATTTTTTTCCTGCGGCGGCGATTTCATCTTCGGTTACCGGAGGGATACGCAGAATATGTTGTACAATGGCATCATCTCCACTACGCTGCACCATTTTGATAATATGGTAACCAAATTTTGATTTAACAGGAGCAGAAATTTCGCCTTCTTTTAATTGAAAGGCAGTAGCTAAAAATATCGGATCCCATGTTTTTTCATTTCGGTTGATTTGGTATTGTCCACAACGGTCGCGACTACCGGGGTCGTCCGATTTTTTTGCTGCAGCACACCAGTCCACCTGTTTGTTTTCCAATTGTTTTTTCAGATTTTGCATTTCTCCCAAAACATATAAATCTACATCCCTCGATGCTTTTGGGAAAAGGATTATCTGACATACTTCTAACTCTGATTCAAAAAAAGGAAGACTGTCTTTGGGTATCTGATTAAACCAGGTGGTTACTTCAGTGGGTGTGATGCGTACGCCATCTACAACTTTACGTTGCATGGCAGCGGCCAACTTTTGTTCTCTAATTGATTCTCGGGCATCATCTTTTATCTGGTAAATGGTTTTGCCGGCCATTTCTTCCAATGCATCTTGACTACCTACTTGATTAATGTATTGGCGAATGCGGTTATCTAAGTCTGCCTCGACCTCTTCTTCTGTAATGGGTAACGAATCTTTTTCAGCCTGCAACATCAGAATCTTAGAAATTAAAGCCTGATCCAGAATCTGACATTCAGCATCATCCGGTACTTTTTCTCCCCGTCGTCTTGCATCTTCAATAGAATTCTTAATGTCAGAATTGAGGATAATGCGGTCGCCTACAATCGCAATTATTTTATCAGCTACAATTTTAGCCGAATTTGATTGAGGTTGTGCTATGGCTACAGCACTCAACAGCACAAAGCAAACAGTTAGTAATTTTTTGATACTTAGCATAATTTCAAAAGTACTTCCTCGGCTTATAAGCAATAAACCCAGGAAGGGTATTTAACAAAAATTTTCAATGAAGTAAGCATAAAGACAATCAATCTCGGTTGAATAAGCATTCATACTTCATTTTACCTGATGATAGTCTTTGTAGCGTCAAACTCTTAAAGCGTCCGTTTTACTTCTTCTATTTCATAAGCTTCTACTATGTCGCCTACTTTTATGTCGCTATAATTTTTAATAGTTAGTCCGCATTCCATGCCAGATGTTACTTCCTTTGAATCATCTTTAAAACGTTTTAAGGAGCCTAGTTCAGCATTGGCCCCTTCTGCAGTAGGATAGATAACAATACCATCGCGGATAAGGCGAATTTTGGAATCACGTTTTATCTTACCATCTATTACCTGACATCCGGCAACAGTAGCTTTATCAAATTTGAACACTTCTTTAATCTCAACATTAGCCACAATTTTCTCCTGTACTTTGGGCTCCAGCATTCCTTCCATAGCGCTCTTCACTTCTTCTATTGCATTGTAAATGATGGAGTACATTTTAATTTCAATACCTGCATTTTCAGCAAGGCGTGAAGCCTGTAAAGAAGGTCGCACATTAAATGCAATTACAATAGCATCTGATGCCTCGGCAAGTACGATATCACTCTCGTTAATCTGACCCACACCTTTATGTATCACACTCACCAGAATTTCCTGTGTAGAAAGTTTTTGTAATGAGTCGCTCAAAGCTTCAACAGATCCGTCCACGTCACCTTTGATAATTACTTTCAGTTCTTTGAAACTTCCAAGTGCAAGACGACGACCAATTTCATCCAATGTAATATGCTTTTTGGTACGAATACCCTGCTCTCTTAGAATTTGTGCACGGCGATTGGCTATTTCCTTTGCTTCACTTTCGTCTTCATACACTTTGAATTTTTCGCCAGCCTGTGGTGCACCGTTCAATCCTAATATAACAGCAGGTGCCGATGGCCCTGCCTTGTCTTCTTTCTTGTTTCTTTCGTTGAACAAGGCTTTTACACGGCCAAAATGTTGACCACTCACCACCAGATCGCCTTGTCTTAAAGTTCCGTTTTCAACCAGAATGGTGGCTACATAACCACGGCCTTTATCAAGCGATGCTTCTATGATAGTACCTGTAGCTTCCCTTTCTGGATTTGCTTTCAGGTCTAGCAATTCAGCTTCAAGTAAAATTTTCTCAAGAAGTTTATCAATGTTCAATCCTTTTTTGGCTGCTATTTCCTGGCTTTGAAATTTACCGCCCCATTCTTCTACCAACAAGTTCATTTGGGAAAGTTGCTCATAAATTTTTTGAGAATTAGCGCCATCCTTATCTATTTTATTAATAGCAAAAATCATAGGTACACCGGCAGCCTGTGCATGGCTGATGGCCTCACGGGTTTGCGGCATCACTGCGTCATCTGCTGCTATTACGATAACGGCAATATCCGTAACCTTGGCACCACGGGCACGCATAGCGGTAAAGGCTTCGTGACCGGGCGTATCCAGGAAGGTGATCTCTTTTCCATTGCTGAGTTCTACCTGATAGGCCCCAATATGCTGGGTAATACCACCTGCTTCACCCGCAACAACGTTGGCATTACGGATATAGTCAAGCAATGAAGTTTTTCCATGGTCAACGTGTCCCATGATGGTTACAATAGGAGAACGTGGTTTCAAATCTTCCTCCTCATCATCGTCCTCCTCTTCCTCCATTTCCATTTGCTTTTCCATATCGATAAACTCAACCGTATGGCCAAATTCACCAGCAACCAGTTCAATTACCTCAGCATCTAATCTCTGATTGATTGAAACCATGATGCCCAGGCTCATACACTTACTGATTACTTCTGCAAAGTTTACATCCATCAGATTTGCTAATTCGCTAACGCTGATAAATTCTGTTACCTGCAGTTTGTTATCAGCTTCTGATTCGCCCATCGCTTCTGCGGCTTCATGTCTTTTTTCACGACGAAGTTTTGCTTTCAGACTCTTACCCCGGCCTGAGCCACCGGTAAGTTTGGCCTGAGTTTCTCTGATTTTATCCTGAATCTCTTTTTCGTCAATTAGCTTATCTTCTCTGCGGCCTCCACCACGGTTATCTCTTCTGTTTCCTCCGGTACTTCTTCCGCGGTTGAAATTACTACCACCACCTCCACCACCTTGTTTCTTATCTGCATCTTTATTTATAATGATATTCCGCTTTGGATCTTTTTTCTCAATTGGAATACGTTTTCTTTTTCTCTTTTCATCTTTTACAGGGCGGGTATCATTTGATACAGGCAGTTCTATTTTTCCTAAAATTTTTGGACCTGTCAGTTTTTCTACTTCAATATTTTCAATTACAGTTTGTTGTAGTTCTTCAGTAGCCGGCTCTTCTGTTACAGGTGTTTCTATCTTTGGTTCCTCTATTTTTTCAGCTACCGCTTCTTCTTCAGGTTTAGTTTTCTTCGCTTTTGTTTTTACCGTTTTTTCTTCTTCTGCTTTAGGCGGTTCTTCTTTTTTAGCTTTTACAATCTTCTTTGGTCTGGTAGAAGAGTCAATTTTATCCAGATCAATTTTCTTTACAACCTTTGGCTTTTCAATCTCAGGAGCTTCTGCTTTTATAACTTCTTCAGCAGCGGGGAGCTCTTCTTCTTTTTCGGTCTTTTTGCTTTTTGTCGTTTCTGGTTTTTCAACTGTTTCCTCAGCTTTTACAGTTTCTGCTTTTGTATCTACTTTTGTTTCTTCTGTTTTCTTAGAAATTTTTGAAGTAGTTTTCTCTTCTTTTTTGAAAAGAATTTCTTCTTCTTCTTTCTTTTTCTTTGGTTCAGCAACACTTTTGGGCAATTCTAGCTGATCACTTTTCATTTTAGCTGCCTTATCGCTTTGAAATTCTGATTGAAGCGAACGATACATGCCCTCTGTCAGCTTTGAAGTAGATTTCAGGTCATCTTTTGAAAATCCTTTACCTATCAAAAAGTCGACAAGGGTGTCCTGGCCAATGTTAAATTCTTTGGCGGCGGCTAATAATCTCGGAAGTTTTAATTCTGCCATTCAATTGTTTTAAGTCAGATAGTCTTTTTTTTTCAAACAGGTCAAATAATCTAATCTGAATAAGTCACTCCATCTGACCGGTTTGGCTGATATGACTTATCGACTATTCATTATTCTTTTTCAAATTCTTCTTGCAAAACTTTTCTTACTTCTGCAATAGTTTCTTTTTCAAGATCAGTTCTTCTTTCCAGTTCCTCTGCTGTAAGTTTCAACACACTGCGACCGGTATCGCAACCGATGCGCTTCAACTCCTCAATTACCCATTCATCAATTTCATCGCTAAATTCGTCAAGATTAATATCAAATCCGTCTTCAGTTTCTTCATCTTCAGTATCGCGGTAAACATCTAATTCATATCCGGTAAGTTCACTTGCCAGTTTAATATTTACTCCACGACGGCCAATTGCAAGAGAAACCTGATCGGGTTTCAAATATACATTAGCATGTTTTTTCTCCTGATCCAGTTCCATACTGGTAATGCGTGAAGGAGTAAGGGAACGTTGTATGAGCAACTGAGTATTATTGGTCCAGTTGATCACATCTATATTTTCATTTTTTAATTCTCTAACAATACCATGAATACGGCTACCTTTCATACCCACACAAGCACCTACAGGATCAATGCGGTCGTCAAACGACTCAACCGCTACTTTTGCTCTTTCACCCGGATCACGAACAATTTTTTTAATAACTATCAGTCCGTCAAAAATTTCAGGAACTTCGATTTCAAGTAATTTGGCCAGAAATTCAGGTGCGGTACGGGAAAGAATAATAACCGGATTGTTATTTTTCATATCTACTTTCTTCACTACGGCACGGGTGTTTTCTCCTTTCTTAAAATAATCCTGTGGTATTTGTTCGCTTTTTGGTAAAATCAGTTCATTACCTTCCTCGTCGAGCAACAATATTTCTTTTTTCCAAACCTGATAAACTTCGGCACTGATGATTTCGCCGATGCGATCACCATATTTTTTTGCAATTACATTTTTCTTCAAGTCGCTGATGCGGCTTGCCAATGTTTGCTTAGCCGCCAAAATAGCCCGGCGACCAAAATTGAGCAGGTCAATCTCCTGCATTAACTCCTCACCTACTTCAAAGTCTGGTTCAATTTTTACTGCTTCACTATAAGCAACCTGTGCCAGGGGATCTTCCACCTGTCCGTCCTCTACAATCATCCTTCTACGGATGATTTCCAGGTCACCTTTTTCTGCATTTACAATTACATCAAAATTCTCATCGCTGCCATATTTTTTGCGCAGCAAAGTTTTGAACACATCCTCTACCACTTTCATCATGGTGGGGCGATCAATGTTTTCAGCTTCCTTAAAATCCTGGAAAGCGTCTATCAGGTTTATACTTGACATAATACACAGTTTGAATTTTGAGGCCGGTCAACCGGCTTTTAAAATTTAATTTGAATTTTTGTTGTTTTTATTTGATTAAAAAGTATTGTATGATGAACTGTTTCAGCTTTTTTCCCTTTCCCTTTTATTTCTTCTACAACTATTTCGTTCTCATTTATACTTAAAAGTTTTCCTTCTCTTTTTAAACCCTCTGTTGAAATTACTTCTACATTTCTGCCAATATTCTTTTTATACTGTTGATAGCTTTTCAATGGTTCATCTAACCCCGGCGAGGATACTTCAAGCGAAAAATCGCCATTGGGAAACATGCCACCTTCTTCAATTTGCTTATACAGACTTCGGTTATATTTAATAAGCCTTTCAATTGCAATGCCCTGGTCGCCGTCAATAAAAATCTTTAAATTATTAGTTGGCTTAATTTTTATTTCTACGAGAAACAGATCGGGTTCTCCGGCAATTAAGTCTTCAATTTTTTTGGCAATAGCCTGTATTTGCGATGAATAGTCCATTTGTATAAAAGAAGAAGGGAACGACCTCGTTCCCTTCCTTCAATCAATTCCGGCACAAATGTAGGGAATGAGCCGTTTCCATCCAAAAACTGAGAATATTTATAAGAGAATCTTTTAAAAAAAGCACCTGTCAGCGATATTTAATTACTTTTGCGCTCCCTTTGAGGGAAATAGATGATTAATTTATTAATCAGGACCCTTAGCTCAGACGGTTAGAGCACCTGACTCATAATCAGGGGGTCGTAGGTTCAAATCCTACAGGGTCCACAAAATAAACCGGGTCGCCCCGATTGGAATCGGGGCAGGGTCCACAAAATAAACCGGGTCGCCCCGATTGGAATCGGGGCAGGGTCCACAAAATAAACCGGGTCGCCCCGATTGGAATCGGGGCAGGGTCCACAAAATAAACCGGGTCGCCCCGATTGGAATCGGGGCAGGGTCCACAAAATAAACCGGGTCGCCCCGATTGGAATCGGGGCAGGGTCCACAAAATAAACCGGGTCGCCCCGATTGGAATCGGGGCAGGGTCCACAAAATAAACCGGGTCGCCCCGATTGGAATCGGGGCAGGGTCCACAAAATAAACCGGGTCGCCCCGATTGGAATCGGGGCAGGGTCCACAAAATAAACCGGGTCGCCCCGATTGGAATCGGGGCAGGGTCCACAAAATAAACCGGGTCGCCCCGATTGGAATCGGGGCAGGGTCCACAAAATAAACCGGGTCGCCCCGATTGGAATCGGGGCAGGGTCCACATCATAAACCGGGTCGCCCCGATTGGAATCGGGGCAGGGTCCACAAAATAAACCGGGTCGCCCCGATTGGAATCGGGGCAGGGTCCACAAAATAAACCGGGTCGCCCCGATTGGAATCGGGGCAGGGTCCACAAAATAAACCGGGTCGCCCCGATTGGAATCGGGGCAGGGTCCACAAAATAAACCGGGTCGCCCCGATTGGAATCGGGGCAGGGTCCACAAAATAAACCGGGTCGCCCCGATTGGAATCGGGGCAGGGTCCACATCATAAACCGGGTCGCCCCGATTGGAATCGGGGCAGGGTCCACATCATAAACCGGGTCGCCCCGATTGGAATCGGGGCAGGGTCCACATCATAAACCGGGTCGCCCCGATTGGAATCGGGGCAGGGTCCACAAAATAAACCGGGTCGCCCCGATTGGAATCGGGGCAGGGTCCACAAAATAAACCGGGTCGCCCCGATTGGAATCGGGGCAGGGTCCACATCATAAACCGGGTCGCCCCGATTGAAATCGGGACAGGGTCCACATCATAAACCGGGTCGCCCCGATTGAAATCGGGGCAGGGTCCACATCATAAACCGGGTCGCCCCGATTATTATCAGAGCAGGGTCAACAACTGTCTCGGTTCGTACTGATTTTATCAGGATAATATCTATTGCCAATCTTAAAGTCGCAGTTGTTCTTTCTGTAAACTTCAAAATCAAAAAATAAAATTGGTAAGCAAGTGCAAATGACTGAGATGATTAAACTACTCAAACGAGTTTTTGCACAGTTCAAGTTGTGCGTTCGCTTTTTTTAAGCAAATGTCTGCCTGTTTCCCAAGCGAATCGTACTGTTTGGATCGTGGCAAGGCAAAACAATAGTTGGTTCGTTGGTGGCAAATGCTTTTATTGCTTTTAAAGTTGCCAATGCTATTTCGGGTTGAAAAGTTACGCCATCGGTCTTTTCGTTTCGGATATTTTCTTCGTTATAAGACGCATCGCCTGCTAAAAAATAAGTGTAATCATCGCCGCGAACTACTACCGATAAGTGTCCGGTGCAATGCCCAGGTGTTGGCACTAAAAATATTCTTCCGTCTTTTGTAATAGGGTGCGATGCCGAAAAACCTCCAATAGGATTTGATTTAAAATCTATCATTTCGGGCTTTAGCCAAATAGGTTTGCGTTGCGGTAGGTAGCCACCTATTTTACCCTTTACACTTAAATATTCTGCATAGTTTTCCCTGCTGCCTATTATTCTTGTATGTGGAAAATGGTCAAGTCCGCCTGTGTGGTCGTGGTGAAAATGAGTGAGTATTACAGCTTCAATATCTTTTGCAGGGTTGATGCCAATTTTGTTTAACTGATAACCGATTTCTTCAACAGGAGCAACTCTTATAGAAACCATTTTTGTAAAAAAAGGATTCCATCTTGGTAAATATCCTTTTACAGAATTTCTCCAAGTATCGCCAGTGTCCACCAGAAAATTTCCTTCGGGGTGTTCAATCAAGTAAACAAGAATGGGAAGCGGTTTTACAAAATTAGGGTCACGAAAAATATCAATCTTTCTTCCTATTCCAGAGCGATTGTTGTTTATAGCTGTTTGTTGTTTGGTTTTACAAATAGCTTTGCCTGTTTCAAATGCCGTTATTTTTATCATAAGAAATTACATTTTCTGATGCAAAATTCTTACGAAATATTGAAATGACTTTTGACTGAAATCAAAAAATGCAGTTTTATTTTTTGGCTCTCAACCTGCTTAGTGTTTCTTGTGTAATGCCTAAATAGGAAGCGATGTGACCCAAAGGTATCTGCAAAAAGATGGATGGAAATTCTATGAGCATTGTATCATAGCGTTCTTTAGGTGTTTGGAATTTCAAGTTGTAAATTCTGTCGGTAGCGTTTTTGATATACTCAATCATAAGTTGTTGCGAAAACTGTTGTAGTGAAAAATTGTCTTTTGAAAAATTTGCCCAATGTTCATAAGTGATTACGGCAACCTTTGTTTCAGTCAATGCTTCAATACCAAATTTGCAAACCTGATTGTAAAATATGCTGTCAATGGGAAGTCCTATTTTATTTTCTTGCAAAAAATAAAGCGTAACGTCCTTGTCTTTTTTTGCATAAAAAACCCTCGCTATACCTTGTTCAATGAAGAACATATTTTTTGAAGTATTTTCAACTGGGAGTATCAATTCTTTTTTTGCGAAAGTTTTCCGGTGGACAAATTTTAAGATTTGTTCAACATCTTCGTCTGTACACAAATGTTGTGTTCTTAAATACTGAATAATGTCCATTTGTCATTCTTAGGGTGTCTGTTTAAAGTGACGCACAACGGCCACAGCTTTGCGTTCGGCAAGGCATTTGGAAATCGCCCCGCCCGGAACTGCGACCGACCGAAGATACAAAAGTTGAAAACATATTTTAATGTACATCTGTGTTGGGTCAGCTGGGACGGTTGCTGATAGTTGCACATTGCTGATGTTACATTGTTCAGCCCTGCTTTTGCAAATACTTTTTTTGGCGGTAGCGGTTATTATTTCAGGTATTTATATGATTTATGGTTTCCATAGCTTGTTTCACTCTTTGATGTAACATTGTGTCAATAACCAACATTCCAAAGAACATTATCATTAATCCCAATGTAAGTCCTTTAAAATAGTTTTTCGTGAAAACGAAATAAAGTAATACTGAGATTGCCATAAATGTAGCCCACAAAAGTTTAGTGATTCTATAACTTTTGTCAGCTTGCTTCATATTTCTGAGGACAATTTCTACTGTTTGAATTGGATTTTTTTTATATTGAATTTTGGTTTCCTTCAATGATTTTGGCTTACTCAGCACAAGATAACTACCGTAACCTATATTCATCAGTAGCAACAAAAATAGCGGTATCCACATTCCGTGTAGAATAGGGTTGTTGTTTTTGAAGAAGAGCAGAATGGACGGTAAAAAAATAACAAGTGCAATACCTATCATCCAACGGCCTTGTAGCACATCTCCTTTTGTCCAAAGCTGCATTTGTTGCAATAAATTCATAATCGTGCCGGTATTATGTTATTGCCTTTTTGTTTGTAAAAAATAAATAACAGGTATCAATAGAAAAATGGCTCCCGATAAATAAATGCTTACAAAGCTTAAAGGGATGGTTAAGAAGTAAAACATTGCAGAAAACCAGCTCATTTTTCTGTCTTTCTTAAATTCCTTTTTATGTTTTGTTATGCGGTCTTGTAAAATGGCATAAAACACAACCATTAAACCTCCGACCGCCCCATAAAAAATATGGTTTTCAATTTTGAAGAAAGAATCGCTCAAATGTTCTGTAGCAAGGGGCAAGAAAGAAATCATAAAAAGCATCCCAAAATTTATCCATACCGAGCTAATGTCTATTCTTTCTGTACCGGCTGCGTTTACGAACCGATGATGATTGAGCCAAACTATAGCAATTGACACAAAACTCATGGCATAAATCAACACTTGATACAGGATATCGGGCAGATGATGTATTGATAATTCCGGAATCCTGATTTCTATCAACATTAAGGTTATGATAATAGCTAAAATGGCATCGGTAATAGCTTCAAAACGTTCTTTTCTCATTCTTTTTATTAGTTAGGACTTAATCCCTAATTTATTTCCGAGGTTGTTAAACCGAATTTCTGTTTAAATGAAAAATAAAAATGTGATAGGTTTTCAAAGCCTAAATCCAAATAAAAATCGGCAGGTTTTTGTTTTTTGTGCTTGATTAAATAATGAGCTTCATCCAAACGTTTTACCAGTAACCATTGCTTTGGCGTTGTGCCGAATGTTTTGTCAAAATCTCTTTTAAACCCTGAAAGACTTCGCCCGGTGAGTTTGGCAAAAGATTCCACAGAAACATTGAACATATAATTCCGGTTCATAAATTCTTCCAAATCTATCTTATAGGGTTCGGAAAAATCAAACAGCAGATTTTTAAAATCGGGATTGCTTTGCAGCACTAATTCTATTGCTTCCCTGATTTTTAAATTGGCTAATCGTGGCGTTGCCTCTTTTTTCTTATTGATATACGGGGCAAGTGAAGTAAAATAATTTTGAAGAAAATCATCAGGTTCAAAAGCGAATTCCCGTTTGCCTTCATAAGGGGTTTCTACCGTAATCTTATTTTCAAGCGCATATTGTTGCAGGATTTTATTATCCAACGTGATGGACAAAAATTGATATTTCCCTGATTTGGAAGGATACTTAATCGTTCGGACTAATTGGTTTTTTTTAACCAATACAATCGTGTTTTCAGAAATGATGGTATTGCCATCTGCATGGAAAGCATGTGTTTCTCCCGATAGTTGAAACCCTAAAATATGTTCGGGAATAAACTCTTCGTGTCCCCTGTGCTTTTCAAAAATGCACGAATACACCAACCGGTCAAAAATAATTTCACGCTTTTCTTCCATATCACAAATATCCAATATTTAATGAAGTACAACTGATCCTGCACTGGCAATTTCTTTGTCTTGTTCCGTTGTGCCGCCCGAAGAACCGATAGCGCCGATAATGTTACCGTCTTTGTTTTTTATTACCACACCGCCTGCAATCGTTAGTAATCCATCGTTTGAATTAAGCATTCCATATCCGTTTACACCTGCACCAGCAATAATAGAACCGATTACATCGCTATCCGCGCCAAACATTACGGCTGTTCTTGCTTTTTTTATGGCAAATTCTAACACACCATAAACGCTGTCCAATCTTGCAAAAGCAACCAAATGTCCGCCCACATCTACAATGGCAATGCTTACAGGAATATTCAAAGCCTTCGCCTTTTCTATTGCAGCGTCCAATGCTTTGGCTGCTTCGTTATAAATTATGTTCATCTTTGTTTTTAATTTTGATTTGTGATAATTGGAAGCAGAGATTTTCATCGGTGCATTCAACGAATAATTTAGCTTTTTGCAGTCCAGGCATCTGCCTGTAATTGTTTTACAAAATCTTCGGTTTCTTTTGGATGCACATTTCTGAAGTTTGAATTTTCATCCAAAGCTACCCCTACAATACATTCTGCCATAGACTTCGGATCCAGTTGATGTGCCAATGCCTCAGCAGTACCTTCTAAAGCTGACATGGGTGTAAAATTAGTTTCCGGGTTGTACCAGCGGGACATTGTATCGGCACCACGGTCATTAAAACCTGTACCAAACACACCAGGATTACACGTTGCAATTTTGATATTGAATGGTGCCAATTCAGTTTTTAAGCCTTCCGCTATTGAACCCATTGCATGTTTTGACGCACAATAAGAAGCAGCATAAGGAACCGTCCACAATTCGCCCATAGAAGTGGTGAAAACAATTTTGCCCGGTCTTTTTCCGTCAATAAATTTTTTGATGAATGCTTGTGCCAATGCTAATGCCCCGAAAACATTTACCTCAAACATTGAACGAATTAAATCTATTGGTTGCTCGGCAATTGGTCCGGCTTCCGCAATTCCTGCATTGCTGATTAAAATGTCAATATCGTATTTGTTTACAATATACTTGATATCAGTTGTGTTGGTTACATCCAATTTATCCACGGTAAGTTCTATTCCTTGCTCCTTTGCTTCTCTTATCAAGTCGCTCATTTGCGGATAGATTTGTGTGGTAGCAATTACCTTGTGTCCTTTTTTTGCCAAATCAAATGCAACGATTTTCCCAAAGCCACTTGCGGCTCCAGTAATTAAAATTGTTTTGCTCATAATTTTATGTTTTAAAGTTATAGAGCAAAATTGGGCTAGATACCGATAACATTTATTGCTAAAACGTTCAATTTTATATTGCTGAAAAGTTCAGATTGAATTTGTTGATTAATATTAGGGGCGTGAAGGGTCGTTTTACAGATACAGCCAACGTTTCATTTAGCGCACCTTATTTCATTATAAATACACCCAGGCACTTACAAATACTTATAGTCATTTCTAAGCGCTTACTGCGGTTACTAACAATATGATTTCATTTACTGCTGCACTCAAATAAAATTCATAACTGAAGCAAGCAAACGGGTTGAATATTGGAGATTATTTACTACCCAACATACATTCAATTGCTGGAAAGATAGTGTCAGAATAAAGCCTTAGCGCCGGGGTAGCATAACTATCTATTGATTGAGTGCAAACCCCGGCGCGACACAAATATTAACATATTTTAATTACTATATTTCCTTTTTTATGTCCTGTCTCAACATATCTATGAGCTTCTGCTATGTCATCCATTGAGTATTTTTTAGAAATAATTGTTTTTAATTTATCACTTTTAATCAGTCCTGAAAGATATTGTAGATTTTTAATTTTTTCAGCAACTGGTTTCATACCAGCAGCAACAAATAATGCTCTTTTTCCTTTTTCTTTCGATTGAAATAATTGTTTTATTAAAACTGCCGGCGTTGGAAATGTGGTTAAATATATTCCATTGTCGCTTAGTACATTTTTGCATTGGGAAAATGATTTTTTGGCTACAGTATCAAAAATGATGTCATACTTTTTATTTTCTAATGTAAACTCATTTGTAGTATAGTCAATAATTCTTTTTGCCCCTAATGATTTAACCATTTCTATATTTGAGGTACTGCAGACAGCGATTACTTCAGCCCCGTAACTATTCGCTATTTGAATTGCTGCGGTACCCACAGAACCAGATGCACCATAAATCAGAACCTTTTGCTTATTGTTAATATTCCCTTTATCCCGAAGAAACACAAGAGCGGTATGCCCGCCATCAACAATACCAGCCGCTTCTTCAAAACTGATATTCTCTGGTATAATAGTTATTGCGGAATTTTCCGGCAGACATTTGTACTCAGCATATGCCCCAAAAGTATCTGTGGAATACCCATAAACGTAATCACCAATTTTGAATCTTGTTACATTATTGCCGATTTCGATAACCTTACCTGCTAAAACATCGCCTGGGATGTAATGTTTTGGCTTTAATAGACCTGTAAAAAACCTTGAGACAAAGGGTTTGCCTTTTCTGAAAACTATGTCTGTATTGTTTATCGCTGCAGCATGGATTTTAATTAGTATTTCATTCTCTTTTGGCCATGGATTCGGAACTTCTTTTACCTGAAGAACTTCAGTACCGCCATATTTTGTAATTAGGATCGCTTTCATATAAAATCTCCTGTTTGTTAAGATTAGTCGCCTGTCTTTGTGGCCAACGTCCAGGGCTTTCTGCTGTGCTGGTATTCTGTGATTCGTAAGCCCGGTACAAATGCCTAATTGAAAATATGTTGTTGAAGTTAAGAACAAAAACTGATAGATATTCGTCTGACCGAACTGAAGCTGGGATTTGCAATTAGCAGATGTTTGCTGGTCTTACCCAACTTGCATAAAACCCAATGTTGTATGCAGGCTTATTTACGGGTAAGTCTTTTTAATTCATGGTCGTATTTGTATGTCCTTCGTTTGGGCCAAATATTTTCGCCGGTTATAAGCAGTTTAAGTTCATAACTTCTGTTTCCAGTTAATAAAACCCGAGATTTTCTTTTGTGCTTTTCAGAATTGCTACCTTCTTCAAAAAAACCCTGTTCAGAAGCAACTTCAATTGTATTGTCTGGATTGCTTGTGTGGTATCTAATTAAGTTTATGTCTTGAACTTCTCCCTGATTAATGTCTATTTGTGGGAGGTTCTTGTCGTCAATATTTTTTGACCAGGAAAGCATTCCTCTTTCAACTCGGGCATCCGAGCAAAACATTAAAACTCTTGTCCCGTTTATAATATCATTTTTATGATTGTCAATTGAAACATGAACAATGATATTTTTTAAAGTAGTCAATGAATGGTTGCGCACTTTAATATTGTGCACTTTGTAATTTGATTCATCTCTTTCGTCAATTTCAACACAGACTAAAAATTTATTAAAGATTCGTAGAAAGAAGTATAAGATTAGAGGAAGGGCTATGCTGGTAACCAATCCGCCAATTGCTCCCGCTAATATTGTCTGTTCAAAACTCATACTGCTGATTTAAGCTTGCACAACTCATAAATATACCCAACTCCCCCAAAATCTCCCCCTCAATTTTTAAAAATCAAACGCTTTTGAAAATAATGCGCATTGCGCATTATGAAATTGCTATCAAAAATTTTTTATACGCATATTTTTCTCTCATTTCACCACCCCCAGTTCCTTTCCAATTTTACTAAAAGCAGTAATCGCTTTATCCAGATGCGCCTGCTCGTGTGCAGCGCTTAGTTGCACTCGTATGCGAGCCTGCCCCTTAGCTACTACAGGAAAGAAGAAGCCAATTACGTAAATGCCTTCTTCCAACAGCCTTGTAGCCATTGTTTGCGCCAGCACTGCATCATACAACATAATGGGAACAATGGGATGATCGCCGGGTTTAATGTCAAAACCGGCTTCTGTCATTTTAGTTCTGAAATATTTTGTATTGCTTTCCAGCTTGTCTCGCAGCTCAGTAGTTTCGGTAAGCATATCTAATACGGCAATGGAGCCGCCAACTATAGAAGGCGCCAGCGTATTGCTGAATAAATAGGGTCTTGATTTTTGGCGCAGCATATCAATAATTTCTTTGCTGCCCGATGTAAATCCACCGCTGGCTCCGCCCAGCGCCTTGCCCAATGTTCCGGTGATGATGTCAATCTTTCCCATCACACCTCTGTACTCATGCGTGCCCCTGCCCGTTTTGCCCAAAAAGCCGGATGAATGACATTCATCAATCATAATAACAGCATCATATTTTTCGGCAAGCAGTACTATTTTGTCAAGCTGTGCAATAGTGCCATCCATACTAAAAGAACCATCGGTAACAATAATACGACTGCGGCAGCCGGCTGCTTCCTGCAATTTGGCTTCCAGATCCTGCATATTATTATGCTCATACCGATAACGCTGTGCTTTGCAAAGACGTACACCGTCAATAATAGATGCATGATTGAGCGCATCGGAAATGATGGCATCCTGCTCATTAAAGAGTGGCTCAAATACACCCCCGTTGGCATCAAAGGCAGCGGCGTATAATATGGTGTCTTCTGTACCCAGAAATTTGGAAATTTTATCTTCCAGTTCTTTATGAATGTCCTGCGTGCCGCAGATAAAGCGTACACTGCTCATGCCATAACCTCTTTTGTCAATGGTTTTATGTGCAGCTTCTATCACCCTGGGGTGACTTGAAAGTCCGAGATAATTATTGGCACAAAAATTAAGTACCGTTTTCCCATTTACAGTGATTGCAGCCCCTTGTGAGCTTTCAATAATTCTTTCGGTTTTATAAAGTCCGGAGTTTATTATTTCTACTACTTCGGCAGCGATGCGTTGTACAAATTTTTCGTTCATATCAATGGTTTGAGCAAACCTACATAAAAATTTTAGGAAGAAAATCAGTCAGAAGCTGCTGCCGTTTAAGTCTTTATTTATTCCGGGGAATGTGAATTTTCCTTCTGTATTTTTTGGGCAAAGGATTGCCCCTTTTATATTTTTCTAGTATGTGTACAAGATTGCGGCAGGATTGGATGATAAATGAGATAGCAAAAGCCATGGCAAACAGCCCTGTATAGATAGGGCCAACAGTAAGACCCAAACCAATATTTTATATGCGCCTTGCATGTATCGTCGTCTTCATATTTTTCAACAGGTATTTTTCTTTTAGTTGAAATGGTTTGATGGCGCTGTCTAAATGTATTATGGCCATGCCCGAGGAGCAAGGGAGGAATAAAAATAAACAGTACAAAAGGAGTATAGTAAACTTAGCCAGCAAAAGATTAATTTGTATTATTCTTGAAAATAAATCTATTTACCTCATTCTTTTTTGATTCATTAAACTGATAATTAATTTTCTATAGACACCGTTTGAAAATTATTAGGTATTTATTTATTGAACCATCGGCAACTATTTTTTACCAAACCTGTAACATTTCCACCATTACTTTCGTCAAAGACACAAACCAACGGTTATGAAGCATTTCCGGATTTTTGCCGGCTTTTTTGTTATTGCATTAGTAGCATCTTTTATACTGCCACGGGCAGAAAATGAACCCTCCACAAAACCCGAAAAATGCTTAACCTCCTGCAAGCCACAGGTAGATGAACATGAAAACGGGCAGGAACTGATTCAAAACCCACTTTACCGCCAGTTTTTATAACTCAGAATTTTGCGTTTTTCATAAAAAAATGAAACGGAGTGTAACTTTATTACCCGGTCTTCGTTATAAACTAATAAGAAACTGATTTTTTCCCGGCTGTTTTTTCCAATATGGAATTATTTCATTTGCAAAACTGGTAAATGAAAGAGGCCAAAACCATTGCACCGGCACCATGACCGAAAAGGAATATAATGATTGTGTAAACCTGTACGCAGATAATGTGTATCGCTTCATCCTTAAAAATTTGAGGCACGAGGAAGATGCCAGAGATGTAGTGCAAACTGCTTTTGAAAAAATGTGGCGAAATAGAAATGATGTAGATTCGGCAAAATGCAAATCTTATCTTTTTACGGTGGCATATCATCAAATGATTGATCATATAAGAAAAGTAAAAAGGATTAAACTTGAAGAAAATTTTTCTGAATCGATGAAAACAGAAAACCGACCAATAAATAATTTGAAAAAAATACTGGACGAAGCGTTGGCACGACTCAATGAAACGCAACGCTCATTAGTACTGTTGAAAGATTATGAAGGATATAGTTATGACGAAATTGGACAAATAATGAACTTGAATACCAGCCAGGTAAAAGTGTACCTGCACCGTGCAAGATTTCAACTTAAAGAGTATCTGGTAAAAATGGAAAATGTAATATAAAGGAGGTTAGGGGCAAATCATCAATCCTTTAACTTCAAACATCAGACATGATTAAAATAAACCGCTATAATTACGAAGATTTCTTTATCCTTTACATGGATAATGAACTTGACAGTGACGATCGACTGATAGTGGAGGATTTTGTAAAACAATTCCCCGAGCTAAAAGAGGAGCTGGATGTATTGATGCAGTATAAATTGCAGCCCGACAAGGATATTGTATTTGCAAACAAAGAAAGCCTGATGATGCAATTACCTGCAGCGGCTAATGAATCTGATATGGAAACAAGGCTCATGCTTTATCTGGATGGTGAGTTAAATAATGCTGAAAAACATGAACTTGAAGTATTGCTTGCTTCAAATTCGCAAATGCAGGAAGTATTCGCCAGTTTGCAAAAAACAAAACAGCAACCAGAACATATTTCATTCCCTTTTAAAAGCAGCCTTTATAGAAGTGAAGCAGTGACAAAAAGAAAATATATTGTGTGGAGGTATAGTGCAGCCGCAATTTTACTTTTGATGATTGGCCTTTCTGTATTTTTTAGTTTGAATAATAACAGAAATACTCCAGAAGACCCAATTGTAAAAACTGAAACTAAGGCAACTCAACAGCAAACGATCAATACTAAGGATGAGAATACGAATGCTGCTTTGGAAAAGGAGCAAACAGAAATTCAGGTAGCTGCTACAACAGCAAAGCCGGAACAAAAAAATAAGTTGAACAATACAGAAGAAATATTACCGGTTGTAAGTAAGCAGCAAAATGAAAATTTGATAACCGCTAATGTAAAGCAAGAGACAAAGGAAAAAACAAACTCGCAATTGCCACAGCCTCAACAAAAAGTTGAGCATGCCATTGCCATT
The DNA here is from genome assembly GCA_037045195.1 of Chitinophagaceae bacterium. Lineage (GTDB taxonomy): Bacteria > Bacteroidota > Bacteroidia > Chitinophagales > Chitinophagaceae > JJ008. The sequence continues at coordinate 121,023 of JBAOIB010000002.1, forward strand.
GAAAATAAGCCTACTAACAATCTTCCATCGCCTGAAAATAATTCCAATCTCAAGCCATCACTCCAAAAACAGGATGCAAATGCATCACTAATGGCTAATGTGCAACCAAACCCCGAAACGAATAATCTTTTGAAGCATAACGATGCCAATGTCATTCCGGCTTCATTAACTACTAAACAAAATATAGTAAGTGAAGATGATCTTGAAAATGGCGGCAAAAACAAAAAGAACCGTGGCCTCTTCAGAAAAATTGTGAGAACATTTGTTAAACGAACCAATGCTACTACTAAAGATGGAGAAGATGAAAGTAAATTATTAGTTGGTGGCTTCGCAATTCGCATGTAATATCCACCGCATTATTTAACTTATTTGCAAACGAAAAATTCAAAATTTTAATCTATACAATATGAAGAAGAGTGTTTTTTTAATCGTAGCCTTATTAACAGTTTTGGGATCTTTTGGTCAGACAGATTCAACACATCGTCCCGTTTATGATACCATTCGTATTGGTGGTATTGTAATTGTTCGAAAATCCGGTCATAAAGATGGCGATTCTACATCAGTATATAAGATGAAGCGTCGTCGTGGGGAAGAACCTGCTAATCTAAGTACAAACTGGTGGATATTTGATATTGGATTTTCTAACTATACTGACAAGTCTGATTATGGCAATACATTATTAACCGGCTTTACTGCTCCCGGAATAGGCAAAGACCAAATGAAGTTGAGAACTGGCAAATCCAGAAATGTGAATGTGTGGTTCTTTATGCAGAAACTAAATATTGCCAGTCATGTTTTGAATTTGAAATATGGACTGGGGCTGGAGCTTAACAATTATTATTTTGATGAAAATATTGTGTTCTCAAAAAAGCCTACGAATATTTCACTCGCCACTTCGGATCTTAAGAAATCCAAACTGGCAGCAGATTATCTCACAGTGCCAATTATGCTCAATTTTAATTTTACACCCAGGCGTTCAAAGGGATTTGGTTTTAGCGGTGGCGTCAGTGCAGGATACTTGTATTCTTCCCGTTATAAATCAAAAGAAGACGGAGATATTCATAAAGTGAAAAATAATTTTGATCTGGAAAAATTTAAGCTCTCTTACGTAGGGGAACTGTCATTGGGCCCGGTTCGTTTTTATGGCAGTGTGGCTATGAAAAACATGTGGGAAAAGGGACTGGATATGACGCCCTATAATTTCGGCTTCCGATTTAGTAACTGGTAAAAGCACCACCAAACTTTAATATTATTAAGAGCCGGTAACTGATTGTTGCCGGCTTTTCTTTTACCGCAACTATATTGTTTTTCTAAACTTCCCGTTAAAATACTGCTTTATACACCAGTAGTTTATCCACAAAGAAAAATAAAACAATGTGGCATTGCGTTTGAATTATGACGGTTGTTGATTTTTTTGCCATGAAATAATTCCAGCCACTTCGGGGTTTATCTGGCCTTAACGAAAACTTAATTGGGGAATGAAAAACCTTACAATGCTAACCTCGCTGTTTCTGGGCAGCGCTTTGATAGCATCAAATACACACTCTGCCAGAAAATATACTATGCACCGGCATTTAAAAGGTGATGACAAACCTATAGGCATTGTTTCTATAGTTATAGACAAGTCGGATTATGAACTGAGTGTATATGATGACAAAGGCTGGTATGCTACTTATCCGGTTGTATTTGGAAATAACAGTCTGGCAGATAAAAAAATGCAAGGCGATAAAAATACTCCTGAAGGTAGTTTTCAGATAACAGCCAAAAGAGTTCATGATAAATGGTGTCGTTTTTTGTCTATTGATTATCCTAATAAACTGAGCTATGAAAAGTTCAATGAAAGAAAACGAAAAGGAATCATTCCTTCTTCTGCAAGTATAGGTGGCGGCATAGGCATACATGGCACCTGGCCACACGAAGATTTTGTAGTGGACAGGTATAAAAACTGGACACTAGGCTGTATTTCCATGAAAAACGAAGATGTAATAGAATTGTATTCTTATACTGGTGCTGGAACTAAAGTGGTAATTCGCTATTAATGTTTTTTAGAAATCTTTCTGTTTCTATTCTCCATTGGTGAGGATCGTTGTAAAGCAATGATTCGTGCCCGGCATTTTCATAGACCACTATTTTTTTATTTTTTGAAGCTATGGCATTGAAAATTTTTTCAGTTTCATTTCTCAATACATATTCATCATTTGCGCCCCATTGTAGCAATACAGGGCAGTTTATTTTGGAAACATAGTTAGCGGTTTTGTGTTGCAATGCAGAAATGCCCCTTTCTACACCCATCCAGAAGGTGACAAAGAATGAGAAGGGTTTGATGACAAAATTTTGAAAACCCTGAGCACGGGCTTTGCCTTGAATAATTGATTGCATACTCTCGAAAGGCATTTCTAAAATAAGCCCGGAAGGGCTGAGGCTAAATTCACCCACTGCTTTAGCTATTGCCACTGCACCCATAGAAATGCCATAAAGAATAATATTTTTTTCTCCTTTAGTCTTGATAAAATCCCAGGCTAGTTTTACTTCTTCGGCTTCGTTAACTCCAATCGTAGTTACATGGCCTTGGCTGTTGCCATGTGCTCTAAAATCCACTAACAGTACAGAATAGCCCTGAAATATAAACTCTGAAGCTTCAGGAAGTAATATGGATTTATTGGAAAGCCAGCCATGAAAAAGAATAACGGTTCCTTTTGAAGCGATGTCAGGTTGTGCAAACCATGCTTCAAGGGAAAGTTTATTTTTTGTATGAAAAGTAATCGTTTTGTATTTAAATACTGGACTAGGGGAGGACAACATTTTTCTTTGTAAAGGGCCACTGAAAAAGCGCCAGGTTTTATTTAGTACATTGGTTTGTCCGCTTACAGAACCGGCTATAGGGGCATCATATACTTTTGTAAACTTATATGCATATAATGCTGCGCTGATGTTGAACAGTAAAAACTGTACAATGAATATCCAAAATATCCATTTAAAGTAATTCAGCATTTTTCGCTGAAAGGCCGATTTATGTGATGAAGTAGTTGTCAACAAATATTGGTTATACGTCAAAAGTAATTTTTAGACTTCAAACTACTTAGTAAATTATGTGGATTTTTTATTAATAACTCTATGCCTGATTTCCCACATCTTTGTATCTGTTACTTACTAATCAGATAATAAAAGGAAAACCCTTACTAAAGCAGCTGACCCGGCTGCTTTAGTTATTTATAAAAATCACGTTGTGTATTTTTTTCTCAACCTGCATCATACTATTCTACAAACCATACAACATGAGAAAAATATTTTTTCTGCTGACTGTGTGTATAGGCATACAGGCGCAGGCACAAAACAAAACGATGAGCACTATAGTTGAAAGTGGAAAAGTGCTTGTAGATATTCTGAAAGTTTTTAAAACACCTAAACGATCTATGATACCTGCAGCAACTTTGCAGCCTGTATCTACAGATAGTTGTCAACTTAAATCCATCGCCGATTTATGTTACTTTAATAAAAGCGGAGAAACATTGTATATTTCTCTATATAAAAGAAATGGCAGTACTTATGTAACTGCACCACTTACTCTCGCTGTTATTAATAATTCAAAAGAATGTGTTTACGAAATACCTGCTGGTATCTATAAATATAAAATTGAAACTGCTGATGAAGATGAAAAGAGAATTGTATATAAAGAAGGTGAGCTAAGAATTTTACCCTGTAGCACCAGCGAGGAAGAAATACGTTAATTAATTCCCCATTCTTTTTCTAATGGCAACAGGAATTGCTTTCTTGTTCACAATAATAGCCACAGTTCTTATTTTAAAATAATCTGCCCTCATATAAAGAAATCCACCGATAGCATTAGTTATATTTCCCCAGGAGTTTTTTATATAGTACCATTTGTTACCCAGGTTATCGTATGATTTTCCAACGACATGCATCATGTGATTGAGCAGTGTAGTTTGATTTTCAAATGCGAGTTGTCGCTGCTGTTGATTAGGTTTTATGGAATCAGGAAGATAAGCCAGACCGGAATAATAATTAAAAAAGGCATCATCTGCATCGCCATCCCAGCCTACCGTGTAACCATTTTTTAAAGCATTGTCAGTAATAGATTCAAAATCGGCTAAGGGGACATTAAAATACTCATCACCAGTCCAGTTGTATTTATCTTCCAATACAAATGATTTATAAAATGGGTGATGAGTGTATGATGTTATTTCAACATAATCATCAGGGTTCACTTTTAGATAATCTTTTAAATATGAAACAGGTGTATAGCTTTTCCCTTTGTAATGAAATACTGCAGGTGGTTTTCCGTAATAATAGTTTAAAATACTGTCAATTTCTTTTTGTTGGCCTGCAGAAAGCTCTTGCACACCATTTGCTACATATTGATTTATTAAATGACTGAGCGTAGTGTCCATTTCTGCATGATCATAATTAATCTCTCCACGTCCTTTGCCAGAATAAATTTCCTCAGGCGCCATACCATAGTTTTTTAATACCCACACTACATCGTGAAACTGTCCTCCAGGTGTAAAAAAATTTTTTCCCTTTAACTTCAAATGCAAATTAATTTTTCGCAGCATTGAATATCTGGAAACAAACATTTCACTCAAATCATTCTTCCCCTTTCCGCTTTTTAGCAATTCGCTTTCCAGTAATGAGTTGCTTGAGAAACTCCAACAGGTAGAAGACATGTACTGGTCTTTTACCGGAGTATAGTTAATTTGAGCAGGAGGTTTCAGGCCCAATGCGGCAACCGATATTTCCTGTGCATTTATTTGCAATGAAAATAGTAGCAGCGGAATGAAGATTTTTTTCATTTTATATGAATTACAAACAACTTATATTTTCCCATTCTTAATACTATCCACTACGCCGGGGTCTAATAAAGTAGTGGTATCACCCAAATTAGAAGTTTCTCCTTCTGCAATCTTTCTTAAAATGCGACGCATTATTTTTCCGCTTCTGGTTTTCGGTAGCCCGGGAACAAACTGTATTTTATCAGGCTTAGCAATGGGGCCAATGATGCGGGTTACTGTTTGTAAAATATCTTGTCTTCTCAATTGCTCATCTCCGTGTTGTCCATTATATATTACATAAGCATAAATGCCTTGCCCTTTAATATCATGGGGATAACCCACTACGGCGCTTTCCACCACACCGGCATGCATATTAATGGCATTTTCAACTTCGGCAGTTCCAATACGATGGCCGCTTACGTTCAATACATCATCTACTCTGCCAGTAATGCGGTAGTTACCCAGTTCATCCTTCAAAGCACCATCGCCTGTAAAATATAAATTATTATAGGTAGCAAAATAATTAGTTCGGCATCTTTCATGATCGCCCCAGGTAGTGCGTAGTATGCCAGGCCAGGGAGCTGCCATACACAGGTTGCCTTTATAATAACCATCAGCATCTTTATCTGTTACTTCTTTTCCGTTTTCATCAACCAATATTGGTAACACACCCGGTAATGGTAGGGTAGCCCAACTGGGTCGTGATGGCGTAACACCGGCCATATTGGATATTAAACAGCCTGCAGTTTCTGTTTGCCACCAGGTATCTACAATCGGACATTTTTTCTTTCCAATATTTTCATTATACCAATGCCAGGCTTCTTCATTAATAGGCTCGCCAACGGTTCCTAATATTTTTAATGAAGAAAGATTTTTATTTTTTATTGGACTCACTCCAAAGCCCATTAAACTTCTAATGGCTGTAGGAGCAGTGTAGAGAATATCTACTTTATGTTTATCTACTATATCCCAAAACCTTCCAGCATCGGGCCAGGTAGGTATTCCTTCAAACATGAGTGATGTAGCACCGGCAGCCAGTGGGCCATATACAATATAACTGTGCCCTGTTATCCAGCCAATATCAGCCGTGCAGAAATGAATAGCACCGGGCTTGTATTGAAAAACATTGACAAAAGTGTAAGTCGCCCATATCAAATAACCAGCAGTAGTATGCACAACGCCTTTGGGCTTGCCAGTACTTCCTGAAGTGTAAAGAATAAATAAAGGATCTTCAGCATCCATTTCAACAGCGGGTGAGTTGATAACGGAGTTGTTTTCAATCTGGTCTTCAGCAATATCCATTTCATCTTCCCACCACACATCTCTTCCTTTAATCATTGAAACGGGTGTTCTCGTTCTTGTAAAAACGATTACCCGTTTTATTGTTTTGTTACCTATCAAGGCATCATCAATTACGCTTTTTAATGGAATGACTTTATCGCCACGATATGCGCCATCGCATGTAATGATATACTCGGCTTGTGCATCATCTACACGGTCAGCTATGCTCTGTGCGCTGAAGCCTCCGAATATAACACTGTGTATAGCGCCAATGCGGGCACAACCCAGAACGGCATAAGCCAGCTCGGGCACCATGCCCATATAAATACAGACTCTGTCACCTTTTTTCACACCATTATTGCGCAGCATCTGTGCTACCTGGCACACTCTTTTGTGTAAACGATTGTAAGTAACAATCCTCACCCTGTCAGTCGGATCGTTGGGTTCCCAAATGATAGCCGGCTTTTCGCCTAATGTGGAAAGATGTCTGTCAATACAGTTTTCTGTAATATTAAGTTTGCCACCTTTAAACCATTCTATTTTTGGTTCTTTAAAATTCCACTCCAACACCTTGTCCCATTTTTTTCTCCATTGAAAATGTTCGGCTACTGCTGCCCAAAATTTTTCTGGATTTTCTATACTTTCTTTATAAGCCTGCTCGTATTGTGCATGTGTTGTAATTTGGTAGGGATATGACATGATATTTAAATTAGGATATAAATGTACGAACAGAAAAAAAATATTTATGTGCAAAAATCAATTCGTATTTTAAACGCATGAATGAAAAGGGTAAAATACGAAAAGTAATTGCTGCTTCTTCTGTAGGCACAATGATAGAGTGGTACGACTTCTACATTTTTGGAATGTTGAGTACAACAATATCTACTCAGTTTTTTCCAAAAGATCATCCAACAGCAGCTTTACTGAGTACATTAGCCATATTTGCAGCCGGTTTTATTGTGCGGCCTTTTGGTGCACTGGTATTTGGCAGACTGGGTGATTTAGTTGGCAGAAAATATACGTTTCTGCTTACACTAGTGTTGATGGGCGGTTCCACTTTTTTAATTGGTTGCGTACCGGGTTATGAAAGTATTGGCATTGCTGCTCCTATAATCGTTTTATTACTTAGATTATTACAAGGGCTTGCGCTAGGTGGCGAATATGGCGGCGCTGCAACTTATGTGGCCGAACATGCTCCTCCAAATAAAAGAGGATTTTATACCAGCTGGATACAAACCACCGCAACCATTGGTTTGTTTTTAGCATTGGGAGTTATATTAGTAGTAAAGGCAGGTATGACCGATCAGTCTTTTAACGCCGAATGGGGTGGATGGCGATATCCATTTTGGATTTCCATTTTATTGGTTGGCATTTCCATTTACATCAGAATGAAAATGAAGGAATCACCATTGTATGCCGAACTAAAAGCATCGGGCAAAACATCAGCCAATCCTATTAAAGAAAGTTTTAGACACAAGGCTAATTTCAAAATGGTATTACTGGCTTTGTTTGGAGCTGTAATGGGACAAGGCGTGGTTTGGTACACAGGTCAGTTTTATGCGCAAACTTTTTTGGAAAAAACCTGCAATATCAATTTTGAACAAAGTCGTACGATTATGCTTTGGGCCATTTTATTTGCTACGCCATTTTTTATTTTCTGGGGATGGCTAAGTGATAAAATAGGCAGAAAATGGATTATGATGGCTGGTATGGCACTGGCTGTATTTTTTTATCGGCCTATTTTTAAAATATTTTTGAATGAATCAAATGGCCATTATCATGAAAATATGGCTAAAGATAATATCAGCAGGATTGGCAACGAAAAATCAACGGTTGCTATATTGCCACTGTCTAACTCAATTGATTCGTTGCGTACTGTCTCCACGCCGGTTCTGTTGAGTAATGGGCTTTCATTTACAGAAATTAATATCGATACATTGAAAGCTAATACAGTGGAATCTACATCGACTGTTCGGGTTGAAAAGAATGTGCATTTGCCTCAGTCCATTTATTGGAAGTTTATCGGTTTGGTTTTTATTTTAATACTGTTTGTAACCATGGTATATGGGCCTATTGCTGCTTTTCTGGTTGAGCTATTTCCTACAAAAATTCGTTACACTTCAATGTCGCTTCCTTATCATATTGGTAATGGTGTATTTGGCGGCTTGGTTCCTTTTATTGGTTTGCTGCTGACGACTACATATCCAGCCGATAAATTAGTTGGGCTTTGGTATCCCATTGGAATCACTGCGCTTTGTCTGATCATTGGTGTTTTATATCTAAGAAACAAAATTGATAACAATATAAATGATTGACATATGAACTTGTTTAAAAGATATTTTGGCTTGATATTTCTTGTACTGGCACCCTTTATTGTATATGAATTGGTAAATGGTGCACTTACCAATATTAAAGCCGGAGGAACTAAAGAAATTAATAATCCGGTAATATGGGTGATGATCATTATTATATTTATGCCTATTATTATTGGTCTGATAATATTTGGCTGGTATGCTTTTCGTGGCGAGTTTGATTATATTCCTCAAAAATCTAAAGAGCTGGATTAATTTTTTTACAATTTCAAAACATATTCGGCTTGTCATTCTATTGTTGCCAATGTATATTTGCAACCTGTGAAGAAACAACAACCGGCATATAACAATGTAATGAAAGGTATTAGCATCATAATGATGCTGGCGTTGCTGTGGCTTACGGTATGCACACCTGTTTTGTTTGCATCACAAGTGAGTGCTCAATCTGCACTTGCACATTCATCAGAAGATGAGCAGCAGCAATCTTCAAATAATAATCCGCTGACAAGCTCAACAGAAGAAAAAGCACCTTCAAGCATCAGTTTATCTGAAGAATATCTACATCATTCACATACACAACTGCATCCGTGGTTTAGTATCGTTTCAGACCTCAATCATTCATTTGCTGATGCAGTTTATGTGGCCTGGCATGGCGAACTACATTACCCACCGCCCAATTGCTGATTTGGTTTTTCCATTATTTTTTTAAACAGGAGTCGGCTTTATCTATTATGGATAAAGTGACCGGCACATTATTATCAAAAAACTAAAATCAGATTTATGGCTCCTCGTCCAAGGGCAAAAGACTATTTTAAAAGTCTGCCCAATGACCTTACTTCGTCAATTGTTGTTTTTCTTGTAGCGCTCCCTTTGTGTTTGGGAGTGGCTTTAGCTTCCAATGCACCACCGTTAAGTGGCATTATCGCAGGTGTTAGTGGTGGTATTGTAGTTGGTTTGGCAAGTCGCTCACATTTAAGTGTAAGCGGACCCGCTGCCGGATTAACTGCTATTGTAGCTGCTGCAATTGGTCTCTTAGGCAGCTTTCAGTTATTTCTAGCAGCTGTTGTTATAGCAGGTGTATTGCAAATGGCATTTGGTTTTTTAAAGGCAGGAGTTGTTGGTGATTATATTCCTAATTGTGTTATCAAAGGAATGTTAGCGGCTATTGGTCTTATCTTAATATTAAATCAAGTACCGCATTTATTGGGTGATGATTCGCATTTTGAAACAGATGAAGGTGTGGTGCAGGACAAAGGGAATATTTTTACCAATTTCATTTTTGCTTTTGGGCATATGAACACTGCTGCTATAATCATTGGTGCTACCTGTTTAATATTTTATTTTTCTTGGGAAAAAGGGATATCAGGAAAGAAAGGTTTTTTAAAATTTATTCCTGCACCACTCATCATTGTATTTATTGGTGTGGGGTTTAATACTTTTTTTGCAAACAGTGAAATGTTAGCGCCTCTTGATGGAGGTCATCTGGTAAAAATACCGGTATCCAATTCTGCAAATGAGTTTCTCTCTTTTTTTACTTTCCCCGATTTTAGTCAGATTTTTTCAAAAGATGTTTTGGTGATAGCAGTTACGCTTGCTTTGGTAGCCAGTCTGGAAAGTTTGTTAAGTATTGAAGCGGTTGATGATTTGGATCCTTTTCAAAGAGTAACACCAACCAATCGTGAACTTAAAGCACAGGGACTTGGAAATATTGTTTCAGGATTATTAGGAGGACTACCTGTTACCAGTGTTATAGTTCGTTCATCAGCAAATGTAAATGCGGGCGCAAAAACAAAAATGTCCACCATTTATCATGGCGCCTTATTGTTATTATCAATTGCTTTCATCCCATTTATATTGAACATGATACCTAAGGCGGCATTGGCTGCTATTTTAATATTTACTGGTTATAAATTGGCGAAACCCGCTTTGTTTATATCATTTTATAAAAAGGGCTGGGATCAGTTTCTGCCATTTGTTATTACCATTACAGCTATACTCGCTACCGATTTGCTGAAAGGTGTAATTATTGGAATTGTAGCAGGGCTTTTCTTTGTACTCAGAAGTAATTTTAAAACTGCAGTATTTGTAGTGAATGATGAAAATAAATATTTATTCCGGTTACGAAAAGATGTTTCCTTTTTGAATAAACCCATTATTAAAAGTAAACTGGAACAAGTGCCTGAGTACTCTTATGTATTGATTGATTCCTCCCGAGCCGATTTTATTGATAAAGACATTATTGAAACCATAGAAGACTTTATGCTTCATGCACACTTGAAAAATATACGAGTAGAGCTTAAGCAATCACAAAGCAAAACGCAAGGCTTTTCGCAAAAGTTGCCGCCTGCCAAGAATAAAGTCGTGATAAGAACACACGAAAAAGATATTATGGAAGAAGTACACTAAATTTATTAATCCAAAAACCACAAAATGTACACATACGAAAAATTATTATTAGAAAATAAAGCCTGGGCTGCAGAAAAAGTAAATGACGATCCAGCCTATTTTTCAAGACTTGAAAATTTGCAGGTACCTGAATTTTTATGGATTGGATGCAGCGACAGCCGGGTGCCATCAAACGAAATAACCGGAACACAGCCAGGAGAGATATTTGTACACCGAAATGTGGCAAATCTGGTTATTAATACAGATGTAAACCTGCTGAGTGTTTTAGACTATGCAGTCAATCATTTGAAAGTAAAACATGTAATAGTTTGTGGTCATTATGGTTGTGGTGGTATCAAAGCTGCTATTACCAATCATGATTTTAAAGCAGTGCTCAATATGTGGCTGCGCAATATTAAAGATGTGTATCGAATACACCGGGCGGAACTGGATGCTATAACTGATACTGATAAAAAAACAGACAGGCTGGTGGAGTTGAATGTAAAAGAGCAGGTATTTAATTTAGCGAAAACATCTATCATTCAGCGTGCATGGAAGCAGGAGCAACGTCCACATTTGCATGGCTGGGTGTATGGATTGAAAGATGGAATTATCAATCCGGTTTTTGAAATGAACGCCGGTACACACATAGATGCCATTTACGAATACGATGATTTATAATTTTTCTCTTCATAAAAGTCTTTTCTTGTTTATGGAAAAGACTTTTATGAAGTCTTTGACTTACTTGACCATTACCTTTGCCCTATGTCAATCGAAGTAAAAAATCTGCTAAAAGTTTACGGAGGACAAAAAGCGGTTAACAATATCTCGTTCCAAGTTAATAAAGGCGAGATTGTAGGCTTCTTGGGCCCCAATGGTGCCGGTAAATCAACCACTATGAAAATGATTACCGGGTATCTACATCCAACAGCGGGTGAAGCAACAGTGTGTGGTATTAATGTGACCGAACAACCACTGGAAACAAAAAGAAAAATTGGCTATCTCGCTGAGTTGAATGCTTTGTACTATGATATGTATGTAAAAGAATATCTCGTTTTTGTGGCCACAATACATCAGGTGCAAAATGTCAAAGCAGCCATACAAAACGTAATTGAAACCGTAGGATTATCTGCAGAGGCAGGAAAAAAAATAGGGCAACTCTCAAAAGGATATAAGCAAAGAGTGGGACTGGCTGCTGCTATTATACACCAGCCTGAGGTATTGATACTGGACGAGCCTACCAGCGGATTGGATCCAAATCAGATTATAGAAATAAGAGCAGTAATAAAACAACAGGGAAAAGATAAAACAGTATTATTCTCTTCTCACATATTACAGGAAGTAGAAGCTCTATGCGACCGGGTCATCATCATCAACAAAGGGCAAATTGTGGCCGATGATAAATTAACGAATCTTCAAGCCGCGAATTCATCAATACAAACCATCATCGTTTCCTTTAAAGAGAATATTGATGAAAATATGCTGAAAAAATTACAGGGTGTCAAATCTATTTATGCTTCGGAAGGGCATGGAGCCGCTCTATTTAAAATACAGTGTGAAAATGCAGATGTAATTAAGAACAATATTTTGCAATTAGCCGTTGAGCAGCATCTCAATATCATTTCTCTTCAAACTGAAACAAATAATCTGGAAGCAGTATTCAGAAATCTTACAAGCGAAAAAAACATAGCAGTTACTTTATAGTAATAATAATTGCTTTTGAAATTTAGGTGAAGTAGATTTCTATCTATAAACAAAAAACCGGATTATTGAATAATTGTTACTGTGCCCTTTTCCTTTTGCAGCAGATTGTCGGCATTATAAAATTCCAGCATCCATACATATACGCCTGAAGGTTGTGGCACACCGTTTAATTTTCCATCCCAACTTTTGCCATAGGTTGTTGTAAAAAAGACATGCTTACCCCAGCGGTCAAAGACTGAAAAACTTTTTAAACCTTTCATCCCAATCAGATAAGGTTGTATATCATCATTCAAACCATCATTATTGGGTGTAAAAGCTGTAGGTAAATAATAGCCGGGTTTTTTTAATACTTGAATCAAAAAAGTGTCAACGGTTACACATGTATGTTTGTCGCTGATGTTTATCAAATACTGCACATCATTTCCAGTAGCAAAAAACTGAGTATAGCGGCTATCGTAGCTGCTTAGTTGAATATGTGGTTTCCAGTCAAAAACTTCTCCAATACTATCTCTTACATGTATGTATTGCGAACTGCCCTGTGGTACGGTAATGGTGCGATAAGTAACTCCGGGTTTCTGAACATTCACCTGCACTTTCTTTACCATGGAATCGGGATAGTTTTCGCATCCCAGTGCCGTCAATGTTAATGTAACATCAACATTTCCAGGATTGGAATACATGACCGGGAAAGGATTTTTTAAAGTAGAACCTAAGCCGCCATTATTAAAATTCCAATTATAGCTTACCTGAGTCGAGCCGCTTTCGTCGCTTAGGTTATAAAATTGTACAGGCCTGTTGGTGCAAATAGAATCCCATTTAAATCCAGCTCTGCCATTGGGCAATACATGTACAGTGGTAAGTCCGGTACTGTCAATACATCCATGTGCACTGGTTGTAATAAGTTTTACATCATAATTACCTACAGACGTAAATGAACGAATGGCATCGGTTGAAGTTTGTGTACTACCGTCACTAAACTTCCACAAATGTGTAAGTGTGGCACCATCAGGTGCTATGGATGTGTTAGTGTAGTTAAAAGTGTTTTGCGTTATACAACCAGTATCGCTGTTAACTGTAAAAGAAGGAATAGGAATGGGGCGAATATCAAAACGAACTGTAGCTGTTGAATCTACACAACCTGCCTGTGTTACCTGTGCCCAATAATTGCCTGATGTAATCGGGATATAATTAAAGCCATTAGCTCCGGGTATGGGGGTAGTACCATCATACCATTGTACATTATTGAGCACGGTATTTACCGAAAGTGAACCACTAAGCGCATCTCCAATACAATAATCCTTTTTATTAAGAATTGTAAGTGCAGTATCTACAGGTTTTGTATTTACAATAACAGTGTCGTAAGCTTTACATCCTGTCAGAATATCTGTTGCTTTTACAATAAAATTTTCCGGATTGGGGCTAAGGGTCCATGCAAAAGGATCAGAAATATTTGCATTGGTAACCTGTGCGGCTGGTGTCCACTCATAGGAATAAATGGCATTGGGGGGGCCACCTATCTGTACCTGATCTCCCTGACATATAAATGCATCAGGCCCGGCATCAGCAAGGGGTTTGGTGCCTACATCAAGCACGGCATATAAAGTATCGAGACACCCAAATCCAGCATATGGTGTTACCTCAATAGGAAAAACAGCACCCACTGCCGGTGGTGGATTGAGTGTTAAGGTTTGATTGGTACTAATTACATTTGAAAATAATCCATCATCAAACCAACGATAGCTTTGAAAGCCAGCTGGAGCAGATAGCGTAATACTGGTATCGCCCGGGCAAATGAAATTTCCAGTGATGGCTCCATTGCAAACCGTGTTTACATCAACATAAGCATAACCAAAATGTGCAGTAAAAACACAGTCGTTTGTAATAAACTCAAGCAATATGGTTCTACCTATATAAGCGTTCAGGTTTATTGAAATCGGAGTCCAGTCTTTATAATAAACAGGCGAGCCGCCCGGTCCTGAAACAGCAGATAGACGAAACCCCGGAATAGCGCCAGATGTAAAATCAAAATCAACACAGGGCAATGGCAGGTTGGTTGTCATATCCACAATTCTTGCTCTGAAATGCGGTTTTTGATGAGCTAAATGCGTGGGATCATCGTTTAATACTACTGCATAGTTGAATAAAATAGAAAATGAAGTAAGTGTAGCAGGAATTGTATAAGTGTAAGATAAGCCCTCAGCTTCATGATTGCCGCCATCGTTGCCTAGTCTTACACTATTGTTACTTCCATTTGGACAAAGTTCTGAAAAGCCACCATAAGGATCAAAGCCACCTGGCGCAGTAATAATAGTATGTCTTCCGGGTATTGGTGGTGTATTTGCCAATGTCAAATTACCAGCACCATCTACAGAACCTGCCTGACATATCCAATTGATAAAATTGCCCGATTCAAAATCAAGATTTGATGGGCAAAGCCCTGTTTGTGCATTACTGTATCTTGAATTAAAAGCAACAAAAAGCAGGAAAGACAAACAATATTTTAAACTTTTTAGCCTCATTATTATAGGGAATCAAAAATATTCAAAAAGAGCCAGACTATTTAAAAGGATTTTTTTTGTAACTCCATAAAATTCAGTCATAATTTTGACTATCAATACAAAATGGATGACAGTCAAAAATTTATTTCTCTCCATTTGTTTTTTGGGCGGTGTAGTGTTGGTCACTTTTGGCGCCTGGAACTATATATGGGGACGTATCAATTTTGGAAACGAAACGATGAAAGCAGAAAGATTAAAGGCCAAAGGTTATACTGAGTATTACCCGGAAGGCTTGTTTCAAAAAATTAAGAAAGAAAAAACCAATGCTCTTATTATGTTTGCGGGTGGAACGGGTTTAATTTACTTCGTAATTGCTTATATAAATCGAAACAGGAAAACAGTAAAAACTTTTCAAATAAAAAATACAACAACATGAGTTTTATCGCCGACATTTTCGCCCGCCAGATTCTTGATTCAAGAGGAAATCCAACAATAGAAGTAGATGTCATTACCGATGAAGGCGCCATTGGCCGTGCAGCTGTTCCAAGTGGAGCCAGTACTGGTGTGCATGAAGCAGTAGAACTGAGAGATGGAGATAAGAAAAAATATATGGGCAAAGGCGTATTGAAAGCAGTTAATAATGTAAACAATATCATTGCACCAGAATTGCTTGATTTTGATGTGGCCGATCAAACTGGTATTGATGAACTGATGATACAACTGGATGGCACTTCCAATAAAGCAAAACTGGGAGCCAATGCCACGCTGGCTGTAAGTATGGCTGTGGCCAAAGCAGCAGCAGAAGAAGCAGCATTACCACTTTACCGATACGTAGGCGGTACCAATGCCAAAACACTACCAATACCCATGATGAATATTTTGAACGGTGGTGCACATGCAGATAATAAAATAGATTTTCAGGAATTTATGATAATGCCGGTAGGCGCTCCCAGTTTTAGTGAAGGGTTACGCTGGGGTGTTGAAATTTTTCATACCCTGAAATCCGTTTTAAAGAAAAAAGGATTTAGTACCAATGTGGGTGATGAAGGCGGCTTTGCCCCCAATATTCAAAGCAATGAAGAAGCAATTGAAACGGTTATGGAAGCCATTCAGGCTTCGGGCTACAAGGCCGGATCGCAAATCGTAATAGCCATGGATGCTGCCAACAGCGAATTGTGGAATGCCAAGAAGAAAAAATATGTTTTTCATAAAAGCGATGGCAAAGAACTAAGCAGCGATCAGTTGGTAAAGTTTTGGGAAAAATGGGTGAAGCAATATCCTATCGTTTCCATTGAAGACGGTATGGCCGAAGACGATTGGAATGGCTGGGCCGCACTTACACAAGCAATAGGAAAGAAATGCCAGCTGGTAGGTGATGATTTGTTTGTTACCAATGTAAAGCGATTGCAGGAAGGCATTGATAAAAATATTGGCAATGCCTTGCTTGTAAAAGTAAATCAGATAGGAACAATTACTGAAACAATAAATGCAGTTACACTGGCACAGCACAACAGTTACAACACCATTATGAGCCATCGTAGTGGTGAAACAGAAGATGCAACCATTGCAGATTTAGC
Source organism: Chitinophagaceae bacterium (assembly GCA_037045195.1). Lineage (GTDB taxonomy): Bacteria > Bacteroidota > Bacteroidia > Chitinophagales > Chitinophagaceae > JJ008. The sequence continues at coordinate 137,570 of JBAOIB010000002.1, forward strand.
AGTGGCACTTAACTGCGGTCAGATAAAAACTGGTAGTGCTTCACGTACCGATCGTATGGCCAAGTATAATCAGCTGTTAAGAATTGAAGAAATATTGGGTAGCTCAGCAATTTATCCAAAAGGAAGAATTAAATTTGGAAAATAAACAGAATAACTTTTCTGTTTATATAAACATATCTTATTAATAACACCTGATGAAACTTATATCCAAACTTCCAGCCTGGTTGCGCAATAAATACTTTATTGCCATTGCGGCATTTTGCGTCATCATGTTATTTCTTGATAAAAATGATATTTTCACCCAGTTTGGACGCAAGAAAGAACTACACAATTTGCAAACCAGTAAGAATTATTATATCCGTCAAAATGAAGCTCTACGAAAGGAGTCTGAAGCCTTAAAACATGACCCTCAAAGTATTGAGAAGCTGGCTCGTGAAAAATACCTGATGAAAAAGGATAATGAGGAACTTTTTTTGATATCGGAAAAACCCGATAACAGCAAGAATTAAGAATTTTGGCACAATAAGGCAAACACTCTTCCGTTAATAATCTGGACGTTCGGATTTATAATCACCAAGACATTTTATTTCTGGAACAAAAAATCGGTTTGCCAATGACCAACTTTACTCCCGAAGACCTTTTATTGTATCTGTACAAAGAAACAACCGCTGCTCAAACTGCAGCAGTTGAAGCAGCCCTAATAAACGACTGGACGCTTCGCGAAAAACTTGAAGTGCTGAAATTGTCTATGCAAAGGCTTGACAAAATTACGATTGCGCCTCGTACAGAAATTGTATTAGATGTATTAAACTATGCGAGAGAACACGCCGCAGAGAAAGTTTGATACACAATAAAAATTTTTAAGCCCCGCCTTATTTTATGAGCGGGGCTTTTTGTTTTGTGCGCATTTTTTTTTGACAAGAAAACTCAAGAATTTTTACGAAAGGCGGTTGATTAACTTGCCACTCCTGTTTCACATTCAATCGGGAAAGTAGTGAAGAAAGACGATTATGAATTTTAGTGAACCTTAGTGTCTTTGTGTCTTAGTGGCCTCATTTTTATTGCCAAGAAAACACAAGAATTTTTACGAAAGGTGGTTAATTTTTTTTTTTCATGAAAACAAATAGAAAAAATTGATTGCCTGCTTAATAATCAAAAAAAATTTTCATGTAGGTTTGAAAATCTTTTTAAAGAATTGCTTCCCCATTCATCATTATGACCCGAAAAGAACGCTATACTTTTGTAATTGACTGGTTTGAAAAAAACCGACCCATTGCTGAAACAGAATTAGCATATTCCAATCCTTATCAATTATTAGTTGCTGTTATTCTCTCTGCACAATGCACCGATAAAAGAGTGAACCTGACCACACCGGCTATCTACGAAAAATATCCAACGGTAAAAGCCATGAGCCAGGCAACATTTGATGAATTATTTCCTTTGATAAAAAGCATATCATATCCCAATAATAAAACCAAACACCTGATAGGGATGGCTCAAAAAGTGGTTAGTGAGTTTAATGGTAATATACCTATGACGGTTGCCGAATTGGTGCTGCTACCCGGTGTAGGCAGAAAAACGGCAAATGTGATTACATCTGTAGTAGATCAACAACCCAATATGGCGGTTGATACCCATGTTTTCAGAGTAAGCAAAAGAATCGGTCTAGTACCCTCATCGGCAAATACACCATTAGCAGTTGAAAAAGAGCTGGTAAAAAATATACCGGAAGAACTAATACATAAAGCACACCACTGGCTTATACTGCATGGCCGTTATATATGCATTGCCCGAAATCCAAAATGCGAAATGTGTGGTTTACAAGATGCATGTAAGTATTTTCAACAGAAAAAATCCTGAGTAATTTATGTACATTCTGGTCAACAGATTTTTTTTCAAAATTTAATTTTAGAAGTTATCCACAAAATTTATGGTTTAGCATAATCCTTGTGTTTATAGGCTGAGTAAAAAAACCAGCCTTTTGAGAAACCTGTACCAACTTGTTTTATTGCTATGTTTTTGTAGTTACGCAAAAGCCCAGTTACCTCCTTTGCAATGGGCAAACCGATATGGTGGTAACCAGGTTGATATTCCCTATTCAATAAAAGCAACGACTGACGGCGGAACTATTGTAGCCGGTTACACTGATTCAAAAGATGGTGATATCAGCGCATTTCCTAATCGTGAATACTGGGATTTATGGGTTTTGAAATTGAACAAATGCGGAGAAATTCAATGGGAAAAATCTTTTGGTGGTACCAACTATGAAAGTGCAAGAGACATTGTACAAACAAGTGATGGTGGATACATTGTTGCAGGTGAAACCAACTCAACCGATGGCGGGGTAGTTGCAGGATATGGGGGTACAAAAGATATCTGGATACTCAAATTAAATGCACTCGGAAATTTGGTTTGGCAGAAAAGATATGGCGGTAATGGACTGGATATTGCCAATCATATTCACCTGTTAAATGACGGGAGTTTTTATCTGCTTGCTTCTTCTTCTTCAAACGATGGCAATATTACCGGCAATCATGGTACAGGTGGATATACTGATGCTGTTGTAATGAAATTGGACGGAAGCGGAAACCTGATATGGAGTAAATGCTATGGCGGCAGTAAGAATGAAGAGTTTTTTGATATGGAAATTATTAATGGCAGTTTGTATCTGGCCGGATTTGCAAACTCAACTGATGGAGATGTGCCCCCTCAGCAAAAAAACTACGATATATGGTTGCTGGCACTTGATGCCAATGGAAATAAAGTGTATAGCAAAGTTTATGGTGGCTCACAAAACGATGTGGCTTATGCTACGACAGTTGGAAACGACGGTACTTTAACCTTAGCTGGTTATTCAACTTCCAATGATGGTGATGTACAAGGTGCAAAAGGTAGTCAGGACTATTGGATTATTAATTTAAACACGGCCAATGGTAAGTTAAACTGGCAAAAAGTATTGGGAGGCACTGATGCTGAGTATGCAAATGCAATTATTACTGATGTTGATGGCGGTTATATAGTGGGTGGAATATCCTACTCTCAGGACGGAGATATTGATAACCCATTGGGTGGCGGTGATTATTGGATTGTGAAACTGGATGCAAAAGGAAATCAGAACTGGCAACAAAGTTTAGGAGGGAATGGAGATGAAAATCTTCGATCGCTTTTGTTTCTGCCTTCAACAAAAGAATATTATTTAAGTGGTGATGCCACTGCCGGAGGAGATTTTAATGGTGGCTATGGCGATACAGATTTTGGAATAATGAAATTTAAAAAGTTAGACACGCTGCAAGTTGATTCTACCGTATGCAGCAGTAATAACTTTATCCCATTGATAGATACATTAAAGGATGTATGTGGAAACGATTCTGCTTATGTCAATTATCACCCGGTACCCATTAGCGGCCCGTTGGATAGTACAAGAAAATCAGATACAATTTTTGTTGGTCAATCACTAAAGCTTCCTTCAAGAGGAAATGGAACTATTACCTGGAACTATCATACTACATTAAGCTGTACAAATTGTAGTAATCCTATTGCTACGCCTCTAGTAACTACTATTTATACCGTTGCCAATTCCTTATCTACTGAATGTGTAAGAACTGATCAGTTTACAGTGGTAGTATTAAAAGATGCCTTGTTGTTTACACCATCTGCTTTCACACCCAATAATGATGGACTAAATGATTGGTTTGGACCCATTGGAAAAGTACCTGCCGATTACTCTTTACAAATTTATGATAGAAATGGGAGCTTGTTTTTTAGAAGCAATTCCACGTATTACTTATGGGATGGTAAAGTGAATGGACAATTACAACCCAACGGTGTTTATGTTTATTTGATTCAGTATAAAGACCGGATGGGAAAAATGATTATGAAAAAAGGGACAGTAGCATTGTTGAGATAATTCAGAAAAGTATTTCTATTGTTTTTCAATTAAAAAAAGTATTATGGATAGAAGAGAATTTTTTCAGAAGACAAGAAGAAATAAAGTGGAGAAAACCCGTCGCATCAGTAGCGGATTGAATCTCTATAATGGTGCGTGGACGGCAAATGAAGTAAGTCATTTGCTTAAGCGAACAATGTTTGGTGCAAAAAATTCTGATATAGAATATTTTTTGAACCTTACACCTGATTCAGCAGTAGAAGAATTGTTGAATAATGGCCCCGTAGTAGATACGCCACTTCGTGATTATGGTTTAATTGAAGACGAGTTTGGTGTAATGCACGATGACCTTGGCGTAGTACAGGGGCAAACATGGGTAAACGACCTGAATACTTTAAGCGATGATATTGTGAAAAGTTCAATCAACGGACTGAGGGTTAGCAGCCTTTTTAAATGGTGGTGTGGATTAATCATCAACCAAAACAGAAGTATCAAGGAAAAAATGATTTTATTCTGGCATCATCATTTTTCGGTGCAACAGGAAGAAGCCGGTGGCAATGCAACAATTCTATGGCGACATCATCAACTGTTGCGAAATAGTGCATTAGGAAATGTAAGCCAACTGGTAAAAGATGTAACAATTGACCCGGCAATGTTATTCCATTTGAATGGATACCTTAATTCAAAACTGGCCCCCGATGAAAATTATGCTAGAGAAATGCAAGAACTGTTTACGGTTGGGCGAGGGCCTGATTCATTGTACATAGAAAATGATGTAATTGCTGCAGCAAGAGTGCTTACCGGTTGGCGGGTAGATGGTGTTACACTTACTTCCAATCTGGATGCAGGAGCACACGACACCGGAACAAAACAATTTTCTGCTTTTTATGGAAATACAACAATCAGCAATAATGGCGCACAAGAGGTAGATGATTTGGTAAATATGATTTTCACAACTACCGAAGCATCCCGCTTTATTTGTCGCAAGCTATATAAATGGTTTGTTTATTATGTTATTGATGAGGACACAGAAGCCAATGTAATTGCACCTTTGGCCGAAATATTAAGAGCAAACAATTTTGAAATACGACCCGTTTTAGCGACGCTTTTAAAAAGTGAACATTTTTTTGATCCACTTAATCAGTCATGCTACATCAAGAGTCCATTTGATATAATAGCCGGAACGTTAAGAGAATTTAATGTGAGTTTTCCGCCATATACTGACTGGCAGAATGGTTATCCTTTGTTTTACAATCTATTTGACAAAGCATCGGCAATGCAGCAAACATTGTTTAATCCGCCTGATGTGTCGGGATGGCCTGCCTATTATCAGGAGCCTATGTACTATGAACTTTGGGTGAACAGCAATTCACTGCCCAGAAGAGCAAATTTTACAGATTCGTTAATTGCAGACGGAGTGCTGGATGTAAGAGCGTTTGCAAATTATTCTTCAAACCCAGCAGACCCAAACCAATTGGTGAGTGATGTAGTCAGTTTATTATTACGTTATCCTTTGTCTCAAAATTCCAGGAACTATACCAAGAACAGGTTTTTACTTAACAATACAGGCGATGATACGTTATGGACGAATGCCTGGACATCCAACAATACAACCTATATCAACAGCTCGCTAAATGAATTATTTAAATTCATATTGAACCTTCCTGAATATCATTTATGCTAAAAATATTTATATGAACAGAAGAAAATTTTTAAGTAATACCTTGCCAGCTGCTGTTACATTGCCGGCTTTTCTAAACGGTTTTTCCTTTACGGCTTATGGCAACTCGCCGTATCATTCACTTTCAAGATTACTGGGCCCCGATGCAACAAATGATCATATACTCGTACTGGTACAATTAGCAGGAGGAAATGATGGACTCAATATGGTGATTCCGCTGGATATGTATGCTAATTATTATAACGCAAGACAAAATGTTGCGATACAACAAAGTCGTGTATTAAGACTGGATGGAACTGATAGAACAGGATTGCACCCTGCTATGACGGATATGCAGAATATGTATAATGAGGGCAAAATAAATATTGTACAATCAGTTGGATATCCCAATCAGAATTTTTCTCATTTCCGTTCTACCGATATCTGGATGAGTGGGGATAATAACAACAATCGTTTTGATCGTGAAAAGAGAGGCTGGCTTGGCCGTTATCTGGAAACTGAATATCCGGGTTATCCGGATGCTTATCCTAATACAGAAATGCCTGATCCACTTGCAATCCAAATCAGTAATATGCCCACTGTTGTTGTACAGGGCTCTGTTTTTTCAATGGGTTTATCTATAACCGATCCAGAAAATATTTATTCTTTTACAAACCCCTTTTCAGATTATCCTTTAAACGCCAGCCCGGCTAATAAAGAACTAAAATTTTTAAGAGTCGTATCAGAAAAAACCAAAATCTACTCAGATATTATTAGGGCTGCATACAGAAGGGCTAATAATATGGCAACATATCCTGATAATAGTTTGGCACACCAGCTTCAAATAGTAGCCCGATTGATAAAAGGCGGTTTGAAAACCCGTGTATATACTGTAACGATTGGTGGTTTTGATACACATAAAAAGCAGGTAAATGCCAGTGATACGGCCACAGGTAATCATGCCCAATTGCTCAAAATGATTGCGACATCTGTAAATGCATTTCAGAATGATATGGAACTAATGGGAACTGATGACAGAGTGCTTGGAATGACATTTTCAGAGTTTGGCAGAAGGATAAAATCAAATGCCAGTATGGGTACCGATCATGGAGCCGCTGCGCCATTAATTCTTTTTGGAAAGCATGTAAAGAAAGGGATTTTGGGTATCAGCCCAGATATACCAGCAGATATTAATGTGGTAAACAATATTCCATTTCAATATGATTTCAGAAGTGTTTATGCTTCTGTACTAGAAAGGTGGTTTTGTGTAAAACAGCCGTTACTTAATCAGTTATTAATGCAAAACTATCAGTCATTACCTCTTATTAAAGGGGGCCCTTGTGGCTTTGCCGATGATCCGGATGATATCAACAACCAATCAGATAAGTTATTGTTGAAGATGTGGCCTGTGCCTTATAGTCTCAATGCCACTATTCAATTTTCAACCACTGGAGGAAATACTATGATTCAGCAAATCAACTCATTGGGTCAGGTAGTAAAGGTGCTGACCAATCAGCAATATACAGCCGGGACATATAATATTGATATTTACGACGATGGGCTACCTTCAGGAGTTTACTTCTTAAGACTACAGAATCAATCACTCCAGAAAGTAATAAATATTGTGAAAATAAAATAAGGGCAGATAAATATATTGCTCAAATTCACATATTTCGTATGGAAACTAATCTCACTTCACCAAAGGGTGAAAGTGGTATAAAATTTGTTTTCCACATTCACAATAATTTAAACTTTGCCAGAATCCATAATTCTATAAATTTACGCATTGTAGGTTATTGACCCCGCCAAATCCAATCCCTTTGAAGCCTCATTTTTTATAGGCTTAAAATTTAATTTCTGAATGAGAAAGTATTTAATGGCGGCTTTTGTGTGCATTTTCTTTGTACAACAACCACTGCAAGCTCAGTATTATTATTACAACAATAAGTTTTACGACAATCCACTCGTTTTTGAAGTAGGCGTTACCGGAGGGGTAATGAATTCATTTACTGATTTGGGCGGAAAGAAAGGAGTAGGTAAAAATTTTATTAAAGACTTACGCTGGAAAACAGCAAGACCGAGCTATGGTATATATGTTGCGGCCAATTACCAGGATGCGCTATTTGTAAGATTAGAAGGCACATTTGGCCAGGTAACAGGGGCAGATAGTATTTTAAAGAATGTAGCTTCATCAACTTTTGGACGTTATGAGAGAAACTTAAGTTTTAAAAGTAAAATAAGTGAAGCGCAGCTGTCAGTAGAAGTGCATCCTTTATTTTTTAAACCATATGAGGATGGCAATCCACCACGTCTTTCGCCTTATGCAGTAGCAGGTGTTGGCTTTTTTTCGTTTGATCCACAAACAAAATTTAATGGACAATGGTATGCGCTTAAACCTTTGCGCACCGAAGGACAGGGTTTTTCAGAATATCCAGAAACAAAAGAATACAGTTTGAATCAGTTAAATTTTTTGGCTGGCGCTGGTTTGAAATATGAAATAAGCCCTTTTATTAATGCCAGAATTGAATTTGTTCATCGCTTTCTTCGTACTGATTATCTGGATGATGTAAGTGGAAACTACATAGACCCTTCATTATTTGCCAACTATCTTACACCAAACCAGGCTTCTATTGCACAACAAATTTATTATAGAAGAGATGAAATTGTGCCTTCAGATGTTTCGCCGCAGGATGCGCAAAGAGGAGACTCCAAAGACAAGGATGCCTATTTTACAATTCAATTTAAAATTGGGATGACACTGGGTAGGCAAAGAATCAGATAGTAATTTTTTAGAAATATTTCAAAACAGTTATAAACCAATTTTATAACTGTTTTTTTGTTTTTACACCATTAGCGATACCTCTTATTGCAACACTGATACTGACTGAAGATTGACAAAAAAAAATAGTTATCATTTTTTTGTAGTTTTACGGATATAGAACCTTTTTACCTATGGATAATTTGATAATAAATAATTATAATTCCTTATTTAATAGTCAACTTTCTTTTAAGCCGTTGCTGGATGCTTTGCGTCATAATATCAATAGCAATAAAACGGGGCTTCATAAATTATACAATCAGGTAATTGCTTCTTTTGATGAACATCCTGAATTATTGGGACCCATTGATGATTTGTCTATTTTGGCCCCATACGAAGAGTTGATTCAGGAATTGTTGTCTGCTGTTTTTCCACCTACTACGGCCAATCAGATGTATGGAGTATCGCTTCCCTTTAATAATGCTGTGATATTTTCATCTCCCATTTTTAAAAGAATCTTGGTTGATCCGGTAAAAAACGAATTAAAAATTAATGCAGGCGATTCGGCAGAAGAATTGAAGAGAGAGGGTGTACGTTTTGCATACAATTTGCTATTAAAAAAAATTATGAATTTCAGTATGCCCGAAAACAGTCGTTTTGTGATTCCATTTACGAATCAGGAAACCGGGCAGACTCGTTATTATGAACTTCGGTTAGATGGACGGTTTATTGATATTAAACCTTCCGGTGAAATGCCTGAATTACCTTCAACAATTCTCAATCCTCAAACCGGTAGTTTGATGAGTATTTCGGAGCTAATGGAAAAAATCCCTTTAACCCGGTTTGTATTTGAAGGCATTATGGTGATAAGGGTGAATGATACAACAGAAGCTGAGGCTATTTCAAAAATTAAAAACCGGCTGCTGGAAAATAATGCATTGTCTGATGCGGCCGTTTATAATGAACTGGAAGGCTATATTCAAAGTTTAATTGGGCTCAAAAACTTATCCATAGGCGTTACCCCATTTTTTAAAATCAATAACCACTACGTTTATTCTGATTTACACAATAGTAACAGCATTTTATTCCGTCATTTAGATTCAATTGCGCAAAAAGATGAGATAAGTGATTATTGTAAAATTCTTTTTAGAGAAAATGGCAAGCCGGTTTTATATGAAACACTGACGAATCAGGCTTTGTCAGAAATTCAATGTTTACAATATTATTACAAAGAAGGAGCACGAAGTGTAATCCTTTGTCCTCTTCAATCACACGACGGAATGATTGGCTTACTTGAGATTGTTTCAAAAAACGCTAATGAGCTTAAGCCGCAACATATAACCAAACTTGAAGAAGCACTGCCATTATTTGCCCGTGGCCTCGAAAAAAGTTTGAACCGGCTCAATGGAGAAGTTGATGCCATTATCAAGAAAAAATTTACGGCTGTACAGCCTGCTGTAGAATGGCGGTTTACAGAAGCGGCTCTGAATTTTATTGTGAATAAACATACTGATGCAGACGTCAGAATAGAACGAATCGCATTTAATGAAGTTTTTCCTTTATATGGAGCAATCGATATTCGCAGCTCATCTACAGAAAGAGGGAAGGCAATACAAGCCGATTTGATTGCTCAACTACAACTGGCTCAGCAGGTAGTTGAAAAAACAAAAAATGAAATCAGCTTTCCACTTTTGGATGAAATTGAATTTAAGCTGAAAAAATTTATTGCTTCTGCAACCGGTGTTTTGCAGTCAGATGAGGAATTGAATATACAGGATTTTTTGAGAGGACCTGCACAGGGATTATTTTGTCATCTTCAAACGGCTGTGCCCGAGGTAAGCAATGAAATTGCTCAATACCTTTCTGTAATTGATCCGCAAGTAGGGATGCTTTATCACTATCGCAAAATGTATGAGCAAAGCGTGTCAAAAATTAATGATACGCTGGCTCGGTTTATAGATAAGGAACAAATGGCTGCACAAAAAGTGTATCCTCATTTTTTTGAAAGATTTATTACCGATGGCTTGGAATTTAACATTCATATTGGCCAGTCCATTTCACCCAGAAAAAAATTTGATGAAATTTATTTGCACAACCTAAAAATGTGGCAACTTACGGTATTGGCAAAAGCAGCAAGGCTTACACATAAATTAGAAAATCATTTGCCGCATAAGTTGCGTACAGCCCAGCTCATTTTGGTACATGGGCAGCCATTGTCTATCACTTTTAGAACAGAAGAAAGAAAATTTGATGTGGACGGAGCCTATAATACCCGGTATGAGATTATTAAAAAACGTATTGATAAAGCCTATATCAGAAATACAAATGAAAGATTGACGCAACCCGGAAAAATAGCTATCGTATATTCTCAAAGTAAAGATGCTGCTGAGTATGCAGAGTATATTGAATTTTTGCAGGGTCATCTGCTATTAAAATCACAAATTGAATATTATGAACTTGAAGAAATGCAAGGCGTAGTGGGATTAAAAGCGATGAGGGTGGAAGTCAATTTTGAAGATATAGATTCAAAAAATCTTCATTCGGATTATGCTGAAACAAATTCATCCAATTTGACTAATTAATAAGTTTTTAAACTGGGCAATTTTAGAGCCTACTTAAAAGTTGAAACAAAAAAACGCCCTTGTAAAAATTACAAGGGCGTTTTTTTGTTTGATACAATTAGCTAATATTATTCGGGGACATGAATTTTTAATTGCTTGCTTCCAATAAGCTTGCCATTATTACCCCTTACTTCAACTGTATAAATTCCAGCCGCTACTCTGCCGCCTAAATTTATCTCCAAATCAGTATAAGGTAGATTTCCTGTCATTACTTTTCTGTATGCAAGTGCTCCATTTGAACTGAATACTGAAATTGTAACCTGCTCGTTGGCACTATTATAAAACCTAACATGGAAGAGACCATTATTAGGATTTGGATAAATAAATACCAGATTGCTTTGAAGTGCAGATACTACTAAATCTGCAGATACAGTAATACAGCCATTTTGATCAGTATATCTTACTTTATATGTACCAGCATCAGAAACTGTTAATACGCCTAATGTACTTCCTGTTGCTCCATTAATGGCAATTCCATTTTTAAACCATTGGAAGGTTCCACCGCCCGGACTTACAACTGCAGTAAGTGTTAGCGTATGTGTAGGCAAAAGTACAGGCGATCTTGATGTCGAGATGCTGACAATCGGTAATGGATTTACATATAATGTTGCAAATCCAGATGTAACAGTAGTACACAGGCCAATAACCTGTACCCTGAAGCTGTTAGTATTCATTGAAAGTGCAGCATTGCTTATTGTATAAGTAGATATGGTTGCACCTGAAATATTCACCCATGCTGAACCATTCCAACTTTGCCATTGATAATTTAAAGGGCCGTTTGCACTTGGACTTGTTATTGCTGTTACGCTAAACGTTGCACTGGTTCCAACACATACTGCCATATTTTGAGGTTGCTGTGTTATTACAGGTAATTGAGCATCTTTCACAGTAATTGTAAATGTGCATGTACTACTGTTGCCGCAAACATCAGTAGCCGTAGAAGTTACAGTAGTAATTCCTATTGGAAATATACTGCCTGATGCTGGTGAACTCGTGATAGTTACCGGGCCTGCACAGTTATCAGTTGCTGTAACTGCAAATGTTACTACTGCAGTGCATGAACCTACTGGTGTCGTAACTGTAATTGGTGTAGGACAAGTAATAACAGGAGCTGTTTGATCATTTACAGTAATGATTTGAGTACATTCTGCAAAGTTGCCACATACATCGGTAGCTCTGTAAGTTCTTGTAATGGTATATCTGTTAGCACAGGTTTGATTGCTGATGGCATCACCTTGCCAGGTTATAGTAACCGTTCCAGCACAATTATCACTTACACCTGTTACTGCTGCAATGTTTGGAGCAGGAACTGCTGAAGCACAACTTACCGTTACCGGTGCAGGACAAGTAAGTACTGGTGGTGTTTGATCATTTACAGTAATGATTTGAGTACATTCTGCAAAGTTGCCACATACATCGGTAGCCCTGTAAGTTCTTGTAATAGTATATCTGTTAGCACAGGTTTGATTGCTGATGGCATCACCTTGCCAGGTTATAGTAACCGTTCCACCACAATTATCACTTACACCTGTTACTGCTGCAATGTTTGGAGCAGGAACTGCTGAAGCACAACTTACCGTTACCGGTGCAGGACAAGTAAGTACTGGTGGCGTTTGATCATTTACAGTAATGATTTGAGTACATTCTGCAAAGTTGCCACATACATCGGTAGCTCTGTAAGTTCTTGTAATGGTATATCTGTTGGCACAGGTTTGATTGCTGATAGCATCACCCTGCCAGGTTATAGTAACCGTTCCAGCACAATTATCACTTACACCTGTTACAGCATTGACATCAGGGGTTGGTACTGCGGATGCACAACTTACCGTTACCGGTGCAGGACAAGTAAGTACTGGTGGCGTTTGATCATTTACAGTAATGATTTGAGTACATTCTGTAAAGTTGCCACAAACATCGGTAGCTCTGTAAGTTCTTGTAATGGTATATCTGTTAGCACAGGTTTGATTGCTGATAGCATCACCCTGCCAGGTTATAGTAACCGTTCCAGCACAATTATCACTTACACCTGTTACTGCTGCAATGTTTGGAGCAGGAACTGCTGAAGCACAACTTACCGTTACCGGTGCAGGACAAGTAAGTACTGGTGGTGTTTGATCATTTACAGTAATGATTTGAGTACATTCTGCAAAGTTGCCACAAACATCGGTAGCTCTGTAAGTTCTTGTAATGGTATATCTGTTAGCACAGGTTTGATTGCTGATGGCATCACCTTGCCAAGTTATAGTAACCGTTCCAGCACAATTATCACTTACACCTGTTACAGCATTGACATCAGGGGTTGGTACTGCGGATGCACAACTTACCGTTACCGGTGCAGGGCAAGTAAGTACTGGTGGTGTTTGATCATTTACAGTAATGATTTGAGTACATTCTGCAAAGTTGCCACATACATCGGTAGCTCTGTAAGTTCTTGTAATGGTATATCTGTTGGCACAGGTTTGATTGCTGATGGCATCACCTTGCCAGGTTATAGTAACCGTTCCAGCACAATTATCACTTACACCTGTTACAGCATTGACATCAGGGGTTGGTACTGCGGATGCACAACTTACCGTTACCGGTGCAGGACAAGTAAGTACTGGTGGTGTTTGATCATTTACAGTAATGATTTGAGTACATTCTGCAAAGTTGCCAGCAACATCAGTTGCACGATAAGTTCTTGTAATAGTATATCTGTTAGCACAGGTTTGATTGCTGATGGCATCTCCCTGCCAGGTTATAGTAACCGTTCCAGCACAATTATCACTTACACCTGTTACATCATTGATATCAGGGGTTGGTACTGCGGATGCACAACTAACAGTTACTGGCGCAGGGCAAGTAAGTGTAGGATTTTGTGTATCATTTATTGTAACAGTAAATGAACAACTTGCAGTACCACATGCGTTTGTTGCAATTACAGTAACATTTGTTACTCCAACATTAAAAAATGAACCACTTCCATCACCATTTCCACTACCAGTAGTGGCACCAGTCAAGCTATAAGTAATTGTAGGAGCAGGAGTACCGCCTGATGTTGTCGTATAAGTGATTGTTTTCCCACATTGACCTATGGTATTATTGGTAACAATATTGGGTGAGCAGGTTACAGTAGGAGGCGCACTAGAAACGGTTACAGTTGTAGAAGCTACATCTGTGCAGCCATTATTTCCATAGCCTAAAGTAACATTATAATTAGTTGCATTAAACAAAGGAGGTGTTACAATACTTTGTGTTGTTTGTCCTCCAGGGCTCCATAAATAACTGTTGGCTACACTAGCTGTAAGTGTAGATGTGCCATTGCAAACAACTGCTGCAGGTACAGCAGTAATGGCAGCAGGATCTCTAGGTACACCAACTGTTAATGTATAGGTGCTGCAACCTGTTCCTGGATTTACTTCATGTACAATGATATCAATCGTACTATTAGCAGGTATGGTAACTTCCATATAAATACTGTTAGAAGAAGAAGATCCAGGATCTGCTAAATAATTCAATGAAGGATCAGAAGGATTATAACCTCCACCACTATAAGCTGCATTGAATAAAGAAAAACCACAACCAGAGGATAAGCCCACTGTTGCACAAACTGGAACATTTCTGTTGTTTGTAACAGTATATGAATCATACGATCTTAAGCCTGTAGCAGTAAAAAGCCCTGGAAATGCTTTAGGTGCTGCACAGGTATTAACAATGCCAAATCAATTTATTCTTCCTGTTTGTTTTGGATCTGCAGCGTCCAAACTTCCGGTAAATACATAATCAGCAACATTATGATATACTTCAGGAGAAGTGGTTGAGCATCCAAATTCATTGGTTACTGTCAAATGATAAATACCAGATTGATTTGCTAGTTGATTTTGACTTGTTCCTAGGTTTGTAAAAGGAACATTCCCTGCTAATGTGGAAGCCCATTGATAAAGATAATTAGTACCGGAGGGGCCGTTTAGTGTACTTCCAGGCTGGCAAACGGTTCCTGCACCACCAATAGTAAACGGTGCAGGATTTGGATTAACTACCACATTTACTTCATCATAAGAATCAGTACATGGAAGGTTGCTGATAGTCCATCTGAATGTATAAGTACCTGCAACATTTAAAGCGTTTATTGTTGTATTGGGTGCATTTGGTGAAAGGATAGTAGCGGTTGAAGGTCCTGATGATTGAGTCCAGGTACCAGTTCCCGATGTTGCCGTATTTCCTGTCATTGCTGTAGTAGCATCTGCAATACAAATCTGTTGATCGGTTCCTGCATTTGCAATAGTGGGTATGGATACAAAAGTTATATTAACAACACCTGAAGAAGGTGTACAAACGCCATTTGATATCGTCCAGGTTAATGTATAGACGCCAGTAACAGAAGCTGTAATTCCGGTGTTACCTTGATTTATGTTTGTGAAACTGATGGTGCCCGGTCCGCTATAAGTCCAGGTGCCTGTACCAACAGAAGGTGTATTACCATTCAGCGTATAACTTAATCCGCAAGTTGAAGCATCAATCCCAGCATTTGCCGTAGTAGGTGGCTGACTAATCGTTGCTGATACAGGTATATTAGTTGTTGTGGCTCCGGTGCTACTTACTGAAATATTTCCTGAAGGTGAACCAGTAGCAGCGGCAGTGGTACGAACATAAATTGTTGTATTTGCGACTGCACCTCCTGATGGAATAAAATTGATGGCGGTTGAATATCCAGACCCACTTGTCAGAGAAATTTCAAAAGAAGATGGAGCAGTAACTACCAAATTGGCAGTTAAGTCAGTTCCCGATACAACAAAATTTTGATCAGCCGATGGACTTCCCAGACATGCTGTAAATGCATTTAATGGTGTACCAGTAACTGTTATAGTAGGTGGTCCCATTATTGTAATTGAAGCTTTTGCCGGGCTGCTTTCATTGTTGGGCACATTATCAACAACTGTATTTACGCTTCCTATGCCACTTGTACCTCCCGCTGTGAAAGTTACAGTAGCTGTGCCACTTGCTTGTATTGTAGTTTGTGCACCAGACAATGTACCAAGTACTGGGTTTGCAAACGTGATGGGTAGGCCAATTACTGTACTAAGATTTGCAACAGTTACTGCGTTATTGGCCGAATTAGTCAAAAAGCTACCTGTAACAGTGCTAATACCACCAGTAGCAATAGAAGTAGGGGAAGCAGTTGCTTTAAGCTGTAGCCAATTGGCTGCAGCAGTTCCAAATATTTCAGTAGTAGTTGGGCTGGTATTTACTCCCCACCAGTTATTATCATTATTCATAGTACCCACTACACCGCCACCAGTAGAAATCATTTTGCCTGAGGCTACATTTGGAGCATTATTGTTTACGATTCTGTTATAGTTAATATTTATAGTTTGTGCATTATTAACAGCAACAGCGGCACCACCAAAGGCTGAGCCATTTGCAGTGTTTCCTGTAAATGTATTACGAAGCATATTAGAGGAAACAGGACCTGTTCCGCTGCCGGTAATATTAATAGCTGCACCTTGAGTGCCAGCAGTATTATTGGAAAAAGTACAACCAGTAATTGAAACATTTCCCACACCGTTATAACTAATAGCACCACCTGCTGCGGTGGAAGCGGTATTATTACTGAAAGTAGTATTTGTAATAGTTAAATTATGAGAGGTTGCACCTGAACTTTGTGAAATGGCACCTCCATTATTTGGGGCGCTGTTTCCAGAAAATATGCAGTTATTGATATTTGTAACATTATTAGCAAATCCTGCTAATATAGCCCCGCCTGAAGTAGTGCCTGCAAGCACATTGCCACCAGATAAAGTAAGTCCGTTCAAATTAACGGTAATATCTCCCAGCTGGCTTTGGTGTTCTAAATCAAAAAGCCTGTCATCCCAACCTGCCGCAGTATTAATAATAGTAGTAGCAGCACCTGCACCATTTAATGTAATTGTTTTGGTACCTGCAATAGCAGAAGCATTTATATCTAAATCTCCTGTTGCAGAGCCATTTTCAGCATTACCAACAATGGATAGTGTATAGGTTCCTGCTGGAATAGTAATGGTAATATTTGCTCCCACTGGCTCATTATTTGCTGCAATAATGGCTTCTCTTAAACTCACGCCGGCTCCACCTGGTGTACCTGCTAAATTGGCTAAACTGGTTGTATTACCATTAACTTCATCAGTAGTGGTAGTAATGGTTATGCTTTGTGCATTTATTGTATTGTAGAATGCAATGGTTAAAAAGAAACTAAGGCAAACTGCTGTTTTTTTAAAACAGACAACATCTTTTAGCCTAGGGCTAATTTTGATTTTCATATTCAGTTTTTTGGTATTATTGAAAAAGCCTGATTATTTATAATCAGGCTAGTTATTTACTAATTTCTTGAAGGAAAAATTCCTTCAAGTGCTATAAAATAATTAATAGCGAGATAGGGCATCATATTATTATGAGGTTGACCTAAACCTGCCAATGAAACGTTTGTTGCATTCATAACGGATGCCCCACCAGAAGTTGCCGCATTATAACTATACAAATCTTTATCGGCACCTGCTCCTGCAAAATAATTATTTATGGGACTTGATTGTGTCCCATCGCCACTGTTGACAAGAATGTTGTGATTGTGAGCAGGTATTTGAGTGGATTGTAAAGTAACAGAAGGTTCTCCATCAATTTGGCCTAAACTATAGTCTGATAATCCAGGTCCCTGTTCAAATCCAATTGGTATTCTTCCCTGTAAATCAGGAAGAGAAAAAGTGGTTTGACCATTGCCACCATAAGTTGTACCTAATAAAGAGAATAAAGCAGTGTTTTGAGATATTGGCAATAACTGCCCGTTACAAAGAGCATGTCCACGAGGTGCAAAATTAAATCCACCTATAATTATTTCTCCTACAAATGGTTGATCCGCCATATTATTAGTTTAATTTCTTGATGGGAATATCCCGCTTAATGCAATACTATAATTAATCACTAAATAGGGTGACATATTATTATGAGGTTGATTGTTACCAGTGTTTGAAACAGAGTTAGGCGCCATATTTCCAGAAGCTGCTGCACTACTATATGCAGGAAAAGAACTTCCTGCAGCCCATGTGTTTTCATTGGGATAGGTTTGGTCTGCTGTATTTCCTGTTGCATTCGCACTATGATTATGTGGGGGAAGTTCAGAGAGAATAAGTGTGTTATTTTCCTGACCACCAGCTTGTCCAAGTGCAAAATTCGGCAACCCCACACCCTGTCCAAAATGGATAGGAGCCCTGCCTCTTAAATCAGGTAGCGCAAAATTAGTTTGACCATTGCCGCCAAAGGTTGTACCCAATAATGAAAACAAAGCCTGATTGGTATTGATTGGAAGTAATTGTCCATTACACTGTGCAAATCCTCTTGGAGCGAAATCAAACCCAAAAACTTTTATTTGTCCAATAAATGGTGTATCTGACATAACGAATTATTTTTTTGATGTTAATTCCTACTTGGAAAAATACCTTCTAAAGCTATTAAATAATTAATCGCTATATATGGCTGCAAATTGCTATGTGGCTGACTACCCCCCGTAATTCCTAATGCGGACGATTTTAAATTTGATCCAGATGATACAGTCTCATATTGACCTAAAGATGGCTGAGATGCCCATCTGTTATTTGTAGGATCTGACGAGCTTGCTGTACTGCCAGCAGCCGATAATAAATGATTATGTGCTGGAATTTGATTGGTTGTTAAACTTACATTCTCAACCCCAGAAACTTCCCCTATTGTCCTTTGGCTCAATCCAGGACCGACACCCTGATTGATTGGTACTCTCCCTCTTAAGTCTGGAAGTCCAAATGTAGATTGCCCATCGCCACCATATATAGTGCCTAATAAAGCGAATAGTGCTGAATTTTGTGCAATTGATAATAGTTGCCCCCGACAAAAGGCATGGCCTACAATCTCAAAATTTCCGCCAAATAATTTGATTTCTCCTATAAAAGGTTGATCTGACATATCAGTTGGTTTTGTTGCTAATCGGAATGTTAATAGACTGTAATAAATTTGAAACGAGGATATTACAATTACGCTAAACTAACCCTTTATTATTATAAGGCAAATATTTTTACGAAAAATTAAAAAACTAAGTTTTCAAAGCACGTCCCTGGTAATATTCCCCATTGTTTTAGAACAGAGGGTTGTACATAACCCTCTTCAATGTAAATAAAAAAGACCTTTAGTAATTCTCCTTTTTTGATCGTTGCAATTTCTAGCCATTCATCATCTATTGCTACAATTTCTCCTGGCAATGTATTTCGGTTGTTATTGAACTCGATGACCTCTGCTGTTAGAAATTTCACTAATTTTTTACCTACACTTGTTGCTGCGCCATTGTTATAGGGATTGCATGCATTTATTAATGCAATAATTTCATGAGCATTCATTTTATCCCACTCAATCAACAATTCTTTGTTCTGTTGTCGGCCATAATATCTCGCACGAGATTCATCTTGTGACTTTGAGGGAACGGCAAAACCTAACGACAGAATTTTTATTAATATTTCTACCTGCTTTTGAGCTAAACGGGAAAGTTTTAGCTCTAACAACCCATAAGTGTAGGTTGAATGCAATGTAATTTTTTCCTGCAGCACGATTTCGCCATCATCAAAACCTTCAGTTAATTTATGAATAGCAACAGCTGCAAATTTTTCCCTGTTTTTTATTTGATAAAAAATCGGGTCGCTTCCACGATAAGAAGGCAAAAAACCAGGATGCACATTAAAAAAACCCTTTTCAGGTAATTCAAATATTTCTTTTGGAATCAATAAGGAAAATGTAAGTACCAGCCCGATGTTTATTTTATATTTCTGTAATATCTCTTTAATCTTTAATGAAAAATTTTCTTTGTTGACTTGTACTACAGGAACATCAGTAGTTGATAGCAATTGTCTTAATCCATTTTCAAATTCATTACAATCATGCGGCACTACTACTGCTTTTAAATTTCCTGTATATAAAAGTTGAGACAAAGAAGGAATTGAAAATTTGCTGCAGCACAATGCTATAATGCGTAGTGGTTCCATATCTTAATAGCAGAGATAAGTATTGGTCCAACCGGAAACTGTACCCTCCGTATTTTTTTCACTGAACTCTTCCCATTCATTTTCCAGATCAATATTGTATTCTAATTCCAATTTTGAATTTCCTGGAGAAATAGTGCATTGAATAGCTGGCAATAAAAAATACTGCGTTTTAGTATCTAATTTCATTTTGCCTCTGGGACTATTTAAAACTGAGTTATTAAATTGTTTGACAACCGTCTCGCCATCACGAAGATTTTCAAAATGCTTTCTCAATATTTCAATAATTACGATACCGGTTTCCCATCCCAAAACCGAAAATTGGCTGGGTTGCTTTTTAAAATGAGTTGTATAAAACGAAATAAAATCCTCATTTACATTTCCAGGAATTGTATTGTGCCAAGGTATATATCCAGATATGTTAAGTGTGTTAATCAAATTAATTTTCTCTAAAGCTTTACTTTCCAGCATCATTGGAGAAACAAATAACTGTAAATCAGTTATAGTAGATTCATTGAGTGCTTTATAAAAATCGCCTGCAGGCTGTGAATTGAATACTGCCAACAGTGTCTTAATCTCATCTTCATTTTTTAAATACTCAATAATTTCAGGAAATTCAAAATCTTTAGCTACTTTTTGATTGTTGATATAATTGTGTTTAACTATCCCTCCGCTATTTTGAAATTCGCTAACAATTGAAGAAATATGTAAGTAGCCACAGTCGTAAAATGAGCTACAGACTGCTGCATATTTATTTTTAATGTCTTGTGCTGCTGAAGAACCGGTAACAGCACATAAAAATGAATGTTGTAAGTTGAGATGTAATATATTGGATTGAGGTACCCAGTTTACAGGATGGTTAGCTCCGGTATTTACAACTAGTACGAATTTTCCAGAAGCAAGTAATAATGGTTTTACCAATTCCAAAATTTTTTCGTCAATAAAGGCAACCAGCAAATCCACATCATCCAGCATCAGCAGTTTTTCGGTTTTGGCATAAACTTCCTTTTCCATTCCGCCAAAGCCAATACTTTCAATAAAAAAATTTATCTCTTTTTCACTACTTTCTTTTTTTATAAATGCTTTTATACCTTCTAAAAAATCGGAGCCAATGAGTGGATAAGTATTAGAACGAGGAAAAAGAATGCCTATATTCATTTTATGCCTTTCTTAATTTATAATGTTGTAAAAATAGTTGTTTGAATTTGTAATCTATTAATCACGCATCCATTTAATCATATAGGGAAAAGGTTTGATATCTCTTAGAGCTGCGTTTTTTTCATCAACAGCCATGCCTGTCCATTGCAACATGGGTAGCCCGAAATATTGTTTAAGCCTGAAATTATTGATAATTGTTGCGCCTCCGCCTTTATATCCGTTTTCATGAAAAACAAAAGATGGATCAATTTCCAGATGGACACAGGCGGCATAACTCCAGGCAATCGCCATCATTTCTTCTGCTTCTCTATTGGGTCTGCTTGCTATTGAAGTTGTGGAAAGTGTAGAACGTTCAACATACGGGACTACTGCAAGATGACCAGCTTCATGCAAAATATCGCCAGGATAACTAAGGGTGGATTTATCTACAAGAATTTTACCATCTTCAATATATAACCCTGGAAGGAACCCTGCCTCATTTCTTTCGGTTATGATAACTTCTATTCCAATCAATGAGAGAAATTGTAAACTTTTTTCAAAATAAATAGTTGACACTTTGTTGGGATTTATTATTAGTTTGCAATTTATCCAAGAAACTTATATCTTGGTAGCCTCAACCAACAATAAACCGCTTTTATGAATAACCGGAGAAAATTTCTTATTAACAGCGGAATGACTGCCGCAGCAATTATCGCAACTAGACCTTTTAAGGCACTGGCCAATACTGAATCACTTTTAGGTATCAATGCAAACAACAGCTATGTGGTGCTTTTACACACTAATGGTTTAAATAAAAGTAATCATCAGCAATCATTAAATTTTGTAGCAGCAGTTCAAAGCAAAACAAAAAATGCAGTTTTAATTGATAGTTCAAATTTGACTGATGACGAGTTTAAAATCGTAGAAAATAATGGAATGCTAATCGGGGTCATACATATTCGTCAATCAAAAAGTATTTCCCCATTGCAACTGACTAAATTGGCTACACAGCTTTGAAAACAAAAACAATGCAAGGTTATAATTTGCCAATCTGATATTGGCTTCTCAGCTAAAGAAGGAGTTTGTGATATTCAATTGGCTACTCAGTCGTCAGGAGTTGATGTTTTTATTGGAACGCATAGTACCAACTTTGCAAAAGAGCCTCAAATATATCTCAATGCGTTAAAGCATGAGGTCGTTTTGCAATCATCAAGAGGCGATGAATCAGCATTGGGAAAAGTTGAAATTGGGTTTGATCGGTATGGGTGCAAAAATCATATCCACATTTTGAATCATGTTCCCAAAAAAAATCAAAAACAACAGACTAATGCAATTATTATAGCTTAACGGCTATGTCTATTATCAAGTATTTACAACTTCCCTTTCAATTTGAACCGCTAAAGTTACAGGAAGCAACAGTTGCTTTGTCATCCGAGTATTGGCAAGCACATTATCAAACTTTACATTATAACGGCAGCTGGACTGCAATTCCATTAAGAAGTACAGACGGGCAAGCGGATAATATTTTTATTAACCCTGCAAAGAATAACTCGTATGCTGATACGATTTTCCTTAAACAATCGCCTTATTTTAAAAAAGTGCTAGACAGTTTTCAATGTCCATTACTTGCTGTAAGATTATTAAAATTAAACGCCGGTGCTTCTATAAAGGAGCACCGTGACAATGATTTGTTTTTTGAAAAGGGAGAAATCAGAATACACATACCGATTATCACCAATGCAGATGTTGAATTTTATTTAGATAGCGAAAGAATGAATTTGCAGGAAGGAAGTTGCTGGTATATGAACTTCAATTTATTACATGCTATTCAAAATAACGGAAACACCGATAGGGTTCACCTTGTAATTGATGCACAAGTAAATAATTGGGTTAAGAATTTGTTCAATTCATCAGCAATAAAAACAAGAAAGGAAATTCAGGCAAAGCCAGAACATAGTCTGTCAGTGCAAATACAAATTATTGCTCAGTTACGAATTTTAAACACAGAGGTGTCTAACAAGCTTGCAGACGAAATGGAAAACAAAATAAAATCAGACGAAAACATAAAAGATAAATAATAATACATCTTTTCAAACGCCACTGTTGGCATCCATATTTACATACACAGCATCTTTATTAATCTGTACAGGCCATCTTTTCAAAAAAAATCCTTCACCACTACTGTTGTAACCGTTGATGATAGAAAATTTATATCGATGAACCGGACAAACAATGTTACCTGCAGCGTCAATATGACCTTCGGATAAAATGCCGCCCGCATGTGGACATTGATAGGCAAAAGCATAATATTGTTCACGAAAACGGGCTACACAAATCTTTTTCCCATTTACAGCAGTTACCGCAATATTATTTTCAGCAAATTCAAGTTCAGAAATATGATTGGCAATTTTGAACCACTCCATTTTTTTTAGTATGCTGCAGCTTTGGCTGTAGATTAGTTAGTAAATTCTATTTCATATAAATAACCGTCGGTGGTTATTGCATATAATTTGTTGCTTACACTTATCAGCACCCTTCCTTTCTCTAATTTATTCGCATCGATCAATTTTCTTTCGCCACCCGGTAATGAAGTTTCATATAATGCTCCATTGGTTTCAATGGTATAAATTTTATTGTTCATTAAATCGGCAGCTATTGCAAATTTCCAATCCTTGCTTTTGCGGCCGCCTATACGATTCCATTCACCGGTTCTTAAGTTTATTCTGTAAAGACTGCCATCACTTATCATACTATAAAGCGATGTATCATTTTTCATGAGACGGCCCATGCTATAAAAATCAGCGCCACCAATTTGTGTTCTTGTTTTTGGATCTAAGCCGCCATAGCGGTAAAAAGAACCATTTTCAGCAGCATATAAAAAACTGCCTACGACTACAGGTCTGTCAATTTCAGACCAGGCGCTGATGCCGGAGCGTAATGTCCACTGGCCTGAAACGGGATCTATTTCCGTAAGACTTCCGTCTTTATCCATACTATACAATTTAAAACGATAATAAAACATGAATTCAGTGTTCTTATAATTCACATCGTTTATTTTACTCATTTCGCCTGTAGTAAGGTTGGTTTTATTTAGTCCGTTTGAAAAATCAATAGTATAGAGATGACCATTATTGTCTTTTTCGGCAAACTGTACATTCATATACTGATTGGCCTTACCTACTTGTTTCAGATTAATGCCTTGAGCAGAAACGGCAATTGTAAATAAGCTGCAAACAATGAAAAGGGAACATTTTTTCATTTTAAATAGATTTTTATGTGTAATCAATTCAAGTTTGAAAATAATAAAAATATCGGCGAATCTAAGCATCGTCTCTTAAATAAAACAGGATGCAAGTCATGATTTTTTGGTTGCCCGCGATGGAGCCGTTTTTTAATAAAGCAATTCCGTTTTATATGGATATCTTATTTTATACAAGGTTCTCACCTTTTCTAAAATAGTGTGGCGTAGTGTTTCTAAGTTTCTTTTTTCTATTGCTGCTACAAAAACGGCATTACCATTGGTTTCGCCCTGCCACCGCTCATAGAGGTCGTTTAGTATTTCCTGTTTGGTTGATGGCTCTAGCCATTCGTCAAAAGTTTGTTGCTCATATAAATCCATTTTGTTGAAAATGGTGATTGTGGGTTTATCAAAAGCATTCAACTCTTGCAGGGTTTTGTTTACAACGGCCAGTTGGTCTTCATAAGCCGGATGCGAAATATCAACCACATGCATTAAAATATCAGCTTCCCTTACTTCATCTAATGTGCTTTTAAAACTTTCAACTAAATGATGCGGCAATTTGCGAATAAAACCAACAGTATCGCTTAGCAGAAATGGTGTGTTTTCAAAAACGACTTTGCTGGTTGTTGTGTCTAAAGTTGCAAACAATTTATTTTCGGCAAATACATCCCGCTTGCTCAGCAGGTTCATAATGGTGCTTTTGCCCACATTGGTATAGCCTACCAGTGCTACTCTTATAAATTCACCTCTTTCTTTTCGCTGAGTGAAAGACTGCTTGTCTATGTCTTCTAATTTCTTGCGTAGTAAAGAAATTTTATTTCGCACAATACGTCGGTCGGTTTCAATTTCTGTTTCACCCGGTCCTCGGGTTCCTATTCCTCCGCCCAGCCTTTCTAAGTGTTTCCACATGCCTCGAAAGTCTGGGCAGTATGTATTGGTATTGTGCCAGCTCAACTTGTGCACGGGCTTGTGCAGTTTTGGCTCTGCGGGCAAAAATGTCTAAGATTAAATCACTTCGGTCAATGGTTTTAATGCCTAATTCCTTTTCAATATTATTGATTTGTGCTCCTGTCAGTTCATCATCAAAAATGGCGACACGTATATCTCTTCCTTGAATATATTCTTTTAGTTCCTGCAACTTGCCCTTGCCTACAAAATGACGGCTGTCGGGATGTTGCAATTTTTGTGTAAATCTTTTCACCGATACTGCGCCTGCGGTTTCTGCAAGAAAAGCCAACTCGTCCAGATATTCATTTACCTGTTGTTCGGTTTGGTCTTTATGTATTACACCTACCAGTATTGCTTTTTCTTCCTTTACAATATTTTTTTTCTTATCAATCATGCTGCAAAGTCGTATTTAAATATTTGAGTTGCAAAGGTACACTGCCCGACAAAGTAGTACACAAAAAAAACGACCTGTTTTGCAGGCCGTTCTCAATGTTTATAAATAAATTAAAGTCCTGTAAATGTAATCCCAATTGAAAAGGGCTTGACAACTGGCCCCAGCCCATCTCTGATTAATGGTGTAAGCTGGTAGCTGCCAAACAATGCCAGATGACCATAGCCTATTCTAGCTGTAGCAGAAAGCCTTGTTTTATTAAAGAATTTTTTGCTGGATTCTTTTTCTACATGATCACTTATGGATGAACCACTTTTTGTCTCATATTTTGCATTTCGTACATGCGCATTAAGCAGGGTGCCCACTTTTACACCTACGACAAATTTGAATCCTTTGCCTGTAAGGGGTTTTGCTGAATAACGAAATTCAATGGGTGCTTCCAGATAAGTAGTGGCCAGTTTAGTTTTTTTATAATTATCGGTATCGGAAACGTTTGTAAAAAGTAATTGTGGTGTGTTTTTATTTATTCCAACATCAGTTTTTGAAAACAGTATGTGATCGCTGGCAACACCAGCTCCAAAACCAATACTCAGATGAGGATTAGTTTTAAAAGGGAAATCCATCATCAAATAAAGATTCAGTGTTTTGGAAAATCCGGTTTTGTTTATAGTATCAGGGATGCCATTCCAGCCGGCCATACCCAGTTGAAATACAAAATGATCGTTTGCCCGATTGCTCAGGTCAATTTTTTCTTTTTTCTTTATTACTGGAACAGGTTCTTGAGCAAAAAGATGGGTACTGATAAGAGTACAGGCAAAAACGAAAAGTACTTTGTTCATAAATATTTTTTCAGGTTCTTTTGATCGTTGGCAAATGTATTTCTGAAGGGGTTAATAAAAGGTTAAAGCAGTTTTAGAGGTTCAAATCCCAATTTTAGTCTAATAAATGAGCGCAAATATAGTTGATTGCATATTATTTTGCACGAGGAAGCACCTGAGGACGAAATAAGCCAAAACCTGTAAATAAGCAGGCCAATTTTTATAAACCAAAGGAGCGAATAAAAAGTTGAAATAAATATTATTGAAATAATATTTCAAATCAACACAGATATTATCTATGCAATCGTAAAACTACCCTTCTCGTAGTTTTACCAAAAAATATTTTTTGTAAAAAATTATGAGAAGTAATATCCCGGCACTATTTTCGTTATCTACTCAACGCATGAATTAAACTCTACCCACCGATTCCTTTGAATTTCTTATTTAAATTGTTCACCAGTATGGTGTATTAGGTCCCTTATCGGTCCTGGCATCAACATAATTAATCATTTGAGATGAAGAAATTTTTGTTAGTATTTTCAGTAGTTGCAGTGGTTGCTATTTGCTTTAGCTCATGTGCGGCGACTAAAAAGGATTGTCGTGGTGTAAAACATACCCGTCAGCCTGGTGGTTTTTATTTGTAAGAATATTTTTAGTAATTTTTATCCTGCACTCCTATCAGAGTTCGGGATTTTTTATTTTAAACGAAAATATTTAAATGCAGGTTAGATTTTTTTTCTTTCTATTGCTCTTCTCAAGTAAGTTATTGGCTCAGCAAAACGATTTTCCTTCAAAATGGGAAGGCGAGTGGCAGGGTACCTTGCAATGGTTTAAAACTGGAAGCGATACGGCTATTAATGTAGAAATGAAATTGAACATACAAAAAGGGGATAGTGCAGACAGCTGGAATTGGCAATTGATTTATGGCCAGAATAATGCAGATAATCGCCCATATAAGCTGATACAAAAAGATAAGCAAGGAACTCATTGGGTAATTGATGAACGAAATGGAATTGTGCTTGACCAATATTGGGTGGGTGATAAACTTTGTGGCGCTTTTACAGTAATGAACAGTACCATCATCAACAATTACAGAATGGAAGAGGGTCATATAATAGTAGAATTTTACAGCATCGGCTCAAAGCCCATTACAACTACTGGAAAAGGGGATGATGATGTGCCTTATGTAAACAGCTATTGGGTAGGAAGCTATCAAAAAGCTGTTTTATCCAGAGTGAAATGAGGTGTATTTTTGCCAAAATTTTTGCCGGATGAAATTAATAGTTGCTTTTGCAGTTTCGCTTTTTCTTTTTAGTGCTTGCAATTCAAATAATGTAAAGAAAGATAAAAGCCTCAAAAAGTATTTTGATGAAAATAAAGTGCAGGGTTGTTTTGCACTGCTTGATAATGGGACAAACAAGTTTACAGTTTATAACCTGAGCCGCTACCGCGATAGCAGCTATCTGCCCGCTTCTACTTTTAAGATTGTAAATTCACTTATTGGCTTGCAAACCGGAAAGATTGTAAATGACAGCATGGTGATAAAATGGGATGGTGTAAAAAGGTGGAATGAAGATTGGAATAAAGACCTGAATATGTATGAAGCCTTTCGGGTATCCTCAGTTCCCTATTATCAGGAAGTAGCAAGACGCATAGGTAAAGACACTATGCAACTTTGGCTCGATAGTTTGAAATATGGCGCCAAAACAAAAAATGATAAAATTTCAATACATAGTGCCATAGATAGCTTCTGGCTTGATAACTCTCTAAAAATTACTCCCGATCAGCAATTAGGACTTGTTAAGAAATTATATTTTGATCAATTGCCATTTTTCAAAAGCTATCAGGAAACTGTAAAGCGAGCTATGTTATTTGAAAGCAATGCAAACTATCAACTGGGATATAAAACCGGAACAGGATTTGCAGAAAATGGTAACCAGATTGGTTGGATGGTGGGTTGGATTGAGGAAAGTAAACATCCTTATTTCTTTGTATTAAATATAGAATCTACTGATAAAAATATTGATATGAAAAATGTAAGGATGAAAATGCTGAAAGATATTTTGGGTCAGCTTGGATTTTTTAAAGGTAAAATGTAATTTTTTTTGAATTTAAATTTTCAACATAAAGAACTTATCTGGCTTTGTACACTGGTAGCAGCATTGTTGGTTTTCTTTTTTTTGTATTTGAAATGGAAGCAAAATGCAAAAAAAACGATGGGTGATGAAAAACTGATTAACGACCTTACTTCAAATTTTTCTACTCGATTATCACGACTGAAGTATTTATTACTTTTTTTTGCATTTTCAATTGGTATAATAGCCGCAATTAATCCACGCCGTGCAGGTGCAGCTGAATCGCATACAAAAAAAGGTATTGATATAGCCATTGCATTGGATGTAAGCAATAGTATGCTGGCAGCCGATTTGCCACCCAACAGACTGGAAAGAGCAAAACAATTTATTTCCAAACTAATTCAAGACCGGCCCAATGATCGCTTTGCTTTAATACTATTTGCCGGAAAAGCATATTTGCAAATGCCGCTATCGGCCGATCAGGGATCAGCTTTGTTATTTGTATCTGCAGCTTCTCCACAGTCGGTGCCACAGCAAGGAACCGTTATAAGCGATGCTTTAAAAATGAGTGAAAGAGCCTTTGTAAATGATTATCAAAATTATAAAAGCGTAATATTAATTACCGATGGTGAAGACCATGATGAAGATGCAGTACAAACCGCAGGAGAATTGGCCGAACAAGGAGCTATGATAAATACAGTAGGTATGGGTTCTGCAACTGGAACAACCATTATAGATGCAGCTACCGGTACCTCCAAAACAGATGAAGCCGGTAATACGATTGTTTCAAAACTAAATGAAGCCATATTAAAAGATATTGCCCATAAAACACATGGTATTTATATTCATTTTCAAGATACTAATGAAGCGGTGCAGTTGCTGAATAATCAACTGGCGCAAATTGATAAAAAAGCATTTAGCGATATTGCTTCTATGAGTTTTATAAACTACTTTCTGGTGCTGGCTGCTATTTCATTATTATTGATGATTGTTGAAATCTTTATTCCTGAAAAGAAACGAACAGAAGTATTATGAAAAGACTGGTTTTTATGATAATTAGTTTTATTTCGCTTCATTCTTTTGCACAGAAAGAAAAAGTGATCAGTCTAATTGAAAAAGGAAATGAACATTATCGCAAGCAAGAAATGACGCTGGCAGAAAATGATTATAAAAAAGCCCTTGCCGCCGATCCTGGAAATGAGACCGCCAATTTTAATCTCGCCAATGCGTTTTATCGACAAAATAAACAGATAAATGCAGCCCAGTTATTACTTTCCATGAGTAACCAAACCAATAATAAATCTTTGCTGGCTAAAGTTTTTTATAATCAGGGGGTTATTCTATCAAAACAAAAAAACCTGGAACAAAGTATTGAAGCTTATAAAAACGCTTTGAGAATTAATGCTAATGATAAAGAAGCAAGAGAAAACTTGCAAAAAGCATTGCTGGAATTGAAACAAAAAAAGCAACCCGAGAAAAAGGAAAACAAGAAACAACAAAAGCCCGATGAGCAAAAAGACAAATCACCTTCATCAATGGATCAAAAAGAAGTAGCGCAACGTTTGAAGCTGCTTGAGGAAAAAGAAAGAGAAATTCAAAAAAGAGTTCAAAAAGATAAAGCAAGTAGTGTAGGTGCATCAAGAGGGAAAGACTGGTAATAATATCGTCTTGATTCGTTTTGACATAAACCAACGCAATGAATGCTTAATTTTGCGAATTGCGGCTGTTTACAGTCTTACTCAAGTTCAAATACATTCATGCAATTTTATTGTGAAAATATTACGGCTTATCAAAGACTTCGTACCAAAGAGGTGAAAATAGGCAACCTGTTGTTGGGAAATTTTCACCCCATCAGGGTACAAACGATGACGACTACAGATACCATGAACACCATGGCTACAGTAGCACAAAGCATTCGGTGCATAGAAGCTGGAGCCGAATTGATACGCATTACTGCGCCATCAAAAAAAGAAGCAGAAAATTTGCTGAACATCAAAAATGAATTGAGACATCAGGGATATCATACTCCCTTGGTGGCCGATATTCATTTTACGCCCAATGCAGCCGAAATAGCTGCAAGAATTGTAGAGAAGGTACGCATCAACCCAGGGAACTATGTAGATAAAAAGAAATTTGAACAGATAGAATACAGTGATGCGGAGTATGTTGAAGAAATTGAAAGAATAAAAGAACGATTTACACCGCTGCTGAAAATTTGTAAAGAGTATGGTACTGCAATGCGCATTGGCACCAATCATGGTTCGCTCAGCGATCGAATTATGAGTAGATATGGCGATACACCCATGGGCATGGTTGAAAGCGCTATGGAATTTTTGCGTATTGCACGAGCTGAATCCTATCATCAGATTGTATTGAGCATGAAAAGCAGCAACCCACTGGTAATGGTGCAGGCTTACCGGTTGCTAATAAAAACCATGTTTGATGAATTTGGAGAAATTTATCCATTGCATCTGGGAGTTACTGAAGCAGGTGATGGGGAAGACGGTAGAATAAAATCAGCTATTGGCATAGGCAGTTTGCTTGAAGATGGAATTGGGGATACCATCAGAGTATCATTAACAGAGGACCCTGAATTTGAAATTCCGGTTTGCCAGGACCTGATAAAAAGGCTATCAAGTTTTAAAGATAACACAGCGCATATTCCTGCTGTATCCAAACTGCCTTATAATCCATTTGAATACCAAAGAAGAGAATCCTTTGCAATAAGTAATGTGGGAAGCAAACAGGTGCCGGTTGTGATAGCGGATTTTAGTAAAGTTGAAAAAATTACACCCACGCATTTGCAAAGCATTGGCTATAATTATCATACAGATACTGATAAATGGTCAATAAATGATGCCGCGGCTGATTATATTTTTGCCGGCAATCAACTCATAGATTTTGCATTGCCGGGAACTTTAAAAGTCATTGTATATCCTGCTACCTGGGAACATGCAGCAGATAAAACAAAATACTTCCCCATTTTCAGCGACAAAGGTTATTGCGAAGCAAAATTGAGAAGCGATGCACTGAATTTTGTAATGAGTGATTGTTTTTCAGATGAAACAAATATTAATGATTTTACATTTTTAGATGCTATTGCAAATGATTCTACTGTTGTTATTTGCCTGAGCACAACAAATAATAGTGCTATTCAGGCTGTGCGTCGTATGTTTATTGAGTTGCTCAACCGAAAAATAAAAAACCCGGTAGTGTTGATAAGTGATAGTGCAGCACAAACACCTGACGAACATTTAATACATTTTGCAATAGAAACCGGTGCTCTGTTTTTAGAAGGCATGGGCGATGGTATTTGTTTGGGATACTCGGCTGCAGCACAAATGAACAAGATGCGAATCAGTGGCAGAACTTATTTGCCGGTAAATGACATTAATCAGTTTACCAATAATACAGCATTCAGCATTCTGCAGGCTGCACGCACTCGCATTTCAAAAACGGAATATATCAGTTGCCCCAGTTGCGGCCGCACACTTTTTGACTTGCAGGAAACCACAGCTAACATAAGAGCCGTTACTCATCATCTAAAAGGAGTAAAGATTGCCATCATGGGTTGTATTGTAAACGGCCCGGGTGAAATGGCTGATGCAGATTTTGGATACGTGGGCAGTGGCCCTGGAAAAATAACCTTGTACAAGGGTAAGGATATCGTGAAGCGGAATGTAAACAGTGAAGAGGCTGTTGGTGAATTAATTAACCTGCTGAAAGAGAATAACATCTGGATTGATAATTGATAATTCTTCTTTTTGCGTAACACATTAAATGGTGGCGATACATGAAACATACCTATTGGGTTATTTTATTTCTTATTGTTTTGTTGGCAAACATCTTAGGCAGTGTTTTCAATAATACCTTGCTTCAAAATATTTCCAAACCTTTGTTGATGCCTTTGTTGATGGGTTGGTTTCTGTTTAGCGGTATCAGAAATATTACAAATAGGAAATGGATTTTAGCTGCTTTGTTTTTTTCCTGGTTGGGTGATGTGTTGCTGATGTTTCAGGAGAAAGACGCTTTATTTTTTATGTTGGGTCTTGCTGCATTTTTAATTGCTCATATTTTTTATATCATTTTCTTTTTTGAAATCAATCGTAAAGAAAAATCAAAATTGAATTTGTTTATAATAATTGCAGTTGTTGCTTATTATATTGGGTTGCTTACAATATTGTTTCCAACGCTGGGAGAAATGAAAATTCCCGTAATAGTTTATGGACTGGTAATCAGCATCATGCTTTTATCTGCATTGCATTTGCCAATTACAAAAAACCGTGAAGCTTCAATAGGGCTGATGATGGGTGCGGTATTATTTGTAATATCAGACTCCGTTTTGGCAATCAATAAATTTTACCGGCCATTTGAATATAGCGGTGTACTCATCATGTTAACCTACGGTTTGGCACAGTGGTTTATTGTCAATGGGGCGATTTTATATCTTCGTAATAAAAATGAATAACAGTATTTTTTAAAAATAGTTTTATATAAATGAGACAAACTGATTTTCTGGTTATTGGCTCGGGCATTGCCGGGTTAACTTATGCATTAAAAGTAGCACATCATTTCCCCGACAAGAAAGTATTGGTAATGACGAAAGCAGCAGCCGATGAAACCAATACCAAATATGCACAGGGCGGCATTGCAGTTGTAAATGATATGGAGCACGACAGTTTTGAGAAGCATATAGAAGATACCTTGATAGCGGGCGATGGATTATGTAATGAAAAGGTGGTGGAAATTGTAGTAAAAGAAGGACCGGAAAGAGTACAGGAAATAATAGACTGGGGTGCAAGGTTTGATAAAGAATCAGACGGAGATTATAAACGGGGAAAAGAAGGCGGACATTCTGAATTCAGAATTCTGCATCATAAAGATGTAACAGGCAGAGAAATGGAAAGAGCTTTGATTGAAGCGGTAGCGGCACAAAAGAATATTGAATTTGTAAAGCATTGTTTTGTTGTAGATATCATTACACAACATCATTTAGGCTATCTGGTTACTAAAGCCACACCCGATATAGAATGTTTGGGTGTATATGTTCTGAATCTTGAAACCAATAAGATTGAGAAAATTATTGCGGGTATTACTTTATTAGCATCGGGTGGCAATGGTCAGGTATATCGTACTACTACCAATCCTTCAATAGCTACCGGAGATGGAGTTGCCATGGTTTATCGTGCAAAAGGAAGAATTGAGAATATGGAATTTATTCAGTTTCATCCAACGGCTTTATATGAACCAGGTATGAGGGGTCAGGCATTTTTGATAACGGAAGCAGTAAGGGGCGATGGCGGTATTTTGAGAAACAAAAACGAGGAGGCCTTTATGGAAAAGTATGATTCCAGAAAAGATTTGGCTCCCAGAGATATTGTGGCAAGGGCGATAGACAGTGAAATGAAACGAACCGGTACGGAGCATGTATGGCTTGATTGCCGGCATTTCAGTAAAGAAAAATTTGTTGAACATTTTCCCAATATTTATGAGAAATGTTTGTCCATTGGTATTGATATTACAAAGCAAATGATTCCGGTTTCGCCGGCGGCACATTATAGTTGTGGTGGTATTAAAACCGATGAATGGGGCAGAAGCAGTATTAAAAATTTATATGCGGCAGGGGAATGTGCATCAACGGGTTTGCATGGTGCCAACCGGCTTGCATCCAATTCACTTTTAGAAGCGATGGTATTTGCACATCGATGCTTTGGCGATGTAGTAAAAGAATTTGAAAGCAAAACAACTTCTGTTTTTTCATCGGCACAGGTGCCCGACTGGGATGCAAAGGGAACTACGGAACCCAAAGAAATGATCTTAATTACACAAAGCCTGAAAGAAGTGCAGCAGGTGATGAGTGACTATGTGGGCATAGTACGCAATGATGTGCGTTTACAAAGAGCAATGCGCAGGCTGGATTTACTTTGGGAAGAAACTGAAAAATTGTACGAAAGCAGTTCAATTTCACCACAGTTGCTGGAGCTGCGCAATCTCACTACCGTTGGCTATTTGATAGTAAAAGGAGCAGGATTTAGAAAAGAAAGCCGTGGTCTGCATTATAACACCGACTATCCTGAAAAGAGTGCATTGGTTCAGAATATTGTTTTGTAGTATTAACTAATAAGGAGCATGTATTACATTGTATATAGTTTGTTATGGTTGTTTTCGCTTTTGCCGCTTAGGGTTCTTTATTTTTTTGGCGATTGCATTTACGCAATTGTTTTTTATATTATTAAGTATAGAAAAGATATCGTAATTAATAATATTCAACATGCATTTCCTGAAAAAGACAAAAAAGAAGTGTTGCGCATCGCCAAGCAGTTTTATCATAATTTTATTGATACGTTTATTGAGTCAATCAAATTGATTTCTTCAGGTAAAAAATTTATAACAAAGCATAGTACCGGCGAGTATGATTTATTGCATAAATACTTTAATGAAGGAAAAAATATTCACGTCATGGCTGGCCATCAGTTTAATTGGGAGTTTGGGAATCTACTGTATGCAATGAATTTGAAAATTCCTTTTGCCGGCGTTTATATGCCTATATCCAATAAGACACTTGATAAGATATTCTACAACATTAGAAAGCGATATGGAACAATTTTAATATCAGCAAAGAATTTTAAAAATTCTATGCACAATGTATTTTCAAATCAATACCTGCTTGCGCTGGCAGCAGATCAAAATCCCGGACATCCGGGAAATGCTTATTGGATGAATTTTATGG
Source organism: Chitinophagaceae bacterium (assembly GCA_037045195.1). Classification (GTDB taxonomy): domain Bacteria; phylum Bacteroidota; class Bacteroidia; order Chitinophagales; family Chitinophagaceae; genus JJ008. Next base: position 172,843 of record JBAOIB010000002.1, read on the forward strand.
GTCAATTAGCACCTTTTGTAACCGGACCTTCAAAAGGTGCAGTTAAATATAATACTGCGGTTATTATGGTAGGGTTTAAAAAAATAAAGAGAGGTTACTATCATTTTTATACACAATTATTAGCAGAAGAAGGCGCTACTTATTCCTCACAACAACTCACTGTTATTTATAAAAATGAATTGGAAAAAATCATCAAAGCCGACCCTGCTAATTATTTGTGGAGTCACAGAAGATGGAAGTATGAATACAAGCCCGAATATGGTGAGGTGTTTCAATAAAAATAGAAGTGCTTTAAAAAAAATTGCTCAGATTTTTCTGAGCAATTTTTTTTCTATTGATGGCTTTTGAGTTTTATTTCTTCCGTTTATGTTTTTTCAAATCCAGATAATCTAAGAAGTAAAGCACTTTAATAGAGATGTTATTATTGTGGGCCTGACTGATAGTTTTGTCTAAGTTTTTAAAATAACCATGTTTAATTTCACGATTGAAGTTGTCTACAGGATTGGTGTTTTTCCAAACGATATTGATAAAACTGCCCGGTGCAAACTGCCAGGTATAAACAGCATTTACATAAAAATCATTATAGTTCTGATTGGGATTTCCGCTATAATTGGAAACTGGCTGTAATGAGCCATCGTTTTGTAATAAAAAGAAATCAGTTGCGGAATTGTGATAAGTAACCTTGCTCCAATAATGACGTATGTCGGCAGTAATGCCCATCTTGTTATTGAAATTATATTTTAAGTTGACTGAATTTTCAACTGTACTCACATCTCTTTTTCCAAAAACAACATCATTGCCCATAAATCCTGCAAAGCCAATATTTCTTTTTTGTGGTTCAATAAAGAAATTATAAAAGACAGAGAATTTATCGCTAAACCTGTACCCCTGATTCAGTGTAAGTGCAATTTTGTTGCCGTTAAACATACTGCGGTGAACATAAAAGAACTCAGAATAGATCTGATACTTTTTTGCACGATTAGTTCCTGCTTCAATGCTGAAATAGGAACTATTCCATCCTTTAAAAAACTTGCCTTCCATGCGTGGTTCATAATAATCGTGTGGTGCGGGTTCATATCCAGTCATTACACTCACTCGCATTAAATTTTTCAATTGCCCATTGAAATTTATATTAAAGTTGGAGTTGGCATAGTCGGCTGGATTTTTCAATCGGGTAGTATAGGATGCATTAAAATTCATTCTTAAATTATTGTACCAGTTAGTGGGCTTGCTCCAATTGTGCCCTACCCACAATGCATGTTCCCAAAAATTGTTGAAAGTAAAAAATCCAAGATCACTGAAATTAAATTTATCATCAGTCATTGTTTCTGAATATTGAAAATTGAGCCTTCCACTTGCTTTTCCAAAATAGAGATTGCCTGTATATCCTTGCAATGTTTTGCCATCGCCTTTATAGTTAAATAGATTGCTGGTGCCCAGTTTGCCTCCCAGATTCCACATATTTTTTTTATCGAATAGATCAAATAATGCCGCCGTTACATTGGCATCATAATCTTTGCCGCTGCGCCATACATTGGTGTTAATCAAACTGACGCTACTGTTGTTTTTCAAAGTTTGATCCAGTACAATTATATTGTAGTTGGTAAGCGGACTTGTTTCCACTTTTCGTTTATTTTTATTGTCATCTTCTATAGTGGCATAAGTTCGGTTGGTAATAGCATTAAAAAAGCCCACACCCAGTCCACCATTCAATCGGCCGGAAATTTTTGTAGCATTTGCCATTTTTGTTTCAATGGGGTTTGAAATAATTTTTTCATTAGCTCCCAGTTGGTCATACACATCATAAAAGTGCATGGGCCGGCCACCCACTCTGCGTGAGTAAAATAAATTTCCTTTTCCAAACAACTCTGTTCCTTCAGTAAAGAATGGGCGGTTTTCATCGTATTTTACTTCAAAGGGAGAAAGATTCAAAACCGTGTTATCGCTTCTTACTTGTCCGAAATCGGGGATTAACGTCATATCTAAAGTAAGTGCCTGGCTGATGCCATATTTTACATCCATACCTCCGTTAACAGAGGAGCTCCAGTTTTTTTGACCCGGCTCATTAATGGGGTAGTGATTGGCATAAGTAGAAAAATAAGGTGTAAACTGAAGTCTTAATGGAGGATTTATATTTTGTAGCCCTGTCCATTGACCTTCCTGCGTAAGAAATCCATTGACAGTAGGGTCTATCGTATTCCATGTAAATTGTTGTTGTGTTTTTTGCCTGCGGCGGGTGATGTTCAATCCCCAGTTTTGTATATTTTTCTTACTAAAGCGAATAGCTGAGAAAGGGAGAAAGATTTCAAAGCTCCATCCGTCTTCATGAATAACGGCACCGCTTTTCCAAACTGCATTCCAGCTAAAGTCTTCACTATTTCCGTTGGGATTGGGAGCCATCTTCGCATCCATTTGTTCGCCTAAAGGTGTTAAGAAGTATTCAAATGCATTTATCTTATCGTTATAGGTGTCAAACATTATTCCAATAAAATCATTGCTACCCAAATTGTCTCGGCCTACCAGCTCTTTTGAGATGCTGTCTTTTGTTCTTTCATGACAATAGCCGCCAATGTAAATACCTTCATCATTATAAAGCATATATACTTCAGTTCTGTTTGCAGGGTCTTCTGCTTTAAAAGGTGTGGGGCGAAATTCGGTATAACCCATAGCGGCGGGGGCTGTTTTCCAGGCATTATCAGTAATCAGTCCGTCAATTTTTATTGGCTCAGTTACTCTTTGAGCAACAATTTGTTTAGGCACTGCATTTTGTTTGACCGAAATTTTTTGAGATGCAGTTTGTGCATTTGTTTGTGCATAGCATAGTAATGCTGCTGCTATGCAGGTAATGGTTTTGATTTTCATGGCTATACTTGTTTAGTTATGACGCCGGTTTAGAAAAATGGTTACAGTTTGGTGTGGGCGTTACTACTAATGTTTTCGTAGATTAAAGAAACTGCAAAAAACGAAATTATTTTTTCAAATGGGGTGAGTGGTTATTGGAAAATACGAATGGTGAAAATGGAGGGGTGTTAACTTTTTGTTGGGAGAAAAAAATCAAACTTTTACAAATTGAATTACTTTACTTTTGAATTAATCATATCATTAATAAAATTATTATTTATGTCAACAACAACTCCCGCACCATTCTGGCCGCATAGTGAACATTGGTCTGTAAAAATTCCAGTAAATACCGAACATTTTGAAATGCCTGTAATGAAAGAGAAGGGCTATGTAATAATGAAATCTTTAGATATTTCTCAAATTCCTTCTTCAGAATGGGAAGACCTGGTTTATATGGATTGGAAAAGCGGTGGCGACACCAATTTTGCACCATTAGCATCCTGCGATGGTACGCTGGAGTGTAAAGGTTTTTGGGAAAATGGAAAACCAGATAAACATGCACTGTTTACACCCAACATTGAAAGATGCCCCAACCTGATGGCATATATCAAATCAATTCCTGCCAATTTTGGAAGAGTAAGAATTATCAAACTGGAACCACAAGGACACGATCAGGCGCTACGTTCAGTACATCGCGATGATAATAACCGACTGAATCCAGAAGGTGAAGGCTGGGTGGTGCGTATGTGGATTGAACTGACCGATAATGCGGACAGTTATATGCTGCTTTATGATAGTGACGAAAATAATTTGCCTATAAAAGAAAGTGAAGCACATGTACCTATGCCCAAGGGAGCACATTATGTAGTTGACTCACAACGGCTGTGGCATGTAGGTGTCAATAAAAGCAATAAGCCAAGATATGCCTGCATCATCAGTTGTGAAAGTTCGCCCGAGCTGGATGCGTGGATCAAATCTAAAATGTAATTTATCAATTATTTAGCTGTATAAAAAAAGGCACTGAGTTACATTTTCTCAGTGCCTTTTGCTTTAATTATAACAGTATTTAATTCAACACACTTGCTTCTTTTACAATCTCTGCTTTTCCCTGTTCTTTTATTTTGCTCCACCCGCCCAATACATTGCGCAGGTTGTGTATGCCCTGTCTTTTTATAAGTGAGGCTGCTATTACGCTACGATAGCCACCGGCACAATGCACATAATAATTTTGTTCATCTTCCAGTTCGGCAATAGTTGCGGGATCATTCATTTCATTCAGCGGCAAATTCAATGCATTTTTTAAATGGCCATCAGCATATTCCGTCGGTTTTCTTACGTCCAGTATTTTTAATTTATTATCATGCGGAATATCCATCATTAATTCATCTGCTTCTACATCTATAATCATATCAACATGCTCTCCTGCATTTTTCCATGCATCAAAACCACCACCTAAATAACCGATTACTTTATCAAAACCCACTCTTGCTAATCTTACAATTGTTTCTTTTTCTTTTCCACTTTCTGTAACCAATAGCATAGGAACATCAAATGGAAGCAGGCCTCCTGCCCATTCTGCAAAGCGACCTTCGAGGCCAATACTTATTGCATCAGGAACAAAGCCCTGTGTAAAGACTGTTGCATTGCGGGTATCAAGTATAATAGCATTTTCCTGATGTAGTTTTTTAAATTCCTCAACTGATAATGCTTTCATACCTGTTTGCATCACTGCATCCATACTGTCGTATCCTTCTTTGTTTATTCTGGCATTTACAGGAAAATATTGTGGTGGAGTGGGAATGCCATCTGTAACTTCTTTAATAAACGCTTCCTTTGTTTCAGCCTTCATGGCATAGTTGAATTGCTTTTCGTCGCCAATGGTACTAAAATTACTGGGACCCAGATTTTTACCGCAGGCACTACCTGCACCATGTGCAGGATACACAATAACTTCATCTGCCAGGGGAAACAATTTATTATGCAAACTGTCATACATCATACCTGCCAGATCCTGCATAGTGATTTCATTTCCTTTTTGGGCCAGATCGGGCCGGCCTACATCACCCACAAATAAAGTATCGCCGGTAAATACACAATGATCTTTTCCGTTTTCATCTTTTAATAAATAGCAGGATGACTCTAAAGTGTGTCCTGGTGTGTGTAATACTTCTATTGTTATATTTCCAATCTTAAATTGTTCGCCATCTTTTGCAACATGTACAGCAAATTTTGCGTTGGTATTGGGCCCATATACTATTGCTGCTCCTGTTGCTGTTGCCAAATCAAGATGACCACTTACAAAGTCGGCATGAAAATGTGTTTCAAAAATGTATTTGATTTTTGCTTTTCTTTCATTTGCTATTTGCAGATATTCATCTATATCACGCAGCGGATCAATTACAGCAGCTTCTCCATTGCTTTCAATATAATAAGCAGCCTCACTCAGGCAGCCGGTATAAAGTTGTTTGATATACATTGCTATTTTTTTTGAATAACAAAAATAACCCCTAAAAGCCAATGAAAAAGTTACAAATGATACTTAAATAACAGAAAAGGTTAAAATTATTTTGTCAAATCAGCAGCAATACGGTTCATTTCCAGAAGTCTGTCGGCATCAACGGAATAGTAAATAAATTTTCCTTTTCTTGAAGTTTTTACAAATCCTGCTTTGCGAAGTATAGCCAGGTGTTGTGAAGCAACAGATTGCTCTAAAAAAAGTTTTTCACAGAGCTGAGAAACGGTTATTGCTCCTAGTTCATCAATTGATTTTAATATTTGTTGTCGCAGCTTATTATTAATGGCACGAAAGATAAGTGCTGCCTTTCTGGTATTTAATAGGTTGACACGTACAGCCTCACCTGTTGTTGTTAATGTATTTAGTATGATGGAGTAATTGCTCATTTACTTGATACACCAAAAATAAATAGTTTATTTTTTTGCGGAAGGAGAATAAAAATCCTTTACATAAAACGGTTCTGCATAAGCAAGATCGGCAAACAACGACTGGCGGAACATTTCTGCTGAAATAACTGCCATTTCCTCAATTTCTGTTTTTGTATTTATGTATTGTGCATTCGGTGATGCAATAACCGGCTGCACCTTGCCTACAGCATTTCCACAGAAAAGAATTTCCTTGTTTGCTAATACAGTATCAAAACTATTTTCATCAATAATCATTGCATGTGGCTTCTGAATAATATTGAGCTGTTTGTCGTACAATGCAGTGAAAACCTCCATGCGTCTTGCATCTATTATAGGGCAAATAAGAGCAGATGCTTTCTCTTTAACGGCGCTTGCCAAAATTTGCAGAGAACTAATTGTAATAAGTGGTTTATCGGCTGCAAAGCAGATTCCTTTTGCGGCAGCCAGCCCCACCCGAAGTCCGGTGTAGGAGCCAGGCCCGTTATTTACTGCGATTGCAGCTACATCATTTAAGCTGCAATTATTTTTTTTCAAAAGGGATGCTATAGCAGGATGTAGCCAGGTTGCATGGTCTTTAAACTGAGCATTGTTCTCCTTGTATAAGATTTTTCCATTTTCAGCAAGGCAAATTCCTGCTTCATCAAATGCTGTATCGATATTCAGAATTAAATTCATAAGGATAAAGCTTCTTGTTCCAATAATTTACAGGGTGTATATTGACTATTTGATACTGTTAATGCTTTAAGTAAAGAATAAATTTTGGGCAAACCAATCAATTGTGCCCATTCAAAAGGGCCAAAGGGATAATTGGTACCCAGCTTCATGGCAATATCAGTTTCTGCTTTGGTGCTTACATTCTCTTCCAAAGCAAAATATGCTTCATTTATGATCATACTCACAATACGAGGCGTTATCAATCCTTCAATAGAAGGAACCCATTCTGTCTTTTTATTAAATTTTTCAAAAATGGATGTGGCCACAATCTTGTTGTCTTCATTTAATGTAGCGGCTTCAACAAGTTCTCTTTTTAAAAATCCCGGCCATCCGTTGATACGAACAAAATTGGATGGCAGCTCTTTTAATACCCCTTCCACATCATTAATCACTATTAATGTAGCATTACATTTTTGTAATAAAGCTATACGACTTGGTGTGGGTTCAAACAGCAAATCAATTAAACTATTACAATTAATGGATGCCGTTAATTGCTTTTCCCACTCAACACCCAATGGCGTTTGGCCAGATTGTGCAAGTATTTCTGCTTTTTGAAATTCATTAGCTAATACTACTATCTTCATACCCGTTTTTTGCAAAGAAAACATATAAACCTAAATTCGCTTCTTTCAATCAAATAAAACTTTTATGAGCAAGCAAATTATAAATACACCAAATGCACCAGCACCAATAGGGCCATACAATCAGGCCACATTATCGGGTAATATACTTTATATTTCTGGTCAAATATGTATTGATCCTGTTTCGGGCGAATTAAAGAACAAGGATATACAAGAAGAAACTCACCAGGTAATGAAAAATCTGAAGGCAATTTTAGCGGCAGCCGAAATGAACTTCAGTCATATATTGAAAACCACCATTTTTATTACTGATATGCACCAGTTTGCAGCAGTTAATGAGGTTTATGGAAAATATTTTGAAAGCGATTTTCCTGCGAGAGAAACGGTCCAGGTAGCTGCTTTGCCCAAATTTGTAAACGTAGAAATCAGTATGATTGCCGTACGTTAACGATTGTTCTGGATTTATTTTTTTTGGGAAAAAACAATACTTCAGTACTGTAAGCATAGGTTTTGTATTTTCGGGATTCATTTTTTCAAACAATTACTAAATCATTACAAGCATTTTTATGAGAAAAATTTTCTTGTTTGCAATTTGTGGCTTTGTTACATGTTGCTCACTTTTTTTAGTTCCAGGTTGTTCTGGTCCCCGTCAGGAAAATGAGATGGAAGAAGAGGAAAAAGGAAGGGAAGGTTATGATGGAATAGCAGGCTCTATGCAATTTGAAATTGAAAAGAACAAAGGATCCTGCATTGGGTCGTGTACCTACAGAAAGATTGTGGAACGCCGTTCAACAAACTGAGCAAAAGAAAAATGTACTTCGCAATGGACCATCAGGTGTTCAGGCTTTAGTTTGGCAGGAAAGAGGACCGGATGGAGACTTTACACTTGGTGGAAATCCAAGACCAGCCGGACAGCAAACTGCAGGAAGGATAAGGGCGGCAATGATTGACTCTACAGATCCTACACACAAAACGGTATGGGTTGGCGGTGTCAATGGCGGATTATGGAAAACAACAGATATTACCGTATCACCTTCACCTTGGACTTTGATTAATGACTATATGAGTAATATGGCTATTGCTGCTATTTGCCAGGATCCACGTCCCGGTTTTCAGAACATTATGTACACTGCCACAGGCGAATCATTTAGAAATGCTGATGCAGTAAGAGGTGTGGGTGTATTTAAAAGTGTGGATGGAGGAGTTACCTGGAATTTCTTAAGCAGTACCAGTGCACATACTTTATGTACAAGAATTGTATGCGATTATCAGGGAAATGTTTATCTGGCAACTCGAAATGCATCAGGTGCTCCGGGCGGTTTATATCGCTCATTAGATGGTGGTACTTCTTGGACAGATATTACGCCAACTGGAGTTCCAAGTAGAAGCATTTGTGATTTAGAAATTAGTTCTACCTCGGGTCCTGCAAGATTACACATGGTAACAGGAATTGGTAGCGGTCAAGCTTATCGTTACACTGATAACCCCACCACTGTAACCTCTGGTTCCGGATGGAATTCACCTACTACCGCTTTTCCTACTTATAATGACAGGTGTGAAATTGCTGTAATGGGGAATACGCTTTATGCTTTACCTGTAAATGCATCAGCTCAGGTTCCCACAATATATAAAACAACCGACGGTGGGGATAATTGGGCTGCTACCGGTGGCCAGCCCGCAAGTAACTGGGCAAGCGGCCAGGGTTGGTACTCATTGTCTTGCGGAATTAATCCAAGTAACCCCGATGAATGTATTGTTGGAGGTCTTGATTGTCATAAAACAACAAATGGTGGAGCCAGCTGGACTAAAATTTCAAGTTGGGCAACATCTGCAACCGGAGATTACATACATGCTGATCAGCACAATATACAATGGTGGGATGGGGGCAGTAAATTATTATTTGCCTGTGATGGTGGTGTACATTATTCTACTGATGGAGGTGCCAATAATGCTGACAGAAATAAGGGGCTTCGTTTAAAACAATTTTATTCAGTGGCCATCAGTCCGGTTCAAACCAATTACATAATTGGTGGAGCACAGGACAACGGTATGCATCGTATGAACCACGTAGGTTTAGACAGCTCTGCTGAAGTTGTAGGTGGTGATGGCGCTTACGCTGCTATTGATCAAAATGAGCCGCAATATCAGTTTGGCTCCTATGTATATAATGTTTATCGTCGTAGTACCAATGCCGGAGCTAGTTGGTCGACACCTGTAAATAATCAAAGCACGGGTCGATTTATTAATCCATGGGATTATGATAATACTACCAATACTATTTATGCATGTAATAGTGCAGGAAATTATTTGAGATGGGATAATGCACATACTAGTAGTACTACTTCTGTTGTATCGGTTTCTGCTTTTGGTTCTGGGAATGTATCTGCAGTTTTTTGTTCTCCATTTACAGCTAACCGTGTTTTCTTTGGAACAGGTTCTTCAACAATATTTAAAGTGGATAATGCAAATACTGCCTCACCAGCTGCGGTTGCTATTACACCAGCAGGTGCCACAGGTTATGTAAATTGTATTGTTACCGGATCTACAGAAAATAATCTTATAGCCACTTATTCCAGTTATGGTGTTACCAATGTATGGGTTTCAAATAATGGTGGTACATCCTGGACCGCCAGCGATGGCAACCTGCCTGATATGCCGGTACGCTGGGCATTATTTCATCCCGATGCTGATACGAAGGCATATATTGCTACTGAAACTGGTGTGTGGGAAACCGATTTATTAAATGGGGCAAGTACAATTTGGACGCCCAATACCTCTTTCCCAACAGTAAGAACAGATATGATAAAATATCGTGCATCCGATCGTACCATTGCTGCGGCAACACATGGTCGTGGTTTCTGGACGACAACAGTTCCCAATTCTGTTCCTACAGGATTTACTTTCAACAGTACCACACCAGCTACAGCTACTTGCCCTGCTCCTGCTACTATGGGCATCAATCTGGGTACTACAGCTGCCGGTGGATTTTCAAACCCTATTACACTGTCTGCAACCGCAGGAGTACCCGCAGGAACCAATGTTACTTTTAGCACAAATCCGATAGCGCCAGGCAGCAGTGCTAATGTATTTTTAAATAATACCAATATACTTTTAGCAGGTACATATAATATTACTATAGAAGGAACAGCGAGTGGTGCAACTACACAAACTGCTGTACTTACATATACAATTAACCCGGGTAGTGGCCCTACAATTTCCGTACAGCCTGCTAATCAGACATTGTGCGCAGGGGGCAATGCCAGTTTCAGTATTACTGCTTCGGGAGCAACTAATTATCAGTGGCAGGTAAGTACAGATGGTGGTGCCAGCTGGAATAACATTGGCGGTGCTACTGCTACTATTTTAAACCTTACCGGTGTTACAACTGGAATGAACGGAAATCAATATCGTTGTGTAGCATCTACTCAATGTGGAAGCACAAATTCAAATGCAGCAACACTTACTGTAAATACTGCAGCAACAATTACCAATCAACCTGCTGATGCAGCTATTTGTACTGGTCAATCTACACAACTTTGTGTTACAGCAACCGGCACTGGTATTTCTTATCAATGGCAATCGGCAGCTACTTGTGCAGGCCCATGGACAAATATAACCGGAGAAACCTCCAGTTGTTATACGGCTTCTCCAGCAACCACTACAAGCTATCGTTGCGTTGTTACTGCTACTGGCGCTTGTGCAGGCAGTGTAAATTCAAATTGCGCTACCATAACAGTAGCATCAGCTGTAGTTATTACAACACAACCAGCAGATCAAACCGTATGTGAAGGAAGCGGTGCAAGCTTTACTGCTAATGCAGGTGGAACAGGATTAATCTATCAATGGCAACTTAGTACTGATGGTGGTGCCAACTGGAATAATATATCTGGCGCTATCAGTTCAACCTATGCAATTTCAAATGCTACATTCTCACAAAACGGTCATCGTTTCCGTTGTGTAATTAACAATGGGGTATGTGCTACACCCGGAATTTCCAATGCAGCAATATTAACAGTAAATCAATTGGCCGCAATCAGTACGCATCCTGCCAATGCAACGGTTTGTTCAGGCAGCAGCAATTCATTCTGTATAACTGCAAATGGCACCAATCTTACTTATCAATGGCAGATAAGTACAAACGGATGTGGCGGCCCATGGAGTAATATTGCCGGAGCTACTTCCAACTGTTATTCAGTTGTAGGTGCCAGTACAGCAAGCTATCGTTGTAATGTAACATCAGGTGCATGTGGTAATACTGTTTCCAGTAATTGCGCCATATTAACAGTTATCAATCCACCTGTTGTAACCAACCCTCCTGCAAATGTTCAGGTTTGTTCAGGCAGCAATGCTGTTTTCACAATTTCTGGTTCTAGTACACAAACCATCATTTATCAATGGCAGGTAAGCACAGACGGTGGTACAACCTGGAATAATATCAGCGGAGCTAATTCAACAACACTCACTATTACAGGAACTACAGCGGGTATGAACAATAACAGATATCGTTGCGCATTAAGCAATGCTACTTGCCCTATTTCTGTTTACTCGGCGGCAGCTATATTAACTGTAAGACAATTACCGTCGGTAGGTTTAACAGCTGCACCGCTTACCAGTTTACTACCTGGGCAAACGACAACACTTACTGCTACACCTAGTGCATCTACGGGTGGTACATTAAGTACAGTCTGGACCTATAATACCAATCCACTTGTTGTAGTCGGAAACACTTATGTAGTTAATATTGAGAAAACAGGCAATTATCAGGTGGGAATTCAGGAAACATGGACTGGTGGTTTAGTTTGCTCCAATGTATCACCAGTGGTAACAATAGACGCACCTGCGAGCAACAGATTATTTATCTTCCCCAGTCCAAATGATGGAAGATTCTCTGTTTCTTATTATAATGCAGGAGGCAACAATACACAGCGACAGATAATGATCTACGATGCAAAAGGAGCTGCAGTTTATAGCCGCAAGTTTAGCATAACGGGTCCTTATACATTACTCAATATAGATTTACGTCAGGCAAATACCGGAATCTATTTTGTAGTAGTAGGAGATGCGCAAGGTAAAAAACTTGCAGAAGGAAAAGTGCATGTGCGTTAAACAATACAAAAAGCGAAAAAAAACCCGACTGAATTCAGTCGGGTTTTTTTATGCCTGTTTCAATGCGAATCAAAACGCCTCTTCGCTTTACAATATTTTTATAATCCCATTGTATTTTTTTTGATTTTTGTAACCAGCGTTTTAAAACTGTTTTTTTAATTTCATTTACCTGCGTATATCTTTTTTCCGCTGCTTTAAAACTTCCTTCAGGCATCAGGTTGGGCTCTTCAAATGACTGACCACTCCAAAAAAGCAAACGAATACAATTTTTTAATTTACTGTAACCAACAATTGGATTTTCTTGAAGAAACCATACCGGATGGCCATGCCAGATTTTATTTTCTGCATCTATTAAAACAGCATCAATTTGTTCAGCCAGTAGGTTACAGATTTCTTTTTCTACTCCTTTCTGCTTCTTATTATAATCCATTATTTCTTTGTTCATAAAGAATTGATTTGGCTTTTAATATTACACTCAAGCGTTAGCAAGGATATTTTTTTCAACTATTAGGAATTTGTTTTTTGATTGTTTTCAGGTCTATAGTTGTTTTCAAAGATCTATAAATTTTTTTTATCTTATTTTTGCTTGCCAGATTCAAAAACACCACTACTGCCGTATAGTTTTTTTTCTTATCACTATACTGGATTTTTTTTATGAAAGGAAGTACAACAATTGAGAAGGGGATACCTATTTCACCCTTGCTGGATCCTATTATCAATGCAGATAATGATCAGTCTAAAAAGGGAGAGAGCAAAAGGCGAATGCTTACTATTTCTTTTTATTCTTTTCTAATTGCAATAGCTACCAGTGTAATTGCTAAGTTTTTAGTGTTGTTGATTAACCTGATTACCAATATTTCTTTTTATGGAAGGGTTTCTTTAAATCATAACTCTCCAGCTGATAATACGCTTGGTTTGTTCGTAATATTATTACCTGCGATTGGAGGGTTAATTGTTGGCTTAATGGCCTATTACGGTTCTAAGGCAATAAGAGGTCATGGTATTCCGGAAGCCATGGAACAGATTCTAACCAATCAAAGTAAAATAAAACCTACCATTACTTATCTTAAGCCAATATCATCTGCTATTTCAATAGGAACGGGAGGTCCCTTTGGTGCTGAAGGTCCTATAATTGCAACAGGTGGTGCTTTGGGGTCCACACTGGGTCAGCTGATAAAAATTTCTCATTATGAAAGAAAAATCTTACTGGCAGCAGGTGCTACTGCGGGTATGTCTGCAATTTTTGGAAGTCCATTAGCTGCAATTTTTCTTGCTGTAGAATTATTGTTATTTGAGTTTTCCAGTAAGTCAATCATTCCGGTTGCGATTGCTTGTATTACCGGCGCAGCAGGACATCATTTTTTATTTGATGCAGGTGTTACTTTTCCAATGCCTGATTTTGCATTTCCAGATAATTCTGCCTTAGCTATTTATACAGGTATAGGTCTTTTGGTAGGTGTTATTTCAGTAGGGGTATCCAAAGCTGTTTATATTATTGAAGAATGGTTTGAAAAAATTCCGGTGCATTGGATGTGGTGGCCGGCTATTGGTGGTTTGGTAGTAGGTGTTGTTGGGTATTTTGCTCCTCATACACTAGGTGTGGGTTACGATAATATCAGCAATCTGCTTTCGGGAAATATGGGCATGCAGGTTATTCTTTCTTTATGTATCATGAAGTTTATATCATGGGCAATTGCATTGGGCAGTGGTACTTCAGGTGGTACATTAGCACCACTCTTAACTATTGGCGGGGCTACAGGCTCTTTAATAGGTTTATTGATAGTGCAGCTTTTTCCAGGTACTGAAATTTCAATTCCACTAACTGCATTGGTAGGGATGGCTGCAATGTTTGCAGGTGCTTCAAGGGCCTTACTTACTTCAATCATTTTTGCATTGGAAACTACAATGCAATCCAATGCCCTGTTGCCGCTGATGGGTGCTTGTGTGGCATCGTATATTGTTTCCTATTTTTTAATGGAACACAATATCATGACTGAAAAGATTGCAAGAAGAGGAATTAAAACCCCTGACTCTTATCGGCCCAATGTATTGGAAAGGTTTTCTGTCGGTCAGGTTTTTGATAAAGAACCATTACTTGTGCAGGATATGAAAAGTATTCTGGAAGTTAAGAATTGGATAAAAACTCAGGAAATTGATGAAACAGCAGAATGTATTATGGTGATTGATAAAGACGAACAATACAAAGGGGTTATCAATTTTACTGAATTACTTAGTATTACTGAAGAGAATGAAAATAACTCTATCGGGTCACTGATACAGCAGCCTTTTCTTATAAACACCAACGATTCATTGCTGGAGGCTATTGAATTAATGGCGCAACACGACAGTGACATTTTAACCGTAGAAGCCAACAATAGTATAGTTGGTATTTTGTCGTTAAAAAATATTCTGGCAGTCTATAAAATTGAAATGAATGATGAATTAAAAGGAAGACCTCACATTTCATTAAAAAGAAAATTATTGAAGATAGCTGTAAGAGGAAGACAGTTTACCTCTAAAAAATAATTTCAAAGTTATAAAGTAAAAGATCTTTTTAGTGATTGATAGCGCCTACTAACATCAAACAAGTTTCATCAGTTTTATTTAAAATTGTGTGATTTTCATTCTGCGGGAAGATGAAAAACTCATCGGGTTTTCCAGTAAAATGCTCACCTGAAATTTCAAATTCAGGAGACCCTTTCAAAACGTATGCATATTCAGTTTTATCAGGATGATGATGTAGTGGATAGGAAGCTTGTGGAGCTACTTTAATCAATTTCAAAGTACCATTTTTTAAAGAGATTAATTCTTTTCCAAAAAAGTTTTTTACTTTGCCCTCTTTCCATTCCAAATTTTCAGGAGCTATTTTCTTCTGCATAGTTTTATAATTTTTTATTTCAGCCAGAAATGATCATCCCATTGCCCATCAACATCTTTTACTTTTTCTGAATGGTGTTGGTTGGTTATTTCTTCTAATTGATCTTCGCCGAAATGTTGCTGCATATAATTAAATAGTTCTCTTTCTTCAAAGCGAATATGTTTATCAAGCAAGTCGGCAAAAGCAGCCAATTGAATATGTGTTGAGTGTGTTTTTCTTATTTGTTCTATTATATCATAAATAGATTGATGCTCAGCAAAGGCTCGGTGTTTTAATGACTCCTGCTCTGAGATACGGGAAAACAACAGATTTTCTTCTTCTTGAAAATGCTGCTTCAGATTGTTGTCGTATATAAAAACAGTGTATCGTGCTATTCGAACTGCATCAATATTTTTTTTAATTCCTTCTCTTATTTTCCAGACTAATAATAACCCAAAATGATGTTCCTGCGAAAATTTGACAATTGCCTTATGTCGCTTTATGGGGCTGGTGTTTAATGGTTCCATAAAATCTTATTTTTTAAGTGATGTTGGCTGTTAATTCAAAGATACAATGATTTTTAATAAAAGCATTTAAATACTCTTATTTGATTGCCGTACATTTTAATAAAACTACATTAGGTTATTTTCAGAAATCCTGTTCTTATAATGATGTTTAGGAAAGCAATAATATTTTGGCCACATTTTTTTAAAGATTAGCCATTCGTTTCATTCCAATAATAACTGTCAGGATAAGGCCTTTTGCCAAAAATGGCTGTTCCTACCCGGATGATTGTTGCTCCTTCTTCAATTGCTGTTTCCAGGTCACCGCTCATGCCCATTGAAAGCTCGTTTGTTATTATGCCATTTTCAAGAAGTTCGATTTGTATATTTTTCAATATCCGAAAGCAATTTCTTACTTTTTCTTTTTCAGCTGAAAACAGACCTATGGTCATCAATCCTTTTATATTGAGCTTATCAAATTTTTTTATTTGTTGGGCAAATGCAATTGCATTTTCTGGTTGCATACCAAATTTACTTACCTCGTTGGATGTATTGAATTGCAAAAAAATATCAATTGATTTGCCTTCGTGCTCCAGTCTTTTTTGCAGCTTCTCCGCTAGCGACAAGCGATCAACTGATTGTATGCAATCGGCATATTTAATTACTTCTTTTATTTTATTGGATTGTAAATGACCAATAAAATGAGATTGATGCGGAAAGTTTTTAAGGCCTTCAAATTTATCTTTTAACTCTTGTATCTTATTTTCACCTATCAAAGTTTCACCTGTTCGCAATGCAATAGCAATATTTTGTGCTGTTACAGTTTTGGTTGCCAATAATAATTTTACTTCCTGTGGGTTTCTATTGGCATTTTCGCAAGCCTTCAATATTCTTTTTCTTATGGAATGAATATTTGAAATAGTGTCATTCATAGTATGCAAAGAGAATCGTAAAGAAATTTTTCTGGTATTTGCTATTGTATAATAACTTTTTCCATTTTTTGAAGCCATACATCCTCAATGGTAGCACCAAGGCCCGGCGTTTCCGTAATTGTGATAACGCCATTGGCTTTATATTGAATACCTCCTGTTACAGGATCTTCTTTAAACATAAGCGCCGTATCAAAATCATAATGCTCAATCAACGGACTGCAGAGTGCGAAATGTGCAAAAGCTGTCATCGCAATGCGAGATTCCAGCATGGCACCTACTTGTAAATGAATACCGGCAGCTTCAGCCAGTCGTACTATTTTTAAACCTTTGTATATACCGCCTGATTTTCCTAGTTTGATATTGAAATACTGACAAGCATTTAATTCAATAAGTTTTTCAGCGTCGTGTTCATCGCCACAGCATTCATCAGCCATTATAGGAATGGGGCTCTGCTTTTTTACTTTGGACAGTTTCATAAATTTCCATCGTGCAATTGGTTCTTCACAATGTTGAATATCATAGACTGCAAGTGCCTTTAAAGTTTCAATTGCTTCCTTTACTTTCCATCCTTGGTTGGCATCTATTCTTATGGGTATTTTATTGCCAACTGCCATTCTTATTGCTTTTATACGTTCAACATCTGTAGGTCCGTTTTTCCCCAGTTTCACTTTGATGGCAGGATAACCTTGGTTTTTTATTTTCAAAGCATCTTTTGCCATTTGCTCTGGCTCCCCCACGCTTACTGTATAATCAGTAATGATGGTTTTATTATTTTCTCCACCTATAAATTGATACAAGGGTAAGCCGGCATGTTGTGATGCAATATCGTAAAGAGCAATATCAAAGGCGCTTTTAATACTGCTATTTGCATAGATGATGCGATCCATCAATTGAATACAAGCTTCTATATCCAATGGATTTTTACCAATCAATGCTTTTGCAAAATATTGGCCAACAATAAAACAAGTATCCTGGCTTTCGCCATTGATAGGCATATAGGGACTACATTCTCCAAGTCCTATTATGCCTTCTTTGGTAAATATTTTTACCAATACATTTTCAGCATCTGTATCTGTACCCAGAGAAGTTGTAAAAGGTTCAATAAGTGGAATAGACAGTTTGAAAAGTTCAATTCTCGAAAATGGTGAGTGGCTGTATCATGATTTTTAATTGGGTGGGTAAAGATAAATCCTGAAACAAGATGGTCGGTATTTATAAAGCATTTCCTGCTTAATGATTTTTAGTAAAAATTTTTTCCTTGAATAATAATGAATAAATGCCCAATCTGGCCTTGTTTTTGCCATATCAGATGATTTTAAGCATACGAAAAACCAGCATAAATCGTTTAATAGAATACTATTTTTATGAAGAACCACTTTTTTATCCTTTTCCTGCTGGGATTTGCTATAACCGGATGCAAGAAAGAAATAAATGATCTGCCACCAGCTACTGATACTGGCGCTCATACATTTGGCGCAAAAGTCAATGGCGTAATGTGGAAGCCTCAGGGCTTTGGCCCTTTTCCAGCAAATGATATTTTAGAATCTACAGTGGCTGGCAATGATATTCAGATATGGGCACGCAATTTTGCATCCTCTCCCAATGAAACTGAATTTTATCTTTTGATTAAAAATGTATCTGGTCCTGGCACTTATTCATTCAATCAGGATATTCCATCACATCATTATCCCAATAGCAGTTACGGATATTATGTAAAAAGAAAAGTGACTCCTTTAAATGAATGGATCACTTCTTCGGGTCATACAGGTACAGTTACGATTACCCGCTTTGACAAGATCAATCGTATCGCTTCAGGTACATTTCAGTTCAATGCATTAAATATGTATAATACACCCGAGTTGCTTACTGTAACAGAAGGTCGCTTTGATGTAAAATTTCAATAAGGTCAATAATTGCTTAAAACAATACTCTTATTCCCAAATTAAACATGCCCATTAATGGAGCATCTTTATTTACGAAGATGTATTTGCTTGGATAATCTGTAGTGGGTATCCACACTCTTCCTTCTGTATAAAAATAGATATCGGCACCTAAGGGAAATTCGGCACCCAAGCCTAAGTCGACAGTGAGTCTTTTAAAATTTGCTTTTCCTTCTCTAACCGGAACAAAGTAAATAGTTGTATTGACAGAAGTAGAATGAGAATTATTTACCCAACCAAAGACTAATCCAAAACCTCCATACCCATAAAGATTCCAGTTTTCAAAAGCATCATAATTTCCTTTTAAGTATCGTTTCCATCCTAATGAGAATTGTTTAAAGTGCATTCTGGCACTGTTGTCATAATTGACTTGCTGAGGTATTGTTGAAGGAAGTTTTGCTGTAGCCGTAAGAGGGTTTACATATTTTCCGTTACTATAATATGATAGCCAGAAATAAGGGGCATCTTTTGGGGATACATGGTATTGAAGCTGTAAAGTATGTCCTACAGCCCAGTATTGTTGCTCTTTTTTAAAACTTCGTTGTACTCCGATGTCAGTAGCAATGCTAATAGATTTTTTTTGAGCAGCTGCCGGCAGAGAGATAAAAATAAAAGCAAAAATTATGTATATCAGGCGATACAGAGGATGTATTTTTTTACAATAATAATGAATAATTCTTGCTTATAAAATGCGAAAGAGCAACTCATTCAGGTTGCTCTTTCGGTAAATATTTCTTTTGAGGATTATTTCATCAGTTTCAGTTCTTTGATAATGTTTTTGGCGCCGCCTAATTTATCAATGCACCAAAGCACATAACGTATGTCGACGCAAATGGTACGGTTGAGGTCTTTGTCAAAAGCAAGCTTATGGCTTAGCGCTTCATAGTTGCCGTCAAAAGCAAGACCAATTAATTCGCCACGACCATTGATAACCGGTGAACCAGAATTGCCACCTGTAATATCATTGGTGGTTATGAAATTTATTACCAGATCCTTGCGTACCGGATCGATATAAGGGCCAAAATCTTTTGCTTTTAGCATTTCAATTTGTTTGGCGGGCAAATCAAATTCATAATCACCAGGTTTGTATTTTTCCAAAATTCCTTTTGAAGTTGTTACATAGTCATAAGTAACTGCATCTCTTGGGCTATAATTTTTTACATTACCATAACTTACTCTCATTGTAAATGTTGCATCAGGATACATCATTTTGGCTTTAGCAGGATCCATTTCCATAATGCCTTTTAGATAAAGCCTTCCGAACTCAGCATTTTGAGCGCTGAATTGAGAATACTTGGGGGCATATTTTGATGAATAGTTGCGGGCAAAAGTTGAAGCCTGATAATAGGCAGGGTCGTTCTGTAATGTAACTGCATCGGGCTTGGCAATAAAGGCATTCCATTTGGCATCATCCAATAACATGGTTTTGCTGAAAACGTCGGCGGCATATTTTTTATATGTAGCATCATCATCTAATGGTCCATAGGTTTGTTTAAGATTGCCATAGAAGCCAACAGGTTGCTGATCTTTTTCTACATCTTCATAATACATTCGTGTAATGGTGCCTAAAATATTTTTATCAGAAATAATATTTTCTTCTTCCATAAAAGATTTATGCTGAGCCTTGGCTGCGTCGGCAGCCTTTTGAATTTCGGCAGGCGTAGCACCAGTTTTGAGCAGCAGGTTTTCCAATTGCATTAATGAAGCAGCAAAGCCCATCAATGGAGAACCAAAAATACCTTCATTGATATACATACGATGTTTGGCAAAGGGTCTCCAGGCGTCATAAGCTTTTCCCCAATCGGCAAACAGATTTTCAAACTCCGGTTTTCCTTTTGCCCATGAATTAAATTTTACTTCAGCAGCTTGCTTTTTGCCAAAGATGTCATATTTCAAAAGTTGCTTTGTTTCGCCGTCAAAAAATTTCCAATAATTAGCAATACTGGCATATGATGAAGCAAGTTGAAGTTTTGTTGCCGGATCTTTTTTCATTTCTTCAAACATGTATTTCAATCTTGCATCACGAAGTTTTACCAATGTCGGATTATTAATATCTGTTGCCAGTTGTATGCCATAAGAGCTTTCATAACGATTAGTGCCACCTGGATAGCCCCATATCATAGAGAAATCTCCGTTTTTTAAAGGTCTGAGAGAAACAGGTAAATACCATTTGGGTTTCATTGGAATATTTGCTTCTGTAGGTTCATCTCTTTTGGCAGGGCTGCCATCGGGTTTTGTATAAACGCGGAAAATTGAAAAATCGCCTGTGTGGCGGGGCCATTCCCAGTTGTCGGTATCGCCACCAAATTTTCCAACACTTTCTGGAGGAGCGCCTACCAGCCTGATGTCATAATAACGCTGATAAACAAATGCTAGAAATTGATTTCCCTTAAACAGCGCACTAACGCGGGTTTCAATATTTTTACTTTCGTCACTCATTCTTTTATTGATGACAGCCAATACTTCATTTTGTTTTTTAACCCTATCGGCACCTGTAAGGCCATTTAATGAGTCCATTATTTCTTTGGTTACATCATCAATTCTGATTAAGAACTGAACTGAAAGACTGGACTTAATTTCTTCTTCCTTGCTTTTTGCATAAAAGCCATCACGCAGGTAATTATGCTCAACGGTGCTGGCATTGGCTATCGCATCATAACCACAATGGTGATTGGTAAATATCAAGCCCTGAGCACTTACAATTTCTCCAGTACAGCCACCACCAAAAATGATAATAGCATCTTTGAGCGAAGCTTTATTGATGCTATAAAGTTGCGCATTGTTGAGTTTTAGCCCTTTTTTTACCATGTCATTATAAACTTGTTTACCCAGCAAAAGGGGCAACCACATACCTTCATCAGCAAAAGAGCGAAAAGCAATGCTGATAAATAAGAATAAAGACAGAATATACTTTTTCATTTTGAAAATTTTGAGTTGAAGAATATCTAGGAGTAGCAAACCTACACAAAAAGGAAAAGACGAAAAACTGAATTTAATATAAAATGATTAATTTACTTGCAATAAACCTACTATGAGATTGCTGATTACTATATTTTTTCTGATTTTAAAGACATCTTTCTCTTTTTCACAAACTCCAAAAATTGATAGCTTAAAGAAGTTAATTGCTCAGCAGCAGGTGGCAGGGAGTGTAGAAGCTACAACCTTGTTTGAATTATGTGGTCAGTACGCTTCTCTAAATCCTGATACTTTGAAATTTTATATATCACTAGCGGAAAAAGTTGCCAGGCAGTCAAACAATAAAGATCATATTGCCAATGCAAATTATTTAAAGGCTTTATTGTTATCAAAGAATGGTAAAACGGACGATGCTTTATTGCAGATTGAACAAATTATACATGATTCAATTGGGGTAAGCGATTTGGTTAAGATAAAGTGCAAGCTGGCTAAAGCTAATTATCTGGTAAGACTTAACAAGCAAAAAGAAGCCATAGAGGCCGGGCACAATTTACTGCTATATGCTGAAGACAGGAAAGACAATGCCTTAATAGTAAAAACAAAAACTGTAATTGGTTGGGCTTATATGGAGTTGGGGCAGGAGCGCAATGCGTTAGACTGGTTTTATAGTGCTTTAGATGAAGCCAAAACAGAAATACCAGGATTTTTTCCTTCAGCAACCTGTTTAAATATGGCAGCTATTTATATCAATATGGGCAAGGTTGACTCAGCAGAATATTTCGCTACTCGGGCTATTAAATATTCAAAGCAGGAGGGCAATCTTTTATTTCTTGCAAATGCATACTTTGTATTTGCCAATATATCCATCATAAAAAAGGATAATAGCAAGGCTGAACAATTGATGAATCAGGCAATTGATATTCGAAAACAAATTGGAGATCCGTTTTATATCGTTTCGGACATGGCAGAGATGTCTGATTTTTATTCGAAAACCGGCCAGACAGAAAAAGGGTTAAAAACGATTAAGGAAGCTATTGCAATTGCGCATCAAAAAAAACTGGATGGTAAACTGCAATTGCTTTATCAACAACAGGCAGCCATTTACCTGGCAAGTGGTGATATGAACAACTATGCAGTTGCTTTGAGTAAAGTGATAGAGATTCAGGATAGTTTATATAAGCACAATAGCGCAAATGCCATTGCCGAAATGCAGACGAAATATGAAGTTCAAAAAAAGGAGAATACCATAATTCAACAAGAACTGAAACTGACAAAGAAAAACTATTTTATATATGGCACAGCAGGGTTATTAATTGCAACGCTGTTTTTTGTTTATGTTTTTATAAAGAACAAAAGAAAAACACAAGTACTGCAATTGCAAAAAATGGAGGCAAAACTAAAACAACAAACAATACAGGCTGTAATGCTTGCAGAAGAAGAAGAGCGAAAACGCATAGCCGGCGATCTACATGATAGTGTGGCTCAAAAGATTGTAGCAGCTAAAATGAATTTAGAATCTTTGAATCATAAACTGGCAGCTATAAAGGAGCCAGAACAAAAAATATTTAAAAATATTCATTCACTACTTGAAGAATCATCATTGGAAGTACGCAATCTGTCGCACAGTATGATGCCCGGTGCTTTTTCTCGATCGGGTCTAACAGATGCGGTAAAAGATTTTTTAGATAAAATTGCCATACCCGGATTAAGGATTCAGTTTCATGCTTCCGGAGAATTTGAAAAAATTAGTGAGAACAGATCGTTGATGATATATCGGATCATTCAGGAATGTGTACAGAATGCTTTAAAACATTCAAAAGCTTCACAAATGGATGTTTCATTAATTGCCGAAAACAATGAACTGGATATTACTATTGAAGATAATGGCGTTGGTTTTGATAGGGAGAAAATTTCTCAGCACAAGTTGGGGTTAAAAAATATAAAATCCAGAATAGCATATTTAAACGGAACAATGGACATTCATTCAAAGACAGGAGAAGGCAGTTTGTTTGCTTTTTTTATTCCTATTATTGTAGTATAAACAATGTCATCAGTTAAATTACCAAATATCTGTATTGCCATTTTGGACGATCATCAAATAGTTATTGATGGTTTGAAGCTATTGCTAAATGATCATGAGGTTATTGAAATAGTAGCAGAAGCAAATACCGCATCGGACATATTGAGTCAAATTAATAAAAAGCATATTGATATTTTACTTACTGATATTACCATGCCTTCATCTGCTATGGATGGGTATGAATTATCAATGAAAATAAGAAGAGAAATTCCAGAAATGAAAATTCTGGCATTGAGCATGAATGAAAGCGGTGCTATTATTTCTAAGATGATTGATGATGCAGCTGTAAATGGTTACATTTCTAAAGCGGGAGGTAAGGATGAGCTTATATATGCAATTGAAACAATAGCAAAAGGAGAATATTTTTTTTCTGATTCTGTAATGCAGCAATATGAGGCTTATAAAAAGATAATGGAAGGGAATGAAATTTTTCATCTTACTGCCAGAGAGTTACAGATAATTGCATGTATTATGAAGCATTATAGTAATAAGCAAATAGCAAACGAGCTTTTTATTAGCGAAAGAACAGTAGAAACGCACCGCAAAAACATATATCGCAAAACCAATACTAAAGGAGAGGCTTCATTAATACAGTTTGTAATGCAACACAATCTTCTTCCCTAATTATTTTTTTCATTATTGTCTAGTTTGGTCGATTGGTTTATTAATTTACCCAAGTTTGGGTATTGTCTTCAATGTGCCTTCATTCTACATTTGGTTGTTGAAAAATTATCTTCAATAAGGGATATAAAAGAAATCTTTTCCGAGATAATGATCAACTTAATGTTAAGCAGCATTATGGCTTTGGCCTTTTTCTAATTATTTGTCCTAACCCGGGAAAAACCAACTATTCCATTTTATTAATTGATAACTCATGAAGAGAAATTTTGTTGGTACAGGGCTCATGCTTTGTTGTCTATGCCTTTTTTCAATCTTAGGTATTTCACAACAGGTTCCCTTATCAATTAAAGGACATGGAAAGTTTTTTATAAACACAAAAAATTTCAACCAGAAAATAAATTATCAACAGCATCAAAGACCATTTGGAGCAAACTCCTCATGTGCCAACGATAGTGTTTTTTTTACAAGACAAAGTCAATTAGATAGTTTTTTGATAGATAATCCCCTCTGTACAGTTTTGCGAAAAATAATTATTGATGGATTGGGAGCCAGTCCGGCAATAACACAACTTGATGGTCTGCAAAATATTACTCAGGTTACGGAGTTGCTTTCTATTCAAAATACGTCAATAACTGATCTTTCGGATTTAGTTGCACTTACTCAAATAGAAGGCCCATTATATCTTAAGTATAATAATCTGCTAACTGGCATTGGATTAAATAATCTCACCAAATTGGGTGGAATGGAGCTGCGTGTGCTTCCGGCTCTTACTTCAATAAATGGTATTACCAATAATATTGATAGTATTTATGGGCATGTAAGGTTTGATAGTGTGGGCATCACCAACCTTTCTGAACTCAATGGAATTGTTTATATAAATGGAGATTTAGAAGTTTCAAATACAGCCATTACAACACTTTCAGGTATAAATACTTTAAGACGACTCAATTATTTATATCTGAATAATGACACATTGTTATCAAGTGTCGGACTTACCCAAATTGATTCTACCTATGGATTTTTGTTAGCAAATCTACCGGTACTCAGTAGCCTGGGACCACTAAGTTATGAGTTGGACAGTAAGTCAATCTTTACGTTTTGGTTTATCAATACACCACAATTGACGAGCCTTACTGGAATGGATAGCGTTTATAGTAGCTTCAATTTTTACATTTGGTTCAATCCCGGGCTTACTTCATTACAAGGTTTACATCATTTAACTGGAAATGGTTATGGTTTTAGTATTTGGTACAATCAAAATCTAAGTGACATTTCTCAGTTGAGTAATATTACGGCTAATTATTATGATAAAATAGAGCTGAGCTGGCTACCTAAGTTAGCTAGCCTATCAGGGTTAGAGAACATCACATTAATGGATAATGGCTTCTGGTTAATTAATAATCCTTTAATTACAACAGTGACAGACCTAAATCCTGCTTTGGTTATTAATACGAATCATGACTCATTGCGAATATTTGGTAATTCTCAATTGTCGGTATGTTCATCTCCGCCCATTTGTAATTATTTGACAAACAACCCGGGGCGTGCAGAAGTTCATGATAATGATTCGGGATGTAATGATATAATGAAGATAATTGCAAACTGCGGCAGCCTCAACTGTACAAACAGTATTTATAAAACCTGGAACGGAAATATAAATGTTGACTGGAACCAACCTCAGAACTGGTCGCCTGCAGGAGTGCCTGAACCTTGTGATTCTGTATTTATTCCCACAAATCTTTCTCAGTATCCGGTATTATATAGCAATGTACTAATCTCTTATTTAAATATGGAAGATGGTTCTATGCTAGATCAAAACAGCTATGACCTATCCGTTTATGGTGATGTTAATATACTTTCTTCCACTATTGATGGAGGCGGCACATTTTCTGTAAAGTATGCGGCTAATAGTATAAACATTGGATATTCATATATTAATCCCAAAGTAGATATTCAGCAATATAAAGGGTCAGTTAATTTTTCTTATTCTGAGTTCTATGATGATGTAAATATATCAGACCAAAGCAGCAGGATAATGGCGGATGAGTTTTCTAGAAATACTTTTTATAAAAATTTTACAATTGTTAGAAATGCCACCGATCAAAGTGCGGTAACATATATGAGTAATTCCGACGACAATTTAATAGAGGGTAATCTTTCAGTTACTATAAACCAGCCTGTTACTTTTGATTTTCTTAATACAACTCATATTGGAGGTAATTTTACAATTAATAGCAGTTTTGCCGGATATCCAAATACGGAAAATGCCTCTTTTGATTTTATTAGTGGAAATAATTCAACAGTGCATATTACCAAAACGGGTGATCCTGAGTTGAAATTTGGCAATTTATCAACTAACAAATGGGGCAATATCATTTTAGACCAACACTTGTACATAAAAAATAATGCGAGCTTTGGTTTAGGTATTATACATACGGATAGCAGCAAGATGCTGATATTTAAAGAATATGCAGGAATAAGTCAAACCTCATCCGGAAGTTATGTAGATGGTCCTGTACGAAAAATCGGCACCGGGTCGTTTCGTTTCCCTGTAGGTGATAGTATTTATCAGGCGGTTTGCGATATTACGAGCCCACCAAATTCTGATGATAGTATTACGGTTCAGTATTTCAAAAAAAATCCTGCCTTGAATGGTTATGATACTTCATTACATGCAGCAAGTTTGATTAAAGTTTCAGGAAAAGAATACTGGAATATAAGATATAGCGAAGGCCCACCGGGCGGAACTCCTGCCGGGCCAATGCCTACAGGTATTAAAATAACATTGAGCTACGACAGCACCAGAAGCCAACAGGTTAACTCAATATTCCAATTGCGTGTTGCAAACTGGAATGGAAGTGAATGGGATGATAAAGGCGCATCCGCTATTTCTGGTAATAATTTTCAGTCATTTGTAACTTCGCTAAATCCGGAAGAAAATTTAGGAATATATACAATGGGTGTTGCTCCATTAAGAATTCCCATTATTACTATTAATCCTGCAGATAGTATAGCCTGTGTAGGTTCACTTTTCAAAGTACACTTTACAGTTGATACATTAATGTTTCCCAATAATGCATTTACACTTCAGTTGTCGGATGAAAACGGAAGTTTCTCCCCACCATTTTCAAGCGCTTCTAAAAACGCATTTAATTCTGATTCTATTACATTATATAATATGCCTGTACTTAGTGGTGATGGCTATAAAATCCGGATAATTGGAGATTCTCCATATGACACCAGCGCCGTAAAATCAGTAAGTATAAAACCATATCCAGATAATACAACTATTATAAATGGCCCTTCAACAGGTTGTTTATATGGCGGGGTACATAAGTATTGGGTAACGCCTGCACAGCAGGGAATTTATTATACCTGGTCTGTCACTCCCGGTGATACGCTAACTACCAATAACGATACAGCTTATGTAAAATGGGGAAGTACTGGCAATCATCAGATAAGTGTAGTTTGTTATAATATATGTGGGGGTAGCATCAATAGATCTAAATTCGTATCTGTATCACCTCCGCCGCCCACAGATACTCCTGTTATCAATAATATTGGAAGGTGGCTTTATGCTAGTGTTCCCGCACCATCACAAAACTCATTGGGCTATCACTGGTATAAAAATGATATACTGATTTCAGGAGCCAATAATGCTTCCTATTATGCCAATGAGGCCGGAGCATTTAAAGTAAGATATTATAACCTTTGTGGTGAAAGCCCCTCATCAAATACAATTTCATTTGCGGCGAATGCCATACCACAAACCATCAATTTCCCTGCCATTTCAGATAAAACGTATAACGAGCCCCCATTTGTGCCCAGCGCTACAGCATCATCCGGTTTGCCCGTTTCATTTTCTATTGTAAGCGGCCCTGCCAGTATTAACCCTATCAACAATTTGTTGACCATACTTGGTGTAGGTTCTGTAACGGTGAAAGCTATTCAAGTAGGAGATAATGTATATGATACTGCTGCAACGGTAACAAGAACTTTTAATGTTAATCAAGCTTCGCAAACAATTAATTTTACATCAATACCGGATCAAAATTTTGGTAGCAATATTAATTTGTTGGCTACTGCAACTTCCGGTTTGCCCGTTAGTTTTAGCCTTGTTTCTGGCTCTGCCACCTTATCTGGAAATTTACTGACACCAACCAGCTTGGGAACAATAACTGTAAGAGCTTCTCAAAGCGGAAATAGTAATTATTTACCTGCAACCAATGTGGATAGAAGTTTTTGTGTAAGTATTACAAATCTAAATACGATCAATGGACCCAATAGTATTTGTCCCGGTGTAAATGCAACTTATACAATTAACAATATCCCAGGTGCAAATTATACCTGGCGTATAGCAGGAGGTGGTACACTACCATCAAATACTAATTCAGTTACTACAATATGGCCTGCCCCTGGAAATTATATGTTGATTGTAAGTGCACAAGGTAGTTGCGGTGTGCCCAGCGCTAATGATTCATTAGCGATTGTTGCAGTTACATCTGCATTGCCCGACTCAGTGAATGGAATGTTGCCAGAGAATAATGCAATCAATCAACAATTGCCTTTAACACTTTCGTGGATACCAGCGAACCCAAGTTTGAATTACACATTTGACATTTATGTATGGAGATCCGATTCTACGCAGCCTGTAACACCTCGTGTAAGTGGTATATCAACAGTTAACTATACTTTATCTATCAACTCCGGCTTACAGTATAATCAGACTTATAAATGGATGGTAGTAGCACACAATGGTTCATGTACTCAAATCAATACTGGCCCAATACAGCAATTTAGTTTAATCCCATTGCCTGATTTGCAGCCGATCAATGTGCAGGCGCCTGTATCTGCTTTCTCGGGTCAAACGGTAGCCATTAACTGGACAGTAAAAAATAATGGCCCGGGAAGTACCGGTAGTAAAAGCTGGACGGATGCTGTTTTTCTTTCATTTGATACATCACCCAATTTTTCAATACCTCCGGAAACTAATCCTGGTGGATGGAGTAGTTTGCAGTTCCCTATTCGGCCATTACTCATTGGAACAAAACCCAATGTCAGTGCTTTGGATATTGGTCAGCAATACAGCAACTCTATAAATTTCACTTTACCTGTTAACTATAGTGTTCCGTTATATGTTTATGTTGTATCTAATTTCCCCGGCAATATTAATTTTCCTCAAACTACCGTTGCAAATGATACAGCTACTGCATCTCAACCAATAGATATAACATTATCGCCTCAGCCAGATTTACGAGTAGATACCGTATTTACTCCTGCAAGCACATTTACCGGAAGTACGCTTAATTTAACATATAAGGTTAAAAACTATGGAGTGCTTACACCTGTAAATGCAAGTTGGTACGATAAAGTGTATATATCCAATAGTCCATTCTTTGATGTCAATACGGCAACACAGCTCAAGTTTCCAAAATCCAATGGCACTTATTATAACGAAGCTCAAGATGTTATTATAGGAAATGGAAATACTCAAATTCAACATGATAGCATCTATACCATAAATACACAGGTAGTAGTTCCCAATTATTTATTGCCAGGTGTATATTATATCTATGTATTTGCTAATGCTACTAATTCTCTTTATGAAGGAACCGCTTCTAATAATAATGTAAATTATAAATTGATACAGGTATTCCTTACTCCTACACCCACACTTACAGTTTCAAGTTTAACGGTGCCGGGTACTACAGCCAGCACTACTCAAAATGTAGGGATCAATTGGAATATTAAGAATACCGGCTTTACTGATAATATTGAAAAAAATAAAGGACACTATGGCGTTCAGGGTGCATCCTGCCCGCCAAATGGTTTTATACTTACTGACAGCCTTGGATGGGGATCCAGCTACTGGATGGATAAAGTATATATAAGTAAAGACCCGGTTTTAAATGTTGGCGATGCAGTTTATATGGGAAGATTTCAACATGGAGGAGATAGAAATGCAATGTCGGCATTGGGCTATTTTGGTGATCTCCAATATGGTTTCAACATCTGTAAACCAGCAGGAACGAATCCAGCCTCCTTCAACATCAATACTCAAAACGTAATAGAGCCGAACAAAGACTTTCCTACCAATCTTAACCTCACTATACCCGATACTTTATCGGAGGGTAATTATTATGTTTATGTATATGCTAATCCTGAGCATGAAGTGTTTGAATATCCGGGTACACCACAAATCAAAAGGAGTACTTTGCCCATTACTATTTCAAGACCTGATATCGTTATAAATTCTGTATCGGCACCTGCCAATGCAACAGGTGGAGTTCCATTCAATATTTCTTACACGGTTACTAATAGCGGATTGGGTACAATTTTCAATCATATCAGAAAAGACAATTTATACATAAGTACATCGGCTACATACGACAATACAGCTCAATTGGCAGGCACCTATACCTATACTGAAAATGTTCCAGCAGGCTCGGGTGTGCCACATACAATCAGCTATGCTTTTCCACCTGCAACAACCGGCACCTGGTATCTATATGTAAAAGGAAACAGTGATAACAGCTTTAGCGAAACCAATATCAATAATAATATAAGCAGTGCTGTAGCAATTGCTGTAAGTCCGGGTTCTCCTGTTGACTTAACAGTTTCAGATTTTACATTAGCTGATACGGTTTTAACTTCTCATGCGCAGCTATTCCGTTATACTGTCGTCAACAATGGGCCCAATACTACAAGTGGAAGCTGGGTTGACAGTTTATTTGTAAGTTGTAATGCTGTATTTAATCAATCTACTGCATTTTATATTGGAAAAAGAAATCATAACGAAATCCTTTCTTCAGGGGCATCTTATCGTGATTCTTTTTACTTAACGATGCCTTACTCATTTTATATTAACTCCTGCTTCCCACAATCTTTAAACACCAATGCCTGGTTCTTTGTAAAGACAAACGCCAATACTGGTGTATATGAAGGAAGCAATTCAAGCAATAATATTACCGGTAGTGGTCAAAGGGTATTAAAAAATACTTTCCCCGACTTTATTGTTACTTCAGTAAATGGCGCAGATACGGCGGTGGTAGGTTATCCTTATGCTTTCAACTGGACTGTAAAAAATTTGGGAATGAACCCCAATAATTCAAACTACTATGGCAATACTCTGATGCACCATATCTGTCGCCAGATTCAGTTTTTAATGGCAATGCTATATATCTCAATAATAATTATTATGAATTTATTTCGTTAAATACCAATCAAACCTATAGTGATACTAAATCTCCTGTCATTCCTTTAGTTCCGGAAGGAGATTACTATGCGCTGGTCAAAACAAATATGAGTAATGTAATAGAGATTGACAATACGAATAATGTCAACTTTATTCGCAATGCTTCAGGCGCTGCCAAAAAAATACATGTAAAAGTTCCTTTACTGGCTGATTTAACAGACAGCATCATGTCTGTTACTAATAATGCAGCTATTGGACAACCTTTAACAGTAGCATACCGGGTAAATAATAATGGTGCTGGTATTACTTATCCCAATAGCTGGATTGAGAATATTTATCTTTCAACCGATGCAGTTTTAGGATACGGTGATATCTTATTACATTCAAAACGGCATTACGGTAACTTATTGCCTGCAGCTTATTATAATGATACTATAACAACATCCATTATTCCCCAAAATCTTGCCCCCGGTAATTATGTTTTGCTTTTTAAAACTGATGCAAATGGCGAAATAACAGAAAGTAACGAGAGTAATAATCTGGCGATACGTTACATTACAATTTTCAATCCACCTCCTGTTGATCTCTTGGTACAAAACATTCAACAACCAGATTCAGTTTTTCTTGGATTTACAATAGATACTTTAAAATGGAAGGTATTTAATAATTCTCCCAATACTGCAAATGGTATTACAACTGATGCCATTTATCTGTCAAAGAATAATGTGCTAGACTCTTCTGCAGTTTTAATTGGGTTGAAGAATAAAAATATCAACATGGGTTCGCTTACTATAGATTCTTTAACGCATACACCATTAGTAACGGGTGTAACAGAAGGCAGCTATAACCTGATTATAAAAACGGATGTACTGAACAATATTCCTGAAACATTGGAAGGAAACAATACATCTGTATCTGTAACGCCCATTTATGTGAAAGTGAAACCTCTTCCACTAAATACGCTTACGCCATCAACGCTTGAATCAGTTCCAAGATATTTTAAATTGAGTATCCCTGATTCTTTGATAGGAGCTACTCTAATGGTTACTTTAAAAAGTAATGATTCACTTGTTGCCAACAATCAAATGTATATAGGCGGGGGTTATATCCCATCTGCCGCACATTTTGATTATGCGTATGGTTCGCCCAATTATGGCAATCAGCAAATCATCATGGCTTCAGTTACCGACTCGGTATATTATATCAATGTATTATCCGTAAGTAGTGGACTAAATCAAAATATTACATTGAAAGCCGAAGTGTTACCATTTAGTATTGTTTCGGTTGATGCTAACTCGGGGGGTAATAGCGGTAATGTTACCATTCGCATCGTTGGTTCTTTGTTTACTAATAACATGACGGCAACGCTGGTGAAAAATGCAACTGTCATTCCTGCAACAGCAATCTACTATACTAATAGCACAACAGTATATGCCACATTCAATTTGCAGGGACGACCTTTAGGAATTTACAATGTCATTTTAACCAAGGCGGATTTATCTACCGCAATTTTAACCAATGGTTTCTCTGTAGTAAACCCTAATAACGGCGGGTTGATTACCGGTGGTGGTGTCAACACTGGTGCAGGTAATGGCAATCAGCCTGGTTGCGATCCGGGTGCGGCTGCCGGCCTCAATTCACAATTATCAATAGAACTGGTATTACCAGCACATGCATTTGGAGGATGGCCATTCCCCATTCAGATAAATTATCATAATCCAACCAATAATGATATACCGGCACAAACAAGAGTATTATATAGCTTGGAAAATTTACCAATAGCACTTACACAGTCTGGATTAAATACTGCAAGTCCTTCATTGTATTTAACCTTAAGCGGACAGGAAGGCCCGCCGGGTATCATCAGAGCAGGAGGCTCAGGTACTATAGTTGTGTATAGTAAAGCGCCGGTAACATACCCGGCACATGGTGACGCAAATTATATTATTAAATAAAGTTGAAAAACTTTTAAAATATTGTTCAGCTTTAAATAAAAGCTATGAGTAGCAGAAAAGAAATAAAGATGATGTTGTTGGCAATACTAATTATTGGTTTGTCCGGCAGCCTGAAGGCGCAAAATCTGAACAGACCCAATAAAACAGGTCCAATGGGTGTTCAAGTAAATACTTTGAGTGGGAATGTTTTTATAAAACGCACCGATGATTATATAGCTTCTCGTGGATTTAATATCAGCCTGACTTTTTATTATAATAGTTTTGACTTTGACAGAAACGTAGGATTTGGTAATGGCTGGCGCTGCTTGTATTCTGTAAATTATGGAGTTGACTCAATTGATAATGTTACCATTTCCTGGGGGGATGGCAGGGAAGATTTGTATGTGAAAAATGGAACAAATTATGAAACTGAAAAAGGGATATTTGGAGCATTATCTCAATATCAACCTGGAAAATTTTTATTAACCAAGCCTGATGGTACAAAGATTTACTTTGATGATCCTGTATATAAGAAAATTTCAAAAATGTCTGAGCCTAATGGCAACTATCTTCAGTTTAACTATACTGATAGTTTACTTACATCAATCTCCACAACGGCAGGACAATCTATCGCACTGGCTTATAATGCAGGTGGCAAATTACAAACGGTGACCGATGCAGTAGCTTCTCCAACAAGAATTATACAATATACTTATAACAATAATGGGGATTTGACACAGGTTACCGACCCATTGGGCGGAAAGTCAAAGTATGACTATTTGGTTAACGGGCCAATGAAAAGCATGACCGATAAAAACAAAAATGTAGTTGATATTGTTTATTTTGAAAATATTACCTGTAGTGAAGTGATAGGTTGTAATAAAAGAATCAGTTTTAGCTATGACACTTCTGTTTTAAAAACTATTTGTACAGATTATATGCCAGATGGAAATAATCAGGTTACAACTTATGGCTATCAAAAAAGCGGAAACGCGGTCTGGCTTTCACAGCTTACCAGCAACTGCTGCGGCTACAATATGTCTTTTACCTACGATCAACAGGGCAACAAAACAAGTGAAACGGATGCAAATGGAAATCTAACACAATATACGTATGATGCAAAAGGTAATGTGCTTACGATAACGGATGCATTGGGCAATACAAAAACTTATACCTATGCTCCTGATTTTAATAATATGAACAGTTTCCGGGATGAAAAGGGAAATACCACCACTATGACATATGATGTCAAGGGCAACCTGATAGAACTCACGGAACCGGGTAATTTGAAATACAATGCCACCTATGCAGCTAATGGAGATATTTTGACCAGCACTGACCCGAAAGGGAATATTTATTCTTATATATATGATGCATACGGGAACCCCTCTTCTATTGTTGCACCGCATGGTGCTATTGCTACACTGGGCTATACTGCAAGGGGCGACTTAGTTTCATTTACAGATGCAGCGAATAACACTAACACTATTGAATACGATATATTAGGCAGATTAAAGAAAATTACAGATCCGCTTAATCATAATTTCAATCTTGCTTTAGATAGCATCGGCAATGTTATAAATTATCAAAATGAGAAAAATCAACCTACATATATTCAGTATGATGCATCTAACAGGCCAGTAAAATATATTGATGCGAAGGGTAACACATATATGCTGGCATACGATCCTATGGATAATATCACAAGCATTAAAGGGCCTCTTGGTTTTGAATATAAGTATGCTTATGATACCCGAAATAAACTAACGTCTTTGACTTTTCCGACAGGGGATGTTACAAATTTCAGCTACGATCCCAATGGAAACCTTACAAACCTTAACCTGCCAAACGGAAGCAATGCACACTTTACTTATGATGCAATGAACAGAGTAAAAACCGTACAGGATGGTACAGGAAACATCAGCTCTTATGGATATGACCAAGCCGGTAATGTTAGTGCTTTTACCAATGGATCCGGAAATACACTTTCAATCCAGTATGATGATAAACACCGGCAAACAAAGGTTACGGATTTTTTAGGAAACGATTTTCAATTTGTGTATGATAATAACGATAATATTACTTCAGTAACAGATAGAAATGGGCATACAGCAAACATAACTTATGATAGTCTGAACAAAGTAAAAACAATTGCAGACAATCTGGGCGGTGTTATCAGTTATACTTATACTGTAAAAGGAAATATTTCAAGTGTAAAGGATCAAAATAATCATTCAACCCTGTACACTTATGACAATCTTGACAGGCCGGTTTCAGTTACTTATCCTGATGGACGCCATATTGATTTTACTTATGATAATATTGGCAATATCACTACTCAGCAATTGGCAGATGGTACAACTATTAATTATGTTTATGACTCTCTTAATCGTATTGTTTCAAAAACGCTGCCTGACGGTAATGTATTTACTTATACTTACGACTCATCCAGCAGAGTAAAAACAGCAACAAATGTAAACGGTACGGTTTACTTTAATTACGATGTACTTAACCGTCTGGTTTCAGAAACCTTTAACGGCAGAACTGTTAATTACTCTTATAGCATTGCAGGCAGAACACAAACTACAACTTACCCTGATAATACAGTTGTTGTAAAAAACTTTGATTTAAGAAACAGACTTTCAGGTATTTTGAAAAATAATGTAACCATTGCATCTTTTGCCTATGATAATAAAAACAACCTCATACAAAAGATTCTTGCAAATGGAACCACCACTACTTATCAGTATGATGCAAATAACCGGTTGATATCTTTAAATGCCGATACAATTCAAAATATAACCTTTACCTACGATAAAGAACATAATAAAAATGAATTGACAAGGATTAATAATAACAAATCTGAACAGCTTGTATATGATAATAACAACCGATTAATAGATTATAAAAGAGGCCCACAAGGCAGCCCTGTTATACACAACACTTATTCCTACGATGCTTTGGGAAACCGTACAGCAGCTAATTTAAACGGGACC
Source organism: Chitinophagaceae bacterium (assembly GCA_037045195.1). GTDB lineage: Bacteria > Bacteroidota > Bacteroidia > Chitinophagales > Chitinophagaceae > JJ008. Next base: position 208,981 of record JBAOIB010000002.1, read on the forward strand.
ATCACAAATTATACTGTTAATAATATTAATCAGATTACAACCACAACTGGTGGTTCCAATGTCAATTTTCAATATGATAATAACGGCAACCTGATTTTTGATGGTCAATATTATAAGTTTTATGATGCAGAAAAGAGGCTGATAAAAGATTCGTCATCGCCCTCTAATGTAATTGCATATAAATATGATGCTTTGAATCGCAGAATACAAAGAAGTGTGAACGGTTTGTCTGCAAACTTTACTTTTTCTGGAATATTACCCATTGAAGAAAGAAATGATGGCGGGACTGTTTTGAACAAAACATATTTTTCAGGATTTCTTTCTCCGGTGATGAATGAAAAAAACGGAAGGCCTTATTATTTTCATTCTAATGAATTAAACTCTATTGAAGCTATAACAAATGAACAGGGAAAAATAGTGGAGCAATATGAATACGATGTGTATGGAAAAATGGCCATTCGTGATTCTGCAGGAAATATTGTGAATGGATCTCGTACCGGAAATCGTTTTGGCTTTACCGGTCAGGAGTTTGATACAGCCACAGGAGCAATTGATTTTTATTTCAGAGAATACAATCCCGAAACCGGATTGTTTAACCAACGGGATCTGATTGGTTATGCAGATGGTATGGGCATGTATCAATATACTCATAATAATCCGGCAAATGGTGTAGATGTCTTTGGATTAGCAGATGATCCTTGTAGTGAAATAAACTATACACAAAAAGCAGAACAACAAGCCTCAGACGCAAATGGATATGGTTCATGGACTCAGTTTTTCACTGAAAAAATAGATAAAAAATTAATTATTAAATGGTACGAAAATTATGTTAATGGTCAAAAGGCACTTTTTGAATTTTTTAAGAATGAGGGTAACCTTGCTGATGCGCTGGTTGCAAGTAATAATCATAAGTTGGCAACTGAAACATTGTCAAAATTGAAATCAGGTGCCAAAATTCCGGCTTCTGATTTGACAAAGGCATTAAAAGGGCTTGGATTTGCATTAAATGTTGTGGATGTTGGTTTCAAGGCAAATAGCTTATACAATGCTACCTATGCCAATGACCCTGATGGGACACAACTTGGGATGGCTCAGGCGAATTTTATTCAGAGTATTGCTGGCTTTACACCACAAGGAGCAGCTTATAATCTTGTGGATTTTTTTCAGCAAAAAGTTACAGGCAAAAGTATGAATGAGCATTTGGCTGATGCCGGCCAGTATGCAGGCGAGCATTCATTTAAAGATATGAGCAGTGAACAAGAACAAGAAATGGAAGAAATGTATAGACGGCAAGGGAAAATAAAGCAATACATGAAAATCAGACGAGAGCAAATTCGTAGAGAATATTTGAAAAATAAAAAACCAGATTGCCCTCAGAATAATAGTGGTGGAAATGACAGACCTGGGCCTGGTGGACCAGGTGGAGGAAAAGGCAAAACAAATATCATCCAATCCGGCGACCCCAATGCCATGATAGGGCCTGATGGACAACCACAAAAACATTGGATCAGTGTAAAAGATAGAATCCCATATACCATCTTATACGAAAACAGTAAAGCTGCAACTGCTCCGGCAAAATATGTAAGCGTAACATCAAATGTTGAAGCCAAACAAGATGCTACAACCTTGCAATTGGCAAGCTTTGGATTTAATAATCTAACCTTTACTGTTCCGCCCAACACCAGCACCTATTCTCAACGACTTGACTGTCGTGATTCCTTAGGGTTGTATGTCAATGTCATTGCCGGTTACGATATCTCAACGAATAAATTTTTCTGGCAATTACAAAGTATAGACCCTACGACATTGTTGCCACCTACGGACCCTACTAAAGGATTTTTATTGCTACAGGATTCTACTAAGCAAAATGATGGCCACGCATTTATCAACTTTAGTGTGAAACCAAAACAATCAGCTGTTACGTTAGATACCATTTCAGCACAGGCAAGTATCATTTTTGACCTCAACGATACCATTCCTACTAACAGGCATTTGAATACAATTGATGCTTTTGCACCCACTACACATTTAAACAATCTGCCTGCCACTAGTCAGAATGTTGTTAATTTGTCCTGGACAGGTGCTGATGATGTAAATGGATGCGGCGTACGCTATTACACCTTATATGTATCTACCGATGGGATTAACTTTAATATTCTCAGATCAGGAATTACCAGAACCGATACTACATTTACAGGTGCAAATGCTACCACTTACTTTTTCTTTGTATTGGGCACCGATAGTGTAGGAAATACAGAAACATTGCGCCCCGATGAAGTGAAATCCACCTTCTTGTCTTCTTCATTGCCTGTTACCTGGCTTTATTTTAAAGGGAAAAATATCGGAAAAGATAATTTGCTGGAATGGGCTACTGGTTCAGAATTTAATACCCGTGAATTTATTATTGAAAGATCGGTGGATGGAAATAGTTTTTCTGCCATTGGCAGCAAGCCTGCAATTGGTAATAGTAATACCACCACACTTTATGAATATACTGACCATAATGTGGACAGATTACAAAAGGATATTTTTTATTATCAACTAAAACAAACAGACAGAGACGCACGATTTAAGTATAGCAATATTGTAAGACTGCAAATAAACAAGGGCCAATCATTAAATTCTATTGTATATCCCAATCCGACACAAGGACTGTTTACCATTGCTATTGGCGATAATGCATTGATGGGAACTGAGGCTATGTTGATAGATGAAACGGGTCGACTATTGCAAAGAATAAAATTATCAGCACAGGCACAAAGTATTGACATCAGTCAATATACAAATGGTATTTATTTTATCCGGCTAAAAAATAAAGAAGTATTGAAAATCATTAAACAGTAACCAGTCCTTCTTTTATATCCTGAACAGTATGTTCTCGGTTTACTGTTCAATATTGGAGGCCACTGATGTGGCCTCTTTTATTATTTTTATCGTTTGTCGATTTATTCAGGTTCTCCCCAAAAACAAATGTGAAATCAACTGCCGACTGCAAAATAACGCAACCGGAGGATTTGTATTTTATTTTTTTGATATTAGAATTACTATAAATTAAGTTTTAATAAGCTTCAAGTATAAAATATAATTAATACTAATTTTAAATTCACGCAAAACATATATCTTAATCGCTAAAAAACTGCTTATGTATTTGAAAAAAAATCTGCTACTCTTTTTTGTTCTTTCTGTTCTTTTTTATTCATGCGGAAAAAAAGGAGGAGATACACCGCCACCACCGCCACCATCAACACCGGGGTGTACAACCAATGCCGGACCTGCGAGTGGAAGTTTTGTAACAACCAATTCTGTTTCTTTATCATGGAATAGCGCAAGTGGGGCAACGGGATATGATGTGTATGTAGGCACATCTGTAGCAGGTGCCACAGTAGTTGCTCCCAATGTAAGCGGTACGAGTTATAATTTTTCAATTCCTGCAACAGCTACTTCAGTTACATATTACTGGTATGTAGTTCCAAAGAATACTGCAGGTACTGCTTCCAGTTGCAGTAGTGCGGCATCTTCTTTTACTTTTGCAGTTATTGCTGCACCGGCTCCTTTTGGTTATTATGTAGTTGGCTATCTGCCTTCCTATCGCAACGTAGCATCTATACCCGATGTAAAATTCAGAATGACTAATGTTGTTGTATATGCTTTTTATGGAGTGAATAGCTCCGGTACCATTACAGCACCAGCTTCACCATCATCTACACTGGCTGCAGTACGTGACAAAGCAAGAGCCAATAATTCAAAAATTTTTCTGGGAATTAATGATGGCGTAGCTGGAAATTTTAAAAGTATGGCAGCAACCGCTGCTGGCAGAACTAATTTTATAAAAGCTGTAATGAATGAAGTAAGAAACAGTAATCTTGATGGTGTAGATATGGATTGGGAATTCCCATCTACTTCAGATGGCACCGATGTTACCTTTACTGCATTAATGAAAGAGTTGAGTGATTCACTTCATCGCGACAGTCGTTATTATTTATCAACGGCTATCACTGCTGGTAAATATGCAGGGGGTTATCGCGATGCTATTAAAAATGAAATATTTCCTTATGTAGATTTTTTCAACATCATGGCTTATGACGATTTTAACACATCCGTTCCATATAGACAACACAGTGATTATACATTAGCCTCCGTTTGTCTCAACTACTGGTTGGTAACAAGAGGTATGCCTGCGTCAAAATGTGTTTTGGGTGTACCCTGCTATGGCCGCCCTTCTGGCATTACACAAAGTGGTACAGTGCTTACCTATAGTGGTATTTTGAGTCAGGGTGGAAGCCCATTGTCTGATTCTGCCATTGTAACAGCCGGAAGTTTTACCAACTATACCATATATTACAATGGTCAATACACTACCAAGCGAAAAGCAAAGCTGGCAAAAGATGTAGCAAATGGTATTATGTTTTGGGAAGCGGGGCAGGATGTACATGACAATAACTCATTGTTCAAGGCAGCCTGTGATACCATCGGTCGTAGTTATTAAAAAATATTTTGAAAACCTGAGCCGGGTGTTATCTCAATGATAATATCCGGCTCATTTCATTATTGAAAGCTGTATTTCTTTTTAGTGCTGCATTCATCGTGTCTTTTTGCCGCTCCGAAAATACCCAGTTCATGGAATAGCTGAATTCAGAAACTGCATCGTCATAGAGGTCTATTTTGGTATAATGCTTTTCATTATTGTATAAGTTGTAGAGATAATATTTCAAACGCTGATCATTGATAGTGGTTTGTTTTCCATAAGAGCCCATTATAGTTTTGGCAGGAGCCAGTAAATCATTGGTAAGAGAATTGATGGGGTCCTTGTTTATTTTTTTAGGATCAGTGTTCATAATGTGGATGACAAAAAATTCTAATTTGTTTTTATATGGGATGAATGTGGAATCTTTTTCCATCAGGTTCTGAAGTGCCGTAATCATTTCATTTACCACTCCGGCTCCCGAATTGTCAAAATATCCGCCATCAACAAAATATTGCGATTCTTTTCGTTTTACCCATTCCCCTTTTTTGTTTTTTGCGAGATAGGGATTGTCAATTCTTCCTGCCGGGCTGATGTAGGGGAAGCTGGCACCTAAAACTACAGCCGTACTCAAATTAATATCTCGGCTTTCTCCCAGTTTGGATAAAACATCAATGCGGTTATTAAAATAGTTATCCTTCATCCCATTGCTTTCAATTAAAATATTGCTAAACACTGCCGGCGCACCATCTCTCATTCTGGTTGCATTAATGCAAATAACAGGAAGAGGATAGGACTTCCCTTTTTGAGTAATCAGTGAAGAAAATTTGACAGCAAAACTGTCGTACAAAAAAGAATTTTTTGCCGGTGCTTTTTCCAATGACAATGCAAGCGCTCTTCCTCTATCCATTTCCAGGCTGTTGAGAAACGGAAGGAAGTTTCTAAATATATCAGGTCCCAGTAAATGTGAAATTGTAAAAGTGAGAAAATCAGATTTCAGATATTGGGTTGTAGCTTCAGTATAGCTGAGATCTTGTTGTAGCAATCTGTCTTTTGACCTTAGTAAACTGAAAAAAGTAGCATTGCCTACACTGCCTCCCGATGCGCCAGATAAACAAAAAAGATGTTTGGAGAAATTGCCCTTCGAACTGTCTTCAAGTTTACTCAACAGGCTGGATGTCCAATAGCCTGCCCGTGAAGCGCCACCATTGGCCATCACAAAATAAACTGGATACTTTGAATTAGTAGTGTCAGATAAAATTTTTTGCCGCTCCGGCTCCTGCAACCATTGATAAAAATATTCTTTTAAATTTTGACGCTTACTGAATTGAGGTTGATTTTTTTCCTTTAAAGGAAGTTTTAAAATGTGTGAGTCAAATTTTTTCCCAAACAAAAAAGCAATCGCAAACAACACCAAATGAAAATTAAACCTTTGCAATACTGATAAATAGGAAATGATATTGCCTGCGCCCAATAAAACGCCAAACGCAAGTAGTAAAAATGGGAAGGAGCCGATAAAAACTGCAAAACGAAGCCACACTATACATGCCAGATAAATACACAAGCCAATCGTACTGATAATCATAAACAAGCGTACATAATTGCGGTTCTCATCATGCAAAATGATGTATTTCATTTTTTGCCAAAGATTGCTTTTGGGTGTTGTCTGTTTTATATCCTGAATTTCTCCTTCGGTGGAGGCTTCATCAATTTCACGACGTACCAGCATCAATAAAACCAACCCTATCTGAAGCGCAAGCAACATTAATATTACACTCCAAAAACTTTTGAGCCACATCATAATCAACCCAAACCAAACCATAGACCAAAATGCAGCACTGCGTGTTTGTTTTAAAAAAATAATCCATTGTTTTTTTTCCCGCTTTCCCTGACTGATGTAGCCTGACCAGGCTTTATATAAAAAGAAATACCAGCCATAACTTAAGATCAATAAAATATTGCAAAACCCAAATGAAAGATGTGGATAGCCATAATCTTCCAACTGAAAAAAGGCCAGTATTAAAACTGTAATACAGGTAAATGCTAAAACACGAGGTGCCTGAACTCTGAAAATTTCCCAAACTGCATCGTTGTCTTTTTCCTGAAAATATTTTGCTCTTGCTACGATGCGGGTAGAGTACCAGGTAACATATACCCAAAATATTAACGCAACGATGAAAGTAAAAAATTCTAATAATGAAGTTTTGCCTTTTGGATTTTCAAGTGTTATCACCATCAGATCTTTGCCCTGAGGTAGTATCCAAAAAATAAAATATGCTAATACGATAAATAATATGGCAGGGAAAAACAGCCAGAGCGAACGAATTAAATTTCGCCAGGTATGTGTTACAAAAAATTCACCTAATAACAGCAGGCGTCTGTTTTCTTTGGATAGCGGCATAGCTTAGTTATTCAGCTAAAATAGCAAATGGAATGATGATACCCTTCCATTTGTAAATGTATTTTACCAAAAAAAAGGAAGGTAAATTTATTTTAGAGCTTCTTTATTTAATTCTTTCCATAGAAGATCTTTTAATTCGGTGATTCCTTTTTGCGTAACAGAAGAAATAAACAGATGCGGAATATTTTTGGGTAGCACCTTTTCTATTTCATCCATTAATTCAATATCCAGCATATCGTTTTTACTTATGGCGATAATAAATTGTTTGTGAAGCAACTCAGGATTATATTTTTCCAATTCGTTAACCAAGATTTCAAATTCTTTTTTATGATCATTGCTGTCGGCGGGGATTAAAAAAAGGAGCAATGAATTTCTTTCTATATGGCGAAGAAACCGATGCCCCAAGCCTTTGCCTTCGGCTGCTCCTTCAATAATACCAGGCAAGTCTGCAATGCAAAAGCTTTTTCCATCACGATAGGCTACCATACCCAGATTGGGTGTGATGGTTGTAAAGGCATAATTGGCAATTTTGGGCTTTGCTGCAGTAATGACGGAAAGCAATGTTGATTTTCCTGCATTGGGAAAGCCAACTAAACCAACATCGGCCAGAACTTTAAGTTCAAGAACTTTCCAGCCTTCAATACCTGGAAGGCCGGGCTGCGCATACTCCGGAGCCTGATTGGTTGATGTTGCAAAATGAGAATTTCCAAGTCCGCCTTTACCACCCGGAAGCCAGATAACCTCTTGTCCGTCTTCCAATATTTCTACTTCCTGTAAGCCGGTTTCTTCATCTCTTGCTATGGTGCCAAGAGGTACATCAATAATAATATCCTTACCATCATGTCCTGTGCTATTGTTTGAACCTCCCTTTTCGCCATCTTCGGCCAATACATTTTTATAATATCGAAGGTGTAGTAATGTCCACAGGTTGCGATTTCCTTTTAAAATAATATGAGCACCTCTGCCACCATCACCACCATCGGGGCCACCCATAGCAGTAAATTTATTTCTCATAAAATGTTTATTGCCGGCTCCCCCATGGCCACTTCGGCAAAAAATGCGTATCTGATCAACAAAATTGTTCTTTTCCATAATTATTTTGCAGCTATTGGCAAATATACCTTGTCAATATGGCAAACTGATTTTTATGAAATTAATTTTTAAGATGTTTTTCTGCGCATTTCTATTTTCCAGCTGCGCCAAAAATTATACTGATTTCTCTTGCATCAATAATAAAATAGCGAAAATAAAAGCGCAAAAGAAATGGAATCCACCTGCACAGGTTGATGAATACCTATATCAGGGCAAAAGGGTTTATCTGTTTTCTTCCGATTGCTGCGATCAATATAATTATTTGTATGATGAAAATTGTAAATTAATATGTGCACCATCTGGAGGTATTACAGGACAAGGCGATGGAAATTGTGCAAATTTTAGTAACGAAGCACAGCATATTAAGCTGGTATGGAAAGATAATCGATAAAAAAAACACCAGCAATAAATCTGGTGTTTCTCTATAAAATCTGCATTATTTATTGCACCACAATCTTGGAATCTGCAACTGTCTTCCCTTTTGCGTCAGCTACTTTCACTACATAAATTCCTTTGGCAGCGGTAGCAGGAAGTTTCATAACCTGCAACTGACTTTCGCTGTTTACAACCAGGTCTTGCTTTATGATTTGCCTTCCGGTAACATCAGTTAATTGAATACTATAATTTCCGGCATCTAAACTATTAAATTGAATCGTAAATTGATTGTTGGTAACAGGATTGGGATAAACAGAAATTTTATCATTGCCAATAAGATCTACAGGATTGTTTTTTGAAATCAGGTCAATTTTATTTTCACGTGGTTTATTGCCGGAGACTAATAAGTTGCTATTAGCCAGATCGGAGCTATGCCATTCTGCATTGCTGCCAAGTGCTGTTGCTTTCAAACTATTAATGTCTAAAGTATAAAAGGAAGCTGTAAGTACGGCACTGCTAACTACTACTTGATTTTTTTCGTTTATTGCTGCACCATTAATGGTAAAACCTGCGGGCAAACCGGATATAACACCCAAATGTGAAGCCACCCGGCTTTCCAGATTTACTTTAAAAACATGATTGCGTACAGTGAAAAGATAAATATTTCCATTGTCATCAGCCACTACATCGCCGCCATAACTGGAGCAGGAGTTGTGTACAGAAATATTTTTATTGGCAGGGTCGTCAACCAGCGTACCTAAATCTTCAATATGTGCTTTTTTGCCAGTGGAGAAGCGAATGAGTTGTGTGGCGTCATTCGTTAACGCATAGCCGTTTCCGTCGGAGGCTATTACCATACGTGTTACAATATTTCCCTGATCAGGTGATTTTTGAGGTTTCCCGGTAAATGATTCGCCATTTACAAAATACACCTTCATTGTTTTCAGATCAATATATCGAAGCTGGTCAATAAACATAGGTGTGTAATAAAGCCGGTTGTGTGCTTTATCAAAAGCCAGTGCAGCAACAGAGGTTCCAAAGGCAGCATTGGCCCATTGACCAAAGCGGGCATCCATAAGCGGAGCCGCCATTTGCTTACGAGTAGCAGCATCCCAGGCTTTTAAATTTTGATCGTTACCATCTAAAAGAACAGCACTATACTGACCGGTATTTAAATCAATTTTTCTGAGATAGGTCCAGTTGGCTGTTTGCCCGGTAATGTCGGTAATGGCATAAGCCGAACGATCGGCCTGTTGTGCATTAAGCATTGAAGTTGAAAAAAGTACTCCGCAAAGGAGTGAAGCAGTGCGTAGATGTTTACTCATAAAATTCAGGTTTAAGTTAATGAGATTTAAATCTGATGCTTAAGGTACTATTTTTCCATTTCAAGAGGAAGATTTTTTTATAAAAGGCAAAAAAAGCCCCCTCCGAAATGCGAGGGGGCAACTATTAAACCCTGAGCAATTAGTGTTTAACGACCTTCTCAACAAACTTTTGGTTTGTTGTATTAATTTCTACTATAAAAACTCCAGGTTTTAGTGATGCTATTTCGGAGGAAAGAACGATAACATTATTTCCTTTTTGTACTGAAATATTTTTATTCAATACAATTTGTCCTGCATCATTGCTGATACGCAGATTAACAAGTTCTGACTGTTCAGCGTTTAGCTCCAGTTTTAAATTGGAAGTAAACGGATTAGGATATGTAGAAAGACGTTTTACAAATCCGCCATTCAGTTTCAAAGAAATAATCTTGCTATAGGATCCTTTTCCGTCTATATCAAGTGTTTTCAGGCGGTAATAGATGTTGCCTGTAGAAACAGTGATTGGGTCAGTAAAGTCATAAGAAATATCTGTTGCTGAATTTCCAGCAGCTTGCTTAGTGCCTACTGCTACAAAATTGACACCATCATAGCTTCTTTCAATTTTCGAAATGACTGCTGTTAAACTCGCTTGAGGTATTCCATTTTAATAAAGCATTATTACCATTTTTTACAACTGTAAAGTCTTCAAGTTTTACAGGTAATAAGATAGTGCTGGGGAAGAAGTTTGTTGCCAGGTCGGTAAGACCAGTTACAGAATGAACCAAGGCACACTGAACTATGCCGGTAGTGTTATTAACTGTTGATTGGCTTATGTAATACAATCCATCTCCGGTTGAAATATACAAACCACCTGAGTTGTCAAAGGCAACACCGTTCACACTTACGTTAAAAGGATCACCATTTTCATCTTCAAGATCCCATCTTTTGGTTAATGTGGTTGAGTTGCCATTGGGAGCACCAATGAATATTTGAGTTTGACTGCCATTGTTAGCAAGTGCAAACATGGTTCCATTTGAAGAAAAACAAATATCGCCATTGTAGAATGCACTATTTGTTCCGCCTACTAATTGTACATCCGCATCTTCTATTGTAATTGTAGTAGGATTTACTCCATTAGGGACAAAAGAAGCCAGATACAATGTTTTGGATGCATTCTCAGATCTAGCTAAAATCCAGCCTTTGCCACTTCCATCCATTCCCAGACGAACAAAACCTAAATTTGAATTATCTCCACCATTAAAATCATATGTTGCTATTTGGGTTTTGTCATTACCTGTAGCAGATGATCCGTATAGGTAAACACTTCCCTGGTTGCCTGTAAAAATATTAGGCATCCAATAAAAATAACCTGCAGATTGACTGGGGAAAGATGTTCGTCCCAGAGCTGCTGCATTATCTGCTGTTAATAGAGTTGGGGTAAAAATATTTAATGGACCATTGGTGTAAGTTGTGCCTGAAACTGAAAAAGAGGAAACACGAGTACCAGTACCATCATTACTACCAGAGATAGCCCAAAGATTGGTTCCTTGTCTCATTTTCACAGTTAACTCATCAAAAATTGTTCCGTTAACTGTAAGTCTGAATACATAATTAGAACCAGAATTAAGGCCATTAACAGCTGTTGTTGCACTATTCGGCGTAGAAAATGTAATACCACCCGGACCCGAAGTTTGTGTCCATACAAATGTTGGAGATCCTGGGGCTGTTGTTGTACCTGCTAAATTGATAGAGGTGGTTCCTACAAGTCTGTCGGCTCCTACATCAACTGTTTGTCCAAAGCTTAACTGGCTGAATAATAAGCCACTAAGCATAAAAATGCTGAAAATAAATGTAAATTTTTTCATTGCTCGGTTTTTATTGTTAGTTAATAATAAACTTGATAAAACCGGTCATCATGGTTATTGTTAAATAGCCATCAGTAGGAATGAATTTTTACAGTTTTCAGTTAAGATGAGGAAGAATAAAAGAGGACATTCAGGGGATCATGGATAAATGAGAGGACAAACATACAATCAATTGAGCATAAATGCAAACGGTTAACAAATTAATAATAAAATCAAACGGCTTATTTATTAAATGGGGTTATATTTTGAAAAAACTTCCTTGTTTTTATTGGATTTTCGAGTTATGTTTTTTTTTCAGTTTTTCAGCATTTCTGTTGCCAGTTTTTTGATACAGATTTGTTCCTTCGGCTTTCCATTCAATCATTGCAGCCATCTTCAATAAAAATATTTCCAAAATTTCAGCAAAGTGTTGCCCCAAAAATCGACATAACAGTTTTGCCATTAAAGACATTACCTGTAACGGCGGCTTGGGGGTGAACGAATGAAGATTTGTGAATAACAGGCCGGTTATTTTTAATTGATTAAAGTGTACTTATTAATTTTTTGAAACACCTTTTAAATCAACTTTTTATCCGTCCGGTAGCATAATCCTTTAAAAACCGCAACTTCGTGATTGTTCTGATTGTGTATAGAGATTTGGTACAAGCCAGTTGATTTGCCATTGTGCAACTCTTTTGCTTCCGCCGTAAGCTCATCGCTTATATGTACCGGTTTTATAAAATTTATTGAAGTATCTAACGCAACGGACAATACATTTCTGTTATTACAGGCAAATGCAAATGCAGAATCGGCCAATGAAAAGGCGATACCGCCATGAATGATGCCAAAGCCATTCACCATTTCTGCCCTTATTTTCATTTTTATTTTACTATAGCCTTCTTTTATTTCAATAATTTCTATGCCCAGCCATTTGCTGAAACCATCGTGCTGCATCATGTGGCTGACAACATTCTTGGCAAGTAAGTCTTTTTCTGTTTGCATAATTATTTTCCTTTAAATAGGGGTTGTCGTTTTTCTAAAAAAGAATTGATGCCTTCCTGATAGTCTTCGGTAAGTGCTGCCCGTTGTTGATAAATATCTTCCTCTGTCAGTTGCTCTTCACCGGTTGAATGAAAAGACATGTTGAATAATTGCTTGGTATATGCCAGGCCGAGTGTGGGCATTTGAGATAATGTGGATGCAATCTTTTTACTTTCTTCTTCAAAAGCTTCGTCAGCAAATACTTTGTAAAGCATTCCCATTTTTTCGGCGTCAGTTGCTGCCACTTTATCACCCAGCATACAAAGTGCAGATGCTTTTTGCCAGCCAATCAGTCTGGGTAAAAAAAAGGTGCCACCACTATCGGGTATCAATCCAATTTTTGAAAATGCCTGTATAAAGGAAGCGGATTGTGCGGCTACTACAATATCGCAACAGAGTGCAATATTGGCACCGGCACCTGCAGCTACGCCGTTTACTGCGGCTACTACCGGTTTTTTCAGATGCCTGATTCTGCTTACAACCGGATTGTAATGTTCAGATAAAATTTGTTTTAATTCAACTTTGTTTTCGCCCACCAGCTCGCTGATGTCTTGTCCCGCACTAAAGGCTTTACCTGCTCCGGTAATATACACACACCTTACTTCATCACTTTTACATTCATCCAGTTTTTCCTGAAACAACAGAGCCATTTCACGGTTAAATGCATTGAACTTCTCAGGACGATTGAGAGTGATGTAGCCTATTGAATTTTTGATTTCAAAAAGAATGGATGACATATAATTTCTTTAATAGCGAAGATAATTCTTTATAATTCTATGCTTAGTCCGGGTAAAGAATAAATAGGGTGACAAATTCTTTAATGTTGAAAATGATTTGTGGCATTTAATATTTAATGACACTTAAAATAATCAAAAGGCTCCATACAATCATCGCATTGGTAAAGTGCTTTGCAGGCCGTGCTTCCAAATTCGCTGATGCGGTGTGTATGCCAAGAGTCGCAACGTGGGCATTGCACGGCTTCGTCCTGCACAAATAATTCCTGCTTACACACCTGTTGTTTGGGGTTGGGTGGTGCGATGCCGTAGGCTTTTAGTTTTTGTTTGCCTTCTTCGGTCATCCAATCTGTTGTCCATGCCGGACTGATCGCTTGTAGTACATTAACTTTTTGAAAGCCTCTTGATTGTAAATCCATTTTGATGGTAGCGGCTATCATATCTACTGCCGGGCATCCGGTGTAAGTAGGCGTGATGGTGATTTCCAAAACATCATCCACCATTTTCGCATCTCTGATCATACCCAGATCTACAATACTCAAAACAGGAATTTCGGGATCGCAGATTTCTTTCAGGTAAGCGTAAATGGTTGTTTTATCAAAAGTTGCTGTATTCATTTCTTTATTCATTACCATTCACTGTTTGGATAGGCTCTTTGCATATATTGAAGGTCTGTAAGGATGTATCCTAATTGCTCAGTATGTGTACCGGTTTTGCCGCCTTCCTGCATCCATACGCCCGATGGAATTGATAAAGTGGCTTCATCAAAAACCTGTTTTACATTTTTCAACCATTCATATTTCAGCGAAGCCACATCAATACCCAGTTCTTTTTCAAAAGCGGCAGGGATAAACATCTCACCTGTATATCTCCAAAGAACCTCAACAGCATTTTTCATTCTCTGATTACTTTCTTCGGTACCATCGCCCAGTCGTATTACCCATTCGCTGCTCCAGCGAAGATGATATTTTACTTCTTTCAAAGATTTTTCGGCAATGGCTGTCAAAGTTTTATCGCTATATGAAACTAATAGCTGAAGCAACTGATACTGAAAACTGCTAAATAAAAACTGACGTAAAATGGTTTGCCCCCAGTCGCCATTGGGCTGCTCTGCTAATAAAAGGTTTTTAAATTCTCTTTCGTTTCTCAAATAAGCCAATGAGTCTTCCGTAGCATTATTACCCATCAGTGTTGCAGCGTATTGATAATAATTTCTTGACTGACCCAGCAGATCCAGTGTAATATTGGTGATGGCAATGTCCTGTTCCAGTATGGGCCCGTGTCCGCACCATACAGCGTTGCGCTGCGCCAGTATCAAATGTGTATCGGCAATGTGAAGTGTGTAGTTTAGTAGTTGTTCTTGCATCATTTTCTTTAATTACATGTGATTGACTTCATCAGGCAAATTGTAAAAAGTAGGATGTCTGTAAATTTTATCTTTTGCGGGTTCGTACAGCTCACCACTTTCTTCAGGATTACTTGCAGTAATGTATTTGCTTTCTACCACCCAGATGCTTTCGCCTTCCATGCGCCGTGTATAAACATCTCTGGCATTTTCAATCGCCATTTTTGCATCTGCCGCATGCAGGCTGCCGCAATGTTTATGATCCAACCCGTTTTTGCTGCGAATAAAAACTTCCCAAAGCGGCCATTCGTTTTTATCTTTTGAAGTTGTGTCAGATTGTGGAGATCCACTTCCTGTTTCTTCCGGTATATCTCCGTAATAGTATTTTTTGATGAGTTGTAAATTCATATAAATAATTTTTTATTGATTTATCTGTAGTTTATATGTTGTAGCTCCTTTTGCAGAATCTTCGGCATTGGTGGGCGGTTTAAAAAATTTATACATAATAAAACTTATCGTACCTGTTTTTTTGGGAATCAATATCAGGTTTTTGCTGATGTTGCCTCCATTCATATCGGGTGAATTGTTATCTGTTGTTTTAATTTGATCTAACACTATGGAGCCTGTACTGTCGCTGATGTTAAACGATGTCGATCCTTCATAAGCACAACCACGGCAGGTGCCTTCATAAATAATAAGTGTATCTGAAAGTTTTACCACATTTAAAGTATCTGTTCTTAATGAAACATATTTGTTTTTCTGTGATGTCTCAATGCCCTTTTTATTTTGACTACAGGCTACAAAAATTATTGTTAATAGAATTAAGAGTTTTGACATATAAGTTTTTTGATTTAAAAAATTTCAGGCTGCGTTTGTTTTTTGTTTTCGTTTGTTACCATAGGCAAGTGCAGCTTCTCTTACCCATTTGCCATTTTCATGTGCCATTCTTCGTGCATCTAATCTTTGTTTATTGCAGGGGCCATTACCTTTTACCACCTGCCAAAACTCATCCCAGTTTATTGCTCCAAAATCGTAATGTTTTCTTTTTTCATTCCACTTCAGTTTATCATCTGGCAGTTTCATACCTAATAATTTTACCTGCTCGGCTATAATGTCCACAAAATTCTGACGCAGTTCATCATTAGTCTTTCTCTTTATCTTCCATTTCATACTTTGGTCGCTATTGGTGCTTTCGCTGTCTCGAGGGCCAAACATCATTAATGCAGGCCACCACCACCGGTTGATGGCATCCTGGCACATGGCTTTTTGTTCAGCCGTTCCTTTTGATAAAACAAGTAGGGCTTCAAAACCCTGTCGTTGATGAAAACTTTCTTCTTTACAAATACGCACCATGGCTCTTGCATAAGGACCGTAAGAAGTGCGGGTAAGCATTACCTGATTCATAATAGCAGCCCCATCTACCAGCCAACCCACGGCACCCATATCGGCCCAGCTAAGTGTGGGGTAATTAAAAATGGATGAGTATTTGGCTTTGCCGCTGTGCAGGTCGGCTATCATTTCATCCCTAGACTGACCCAGTGTTTCAGCTGCCGAGTATAAATAAAGTCCATGACCCGCTTCGTCCTGCACTTTTGCAATTAATATGGCTTTTCTTTTGAGAGATGGGGCACGGGTTATCCAGTTGCCTTCGGGCAACATACCCACTACTTCGCTATGTGCATGTTGGCTTATTTGCCTGATGTTGGTTTTGCGATAAGCATCGGGCATCCAGTCTTTGGGTTCTATCTTTAATTCGCCGTCTATTTTTTCCTGAAATATTTTTTCTTCCTGTGTATTATTCAGGTCGATAAGGGTAGAAGACATTATAAAAAGTTTTGGTCAAATTTAGCCAAAACTAACAGGCGATACTTCAAAAAATTATATGAGATTTCTCATTCCTCGCTTTCGTCATCCAATGGATAAACATTGTCCGCCATTTTCCATTTTCCTTTCTCTTTTGTAAAGGGAACGAAGCTCCAGCTGCGGTCGGCTTCGGTGGCGCCTTCCCATAGTTCGGAGCCTATTTTGAGTACGGCAGTATTGCCGGTAATGATGACCTGATAAATATTTTTTGGCGATGTGTACCATTGAATCGTGTAATCAATACTTTCCTGGCCGCCGGCCCAGCGATCGTAGTCAAAACCCACGGGCATTATTTCTTCTTTGTCGGCTTTAAAACAGCTGTCGGAAAATTTAAAATTTGCTCTCTCTGTTTTTATATAAGCTTCACCTACATAAGGAACAGATTTGCGCAGATAGGCAAAATATTTTTCTACTTCGGTCCACAAAACTTTAAAAGGCGGGTTATCTTCTTTTCCGGTGCCTTTGTACAACCGGAACTGGTGAAATTTTGATTCATTCTTCTGGTAGAATTTCAAGAAATCAAAAAATATTTTTTTGACTGACTCCTGTTCTTTGTTAAGCTGGGCATAGCTGTTGAAACAGCAGGTAGCTAACAGCAACAGTAAAATATATTTTTTCATACAGAAAGGTTTGTTTTATTATCGGGCATATACACCATTGGGCGATACTACGCTAGCTGGCCCGCCAGTAATGCCTACTGGTGGTATTATAATATTAATCGTTTCTCCATTTACTTTCAACACCACTTTTTTAGCATGTATTTCTACTCCCTGCTGATAAAAAGGTGGCATAGCTGCCGGTTTGCGATCAATCAGATAAGGTGTGCTAAAATCGCTCATTTCTACTTCAAAAGTATAAGCACCCACTATACAGGTGGCTACCGCTTTTTCAGATGTAATGTGGATGTCGATCGTTGCTTTTAATACGGGTGCATTTTCAAAAGGGGTGTCTGCAAAAATATGCGGGCCAAAATATTTACCTACGGTTTCATCGGTACTTACAAAGCCCATTACTTCGGGTAAAGCTGCGGGGTTGGGCTGCCAGAAAATCATACCGCTGGGTGCATTGCCAGCGGGAGTGTTTACCATACAGCCCAGGTGAACAATTACATTGGGCATTTGCAGGTAGGGAGCTGTAACGGCTACTAAATCAATACCGCTTTCCCAGCTCATCCAGTTGGTTACGTTTGTCATGGAGGTTGTTTTTTTTGATTCTGCCAAAATAGGAAAAGATTTGATAAGAGTTTGAGATTTACTAAGAGTTATCAAGAAGTTTAGAGGATTTTCAACTTAAATGTTGTCTTTTGTAGTAGCTCCACTTTGTTCAGTGTATCCGCTAAATGAGTTCATTTCGTTTCATTAGACTACGCAGCCTAAACCCGAAATCGTTCTTCGTTATGATACTTCAAAAATTCAACGTCTGGTAAAAATCTTGACGGAAGAATAATTTTATTATTTTCAAATTTTCTAAAGAAATCAATTGAGTGCTGGCCTTTTTGCTTTAAAATTTGGGAAGAAATTTTTATTTTATAGTCAGGGGTAATTGTTATAAATCCTGCTTCAAACGCTTTGTCATGAAGTGCATTTATTGCAATACCATTTCTGGGATTTAATCTGTTTTTTTCATCTATTCCCCATGGCCGAATATGACCTGCAATTAATAATTCCGATTGACTAATTCCTGTGATACAACAGGTGTTATTGTAAGCTGCCAAAATAGTGCTTCTAAAAAAGGATTGATTAACTCTAACCTTTACAATTTGCTCTCTTTCTTTTCCTTCTTTGGGTAATTCTTCTTCGGGAATGTGATTTAATTTTACAACAGAGGTATGTACATATTTTGCTAACAGTTTTTCACTTTCATAGGGTAATATATCCCAATGACGGAAAAATTCATTCCAAATTTCATTGTCTAATTTGCTTGCGTTAGTAGCACCTTTAATCCCTCTTGATTTCAGACTTGGGTCAAGGCTTGCAAAGTTCACTAATTTCAACGCAACTGAACTTGGTGTTCTGTTAATTAGATTAGCAAGATTGATTACTTCAGGATTTAATCGGTGTAATCGGCCAAATGGCAATTTGCAATACAAATTAATTGCTAAAATTAATTCATCTCTTGTCCATAATCTTTGCCCTTGTTTCATAGTAGAACACAGTTTTCAAATTTTTGTTCCCACTGCAATATAAACTCGAGTTCACATCTTGTGTTCATACACCTGTGATTTTGAGTTTGATCTATTGCTGTATGTAATATGCTTAAAGTTTTCGTATTTTCTTATTTCAAAGACGAATATCTTTCAAAGTCGATTCAGCTTTTGGGCACAACGGTTAATTAGGATCCCCCCCCCTCAAATCAACCCCTTCTCATAAGCCAGTGCCAGTGCCTGTGCCTTGCTGTTTACATGTAGTTTGGCGTAGATGTTGAGTACATGTTTTTTTGCAGTGTTGGGGCTTATCTGCAATTCGTTTCCTATTTCTTTGTACAACATTCCTTTTACCAGCAGTTTTAATATTTCCTGTTCTCTGTCAGTAAGGTTAAAGGGAGTTTTCTCTTTTTCTTCAGATTTTTTTTGTGCTAGTTCTATAGTATTGTTTTGTACCAGTTGCAGCATTTTATAGGCAATACCGGGAGAAATAGGGCCTACACCGGTTTCATACATTTGTTTTATTACTTCTGCAATATTTTCTGCACTTTCATCTTTTAATAAATAGCCGAATGCGCCAGCTTTTATGGCTTTAAAAATTCTTTCTTCATCATCAAAAATGGTGAGCATTACATATTTTACTGTAGGATACAAATAAGAGCCTGCAGCTACGGCATCTACGCCATCCATCTCAGGCATTTCCAAATCCATCAATACAATCTCAGGAATTTTATCGGGCGATAAACTTTTCATCTGCTCTAGAAAATCTTTTCCGTTTTCGGCAGTAAGCGTAACCTTTATCTGTGAGTGATGATGTAATTTGTCTTTTAGAATAAGTCGATTACCCGCTTTATCATCTACTATGGCAACTTGTATAGGCATATATTAAATAGTTAAAGTAATGGTGGTTCCTTTATTCAATACTGACTCGCAATTCAAAATTATTTCGGATGCCTGGGTTCTTTGTTTCATATTGGCAAGGCCGTTTCCTGCTGCAGAATCTGTTTCCTGTTCATAATCAAACCCGGCTCCATTATCTTTTATCAGAATTTGCCATTTATTTTCAGAGGTTGTTGTTGATGTAATGGATATATGAAAAGCAGCTGCATGTTTTATGCCATTGGCAATGGCTTCTTGCACCACCCTTACGATATTTAATGCTTTTGTGTAATTATAAAAAGTATCGGCCGGCGCTTCACCTTCTATTTGAAAATGAATGTGCCGGTAATATCGGGTAAGCGGTTGTACAAAATTGCGAATGCGTACCAGACAGTCAGCTGCCGTATAGGTTTCTTTTTTTAAAGCCCAAACGGTTTCCCGAAGTGAAGTGATGATGTCTTTGGATGCAAATTTGAGGTCACTGATGATGGATGTCCCCTTTTCAGTGGTCTTCTCTTTTTCTAATAATTCGGTATTATAAAGTACTGCATTGGCATATACGCCCAGGCTGTCGTGCAAGTCGCGGGAGATACGTTCTCTTTCTTCCTTTAACCGCCGTTCATTTTCTAATAGATGTAATTTTTTTTCATACTTCCTTTTGTTTTGCTGGTTGATAAATATGCCTACACCCGAAAGTATAAGAATGCCTATACCTGATAAAAACCACCAGGTTTTCCAGAAGGGCGGACGAATGATAATGGACAATTCCTTCAGCGGTATCGCATTATTATCAAACGAACGGGCTGCATATAATTGTAAAGTATATTTTCCCGGTTGCAGGCTATAGCGTATGGTTTGTAATGAAGTAGCAAAAATCCATTCTTTATCTACACCCTTCATTTTATATTGATAGAGATATTGATCTGGAATGAGACCACCCATGGCAATATAATCAACGGCGATTGAACTTTTGGAATAAGGCAATACAATTCTATCTATTTTCCATGTGGCTGTATCTTTTATTGCTGCTTCGTTATTGGCCAAAATCCGGGTGATTAATAAATTAATATTTTCTTTTTTAACTGAAATAGCATCTGGATAAAAACTACTTACTCCATTGACGCCGCCAAAATAAAGTTCGCCATCGGGATTCTGTGCAGATACATTGGTGTTAAATTCATTTTCTTGAATGCCGTCTTCTTTTTTGAGTTGCTCCAGTACTTTCCCGTCTTTTAATTTAAAAATACCTTTGTTGGTACTACACCATAGATAACCGCTTTTATCAAATTCCATGGAGTAAATACAATCATCGGGCAGCCCGGTTTCTTTTGTAAAATGAGAAAGTGTTTTTCCCGTGGAGTCAATAATGTATATGCCATTATTGGATCCCATATAAATTAATTTGTCTTTATCCAGTGTGAAACATCTTACATTTCCTGTGTTTTTAAATGGTATTTTTTTGATGGTATTGAAATGTTCTGCATTCAAAAAAACCAACTCATCATTATTATGTGTGATAATATAGGGGTGTAGGTAAACACCGCTCATGGTATAAGGCATAGCTATATAATACATAGTAACAGAAAGTGGTGAGAAAGTAATTCTGAAGATTTTTGTTTCTGTTTGTACTAATGCGCCGTGCTCATCTTGTTTTAATATTTTGGAAAAATAACTGGTGCCTGGATAAGTTATGGTTGACTGATTATTAATAAGGATTCTCTTTTTAATATTTAAATCTGTATCCAATTCAAAAACAGTTTTCAGGCCATTGCCAAATGCCAGATAACTACCAGCAGGAGTTTTTAATAATACATTGATGGTGGCAATATTGCCATATTGGTCAGTTATTTTAACTTGTTTGATAAAATGTTGTAAGGTGTCATAAACTAATATGCCTGATCTAATGGCTCCTGCCAGTACTTTGTTGTTTTTTTTATCAGCCAATACCGCTAAGCAGAAGTTTCTATCGGCGTCTCCGTTATTGTAAAATCTTATTGGATAATTATTACTAATAATTTTTCTGATGCCTCCAGAAACGGTTTGCAAATAAATATTGCCAAAATTGTCTTTGCGAACTTTTGTTATTGTATTCTCTCCGCCAAAGGGCTGATTTTTGAAATTGACTAATTCCGCTTCCGGCTTTAAGGTAACTGCATTTACCTGATAGACTCTATTGTTGACAGTTGTAAATCGTTGCCCGTTCCAGTCAAAAATATTTAAACGACCTACATCATTCTTCCTGGTCAGGTTATTGGCGACCATTCTGATTTTGTGTGTTTTAAAATTAAAGGATTCGATAACAGTTTCTGTGCCTTTGTATTTATAAAAGAGTACTTCGTCTTCATTTTTTTGATAAAGAAAAAAGATTGAAATTCTATTTAATTCAGGCGATTGACCAACAATCTTTTTATTTTTTAAATCCCACTGATAAATAGTATTATCATACAATATGGATACTTTATGGTTGAAAATATGGGTGGATATATTAGTATTAGCTGCTATTTTTTTAGCAATTTTTTTTAACCCTGTTTGGGTAATTTGAGCAAAGGAAAAGTTGGACAGATTTATTGAATAAATATCCATTTCATTTGTAAGGAAATAAATAAAATCTTCGTCTTCTCCAATAATTTTAGCTGGTTGTATATTTTCTGTTGGGTAAGTGTAAATCTGAATAAATCGATTGCTTTCGGCATCATATCTGCTGAGACCCTTTGAATGGCTAATGATTAATTCATTTGTACTGGTTTTGAAAAATTTACAAAATTTATTATCGGGTAATCCAGGTTGTATAGGTATTAGTTTAAATGTAGCCCCATCAAATCTTTGAATACCATTTGGATAGCTAATCCAGCAAAAATTGTATTTATCAAATTCTATTTCGGCGATTGTGCTTTGTAGCAGTCCTTCATTTACATTATAACTAACAGAATTATATTGAATCATTGTTTGCGCAAATGTTGAGAGATTTTGACACAACAAAACGATGAAAGCAATATAAAAACTCAGTTTTTTCAGTATTATATTTTTAATTGGGTCAAATTACGAAAACAGTTGCTTATTTCTGTCTAATCCAAATGGATTATAGGTAAAGTATTTTGTTTTGGGTTTTTTTACAATCACAATTCACTATCCTTCCTGATTTATCTTTTTCCAGATCTGATATTTCAATGAAGCTATTCATCAATTTAAAATTTTTGATGTTTAGTACCAATATTGAAGATTAATTGAGTTGAAGGCAAGCCTGTATAGCTTTATTATTAACTATCTGATATGAAAAGATTTTTACCCATCCTGCTATTATTTACTTATTCTGTGAGTTTTGCACAAAATGAATCAGAACCTAATAACAGTTTTGCAACTGCAAGTAATTTCCCAATGTGGCAAGATTATACCGCAAGTGTAGGTGGGGGCGATGCAATAGACTATCATAAAATTAATTTTTTTGAAAATGCTAATTTCTATTTATTGGTAGAGGCCACTAATACTAGTGGTGATGATGCCTATTTAGAAATGAAAATGTATGATGGCCGATTAGCGGCAGGTGAATTGCTAACACGAACTATTGGCAATAACCTTAATGTACCGGATGGAGAAACTGTATATGATACCATTTATGTATGCGCCAAAGCATCAGATAATTATTATCTCAGTTTCACTACCAATGAAAGTTTTGATTATATATTAAAATGGTATGCTGTTTCAAATTACGCATCCGATGAGCCGAATAATACCAGCGGTAATGCGATTCCTTTTAGTATGCATTCCGATAAGTTAGCTTCTATCAGATATGAGTTTAGAGGAGGTATAAATGATGCTGAAGACTGGTTTCAATCCTTGCCCTTTCCTGCAGGAGATTATAGTAATATGAAGTTGACTATACAGGCCACACATGCTAAATGCAGCGGAAGTCCGGCCAATATTAATTATATGGTTTTCAAATATCCCGATTTAGCTACCCCAATTGCGCAAGGCTTTGTAGGTAATCAACCCAATGTGCCACCCAATTATGTAATAAATTCGGAGATTCCTTTAAACAGTTTTGTTGAAGGAGATCAATTCTATATTCGACTTACTTCCACAGGCCCATTTGGATATACATTAAGATACTCTGATATGGGACCTTTTTACGACCCGGAGGATAACTGCTGTACCTGGAATGCTGTTGAATTAAATGCTGACTCTGCTGTGAATGGAAATATTGGTGAATATGATTTTGTTAATGAGGAGTATATTGACGAATTTGACACCTATCGATTTATATTGCCACATGCTGGTACAGTTAAATTATTTACTTATGGCCAAATAGCCAGTTATGGCAGCTATGATGATGCCGAAATAAAATTTGATATACTGGATAAATACGGAAACGATTTACAAACATATAATACGCTGGTTGATTTTCCGGGCTATTCCGGGTTCGGGATGCAAAAATTTGATACACTGAAGTTCAGAGCATTTGAAGCAGATACATTTTATTTAAGACTATATAGTTATGACAATACGGAAACTTATCCAACCATAAATTACAATTTCCGCTATCAGTTAATGGATAGTACGGGGTCTGATGTGGAACCCAATAATGATACTGCTTCTGCAATTTTAATGACACAGGGGCAGGTAATGAAGGGGCATGTTAATTTCAAAAGAATAGAAGGAGAAGAAGATGGAGTCGATTTTTATAAAGCAATGTTACCACAAGAAGGAAAAGTAAGAGTATTTATTAAAGCAAAATACAGAGGCGATTATAGTGCAGGAGATTTCATAAATGGGCATCCTGACTCTACGGGTAATAGCCCTAATATTTATGGTTATGAGGCCTTACGCATTAGCTATTATAACGGCAATGTCAGCCAATATGTTCCGCCATTGGATTTTATTGGTTTCCCGCCAGATACGTTATTTATTGATACAGTAAATCTTTGTCCAACAGGAGCTGGTATGGCTTATTTTGAAATCAGCTCTGCTTATCCTTATGAATATGAATTTTCTTATGAGCTATATGATACCATTTCATGGGTAAAAGACCTGGAGCCTAACAATTATTTTAATGAAGCTATTCGCATCAACCCCGGCGAAATAAAAACCGGGCGAGTACGATATTATGAAGACAGGTACCAGGTTGGACTTAATACATACAATGATGTTAATGATTATTACAAAGCAATGCTTCCTCAGAACGGTAAACTAAAAATATTTGTAGAAGCCACCAATGCTACATGTGAAATAGCTAATAGTTTACAGTTTTACGCATATAAAACGGATGTAGGCCCTGATTTTTTGAATAGAAAAATTGGAGGGCAGAATACAGTACCACCCGGTGTTACGGTCTATGACACCATTATTCCATGTTTTATTACAGATGATTCGCTTTATTTTGTTTTTAATTCTACATCAAGCCCTATCCGTTATAAATTCAGATATGAGCTGGAGGTTGTTGATACTACAGATATTGAGCCCAATAACAGCTTTGCGCAGTCAACAAGAATTGGAAGTGGCCAAAACCGCACCCAGTTTTTAGGATTAAAGTATAGTGGTCAGGCAGATGTAGATGATTATTTTAAAATGGTAGTACCTGGGCCAGATACGCTTCGACTGCATTGGCGGGCTACCAATATCAGTTGTGATAATGGCCGCATGTTCATGATAGTTGGGTATAATAAAAATCTTAATCAGATTTTCTATAAAGGATATATATCAAGCGGATGGGGTACAGTAGATGCCGGAGAAACAGTAGCTGATAGCTTGAAGGTGTTTATTGCAGCTATGGATACTGTTTATATCCGATTTAGTGGAGATGGTATTTTTAATTATGATTTTCAAACCGATCGTATTAAGCCTTCAAACTGGTTTAATATTAGTGGTGACACTACAACTTGCGAAGGCTCTATACAAACCTATAGTGTTTCCAACATTGTTGACAGTAGTATAAGTTTTCATTGGAGTCTGCCATTGGGTGGAGGCAATATAAGTTTTGTGGATAGTGTGGCTACTGTAGAATGGACACAAAATGGAAACAGAAGTGTACAACTTTATGTTTCAAATGCCGTTGGGTCTTCAATCCCCAGATCTTTAAATATAATTGTAAATGGCGAGTTGCCAACACAATCGCCTGTAGCTTATAATTTCGCAAGAACCCTTAGTACCAATTCCTTGCCACCGGGTGCGCATTGCCAATGGTATAAAAATGATACACTGATAACGGGAGCTATTGATTCAATTTATTATGCTGCTGATGCAGGTAGTTTTACCGTTAAGTTTGTAAACGACTGTGGCTCCGGCCCGGCATCCAATGCAATTGTTTTTCCAAATCCGGCTCTTTCACAAACCATAACCTTCCCACATACTGATACGATTACCATGTCGTCAACAGCAAGAGTGAAATTGCTGGCTACTGCCAGCTCAGGCTTGCCGGTTCAATATCAAAAGATAAGTGGCCCCGGTAATATTATCAACGATTCGTTATTTGTTACAGGGGCTGGTACTATCATCATTAAGGCCAGTCAGGCCGGTGATGATGTATATAGCGCAGCTGCAACAGTTAATGACACCATTATTGTTAAAAAAGGAAATCAGTTCATTACATTTGATTCATTGCCCAATCGGTTATTTGGTGATCCTGATTTTATTTTACCAGGAACTACTTCATCGGGTCTGAGTATAACTTATACTATTATTAGTGGTGCTCAGGCAGCAAAGGTAAACTACTTAAGTGGTGGGGTTTCCGAAATAATAATCAAAGGAGTAGGAACTGTTACAGTAAGAGCATCACAAAATGGTAATGCAAACTATAATGCAGCTACTCCGGTTGAAAGAACTTTCTGTATTGGCATCAGAAGCCTCAGTGCAATAACGGGAGATGCCAATCCCTGTCTGGCTACATATCAATACCGTACACAAAAAGTGCCCGGTGCTAACTATGAGTGGACACTAAGCGGTGGCGGAATTTTAACTACCCACAATGACACTGCCTGGGTACAATGGCAAACACCGGGCAGTCATTTTCTTACTGTAAAAGCAAATAGCCCTTGCGATATTGTATATACCAATACGCAAACATTTAATATTACAAATTCCAATAATCAGCCGGGAGTAGTCTCAGGTATGTTACCAGCCGACCATGCCATAGATCAACAACTGCCTTTATTATTATCATGGACACCGGGTGCTAATACCATATCTTATGATTTATTTGTTTGGGATTCTGCAGCACCCGAGCCTGCATTACCATTTGTTTCAAACATTACAGCCTTTAGTTATAGTTTACCATTAAACGCTCCTTTACCATATAACACTACTTACAAATGGAGAGTAGTTTCAAAAAATCCCTGTTCGCAAACAGTGGGGCCGGTACAGCATTTCAGATTAATTCCATTGCCTGATTTAATGGTGAGTGATGTTACAGCACCTGCTTCAGTTGTGTCAGGCCAAACTGTAACCATTAGTTGGAAAATATTGAATGTAGGCCCAGGCAGCACCTTGCCCGGTGCTACCTGGTATGATGGGGTTTATTTTGCATTGGATACAGTTCCTTTTGTAAGTTTTCGTGGATCACCAAATTGGGATCCTAATTCTTGGAGTTCTTTGACTGCTAACGGCAGGCCCTTATTGCTTGGCAAAAAAATCAGGCCTTCGTCACTTTCGCCAGGTCAGTTTTATACCAATTCAATTGATTTTACATTACCACAAGCTTATAATTTCCCGGTTTATATATATGTGATTACTGACAATGAGCATCCAAACTGGAAAATACTTCAGGTGTCTGTTGCCAATGATACGGCTCGCAAAGCAACACCCATGAATATTACCATGGCACCGGTGCCAGATTTGAGAGTAGATTCAGTATTTACAGCCGGCAGCACTTTCTCGGGCAATACGGTGAATGTAACCTACAAAGTGAAAAATTATGGAGTACAAACACCACCGGGCGGCATATGGATGGACTCATTCTTTATTTCTCAAAATCCATTGTTCAACAGAAATGAAGCTATAGCACTGAATTATCCAAAGTTTAATGATTCGTATTATCCAAATGCATATCCTGTAACAGCTATACATACCAATCAGCTATTACAAGATTCAACAGTAATAAAATCAGCACAAGTGGTTATCCCCAATGAAATATTTGGAACCTGGTTTATTTATGTAAAAACAAACGCAGTAACAACTGCTCCCAAAATTTATGAAGGCTCATTTGGTGATAACAATCTCAATAAAGCTCAGTTAGAAGTATATCTGACGGCTACACCAAAGCTAACCATAAGCAGCTTAACGGTGCCGGTAACCTCAGCCAGTACTACACAGCAAATAGGTACTAGTTGGAATATTAAAAATGAAGGCTTCCGTGATAATATAGAGAGGAATAGAGGGCACTTTATTACTATGTCAACTTGCACTGTTCCTTGCCCCCCTGGCACTCCTCCTCTAACTATTTGTACATCGCCATCAGTTATTAAAGACAGTATTGCTTTTGGTAGCAGCTATTGGGTAGATAGAGTTTACCTTAGTAAAGACTCCGGCGGTTTAAATATAAATAATGCTTATCTGGTTAATGAAACAAAACATGGTGTGGAACATTCCGGTCTTTATGCCGATCCAGACCCGAGCTATGTAAGTTGTCCAGCTTTAGTCAGTCGAAATGTAAATGTGTCCAATGTTATTCATTCGGGAGCGAATTATCCAATATCAGCCGGATTTAATATTCCAGATACATTACAACCCGGCAATTATTATGTATATGTTTATACCAATCCTACAAAATCGGTATTTGAATACCCGGGTACGCCGCAAATCAAAAGAAGTAATTTGGCCATTGACATTCAAAGACCAGATGTAGTCGTTTCATCAATAAATACACCTGCTACTGCTTTTGGAGCACAGACTATTAATATAAATTATAGTGTGTTGAACAATGGCCCGGGTGCTGTATTCAATCATCTTAGAAATGATAGAATTTATATCAGCAATTTCTCCAACTTTGATGGCAGTGCGCAACTGATAGGCACTCGCACAGTAACAGAGGATTTGCCTGTAGGAACACCAGTGCCACAGAGTTTCAGCTATTATATTCCTCCGGCCTACTCAGGAAATAAATTCTTCTATGTAGTTACCAACTTCGACAGCAGCTTTAGAGAAACGAATAGCACCAATAACCTGAGCGCATCAGCAGCTACGAGTATAACCGCAGCTACTACCGCCGATCTTGTTGTTTCAAATGTAAATCCGGGTGACACAATCTTCACTAAGTTTACCAGTAAGGTTGCCTATACCGTTGTAAACAATGGAGCAGGTACTACACAAGGAAGTTGGATAGACAGTGTCTATATCAGCTGTAGCCCCACTTTTTCATTGGCAAACAGTTATTACATTGGCAGACGTACACAAACAAGAACGTTAGCTAATTCGACAAGCTATACAGATACACTTACAGTGAATATGAATTATAGCTACAAAATTAATTCCTGCTTTCCTGAGCAAATGTATGCACCTGCTTACTTCTATGTAGTAACCAATGCAAATAATGGTACTTATGAGGGAACCTTTACCAATAACAATGTAGGGGGTAGTGGCAGCAAAGTATTAGTGAATCCTTTGGTAGATCATATTGTGCCATTTGTAACCGCAGCAGATACTACAACTGTAGGGCAGGCTTATACGCTCAATTGGTCTGTGAAGAATATAGGATACAATCCCAATAACAATGATTATTATGGTTGGTATGATGGTATTTTCTTTTCATCAGATTCCGTAGCCAGTGTAAATGATTTAAAAGCGGCATCTCAATTGAAATGGCGTAAAATAAACAGAAATGAGGAGGTGAATTTTTCGCTTTCTCCATATACACCGAATATGGTTACCGGAGATTATTATGTATATGTACATAATAACTATAATAATGGTATTGAAGTTGAGAAGGTATTGAATAACAATGTGAATTTTGTGAGAGATGGCGTAGGTGCTGCCAAAAAAATTCATGTAATTCAACCGGCATTGCCCGATTTAGTGGATTCAATTCTTTCGGCACCTACCATTGTTGCCCAAGGTCAGCCTATTACAGTTATTTATAGGATTAAAAATCAAGGCAACTTTACAACCTTCCCTGGCAATAGTTTCAGTAATGAACTTCGATTGGATAATGATTATGTATATGCTCCAAATGACGGAGCACGTTTACTGGCTACAAACTACAGGCAAACACCACTTCCTCCAGGCCAGTATTATGATGATACTGTTACTGTAACCATCCCTTCATGGATGGCAGTAGGCAATTATGTATTAATGGGCAGAACCAATGCAAGCAATAATATTATTGAATCAAACAATACAAATAATCTTGGTTTCTGGCCTCTGGAAGTGTATGAACCTCCTGTTACCGATTTGATAGTAAGCAGTGTAACGAAGCCGGATACAGTAATGTTGGGTTATACTATGGATACTGCCAGATGGGTAGTTGTAAACAATTCAGGTGAACAGGCAAGAGGTTCAACTAAAGATGGAATTTATTTATCTAATGCTGGAATATTTGACTCTTCCGCTGTGTTGCTAGGACTCAGGTATAAAAATATTACGATGAATCCATTGGCAACCGATTCTTTGAAAATGGCTCCATTGGTTACAGGAGTAGTAGAAGGTAATTACAATGTATTGGTAAAAACAGATATACAGAATAATATCATAGAATCGGATGAAGAAAATAATATTGGAATGTCGCTTACTCCAATATATGTGAAGGTGAAAGAATTGCCTTTAAATGTGGATGAGCCTAATACATTACAAAATGTAAATCGCTATTACAAACTAAGAATTCCTGATTCTTTGTATAATGCAACCATTCTTGTTACTTTAAAAACTAATGACTCTTCATCGGTTTATAACGAGATGTACATAGCCGGCAACCGTATTCCTACTGCTGCCGATCATGATTATATGTTTGAAATTCCAAACTACGGTAATCAGCAGATTGTGATGACGGATGTTACAGATTCGGTGTATTATATCATGTATCGATGTGTAACGCCTAATCCTCCGCTACAAACTAATATGAAACTCAAAGCGGTGAAACTACCCTTTGCCATTCTTAATGTGCATACCAATAGTGGCGGCAATATTGGCAATGTTACCATACGTATCAGAGGTTCATTGTTTAGAGACAGTATGGTTGCTAAACTGAGTAATGGCACTACTACCATTTATTCATCAGCAGTTTACTATACCAATAGTACACAGGTATTTGCCACCTTCCCGCTTCAAGGCCGGCCAATAGGTATCTATAATGTTACACTTATAAAACCCGATATGAGCGAAGCAGTATTGTACAATGGATTTTCAATAGTACCTGCCAATAATGGGGGATTAATTACTGGCGGCGGACCCAATACCGGAGCCGGAAATGGCAATGCACCCGGTTGTGATCCCGGAGCTGCTAGCGGTTGGAACTCACAGTTATCTGTTGAATTTTTGGTTCCCGACAGAGTATTAATAAAAAGACCAATTGTAATGCAGCTTAATTTTTCAAACCCTACCAATTTTGATATACCAACGCAAACCAGAATTTTATACGCCGAGTATGACGTCAAAATGGCTCTTACCAAAGCAGGTGTACCTACAGGCACTACTGTTTTATACCTGGAGCTGGTAGAAGAAGGTGGCCCGCCGGGTATTATCAGAGCAGGTGGTAGTGGTTCTATTCTTATATACTCAAATGCCCCTCATCATGTGCCGCCACCGGGCTTTGTATTATTTAAATTGAAATAATTGGTTGTTATAAATTATTAGTTATGTTAAGAATGAATAAGAAATATAATAAAGCATTTACTTTCAGGAATGCTATTATACAAGGATTAATGCTGCTTCTATTGTGCGTAGCTTTTGATGTTCAATCGCAAAACCTGAACAATCCAAATAAAGTAGGCCCTATGGGTATTCAGGTAAATACCATGAGTGGCAATGTATTTATCCCACGCACCGATTTATTGATTGCAGCACGAAAGTTGGAATTGAATATTTCTTTCTATTACAATAGTTTTTTCTTTAATGAAGAATTTGGTTTTGGTAAAGGATGGACTTTTGAATATAATATAAAATATAGTAGTGATACGATGGGTATCAGGCGTATTATGTGGGGTGATGGCCGCGAAGATCAATACGATTCTATACCCGGGGGCGGATATAAATCGCCTCGTGGATTTTTTAATTCGTTGGCACAATATCAACCTGGAAAATATGTACTTACTGAGACGGGTGGTGATAAATACTTTTTTGATAATGAACAACATAAACATATCACAAAAATTGAAGAGCCCAATGGCAACTATCTTCTGTTTGGATATTCTGATAGCTTGCTTACATCCATTACCAATGCCGCAGGACAAACCATCACCTTTACTTATAATTCGCAAGGGCGCATAGCATCTTTAATAGATGCTATGGCCAGCCCCACCCGCACATTTACTTATTCATACTCAACGGGTGGTCAACTGCTTCAGGTTACTGACCCGTTGAACGGAAAAATGAAATACACTTATCTGGTAAACGGACCTATGAAGTCAATGGAGGATAAAAATCAGAATAAGGTGGATCTTATTTATTTTAACGATTTTTCGGCAAGGGAATTGGTGGGTTGTAATAAGAGAATAAGTTTTTCTTATGATACTGCAAATCAGGTAACCAATGTTGTAGATCATCTGCCTGCCGGCAATCAGGTTACTCAATATAAATATAAAACAGTTGATAATCTTTCATGGATTGTTTCCCGCTCAGGTAATTGTTGCGGTTATAATGTAAGCTACGAATATGATGAACAGGGCAATGCCATTAAAATGACTGATGCCAATGGACAGGTATTTAATTATACCTATGACTCAAATGGGAATAGGCTTACGGAAACTGACCCACTCGGCAATATCAACACTTACACCTATACCAGCGATTTTAAAAAAATAAACAGCTATAAGGACCCTAAGGGCAATCTTTATACATTGAGTTATGACAGCAAGGGTAATTTAACACAGATGGTTGCGCCGGGTAATAATGTTTATACTGCTACATATAACATTCAGGGAGATATTGTAAGTAGCTCTGACCCCAAGGGAAATATTTACAATTACAATTATGATGCCTACGGCAATCCCACCACTGTTACCGGTCCCAATGGCTTTCAGGCTACCATTTCTTTCGACATTAGAGGAAATCTGCTTGCTTATACCGATGCAAGAGGCAATAACACTTTGGCTGAATATGATATTTTGAG
The DNA here is from genome assembly GCA_037045195.1 of Chitinophagaceae bacterium. Lineage (GTDB taxonomy): Bacteria > Bacteroidota > Bacteroidia > Chitinophagales > Chitinophagaceae > JJ008. The sequence continues at coordinate 241,710 of JBAOIB010000002.1, forward strand.
CCGGCTTAAAAAAATTACAGATCCTTACAATAATAATATACAGCTAAACTATGATGCAAATGGTAATTTGTTGACTATTAAAAATAAAAAAAGTGAAACAACTTCAGTTGGGTTTGATGCCAGCAATAGAATGGTAAGCTTGACCCGACCCACCGGTAATACCAGCTATTTTTCTTATGATGGGATGGATAACCTGTTAAGTGTAAAAAATCCTCTTGGCTACGAAACAAAAATGAGCTATGATAAACTAAACAGAATGAACGGGGCAAAAGACGCTGACGATAACAACACAACTTATAGCTACGATGGCAATGGTAATATTATCAGTGCTGTACTTGCCAATGGCAATGTGATAAGCTATACTTATGATGCTTTGAACAGACTAATATCAAAAAGCGATGCATCAGGCAATATTGCAAGTTTTGAGTACGATAAAAATGGTAATATTACCCGATATACCAATGGTACCGGTGCAGTTACCACTTATGCCTACGATCAGCTGAACAGACTGATTGCAGTAACCGACCCACTGGGCAATAGCAGCCATTTTGCTTATGATAAAAATAATAACTTAACATCTTTTATTGACCGCGAAGGACATTCACAAACATATACTTATGATGATAGGAATCTTGTTATAACGCATACCGATAACAATGGCCATGTTATTACCATCGGTTATGATGCAATAGGCAATATAACTTCACTAACCGATCAAAATGGAAATGTAACAACCTATACATATGATAATCTAAACAGACGCCAGCGCATGACTTTTCCGAATGCAAGCTATAAGGAATTTGCTTATGACGCAAATAACAATGTAATTAGCATACGACAAACGGATGGTTCTGTCACTTCTTACAACTACGATTCATTAAGCAGAATAATCAGCCGTACTCTGCCTGGCGGTGAAGTGTATAGTTTTACCTACGACAAATTAAACCGCGTACTTTCTGCTACCAATAGCATAGGATCTGTTTCGTTTACTTATGATAAACTGAACCGCATTACATCAGAAACTTTTGATGGACGTACCACTTCTTACCAATACAATGTAGCCGGCCGTAAGCAGACAACCATTTATCCGGATAGTACTGTTGTGGTGAAAGAGTACGACAGCCGAAACAGGCTGCTAAAAATTTTAAAGGATAGCGTACTTGTTGTAGAATATGATTACAATAATGCCAATCAACTGACACAGAAAGCATTTTGCAAATAACATAAATAGTACGCTGCAATACGATTTTGCCAACCGTCTTAGCAGTATCAATACGGCTAATGGCTCGGTACAGAACTCTCAGTTCTTTTATAATAAAGACTATCAGAAAACTGCCATCAGCAGGTTGAACAATCTTTCGCTATCCGAACAATTTACTTACGATAATAATTACCGGCTTACTAATTATAAACGTGGACCTTCGGGCAGCCCCGTTATTGAAAACAGCTATACCTACGATGCGGTGGGCAACCGCACGGCAGCCAACCTCAATGGAAGTGCAAAGACCTATACGGTCAATAATTTGAATCAACTGACAGGTGTAAACAGCAGCAGCTTTACATTTGACAGCCGTGGTAATATAACTTATGACGGTAATTTTTATAAAACCTATGATATAGAGAACAGGCTGGTAAAAGACTCTGCATCACCAGCATCTGTTATTACTTATGGATACGATGCGTTGGGCCGCCGGGTTACTAAAACTGTCAATGGCGTTTTATATAAATACACATACAGTGGCGCAGCATCTATTGAAGAGCGTGATGCTGCCAATACTTTGCTGAACAGAACTGTGTTTAGAAATTTTTTGTCTCCGGTGATGAATGAAAATAATGGCAACAAGTTTTATTATCATGCCAATGAAATGAACTCGGTAGAAGCCGTCACCAATGAAGTGGGCAGGGTAGTAGAAAATTACAGATATGATGTGTACGGGCAGTTGTCAAGATTTGACAGTCTGAACAATCCGCTATCGGCTACCATAACAGGCAATCGTTTCGGATATACCGGTCAGGAATATGACAGCATCTCCGGTAGTTATCGTTTTTTCTTTAGAAATTATAACCCCGAAACCGGTGTGTTTAATCAAAGAGATTTGATAGAATACCGGGATGGAATGGGGATGTACCAGTATGTGGGCAATAACCCTGCGAATGGGGTGGATGTATGGGGGTTGGAATGCCCACCTGAATATTGGAGGGAAGATATTGCTTACAAAACTTCTTTTATTAATGAAATGCTCTCTGACTCTTGGGAGAAACCTGCAAATATGTGGGAAAATAGCGATCTTAAAGGTCAGGCTGCACATAGTCGAAAGGGAAGCAGATCATTTATGGGAACGTAGTAACAGCGCAACGTGGAAACCATCTAACGAGTCAAGCAGATTCTGCAGAAGATGATCAATAAAATTCGATCTTTCTGCTCAACGATTTGAAAAAGCGGCTGATGCTACCAAGAAATGCCAAAAATGCTAAGTCTTTGGGTAATGGGGAGGAATGTTTTAGACAACCTAGTAAAGGGTGAAGCACTCGCTTCAATATTGAGCATGGCGAAGCAATGAGCAAGATACACAGGAGATACAGGCAAGGTGGCGATTTTGCGGACTTAAGTATCTGGGATGGCTCCTAACGGGGCAGGCTATGGGAACCGTTGATTTCGTCGTTGAAACAGTGACGGGCAAAGGGATTACAGCTCACACGGCAGACCTTGGTCAACATTTAGGTGATATTTCAGTTACCAGTGGTACGGAAATAGAAAATGATGCCTGGGAATATGCCTCTTCTAAGGGAAGAGGGAAAGATAGAATACAACGAATCAACAAATTGGATGAACTGGAAAGACTGAAACGAATAAGGGACTTTTTAAATAAGCAGGATTGTCCTCCTGATGGTGGAACGAAAATTAGATGTCGTATAGGATGGGATCCCATTAGAAAAATGTGGGTTTTGCTTGCATTTGACCCCAACCTAATAACCGGCCCCGATGGTCAACCCGATAAAGCATGGGTAAGTGTGAATGACCGGCTGCCTTATACAATTGAGTTTGAAAATGATTCATCAGCTACTGCAAGAGCACGATATGTAAAAATAACATCGCCTATTGAACCTAAACAAGATCCAACCACTTTAGAGTTGGGTAGCTTCGGTTTCAACAATCAAAGCTTTGATATACCAGTTGGCAGCGCAGTTTATACAAACCGATTGGATACAAGAGATTCTACAGGCGTTTTTGTTGACATAACTGCCGGATATGATATTGTTAAGCATCAGATATTTTGGGAGTTTCAGGCTATAGACCCTGTTACATTATTACCACCTGATGATCCCTTGGCTGGTTTCCTCTTTGTGAAAGACTCAGTGCAAGATATGTATGGAAAAGGATTTGTGAATTTCAGCATCAAACCCCGATCCGATGCGCAAACATTGGACACCATTGGCGCCAGAGCATTTATTGTATTTGATGAAAATGATACCATACCTACTAATATTCATAAAAATACGATTGATGCAGTAGCACCTACAAGTCAGGTAAATACACTCACGGCATTGGGTACCAGCCCCATCAACCTGAGCTGGACCGGTAGCGATGACCCCAACGGTAGTGGCATTGACTATTACACCATATATGTAACGGAAGATAATGTTAACTACAGTGTACTGTTCCCCAAAGTATATGGAACAGATACCACCTTCTCGCTGCCACCGGGCGTTACCTATTGTTTCTTTGTACTGGCTACCGACCGTACCGGCAATGCCGAAACATTGCGGACAGGTGTAACTACTTGTACCACTATTGGCAATCCGCTACCTGTATCGTTGTTATACTTCACGGGTACAAATGTAAATAAGGACAACCTGTTGAAGTGGGCAACTGCCAGCGAACAAAACTCTAAGGAGTTCAGATTAGAGCGTTCGCTCAACGGTACCGACTTTACGCAGATAGCAGTAGTGCCGGCAGCTGGCAACAGTGCTACCAATCGTGAGTACAACTATACCGACAGAAATATTGACCTGCTGAACAGTACGGTTATGTTCTACCGGCTGAAGCAAGTGGACAACGATCTGAATTTCAAATTCTCAAATATTGTACGCTTAAATTATCTGAAAGACGGAAGCAAACCATCCATTGTTTATCCTAACCCTACGGGTGGTGCCATTACAATATTAATTGGCGACAATAAACTGATAGGAACCGAAGCCAGTGTTTCCGATATCAATGGCAGGTTGTTGAAGAAGTTCAAGATTACAGCCACCAGTCAGTCCGTTGATTTGTCAACTTATGTTGGAGGTGTTTATTTCATCAGGTTGCAAAACAAAGAAACATTGAAGATTGTAAAACAATAAGCTCAAGGTTAATGTTGATAATAAAAGGCGGCTATTACCCATTGGTAATGCCGCCTTCTTTTTTGTTTTACTTTTAGACAGACAATACTGCGTACTGAAATGAAATCTATTTTACCTTCCCCCAGTTTTCTCCAATCTTTATCCGGTGTATCTGCATATCGCTTACCTTAAATTTTGTGGCAATCTTTTTCAGCGTATCACCTTTTGCCAGCATCTTTTTTATTGTCTGTACTTTGGCTACGGTTAGTTTACTATTGGTGCTGAAGCCGCCGTTTTTCATCATCTCCTTTCTTGCTTTTATCACAATCGGACTTTTTTGTTGCAATGCTGCCGACTCGGCAAAGCTTACCCATTTCAGGTTTTTATAATGGTTATCTTTCTTATTAAAGTTTAAATGAGTTACAACTTTTTTTGCTGTACCGGCACTGGGTAGGAAATATTTTGCAACCAGCAAATGCATTAATATATGTTTATGCTCCCCATTTTCCTTGTATCGCCAAATGGGATATCCGGCTTGCAAACTGCCTTTTACAAATGATCCTTTTTTTATATCATTTGTAAACTTTACCAAACGACCATGATTGCTGATAGCATACTTTTCTCCATAAGCTGATCTACGACCTCTGATAACAGCCCATTTTTCGCCAGGTTGACTGGCAATCTTATTTGTTGTCATTTTTGTTCTGTTTTATTTTATTTAATATCATAATCCACCACTACCTTTTCGGTTTGTGGATGACTTTGACAGGTAAGTATATAACCATTATCTACTTCTTCGTCTTCAAGTCCCCAGTGTACATCCATTGCTACTTTACCTTCAATCAGTTTTGCCTTGCAAGTACAACACATGCCTCCTTTGCAGGCAAAAGGTAGATCTGCACCTTGTGCTAATGCAGCATCTAAGATAGTCAGTTTGCTGTTCTGCGGAATATAAAAATCAAAACTTCTGCCATCTACTTTAATAGTGATGCTGCTTTGTGCGGCATGTTCATTCTTTTCTGTTTGATTTATTTCTATTTCCGGCTTTTGTTTTCCTTGAGTAGAAAACAATTCAAAATGAATCTGCTTCTTGCTAAATCCTTTTTGTAGAAAAAAATCTCTCGCAGTAAAAATCAATGCTTCTGGCCCACAGATAAATACATCGTCAATACCATCATAGTTAATCAGCTTCTCTAGAGCTATAAGTTTGTCAGCATCAATTCTGCCATTATTGATTGAGGTATCTGTACGTTCACGACTTAGTACATGAATAAGAGTAAAGCGGTTGAGAAATTTATTTTTTAACCCTTCCAGTTCTTCAAGAAAAATAATGGACTGATGGTTGCGATTGCCATATACCAGAGTAAAACGGCTATGCGGCTCGGTACGCAAGGTTGTTTTGATAATGGATAGTACAGGCGTGATGCCGCTGCCCGCTGCCAAAGCCAGATAATGTTTTTTATTTTCCTGCCTTAATTCAGTGTTGAACTTGCCTACCGGCTCCATTACATCCAGCGTATCGCCTGCTTTTAACTCGGTATTTGCATAAGTAGAAAAAAGACCATAATCCGCTTTTTTAACAGCCACTTTCCATTCATTATCTAATGGTGAACTACAAAGAGAATATGTTCTTCTTACTTCCTCTCCGTTCAAAATATTTTTCATGGTCAGGCTTTGTCCCTGTGTATATTGAAAGACTTTTTTTAAATCTTCGGGTATGTTGAATGTAATTGAAACACAATCGGTAGTTTCTTGTTCAACAGCAGCAACAGTAAGCTTGTGAAAATGCACAGACATAATAATTATTTCTTAAGGCCATTAATTAGCAAGGCTACCATATTGTCCTCTATCGTTTGGGGAGCAATTTTTTTTGCACTACGGTGCCAAAACTCTAAACCTCTTACCGAGGAAAGTATCGTAAGCATAGTAACATAGGGCAATACAGGTTTCAATTCTTTATTATCAACACCTTCCTGTATTATCAATTCCATCTTTTGTACATAATTTCGCCTTTGTGAAATAAAGTCAGTAAGGTAAGGTTCACTAAGGTGCGACCACTCATTTATCATAACTGTATAGTCATTAAAACGATTCAACATCATCTGTACATGAAAACGAATGAGTGATTCAAGTTTTTGAATGCTTGAAAGCTGGGTTTCTGCCAAACCGTTCAAGTGTACATTGCAATCATTTGCTGTGCGATAAATTATCTCTTGAAGAATTTCTGATTTTGATTGAATGTGATTGTACAAACTTGCGGCTTCAATACCTACAACCTCTGCAAGATCTCGCATGGAAGTAGCAGGGAATCCCCTTTCTCTTATCATCCCTGAAGCTTTAAGGATGATTAAATCTTTTTTAGAAGCTTTCTTTCTTTTTGTTTCGGGCATGGCCAAAGATACAAAACGATTCTGCTTACTGCTTTAACGGTTTGCTGTATTCTTTTTTGGGTGGAATTCGAATTGCATCACTTAAATCTGGCTTTATCATTTGAGCAATACTTTTATTGCCTTCATTTCCAAAAAAAGTCCAGAAGCTGCCTCCATCCCAGGATTGACCTATTAGTGAGGATGTAGTATAGATTAAAAGCCCATTCATTTCTAAAACTGAGTTTAAAGATAATACCGCCTGCCATTCATTGGCAGTTTTTACAATTTGTAAAATGGAATCTGCCTGATATTTTTTCCATGCACCTTCAGGTATTTTGGCAAAATTGCCTGCCACTACTATTTTATAGGGCTCATTCCCGCCCATAGAAGCAATCATTGCCGGATTGCTGTATCGTATAAATTGATCCCAGTCCTTTTTCATAAAAGCTTCTGTAAAACTGTCGGCACAGCTGTGCAACTTTTGTCGCATCCATAGAGTATCTGCTTGAGCTTTTGTCTGTAATGAAAAATACAGTAAAAAGGGTACTAACATTTTCATTTGCTTCATAATTGAAGTATTACTTCTCAAAAATACAAAAGGCTTTTATAGACTGGTAATTTTCATGTAGGTTTGCGGGGCTTTCCGCCAATAAATTATTGGTGAATCAAAACCGATAATATCTGAAACAACCTAAAAATTAGCAGCTTTTATTAATTTTAAACCGCAACAATAAAACTATGTCGCTTATCACCGTTGGCACTATGGCTTTTGATGCTATTGAAACTCCATTTGGAAAAACCGATAAAATAGTAGGAGGATCTGCACTCTATGTGGCTTATGCTGCAAGTAATTTTGTAAAGCCTGTTCAGCAAATTTCTATTGTGGGGTTTGATTTTCCAGAGGAGGAAATGCAGGATTTGCGTAGTCGAGGTGTTCATCTTGATGGTGTCGAAATTGTAAAAGACAAGAAATCATTTTTCTGGAGTGGTCGTTATCATGCTGATATGAACAGCCGGGATACTTTGGTTACGGACTTAAATGTACTGGCTGATTTTGATCCACAGGTACCCGACAGCTATCAGGGATCTGAATTTTTAATGCTGGGAAATCTGCACCCACTTACACAGCTCAATGTTATTCAAGAATTGAAGCAAAGACCCAAGCTGATTGCAATGGACACCATGAACTTTTGGATGGAATCGGCAATGAGTGATTTGAAAATTGTTTTGCGTTATGTAGATATGCTCATCATTAATGATGCTGAAGCCCGTCAGTTAACCGGATTATTTTCTTTGGTAAAAGCAGCTAAAGCCATTCTGGAAATGGGACCAAAATATCTTATTATTAAAAAAGGAGAACACGGCGCTTTGCTTTTTCATGAGGATAATGTTTTTTATGCTCCGGCACTTCCTTTGGAAGATGTATTTGACCCTACCGGTGCTGGCGATACTTTTGCAGGAGGCTTTATGGGATATCTTGCCAAATCAGGCGATACCAGTTTCGAAAATATGAAGCGAGGCATTATCGTAGGATCTGCAATGGCTAGTTTTTGTGTTGAAAAATTTGGAGTTACACGCCTTAAAGAAATTACTAAACCCGAAATAGATAACCGAATAAGGTTGTTTAAAGAGTTGGTTAGTTTTGAGATAGAACTGGTCTAGTCTATACTTCCTTTTCAAATTGAAATTACACTTTAGAAAGGAGCAGGTATTTCAGCTATTGATTATTACTTTCGGCTTCATTATTTACAGCTGCTACTTCAGCTGTTACGGCTTCATCAATTACCGGTTTGCTTTCATTTGAAAAACTTAATGTGGGCTGTTCATCCGCAGGCAATCTGTTGCAAAGCGGAACCAATAATGTGGCTGCCAAATCAAGTACCAAAGAAGCTACACCTCCTTTTAGCATTGTTTGATTACCTAAAATAGAAGTAAATCCGTTGCCTGTTCCAAAAATATTAATGATAACTATAAATGAAAAAATGGAGATGAATATAGTGGCACTGGTGCGGGCAGTATGTGCATGTTTATTGAGAAGAGTGAAATGATGTAACAACGAAATATGCCCTAATGCAATGGATGCTATAAAGAGTGAAGCAGCGAGTTTTGCAATACTTGCATCATCGTTTATTCCTGCAAAGATTAATATCAATGTAATCAAAAAAGCAACTGATGAAACTATCATGGTTGCATTTCCCAATCCTTTGTATATTGGTTTTTCTGCAACTACATAGCCAATTGCAGCAGGTATTCCGAAATATATAAATGAAATACAAATAAGAAAGATTTTGGCAGTAATATCTCCGGTAGCCATACCAAAAGAATCTCCTGCTAATACTGTTAATGCGCCGATAGTGCCTGCAACAATTATGGCAATGATTAAACTTCGGATTGCTGATGTTGTATTCTTCATTTATTTGGCTTTATAATTTTCGGGCAAGTACAATTGTGTTTTTAAATTGTTTCTTTTTCCCTTGCAGGTTAAAAATTTCGGTGAAGATAAGGTAAGTGCCGGTAGGTAATTTGCTTCCTTTATCATTCAATCCATCCCAGTTCCAGTATCCGGTCAGCCCCATGATTCCGTTTCTTACCAACTGACGTACAGGTCTGCCTGCTGCATCATATATTACTATGTTGGCAACATAGCCCGGCTCAGTAATTTTATATTGAATGGATGCGACATCATTATAGCCATCATTATCAGGAGAAAATACTTTTGGGGTTATTGCTATGGTAGCGTCTATTGCATCAATTTGTTTGTACTGCGAGTTTTTATAGGTAGGTGTACCATAGCCGGCTGTAGATGCAGCACTATGCCAGTTATTTTCATTTTGCGAATTTTCATTTGCATCTATTCTTTCTAAAGCAACACCTTCGGCATTATCTATTAGTTTGAAATGCCAATCATCTTTGTATTTCACTTCATCCACTACATCACCCTGAAAGTTCAGTGCAATGATATTGCCTTCATCATCAGGATAAGATGGCATGGGCGATACGGTTAATACATTTTCCTGATGCAAAACAAGATAGTTCAATGTAAGACTGGCAACATCGTCGGTGGCAACTATATAATCACCCGGAAAAACCAGCCAAGGCACATTGCTTAATGGTTTGATAGAGCTGATAACGCCGGAGCTGTTTCGGTTGGCTATATAAAGTTTTGATGCATCAAATATTTTATTGCTTTTATTGTAAAGCTCAACATAGTCGTATGCATTAGGTTTTGGATTAAACAGAAATTCATTAAGAATCCAATCACCTGCCAATGCATCAGTAGCTAAGCCTGTTTTTACTTTACTGCTATTGCTAATGGTGTTGCCTTTACAATCTTTTACTCCGGAAACAGTGATTGTGTAAACTGTATTAATGTTGAGCGGTATCGTCGTCTTTATTTGTACCATATTAAATAAAGGGGCAATGGTGGTGGCATTCAGCAAAACCAGTCCACCATCAATAGAATAATTACTTAGCGTTGCACCGCTTATGCTGTCAACCGGCTCATCAAACACAACCATGATGGTTGTATTATCAACTGTATATGCGTTTTTAATTTTGGGTAGTGTATTATCGGTATTTACTCCATCAATAGAATTTTTCTTTCCGGGTGTACCACCGGTTGGGCTTACACTTGCTTTCCAATTATTGCTGCCGGCACAGGGGCTTTGGGTATCAATCATCTCAAGCGTCCATCCGCCATCTTTCTTCAATTCATTTTGATACCAGGCTGAAGTATAACTTACTGCATGAATAATTTTTCCATTGAGTGCTTTTAGGAAAATAGTTTCACCATCATTATCCAAAGAGGGAAAACTGGTAACTGAAATAGTATTACCAAATACCGATAATGCGGCTACTGCACTACTGGTACATACAATGACCATACTATCAGGTTGTAAGGTAAAATTGGGCATGGCACCGCTTTGTCCGCTGCCATCTGCAATTCGCCAACCTTGTAAATTGATGGATGCTGCTGTTGTATTGCGCAGTTCAATCCATTCATTATTGGGCAAGCCTACCAGTGGAGTAGGGTCGGCCATTATTTCGTCGATCACGACATCGTACCTGTTTTGCGAAAAGGTAAGTGTAGGAGCCAAGAGTATTAAAAACAATAAGACTTTCACAGCCTTAAGTTAGAAAATGATTCAGTTATTTTGATATTATTTTTTCAGTATTTTTTGGTGATCAGGAAATCGACTATTACTTTTACTCCCTAAATGAAAATGAACAACATAAAACGCTCAAATAAACAGTTCTTCTAATGAGGAAGGTTGCAGCGTAATGTGTGTACATTATAAAACTGAAAGGGCCTTCCAAAAATGGGAGGCTGTTTTTTTATGAATTAGTTAGATTAAAGAAAATTAAAAGGAGAAAGAAAAATGAAAATTGCAGTAGTGGGTGCTACAGGTTTAGTAGGCTCTAAAATGTTGCAGGTATTGGCAGAAAGAAAATTTCCTGTTACCGAACTTATTCCGGTAGCCTCAGAAAAATCAGTGGGCAAAGAAGTTGACTTTAAAGGAAAGAAATATAAAGTGGTAAGTATGAAAGATGCCATTGCTGCAAAACCGGCTGTTGCTATTTTTTCTGCCGGAGGCAATACTTCTCTTGAATGGGCTCCACAGTTTGCCGCTGCCGGTATTACGGTTATTGACAATTCATCAGCCTGGCGTATGGATCCATCAAAGCCATTGATAGTACCCGAAATAAATGCTGATGTATTGACTGCAAATGATAAAATAATTGCCAACCCCAATTGCAGTACCATACAAATGGTAGTAACATTAAATCCACTGCATAAAAAATATGGCATTAAAAGAGTGGTGGTTTCTACATATCAAAGTGTAACCGGAACAGGTGTAAAAGCAGTAACACAACTGATGAATGAAAGAAATGGAGTACAGGGTGAGATGGCCTATAAATATCCGATTGATCTGAATGTAATTCCACAGATTGATGTATTTCTGGAAAATGGCTATACCAAAGAAGAAATGAAGATGGTAAAGGAAACCTGTAAAATAATGCGGGATGATAATATCAAAGTAACCGCTACCACGGTTCGTATTCCAGTATTGGGTGGCCACAGCGAAAGTGTAAATGTGGAATTTGAAAACGATTTCGATTTAAATGATATCAGGTCATTATTACAAAATTCACTGGGAATTGTTTTGGTTGATGATACAATTAATCAACAATATCCTATGCCAAAAGATGCACATGAAAAAGACGAAGTTTTTGTAGGACGTTTAAGAAGAGATGAAAGCCAGCCCAACACTTTGAATATGTGGATTGTGTCCGACAATTTACGCAAAGGAGCAGCTACCAATGCGGTGCAAATAGCAGAGTATCTGCTTTCAAAAGGCCTGTTGAAATAGCTTAGTTGTAAATACGTTCAATAGCATCGCGGTATTTTTCCATCACTACTTTTCTTTTTAAGGAAAGCTTGGGTGTCATTTCGCCACTGTCAATACTCCATTCATCGGGGAGAAGTTTGAATTTTTTAACCTGCTCTACATGGTTGAAGAACTTGTTGAAAGTTTCTACGAGCTCTTGAAACAACTCTTTTACTTTGGGGTTTTGAATTATTGCAGCATTACCCTCGTCGGCTACACCGTTTTTACGACACCAGTCTTTTAGGTTGGGAAAAGAAGGAACAATAAGTGCACTCACAAATTTTCTGTCAGCGCCTATTACCATTACTTGCTCTACCAATGGCGATTCTTTTAGTTTATTTTCAATTGGCAGTGGTGCTACATATTTTCCGCCACTTGTTTTAAATAATTCTTTTTTGCGATCGGTAATTTTTAAAAAACCGTCTTCAGTAAGTAGGCCAATATCACCAGTATAAAACCAATCATCTATAATTACTTCTTTTGTCAAATCAAGTCGCTTGTAATAGCCTACCATAATATTCGGGCCTTTGCAAAGTATTTCACCATCCTCTGCAATTTTTACCTCCACATTTTTAATGAGTGGTCCCACAGTGCCAAAAGACCGGCCGCTTATTTGATATCTGTTTACAGAAATTACCGGTGAGGTTTCGGTAAGACCATATCCTTCCATTATGTGAATTCTGGCAGCAGTAAAAATGCGAATAAGCCGCACCTGACAGGCTGCACCACCGCTTACAATACATTTAATATTATTACCCAATCCATCACGCCACTTGCTGAAGATAATTTTATTTGCAAGACCCAATTGAAACCTATACCAGAAGCCTTGCTTTTTATTGATTTCAAATTTTTCAGCAAGACTATGTGCCCAAAAAAATAATTTCTTTTTCAAACCACTCAACTCACTTCCCTTTTGCATAATGCGGTCGTACACTTTTTCCAAAAGACGTGGAACTGTCGTAAATAGATGTGGTTTTACTTCTTTCAAATTATCGCCAATTGTATCTAAGCTTTCAGCATAATATATAGATGTGCGATTGAAAAGATATAAATAGGTTACCATCCGTTCAAAAATGTGATTGAGCGGCAGAAAGCTAAGGCTGCGCATATCATCTCCCGGTGGAAAGCAGGGTAAAGAATCTATAACGTTGGATAAAATATTACGATGGGATAGCATTACACCTTTGGGCTTGCCTGTGGTTCCTGATGTATAAATGATAGTAGCAAGATCTTCGTATTTTATTGCATCAGCAAGGGGTTTTATCTTGTTAACTAACACAGGTGTGCTTAGTGCTGTTACTTCTTTCCAATGACGGGCATGAGACACATGTTCAAATGAAAAAATTTCTTTTAAGCTAGGTACTCTTTCCTTCAGGCTGAAAACTTTTAAATAAAGGTCTTCATCATTTACAAAAACGTATTTTACCTGTGCATCATTTAATACATATTCCAGTTCATTTACATTAATCGTAGGATAAAGGGGAACAAGCAATGCACCTATTTGTTGTACTGCCAGATCCAGCATTACCCATTCGGGTCTGTTTTTACAAAGAATAGCAATTTTATCTCTTCCCTCGGCTGTCATATCACCACAGCTTACACCCAAACTCAATAAACCGGCGCTTAGATTATCTACAATATTTTTTACACTGGAAGTGCTATATTTCTTCCACTGGCCGCTTTCTTTTCCGGCAAGCATGTCTTCAAGTGGCTTGCGATCCAGATTATATTGAAGGCAGTCGAAAAGTCTTTTGGGTTCCATCATGGTGCAGTCGTTGAGTAAAAAAGGTTAGCTGCGACAAGTTAATGAAAATAAAAATGCACCGGACTGACCAGTGCATTTTTTTAAAATTCTTTGAAAATTAATTTCCTTGATAGTGCTGGCCTGCCGGCATCTTGAATATCCGGCTTTTTTGAAAGGTTGTAAACTTTTTATAATCGTCGGCATTGGTTTTAGTCCAGCTTTCATAAGCAGCAAGATCTTCAACCGAGCCAAATAACCATTGGTTATAGGCATCAAAAAGCCCGTCCTTAATTAATTGCTGTTGAAAATCGAACAACTTATAAGGAAATTTTCCAGCATAAGTATTAAACCAATCCAAAATAAATTTTGTACGCACCATTGTGATTACTTCGGTATTGATTCCGGTTGTTACCATCGCTGCTTCTTTTCCCATTGTTGTTAAAAAGGCTTTGGAAAATTCATTTTTATTTTTTTCTTCGCCTTTCATTATATCAGCATCTGTAAAAAGTTTTTCTTTATAAGATTTGTATAATAACTCCTTCATAGCGGCACCTCTTTCACTCAGGCTTTCCATGTTGGCAAATATTTCGCCATAAATTAAACTCCACACCTTGTCTTTTGTATAATAATAAAACATAGCAGCATTGTAATAATTTCCTCCGTATGAGGGGTCAAGTTCAATTCCTTTTTCCCAGTAGTTGATGGCAGCAAAATCTTTCTTTTGCCATAGCAATTCTCCATATTCACTATAAAGTGGGCCACTATTTGGAAATTTTTTTAAAGCTTTTTTATACATCTTATCACATTCCTTCACCATTTCAATAGCACGATATACATTTCCGGCTATCTGAAAAACGGGTACATCTGCATCCTCTCGATCTACAATCTGCTTTACCACCTCGTATGCTTTTGTATAATCCTGCTTAAGGTAATAGGTCATTGCAAGATCTTTTTGCAATTCAAGACTGTTTTTATCAGTTTGCAAGGCACGATTGAGAACAATAATGGCATTATTAAAATCGCCCGATTGCATAAAACTGCGGGCTGTTTGCTGCAGGCTTTTAGTGTCATCAGGTTGTGCTGATGCAAAAACGGATAATAATAATGCTGTTGAAAGAATGATTAATTTATTCATATTACAAATTAAAAAACGGAGACGCTTATAATAAGGTTTCCGTTGTAAAAATAACAAATATTTGTAGGGCTTAAAGTAAATGTGTCAAAAGCCCATCTCTTAGTTTGGGTTCAAACCAGGTACTTTTTGGCGGCATTACATTGCCACTGTCTGCAATATCAAATAATTGACTCAGCGAAACCGGAAATAAGCTAAATGCAGCTGCCATTTCTGCACTATCCACTCTTTTTTCCAGTTCTGCTAATCCGCGAATACCTCCAACAAAATCAATTCTTTTATCAGTTCTCTGGTCTTTTATGTCTAATAATTTTTCAAGTACATTTTTGGAAAGAATACTGATGTCCAGCACACCTATGGGGTCGGTAGTGTAAGAACCTTCTCTGGCTACTAAAATATACCATTGATTGTCGAGGTATAATCCAAATTCGTGCGGCTGTGCTGGCTTTACAGGTTCGGGACTAAGTGTTATATAAAAATCTTCCTGAAGTAATCCTAGCAGGTTTTCTGGTTTAAGCCCATTCAGGTCTTTTACAACTCTGTTATAATCCCAAATAGATAATTGACTCTCGGGAAAAATGGTGGTAAGAAAATATTTTGCAGCTTCACTTTGTGGCATAGCCTTACTCACCTTAGCCGCTGATGCTGCCCGATGATGTCCATCGGCAATATAGGTGCAGGGAACATTTGTTTCAAACAACCGGGTAATGGAGTTTACCACTATTTCACGATCAATAATCCAAATTGTATGTTGAATGCCATCGGTCGCCTTAAAATCATAAACAGATTTATTGGTTGACTTCCACCCATCAATAAGTGCATTTACTTCCATCACATCCCGGTAAGCTAAAAAAACATTTCCCGTTTGTGCAGCTATTGTCTGCATGTGATCAATACGGTCTTTTTCTTTTTCGGGTCGGGTGTATTCGTGTTTTTTAATAATATCATTATTGTAATCAGCTACAGAGGAAACACATACCAACCCTGTTTGACTATGCTGCTCTCCCTGAGGAGTGGGCATTACCAACTGATAAATATAATAACAGGGCTTTTCTTCCTTTATCAAAATACCTTTATTTATAAATTGATTCAGGTTTTCTTTTGCTTTTTCATAAACCACCGGATTGTGTATGTCTGTATCTTCCGGTAGGTCAATCTCCGATTTGGTGATATGTAAAAATGAAACGGGATTGCCGGCAGCCTCATTTCTTGCTTCTTGACTGTTTAGTACATCATAAGGCCTGCTGGCTAATTGTGCTGCCACATCGGGCTGTGGTCTCAATGCTGAAAAAGGTTTAATAGTCGCCATCTGTTTTTTTATTGAAATTTAAATTGATTGTTGTTATCCTTTTTTATTTGCAAAATCTTTCATCAAATCCGTCATTGCTTTTACGCTTTCAATTTTTAATGCATTGTACAAAGAAACCCTGAAGCCGCCTACACTTCTGTGTCCTTTCACCCCTATCATTCCTTCCCGAGTACAAAGGGTGAGAAATTCTTTCTCCAGCTCTTTATCTTCCATTACAAACACTGCATTCATTTTACTTCTGTCTCTTTTTGCAACAGGGCCTTTAAACAGGGGCAAGGCATCCAAAGTATCGTAAAACAGAGTTGCTTTTTCATTATTTCTTTTTTCCATCACGGCCACGCCACCTTCAGCTTTCAGCCAGCGAAGTGTAAGCATGGCTACATAGATAGCAAACACAGGTGGTGTGTTGAGCATACTCGCTTCTTTGATGTGATTGCGATAATTGAGAATAGTAGGAATGTTGCGTTTTGTATTACCTAAAATATTTTTATTTACAACGACCAGGTTTACTCCGGCTGCGCCCATATTTTTTTGTGTACCTGCGTAGATGATATCAAAACGGTTGAAGTCCAGTTGTCTGCTGAGAATATCACTACTCATATCGGCAACCAGCGGCACACCGCAATCGTAAGGAAGCTGATGCCATTGTGTACCGGCAATGGTTTCGTTGGTGGTAATGTGCAGATATTTGGCAGTAGGTGTTACTGATAATGTTTCAGGAATATTTGTATAATTATTTTCTTTTGATGAGCCTGCAATTTCCACATGCCCGAAAAGTTTGGCTTCTTTAATTGCTTTGCCTGCCCATGTTCCTGTTTCGGTGTAGGCGGCTATTTCATTTTCGTAGAGCAGGTTCATAGGCACCTGCATAAACTGAGTGGTAGCGCCTCCATGCAAAAACAAAACTTCGTGGTTATTATCCAATTGCATCAATTCCTTTACCAGCGATCGGGCTTCTTCCATCACTGGTTCAAATAATGGGGTACGATGACCAATTTCTAAAATAGATAAACCCGTTTGGTTGAAATTGATAACGGCCTTACTGGCTTGTTCAAAAACCTCCTGAGGCAGAATGGACGGGCCAGCATTGAAATTATGCAGCATAACTCTTACTGTAAAAAAATAATAAACGGCAAATGTACAAAATAAAAAACGCTGCCCGATTAGGGTGTTTCATGTTCTCTTACTTTTAGCTTACCTGCTTTCCAGGCATTGTTCAGGTTTTCAAATTCTTTTAGCTCTTCGGCCGAAAATTCCTGATTGCTTAGATTAGTAAGTGAAGGCTGTCCGGCATTCATCCAGGCGGTGTACCAAAACGACGCCACTGCAAAAATGGATTGTCGCATTCTTCTTTCTACCATGCCTCTTAGCATTTCATCAAATTTTTTTGAATAGGCACTTGAGTATTGACGAATGGTGATTCCGTTTCGGTCTTCAAATGCATATTTTTGATCGGAGGGAAATTGCAGGCTTAACTCTTTTTCCATTTTTAATACACTATCAGCGGCTGCGGCACTTTCCAGCACCCGGCTCCAGATAAATGCTCCGGGGTTTTTTATGAACTCGGCCTTGCCAATAAAAAAATCCCACTTGGTATCGGCAAGCAATTCCGGAATACGACTTTCCCAAAAACCATGTATTCCTTTTTGATCGGTAAACTGTCCGTTGTGATTGCTGCTGGCATGCAGGGGTACATGGGCATCGGCTATGTAATGACCCAACTCAGCAGCGTATCTTAATATTTTAGTTTGATTTTTTTCTTTAAAGGCATCGGTTAGTTTGTACAACATGGTTTGCACCCACCAGGGCACAATGCCATATTGTTTTAAACTGTCTTCCGAATATTTTGCAACCGCATCATTCCATTTTCTGGGCAATGAATCGTAGGGGTAAACGCCATAATGATCAATATCAATATAATGCCGGGGGCCTTCGTCAGGTACGGCATAGCGACGTTTATCGGGGTCAATGGCATGTTCGGTAATAAAATCAATTTGTGGTTTAAACAAAACCATCATTTCGGGTGGCAGCAGAAAAACTGAATATTGATTTATTTTTTTATGGGCAAAGAAACCCCAGCCAAAAGCCTGAGCAGAAAACAGGCTAAGTAAAATTACAATAAGATATTTCATGTTTGTGTAAACTAAAGTACAAAAGAAAATTTGGAAAATTGGTTGGGGGGGGGGTAAATTTGTTTTGGTATTAAGATTACAAGGAAAATCTATTTTTTTAAATATTTAAAACAATTATCAATGAAAATAAGTATTTCAACTTTAGCATTTATGTACTTATTACTGGGTGCATGCTCTAAGGCAAAATTAGATGTAAATGAAACTTCGAAAATTGCAAATGACACATTTACAAAGTCTTCAGATAAAAGGTGAAACTCCAAGTTTGCCAGATGATGGTGAAGCGAAAAAATATGCAGAAATAATATGTTATGTAAACAATGACCCATGCCAAATAGGTACTGAATGTTCAGTAATAGGAAGAAATTGCAAAAAATATTCTTGTAAAATAACATCCGCCGGAAGAATAATCGCCCCACTTAGTAACAACCAAATTGATTACTTTGCGGAAAAGGATGCACAGAATTTATTAGATAAAGGGCTTATTGATGCTGCTGAATTTGAGAATTTTAAAAACTTTTCTAAAAAAATAATAGCGAATAAAAGTGCAGAGATGGCTTCTAAAAAATATTAGTTTTATACTGTTGCAAAGTCCAATATTTTGTTTATTACTAATTAATTTATCATGTGGTAATTCCAGAAAAAATATTGTGTGTACTGTGTCTGAAGATTCATTTAGGGTCAACCCACTTTTATTAAATGGAAAAAGTTTAATAAAAAATATTGCGGATGAAAACTATCTTCAGAGTTATGATGAAAAAGAAAATAGTATTTCTTTCTGGAAGTTTGGGGCAGCAGCTCCGCTTTTTACGATAAAGCCTCATTTAAACTTCGATGATGATCGTATAGGAAAATTAATACAGTTTGACATTTATAAAAGAGATAGCATTTTTATTGTGACAGAAAATTATATTTTTCTGCTTGATAAAAATGGTGAAATTTCCTTTAAAAAAGATATTTCTAATAGTGTTTTAGATGATACAGGACATCAAGTGGTTTTTTTGGATAATTCAAACCAATATCCGCTTTATTTTGATAGTACAAAAAATGATTTGTATATAAGATGTTCATGTAATTGCTATTTTATGGAACCTGAATTTTTTCAAACTCGTGTAGAAGCCAGATTCAATTTAAAAGATGAAAAGTTTTCATTTCTTAAATATGGGTTCCCTGAAAAATATCGGCATCATTTTTATGGTCAACTTGTTTTCCCGTTTCGGGAAATTAATAAACAGTTGAATGTTATTTCTTTTCAATGCGATGACAGTATTTATGTTTACGACAGAGAAACAAATACGATTAAATCTTATAACGGTAAAAGCACTTATCAAAAAGAACCTTTTTTAACATTTGATACTTCATATAAAGAGGATATTGAACGGTTGAAAGAACATCTTATACAGACTCCGGTTTATCAAAAAATCTTATTTGATAAGTATAAGAATCTTTATTATCGTTTCTTTTGGAATTCGCAATCGCTTATAAGTAGTAGTGGGCAATATCATGGAATTTTTGACAGAGACTTAATTCTAATGGTTTTTGATAAAAATTTTAAGCTGATTGCAGAAAAAAATATTGGGAATTCTTATTTATGGTATTATTCTTTTGTATCACCCAAGGGATTGTATATACGAAAGGCTATTTTTGATAAGAAGACCCGACAAAATCAAGAATATGATCATTTCTCGGTATTCTCCTATAATTAAATGGCTTGCACTTGTATTTTTTTTAAGTTGCAATACTACCAATCGGAAAAAGGAAAACGATTTAGAAATCAAAAGCACTAGATTGGAGTATAAAGACAGGGTTAATAATATATTTCACTTTACGACGGAATGTAAATATCCTATTTCATTCTCTGGTTGTAATAGTTTTATTATTTTACAAACAAACCTATGCAATTCTTGCAATAAAGATGTAGTTGATATGATGATAGATAGTTTAAGTAATCAACATAAAACTGTTTATTTTATTTTTGCCGATCACAATAATGAAATACAAAAAAAGATTTCATCCAGACTAAAAGAATCCGTTGTGTTAATTGATGAAATGCAACTTCTGCCTAAATATAATTTGAATTTTATGCGAAATGTCAAGATACAAACTTGCCAAAATAAAGTAGTTGACTGGGGGTTTTTATAGATTTGTTTGTTTTTCTTCCTCCGTTTCTACTACACCACCCGTTACCGCATATTTCATTGTATCGCCGGAGCTGATTCTGTCTATCTTTCTTATTTTATTTCGGGGCAATACATATAGCTGGCCGGCCCAGTTATAAGCCTGTGGCACATAGATGGCTACCATTTCGGCACCCATGTCAAATTTTTGCATTTCTTCATCTGTTACAAATCCAATAATCCATACATTATCTGCAAATACATTGGCCAATACCGACTGGTTGAATTTTTTCTTATTGCCTGCTACCGCACCAAAAAAATCACGAACTGATGAGTAGATATATTTTACACCGGGTGCTTTTTCCAACATAGAATCAAAAAAACCGAAAATGCGGGTTTGAATAAAAGCAGAACTGAGGTAGCCAATAACAATGATGGCTGCAAAAATGATAACAAAACCCAGTCCGTAGTTTTTTACTTTATATCCGGTAATGCGCCCTTGCAGGTCTTTTACAGGTTCACGAAAAAGGGGAATCCAGTCGTCCACCGTAGATACAACCCAATAAATTGCATAGAATGTAATAGCTAAAGGAGCTATTATAAGCAAACCCTGAAGCAGGTAATTGATAATTTTTTTCCATTTAAAAGGCTCCAGCAAAGGAGTTTTCTCCTTTTTTTCAGCACTCATACACAGTTGATTAATAAGTAAAGGTAACTGAATTGGATAATAGCAGGATGGTCGTATAATTAGGCAAACGGCAAAAAAAATAGATGGAAACTTTGGCTACGTTAAAAGTTTCCCTAGTTTTGCACCCTAATTTTCAATCATGGAAGAGAAGCATGAAGTTAAGGGCAGGATACAGGAAAAAGCTGAGGAACTGTTTATGCAGTATGGTATCCGCTCAGTGTCAATGGATGATATAGCCGCTCAGCTGGGCATGTCTAAAAAAACCCTGTATCATTATTTCAACGATAAGGACAAACTGGTGGATGATGTTGTAGATGCAGAACTTGAAAAAGGCCGCTGTGAATGTGCCGCCTGTCTGCAATATTCAAAAAATGCAGTTGAAGAAATTTTTTTTACAATGGAGCATATTGCCAATCAGTTTCGCCAAATGAACCCCGTGCTGTTATTTGATTTGGAAAAATTTCATCCGGCTTCATTTCAAAAATTTTTAAAACACAAAAATGAATATCTGTTAGAAATAGTTCAAAAAAATATTGAGCGGGGAATTGCAGAAGAATTATTCAGGCCGGAAATAAATGCAGATATCATTTCACGATTCAGAATAGAGTCTATTATGATTGCTTTTAATCTCACAGCATTTCCTCCCAAAAAGTATAGTCTGCTTGAGGTTACACAGGAAATTATTGATCATTATCTTTTTGGATTAGCCACTATCAAAGGACACAAACTAATATTAAAATATAAAGAACAGCGTAAAAAAGTACAACATGAAAACAGAAACTAAGCGGCCTTTGTTGCTGCTGGTATTGATGGCCTTTGTAATATCAATCAATGCACAACAACCAGATACCGCTCAACCAACCAGCCACAAATTCTCTGTACAACAAGCAGTGGACTATGCCTTCAAAAATAATGTGAGTGTTAAAAATGCACTGTTACAGGTAAAAATTCAAGAACAACAAAATGCAGTATTTACTGCTGCGGCTTACCCACATATCAATGCATCCATTGGTACTACTTATAACCCATCAGTGGCAACTACCGTTATTCCCAATTTTATTTCTCCATCTACTTACCAGGTTTTAATAGATCAGGGAGTGAAGGACGGAAACGGCAATCCCATTCAAATGCCAAATGACTTTGGATTTATTGCTGCACAATTTGGTACAAAGTTTAGCGCCAATGCAGGAATAAGTCTTCAACAAATTCTTTTTGATGGTCAGGTATTTGTTGGTCTGTTGGCCAGAGGAGCCGCTATTCAATTGTATCAAAAAACGGCAGAGGTAACACAGGAAACCCTAAAGGCAAATATATATAAAGTGTATTACCAGCTTGCCGTTAGCAAAACACAGATTGAAATGTTGGATGCGAATATTGCGTTGGTAGAAAAAAACCTGAGAGATACCAGAATCATTTACGAAAATGGCTTTCGTGAAAAATTGGATGTGGACAAGGAAACCGTTCGTTTATCCAATTTAAAAACGGAAAAACAAAAACTGTTGAATCAGATTTCTAATGGCTACTATGCTTTAAAAATGCTGATGGGCATGCCCATAAGCGACGAATTGATTCTTACAGATATTATAACTGAACAGGATGTAAAAGACGGCGTGTTAAACGCAAGCGGGTATGCTTATAATGACAGAAAAGAATTTCAACAAGCCGAAATATCAAAAAAGCTATTGGAATATAATGTTCGTCGTTTTAAACTTTCGCAGATTCCTACCATTTCCTTGTCGGCTGTTTATGCAAAAAATGCTCAAAGAGATAAATGGAATTTTATTGGCAAAGGAGATTGGTTTACAGTATCCAATATAAATCTCAATATTGCAATACCCATTTTCAATGGATTTTTTACTAAATCAAAAATAAAAGAAGCACAATTAGAAGTATATAAAATAAGCAACCAGCTAGAATCACTCAAGCTTTGGATTGATAATGATGTAGAAGCTGCAAAAAATAATTATCGCAATGCACTTGCTACTATGGATATGCAAAAACAAAATAAAGAACTTGCCGAAAAGGTATATCAGCAAACCAAAAAGAAATATGAAGTAGGAACCGGCACTCAAATTGAAATTGTAGCAGCACAAACGGAGATGAAATCTGCACAAACCAATTATATATCTGCTTTATATGATGCCATCATTGCTAAAGTAGATTACCTGAAAGCAACCGGAAAATTATAACTAATCAAAATCAATTAAATCATACTTAATACTATTTATATGCAAAGGAGAATAAAACTGTGGAGTCTTATTACTGTCATTTCGCTGGCCTTGGCTTCATGTGGTGGCGGATCAAAAGATAAAAACGCACAGGTTAAAGCACTGAATACAAAAATTGAAAAATTAAAAGCTAAGAAAAACGATCTCGATGCGCAAATCCATAAACTGGAACAGGACCTGGTTAAGCTGGATCCTGCATCTGCAAAACAAAATGCTAAACTGGTAGCTGTTACCTCAGTATCTGTTGACTCGGCTTTTGCACATTATATAGAATTGCAAGGGAAAATTAATACTGATGACGGTATTGCTTATGTAGCTCCTAATGGCCAAGGTGGATTAGTAAAAGCAATTTTAGTCAAGGCCGGGCAAAGAGTTGGCAAAGGACAATTAGTTGCTAAACTGGATGATGCCATTGCCCGTCAACAATTGGCAACTGCCCGTCAACAAGTTGGCATTATCAAAGCACAAATGGATTTAGCAAAAACTACTTATGAACGATACCAAAATTTATGGAATCAAAATATTGGTGCCGAAATGCAGGTAATTAAAGCTAAAGCTGACTGGGAATCTGCTTCTGCACAATACAGAGCGGCACAGTCGGCAGTATCGCTTGCACAAGAAGCCGTTAATATGAGTAATGTGTATGCTGGAATCAGCGGAGTAGTAGAGCAGGTTAATGTGCGCCCCGGAGAATTTTTTACAGGCGTAAGTGCTGATAGGAAACCTCAAATTCAAATTGTAAATGAAAATGCAACAATGAAGGCGGAAGTCCCAGTGCCCGATCGTTATGCAAAAGATGTAGTACGCAATGCAAAAGTATTGGTAGATGTACCCGATCTGGATACCACATTTGAAGCTAAAATTTCTATGGTGGGTAGTGCTATTGATCCTGTTACACGTTCATTTATGGCAGAAGCAAAACTGGGAGTCAATAATAAATTAAAACCCAATCTTACAGCAACTATTCGTATTCAGGACAATCTTTTAAAAAACGTAGTGGTAGTGCCTGTTAATCTTGTACAAACTGATGAAACTGGAAAATTTGTATATGTAATGGTTAAAGAAGGAGACAAACAAATTGCAAGAAAAAAATCGGTAACCATTCAAGGTGAGCCCTATAAAGGTCAGGTGGCTATAGCATCAGGATTAAGTGAGGGAGAATTGATCATTTCCGAAGGATATCAAACAGTGTATGATGGCCAGTCGGTAACCAGCTCAAAATAATTTTCTGAAACAGATTGATGACGAATAAAAAATAGTCAGATGAAATCATTAGAAGGAATAGCCAAAAAATTTAAAGAATTTAAACCAACCAGTTGGGCTGTAGATAATAAAACAGCGGTTTATATTATCGCAATTCTCATCAGTCTATATGGATTGATGAAGTTCAACAGCATGCCCAAAGAACAGTTTCCAGATATTGTAGTTCCTACCATTTCTGTAACTACCATATATGCGGGTAACTCACCAAAAGACATAGAAAATTTAGTAACCCGGCCTATTGAAAAGCAATTAAAAGGAATAAGCGGCGCTAAGGTGAAAAAGATTCAAAGTATTTCACAGGCCGATTATAGTTTGATAGTTGTTGAATTTGACACCGATGTAAAGACAGACCTTGCAAAGCAAAAGGTTAAAGATGCAATTGATAAAGCGCAAACTGATTTACCAACCGATCTTACCAGTCAGCCCAACGTACAGGAATTTGCGTTTAGCGAAATGCCCATCATGTTTGTCAATATAAGTGGAGATTATGATGGGATGAAACTGAAGCAGTATGCAGATAGAATGCAGGACAAAATTGAAGAGCTGAGCGAAGTAACCCGTGCAGAAATTGTAGGAGCTCCTGAAAGAGAGATTCAGGTAAATGCCGATCCTTATAAAATGGCTGCTGCCAGAGTTAGCTTTATGGATATTGAAAATGCAATTTCAAGAGAGAACCATGATATCACAGGTGGTTTGATAGAAGTTGGCAATATGAGACGTACACTAAAAGTAAAAGGGCAGTTTACTTCGGTAGCGGATATGTATGATATTGTTGTAAGAAGCAGTGCGCAGGGAGCCTCGGTCTATCTTAGAGATATCGCCGAGTTGAAAGACACAATTAAAGAACGAGACAGCTATGCCCGCCTTGATGGAAAAAATGTGGTTACACTTAACATTATCAAAAGATCTGGTGAAAACCTGATTAACTGTGCAGATCAGGTAAAAGAAGTGGTGAAAAAAATGCAGGACAATGAAGAGTTACCTGCCAATCTTTGAGTTGATTTTACTGGCGATACCAGCAAACAGACTAAAACTTCATTTGGCGAACTTATTAATACAATCATCATTGGATTTATTCTGGTATTAATCATCCTGATGTTTTTTATGGGAGTTACCAATGCATTCTTTGTGGCTTTGAGTGTTCCACTAAGTGTATTTGTTGCATTCTTGTTTTTGCCTGTGGCGGATATGGTAGTAGGCACTACAGTTACTTTAAACTTTATAGTACTGTTTGCGTTATTGTTTGGACTGGGTATTATAGTAGATGATGCTATTGTGGTAATAGAAAATACACACCGTATATATAATAATGGCCGTATTCCAATTGTAAGAAGTGCAAAAGAAGCAGCAGGAGAAGTTTTTATTCCGGTTTTGGCAGGTACTGCTACTACACTGGCTCCATTCTTCCCATTATTATTCTGGAAAGGATTGATAGGTAAGTTTATGATCTATTTGCCTACCATGCTAATACTTACGTTAACTGCTTCTTTGATTGTTGCATTTTTTTTCAACCCGGTTTTTGCAGTTAGTTTTATGAAACCCGAGGGAAAAGAATATGAAAAGCCTAAGAAGGATGTTTTTAAAAATAAATGGTTTATAGTTTTCATTGTAGCGGGTGTATTGCTGCATCTGGCAGGGTTGAGTGGTGTTGCAAATTTTTCTTTATTGATGGCCATTTTGATGGTCTTAAATGCCTATATATTAAATGATGTGATCCATCGTTTCCAAAAAAGAGCGCTACCCAAATTGATGAATAGCTACGAAAAACTATTGCGTTGGATTCTGGTAGGCAGAAGACCGGTTTATGCATTTATTTCATTATTTGGTTTATTTATTGTTGCTTTTGGTATGTTGATGGCCAGCATCAGTATGGGTCGCACTAAGTCAACCTTTTTCCCCAGTGGCGATCCCAATTTTGTTTATGTATATCTAAAACTTCCGGTGGGTACTGATGTAAAATATACCGACAGCATCACCAGTATTTTAGAAAAAAGAGTAGAAAAAATTTTAGAGAATGAAAAACCAGGAACACCCGGAAGTATTGTAGAAAGTATTATAACAAACGTTGCTGTAAGTGCCAATAATCCTCGTGACCAAAACCGTAGCGTACAATCCAACCTTGGTCGTATCCAGGTTTCATTTGTTGAATTTGAAAAAAGGCATGGTAAGAGGACAAAGCCCATAATGGATGAAATACGAGAAGCAGTAAAAGGATTGCCAGGAACAAGTGTTGAAGTAGCTCAGGAAGATGGTGGCCCTCCTACAGATCCTCCGGTAAATATAGAAGTACAGGGTGATAATTTTGAAAGCATTGCAACGATATCCCGACAGCTTTATAATTTCCTTGATACAAATCGTATTAATGGAATTGAAAATCTGCAACCCGATGTGGACCTCAGCAACCCTGAAATAACCGTGAATGTGGACAGAGAAAAAACCATGTTTGAAGGATTGAGTACTGCACAGGTAGGTATGGAAATCCGTACCGCAATATTTGGAAAAGAAGTAAGCAAGATTAAGGATGGCGAAGATGAATATAAAATTCAGTTGCGTTACAATGATTTAATTAAGAATAATGTTAACGATTTAATGAATTTGCGCATCACTTTTATGGATATGAACTCTATGCAGGTTAAATCCATACCACTTAGTTCCATTGCTTCAGTGGATTATACCAGCACTACAGGTGGTGTAAGGCGTAAAAACGTAAAGCGTACAATACAACTCCAAAGCAATGTGTTAGACCCTACCATGGTGGGACCCATTAATAAAAGCCTGCAATTAAAGATTGATGAGTTTAAGAATAAGGAAAAAATTCCACCCGATGTTTCTATCAAACTCAGTGGTCAAAGTGAACAGGAAAAAGAAACTCAAACTTTTTTGGGTACCGCTTTTATGATTGCAATTGGCTTGATATTTTTAATTCTGGTTTTGCAGTTCAACTCAATGAGCAAACCGTTTATCGTTATTACCGAAATATTTTTCTCGATCATTGGAGTGCTATTAGGTTATGCAATTACCGGTATGACCATATCTTCAATCATGTTGCTAATTGGAATTGTAGGTCTGGCAGGTATTGTTATTAAAAACGGAATCTTAATAATAGAATTTACCGACGAATTGCGTGGACGTGGCATGCGTACCCGTGAAGCAGCGATACAGGCTGGTAAAATCAGAATTATCCCTGTATTACTTACTGCTGTTGCTACCATCATGGGATTGTTCCCATTAGCTGTTGGTTTCAATATTGATTTTGCCGGTTTGTTTACACACTTGAGACCCAATATTTTCTTTGGAGGTGATAGTGTTGTGTTTTGGGGGCCGCTCAGCTGGACCATTATATTCGGTCTCATCTTTTCATTTTTCCTTACGCTGGTTATGGTACCTGGTATGTACTTGATAGCAGAGCGAATAAGAAGACCGATGGAACGATTCTATGGAACAAAGTTTATAGCACTATTAGGATTCTTAGGTCCGTTATTCTTTGTCTTTGTGGCCATTATGTTTTTGGTGCGCAAGCTGCAAGGTAAAAAAGTATGGATGGGTAAACTGAAGGTGCAGCAATTAAAGGCTGAGTAATGTCTATGCTATAGCAACACGCTGTTGCAATAGTTGGTTTTGGTGAAATATAAGGCGTCCCGCAATAGCGGGATGCTTTTATTTTGTACTTATATGAACGCGGAAATTTTCTGAGATATATTTTCAAAAAACAATTCCAGTTTGGCAAACATGTCTCTGAAAATGGGTACTAAAGAACCAAACCCATTTATAACTTTGGGTCCCCAGGGTTGTAGAAAAGAATACGTAGCAGATTGCTCAATGGTCGTAGGCTGCAATAATTTCATATGCTCAGCATAAAAGAGTATAACACTAAGAGTAAGCATATAGATTACTGAATAAAATACGATTCCTCCCAGCTTATTTACCCAACCAAGTGCTATTGTTTGTAAAGATTTTTCTATTGCTTTTGCTCCCAGTCTTATGAGCAATACGACAACGATAAACACTGCAAGGAAAGAAATAAATGGTAGCCATTCCTTAGAAATATTTATAGACTTACCAAGATAGTCTGCAACGAATATAGATAGCTTCATTGCTGCTGCCAGACCAATGATAATTGCAACCAAAGAAAATACGCCAAGCACCAATCCTCGCTGCCAGCCATGCCAAACGGCAAAACAAATTGCAATTGCAAAGAGTATATCTATCAGCATGAGGTTCTTTAAGTCTTAACGAATGAAGTGCTAAAATATTTTTTATATTTCTGCTCCTCGGATTTCTGAATAGATTTTTAAGACAACTTTAATATGAATGTTTATTAAAAAGTAATTGCAACATATTTGACGAATCAGTTTTTTGCAAGCAACTCTTTTACCAATGCAGCAATGATTTTTCCGTCGGCTTTGCCTGATAATTGTTTTGTTGCAGCACCCATTACCTTCCCCATATCCGCCGGCGAACTTGCTCCTGTTTCTTCAATAATTTTTTCCACTACAGTTTTTATTTCTTCCGCCGAAAGTTGCTTTGGTAAAAATTTTTCAATTATGGCCAGTTCTTCTTCTTCCTTTTTTGCAAGATCAGTACGGTTTTGTTGCTGAAAAATTTCTAATGAATCTTTTCTTTGCTTTGCCATTTTTTGCAAAAGCTTTAATTCGTCTTCCTCTTTTAATTCTCCTTTACTTCCTTCAGAAGTCTTTGCAAGCAAAATGGCTGCTTTAATAGCACGTAGACTACGCAATGCTGCTTCATCCTTTGCTAACATGGCAACTTTCAGATCGGTCATTATTTTTTGTTCAAGACTCATATAGTTATTTATTGATAGTAAAATAATATTTGAAAAGTTACATTGAATTAATAGGATGCAAAAAAATACCTTATTCCCATATCAATCACTCGCTTTATTCTCTTTCAATTGTTTTGCACGAAATTGTTCATAAAAAGCAATTGCAAATTTTTTCATTTCCTCCGCCTGTTCATTGTATTGGGTTGCTCTTCCATAAGTATCAGCCATTGTCATCAATGTCTGATAAAAAAAATCGGCCATTTCATCTACCATCATATCCTTTGTCCAAAGATCAATACGCAAGGCAGCCTTTTCTGAACTATCCCAAAAGGAAATCATCATGGCTTTTGCTTTCTGCTTATTTTCAGCTCCAGTATCAGATGCTGTCCAGTCAATTGAGGCGGGTACACGCTTTTCATCCATTTCCACTTCTATCGTAATTGTTGAATTGCTCATAATTTTAAATATGGTTGCAAAGATAACCGAAGTAGCTTGAAGATATTTTTATTGCATTGCCTTTAAAATCGAATGCCAAAGTAAATTGGACGTGTTATCCCAGCTGTATGAGGAGGCAACTATTTTGCCTTTTTCAATCATTTCTTTTCTCAAGGTTTCATCTTTATAAAGCAACATCATTTTTTCTGCAATATCAGCCGGGTCGTTTGCAATTGCATACAAAGCCGCATCTCTGGTTATTTCAAACATGGCGCTTTTTTCTGAAGTAATAACAGGAACAAAGCATTGCATGGATTCAAGCGGTGGTACACCAAAACCCTCAAATAAGGAGGGATAAACCATTGCATAAGCAGCTCCAGTTATTTTTACTAATTCACTTTCTTCCACATAGCCAGTTAACACTACATCATTTCTGAATTTATAGCTCTTCAAGCTCTCGGTAAATGATGCATATTGCCACGCCAGCCTTCCGGCTATAACGAGTTTCATATTACTATGCAATCTCTTTTTAAAAAGTGAAAATGCCTTTAACAGATTCATCAGATTTTTTCGGGGATGAATGGCGCCGGTAAATAAAAAAAACTCCTTTCCTTCAGTGTATTTAGTTTTAGTTTCAGTTTTCTCAATATCATCTATAGGCCGAAAGACCGATTTGGCAGCGCTATACACAACATCAATTTTTGAATCATCAATTTGAAATTGTTTTTTTATATCTGATTTTGAAAACTGTGAAACCGTGGCAATTGATGAAGCTTTGTGTAAAAACAGCGGAATATATTTTTTGAAAAATGAAAGATGAGCTTTTTTATGAAATTCTGGGTAATGAAGAAACGCAAGATCATGTATTACCACACATTGTGGCACTTGAGTATTTAAGGAACAAAATCCATCGGCTGAAAGAAAAACATCAGCTTTATATTTTTTTAATATGCGGGGTATTTGAAACTGATACCAGAATTTCCACAGTAAAGGATGGCGGGCAGGCGGCCTTGCCACTACAGGTAATATATTTTCAGCAAAAATAAACTGAGGATCAAACGCCCTGTCAAATATGAAAATAAAACGATGCTCGGGATGATTGATGACTATGCGCTTTAATGTTTCATGAATAAAATTGCCATAGCCCTCTAAATAATCGGATAATAAAAATCTTGCATTAATGGCAATAATCATAGCGGCAAAGTTATGTCCGTAAGTATTATCTCTAAAAAGAAAGGAGAATCCACAGGCATTTTTCTGATGATGGCAGAAGAGAATTACGTCTTTATTTTCCTATTGTACATCAATTTGTTGGCTATTATCTTTAGTTCATTATTTTAAGTTCCAGGGGAGATGAGAATTGTTATATAGCGCATATATTTTTTTCAATTTTCAGAAACTTGGTATAGAATTTGTAAATTATTTAAGCCAAAAAATATTCTTTTTTTTTAAGATTTATTTGATATAAGAAATTCTGGTTGGTGGATAAAAACTGATAGCCACCCCGCTTGTGTCAATCAACTATATTCTAAACGACCTCTTAGGTGGAAGAGGATGGTGGCTTGTAAAAGGGGCCTTGGTTCGGGGCCCCTTTCTTTTTTGGTTAAATACTGCATTTTTCACTTTCAACTTCATACTTCAAACTTCTTTATCTACATTTGTCGCCGTATCCAATTTTAATTCATGGAATATAACACCACTCGGAACCACTTGATAATGCTGGAGTATGGTCGTCATTTGCAAAAAATGATTGAGCATATTCGTACAATTGAAGATCCTGAAAAAAGACAACGCAATGCAAATGCTGCTATTGAATTGATGGGCTTTTTAAATCCGCATCTTAAAAATGTAGAAGACTTTCGTCATAAACTTTGGGATCATCTTTTTTTAATTTCAGATTTTAAATTAGAAGTTAAATCTCCATATCCCATTCCTACCAGAGAGACTTTAAAAGTAAAGCCAAAGCCATTACCCTACCCAAAGAGACATCCTAAGTTTTCACATTTAGGAAAAAATCTGGAGAATATTATTAATAAGGCTTTGGCCGAAGAAAATCCAGAAAAGAGACTCGGGTTTGCCAATGCAGTAGCTTATTATATGAAGCTGGCCTATAATAACTGGCATAAAGAAATTGTACATGATGATGCCATTCAGAGTGAACTCAGCAACCTTACCGATGGGCAGCTAACTTTTACAAATACTCCATTTGTAAAAGCATTTCGCCCGCAACACGAGAATCATGGTGGTAGCAATTATGGAAAAAGAGGCGGAAAATTTCAGCACCGTGGTGGAGGTTGAAATGACCGGCGTGATAATAACAGAAATGGTAACTTCAAAAAGAAAAGATATTAACGACCTACCCCGCAAGGGGTTTTTTTATATTTGCACATTCTAGTTTCTCTTTAATTTCTTTCTTTCACATAAAATAAGAAAGAAAAAATTATTTATGTATTCTTTTGAAGTAAACGGCGGACGCAAACTTTCAGGCGAAATCATTCCACAAGGTGCAAAAAATGAGGCCTTGCAGATTATCAGTGCAGTTTTGTTGACTTCTGAAGTCGTTACTATTTCTAATATTCCTGATATTATTGATGTAAATCTGCTCATAGAATTGTTGGGTGAGATGAATGTAAAGATCAATCGTACCAGCAAGGATACTTTTATTTTTCAGGCTGATGATGTAGATATTAATTATCTGCATAGCGAAACATACAAAAGCAAAAGTGGCAAACTACGTGGCTCTGTAATGTTGGCGGGGCCAATGCTTAGCCGCTTTAAAAAAGCTTTTATTCCCAAGCCGGGAGGTGATAAAATAGGCCGACGCAGGTTAGATACACACATTATTGGTTTTGAAAAACTGGGAGCTACTTTCAACCTGAATAAAGATGGTTTCTTTCATATAACAACAAAAAATGGAGAGCCTTTGTGTGGTACCAACTTGTTGTTAGATGAACCTTCAGTAACTGGAACAGCTAACATCATCATGGCTGCTGTACTGGCAAAAGGTACTACAACCATTTACAATGCTGCCTGTGAGCCTTATATTCAACAACTCTGCCGAATGTTAAATGCGATGGGGGCAAAAATTAATGGCATCGGTAGTAACCTGCTTACAATTGACGGTGTAATATCTCTGGGTGGCACTACTCATCGGTTATTGCCTGATATGATAGAAGTGGGTTCTTTTATTGGATTGGCCGCTATGACACAAAGTGATATTTTGATAAAAGGGGCAGGCGTTTCTCATTTAGGTATCATTCCTGAAAAATTCAGACAATTGGGAATTCAAATAAACATTAAAGAGGATGATATTTATATACCCGAACAAGAACAATATGAAATTCAGTCATTCTTGGATGGCTCTGTAATGACCATTTACGATCATCCCTGGCCGGGCTTTACTCCCGATTTGCTGAGTATTGTTTTGGTTACTGCTATTCAGGCCAAAGGCTCGGTATTAATTCATCAAAAAATGTTTGAAAGCAGATTGTTCTTTGTTGATAAGTTGATTGATATGGGTGCCCGCATTGTTTTATGCGATCCTCATCGTGCTGTTGTTATTGGATTAGAAAGAGAACAAAAGCTTAGAGGTATTACAATGAGCTCGCCGGATATAAGAGCAGGTGTCGCTTTATTGATTGCTGCATTAAGTGCAGAAGGGAAAAGTATTATTCAAAACATTGAGCAGATAGACAGAGGCTATCAGCAAATAGATGTAAGACTTCAATGTCTGGGAGCTGATATTAAAAGAATATAAATGTTGTAGTCGTTTATCTTATTATCTAAGTATCTTTTTATTATGAAAAAATATGGCACTGGATATTTTTGAAACCAATCCCACACTTGAAAATGAACGTGTGTTACTTCGCCCTTTGAAGACGGAAGATTTTGAGCATCTGCTTCCATTCTCGCTGCATGAACCCGAAATTTGGGATTATAGTCTCTCCACTGTAGCAGGAAAGGAAAACCTGAAAAAATATTTGGAAACAGCATTAAAGGCATACGAAGAAAAAAAAGAATTCCCATTTATTGTATTTGATAAAAAAGCAAATCAATATGCAGGCAGTACCCGCTTTTATGATATTCAACAACAAAACCTGACGACACAACTGGGTTATACATGGTATGGAAAAGCATTTCAACGCACAGGATTAAACCGTCATTGTAAAAGCCTTTTGCTAAATTTTGTTTTTGAAAAATGGGGATTGGAACGTTGTGAATTCAGAGCTGATGCTAATAATGCAAAAAGCATTGCTGCTATGAAGGCTATTGGATGTGTTGTTGAAGGTATCTTTCGCAATCATCTGCCATTAAATAATGGTAAAAGGAGAGACAGTATCGTATTAAGCATCTTGAAATCTGAATGGCAAAATGAAGTAAAGAATTTGATTCTGAGCAAAACAATATAACATTCAAACGAGTGTAAGTATAATTTTCAGGTAACATCAACTAATATTTGGCTTAAATAAGTTACTTTAGTCCCGGATAATAATTTAAGAACCAGCTTACAAACTGTCCATGGCTTACGAATTAAAACAACAGGATAAATTCAAATACATTGAAGAAGGCGACGGCGAACCTCTCGTTTTGTTGCACGGTCTTTTTGGTGCTATGAGCAATTTTAAAGATCTGATTGAGTATTTTAGACATCACTATAAAGTGGTGGTGCCAATTTTGCCACTTCTTGAAATGGATATCCTGCATACCTCAGTAGGAGGATTGGCAAAATTTGTACATAAATTTCTGGAAACAAAAAATTATGAAGGAGTTCATTTGTTGGGAAACTCCCTTGGCGGGCATGTAGCACTGGTATATACCTTAAAGCACCCACAAAGAATTAAATCTTTAATACTCACTGGAAGCTCAGGCCTTTTTGAAAATGGAATGGGCGACAGTTATCCCAAAAGAGGCGATTATGAGTATATAAGAAAGAAAACTGAGCTTACTTTTTACGATCCTAATACCGCTACAAAAGAA
The DNA here is from genome assembly GCA_037045195.1 of Chitinophagaceae bacterium. Lineage (GTDB taxonomy): Bacteria > Bacteroidota > Bacteroidia > Chitinophagales > Chitinophagaceae > JJ008. Next base: position 276,597 of record JBAOIB010000002.1, read on the forward strand.
CTGGTGGATGAAGTTTACAGCATTACCAATAACCGAATGAAAGCAATTAAAATTATTGCATTAGCCAAAAGTGCTATTCGCAATAATCTGGGTGAAGAGCTGAACCAGATTAAACAACCTACGCTTTTAATTTGGGGTAACAATGACATCATCACACCGCCTTTCGTAGCACAGGAATTCAATAAACTAATAATTAACAGCGAACTCCACTTTGTTGATAAATGCGGACATGCTCCCATGATGGAAGTACCTGCTGCTTTTAACGAGATACTTCATAAATTCTTAACAAAGCTGAGTAAGCCTGCAACAGTTAGTTGATTGTTGTTGTCTTTAACCTGGTTGAACTTGTGATTTGATTATTAAATTTGGCCGCTATCCATGTTGACCCGTGAGCTACTTTCTCAAACAATTCCATTTTTACGCCTTAGCGATAAAGTTTATCAGGCACTTGAACTGATGAATGAAAACAACGTAACGCATTTACCTGTAGTTGATGGCGATACATTTACAGGGCTTATCAGTGAAGAAGACTTGCTGCATGCAGAAAATGATCATTCACCGATAGCTGAAATGGAACAGTCTTTTTCAAATAAATGTGTAAAGGATGATGAGCATTTTTTAAAAGCGGTGCAAATGGCCGCCGACAATGCATTGAGCCTTGTACCAGTTGTGAATGAAGAAAATGTACTTATAGGCTCTGTTACTTACAGCGACTTATTAAAATTTTCATCAGAATTTATGAGCCTGGGAGAACCTGGCGGATTAATTGTTTTGGAAATGGAAAGCAACCAATACTCTTTTAATGAAATTAGCAGAATTGTAGAAAGTAATGATGCGCAGATTACACAGTTAAACAGTTCCAACGATCCTGCTACAGGGTTAATGCAGGTTACTATTCGTATCAATAAACCCGAAATCTCAGATTTAGTTGCCGCTTTTCAGCGTCATGAGTACGATGTAAAATATTTTTTAGGAGAAGAATTGTATAATAACGAACTGAAAAGCAATTATGACAACCTGATGAACTACCTCAAACTTTAATCTCACTTATTGTAACTGGTTATTCAGATGTTTTTGCCCTTATCTTTAAGGTTAGATGAAAATGCTTTTGAGAAATATTACTGTTTTATTCTTTATGTGCTGGTTCGGTAGTAAAGCACAGGCGCAAATAAATAATAATGCATTTACAAATGAAGATTCTTCATTCAATTCCAGCCTTGTCACCATAGGCAATATTAAAATTACTGGCAACAAAAAGACAAAGGAAAATATCATATTGCGAGAAATCCCTTTTAAGCCAGAAGACAAACTGAGTCTCTCTCAACTGGTTGCAAAATTTGAAACGGCAAGAAAGCAATTAATGAACACATCACTTTTTTTATCAGTAACTGTTGCTATGGCAGATGTTGATGGAGAGAGGGTAAATGTATCGGTAGCATTAAAGGAGCGGTGGTATTTATTTCCACTGCCTTATTTTAAACCCGTGGACAGAAACCTGAATCAATGGTTATTTGAACAAAAAGGAGGATTGGACAGGGTAAATTATGGTGCAAAAATTTTATACAATAATGCAACGGGAAACAATGACAAGTTCAGGCTGTGGCTGATGAGTGGATATACAAAGCAAATTTCTTTGAGCTATGATAGAATGTACATTGACAAACACATGAAATGGGGTATGAATGCAGGATTCGCAATGGGAAAAAACAGAGAAGTAAATTATAACACAATTGATGATAAGCAGGTTTTTTTAAAAGACCCCAATGCTTATTTGAGAAGCTTTATGAATGTTTATGCCGGGCTTTCTTATCGCAATGCAATCAATACCCGACACAGTTTCGGCATGTCATATACTGCCGAAGAAGTAAAGGATACCATAGTTACTTTGAATCCATCCTATTTTAAATCTGGTAGAAAAAGCATCAGCTTCCCTTCATTCTACTATACTATAAATTTTGCTAACCTTGATTATATTCCATATCCTACAAAAGGATATGCAGCAAAAGTTTCAGTTCAAAAAAAGGGCTTATCAAATTCAATTAATCTTTGGGGATTAAATGTAAATGGATTGGGTAGCTGGCATCTTTCTCCTAAATATTTTTTTAGCGCCGAAGTTTTTGGCAGTATCAAACTCCCATTTAAACAACCCTGGTTCAATCAAAAATTTCTGGGTTATGGAGAAACCTTTATGCAGGGATATGAATATTATGTAATAGATGGTGTTGCAGGTGGTTATCTTAAAGCTACTGTTTCAAAAAGACTTTTGAATTTTAATCTGGGGCTTCCAATTAAACTGGGACGGTCTGCAATAAAAATTCCGGTTCAGATAATCGGAAAAATATATGGCAACACCGGATATGTACACAATCCGTTGCCAGGCGATAATGGCCTTTCAAATAAAATGTTGTATTCAGGTGGTATAGGTATAGATATTCTTACTTTTTATGATATCACCTTTAAACTGGAATACACTTTTAACCAGATAGGACAAAACGGATTATTTTTACATCGCAAGACCATCTTCTGACAACAAACTAATATATGAAGGCAGCTATTTATAGCAGGGTAATGATGGATGAACAACGAAACGACATTCAGTCTTTCTTTGATGAGTTGGGACATCAACAAATTATACCGGTCATTTACCAGGATTTTTTTGAAGAAATAAAAAATACAATCAACCTGCCGGCCGATACCATCACATTTTCTGGCGCCGATGATTTGACTGAGGAAGTTGAATTCATTATCAGTCTGGGTGGCGATGGTACATTACTGGATACGATTACACTGGTGCGTGATAAAAATATTGCCATCATGGGAATCAATTTTGGCCGTATGGGTTTTTTAGCCAGCATTGGTCGTGATGAGCTTCGAGTAGCAGTAAAGGCAATGGTGCAGCGTACTTATGTGGTTGATAAAAGATCACTTATACATTTAGAATCAAGTCTGCCCCTGTTTGGACATGTACCTTATGCTCTCAACGATTTTTCAATACATAAACGGGATGTAGCTTCTATGATAAAAATTCATACTTACTTAAATGGAGAATTTTTAAATACTTATTGGGCAGATGGGCTGATTGTGGCTACACCTACGGGCTCAACCGGTTATTCTTTAAGTTGCAATGGCCCGGTGGTGTTTCCCGATTCAGATAGTTTTGTAATAACACCTGTAGCACCTCACAATTTAAATGTGCGACCCATAGTAGTGCCCGATAGCACCATTATATCATTTGAAATTGAAAGCCGTGCCGATCAGATTATTTGCGCTTTAGACTCCCGAAGGCAATTGGTGAGTAAGGATGTACAGCTGGCAATAAAAAGAGAAAAATTTGACGTAAACCTTGTAAGGCTCAGCGAGAATAATTTTTTGCAAACCCTGCGAAATAAACTTACCTGGGGGCTCGATAAAAGGAATTAATCATACTTCAATAAAAGAAATTCATATTTTTAGCGTTCTAATTAATCCTAAACCTAATTTTTCAGGTTATGATGAAGAAAATAGCAGCATTTGTACTTGTTTTATCACTTTTTATTAATAAGAGTTCTTCCGCTCAGGAAGCTATTACACAAGAGGGAGAGTTTGGAGTAGGCATTGGCGGTGGCCATTATTTTGGCGATTTAAATACCCGTGCCCGTCTCAATCGTACCAAAATTGCAGCAACAGCTTTCTTTCGTAAAAATCTGGGTAATTATATAGCAGCAAGACTGGGAGTAAGTTTTGCACAGTTAGGTTATTCCGATCAATACAATTCTTACAATGAATATATGTATCTCCGAAACCTGAGTTTCAATACCAAGGTATGGGAACTTACATTACAGGGCGATTTTAATTTCTTTCGCTTTATGCCCGGCGATCCGGCATTTAGCTTTACGCCTTACATCACCTTAGGTGTAGGTGTTTTTAATTATGATCCTTATGCTTATTTACGTGGAGCAAAAGTCTATTTAAGACCTTTGGGCACCGAAGGGCAGGGGAGTACCGCACCAGGTGTAACGAAGAATAAAAAGTACAGTTCTATGGGTATTTGTATTCCATTTGGAGGCGGTTTTAAGTATGCTCTCAACTCAAGAGTAAATATTGGTTTTGAAATTTTGCACCGCTTTACCAATACCGATTATATTGATGATGTAAGCAAAACCTATGTAGATCCTGCAATCTTCCCGCTCAATTCCGATGGCAGTTTATCTGATGCTGCTTTGTTAAGCGACCGTTCTTATGAGCTGGGCACTCCCATTGGCAAACCCGGCATGGCCCGTGGCATGAGCAAGCAAAAAGACCAATACATAACGGCCATGTTTCATCTTACATTCAATTTGCAATCTTACAAATGCCCTACGGCGAAGTAAGAATCTAGGTTAATGTGAATTTTAAATACAGATAAATAAATCCTGAAGGTTTGTTTATAGACTTCAGATATGTGAACCATATTGTGTTGCCCTAAGGCACACTTTATTGAAACATTGCTGTCCCCCCTTTCATCATTCATCATTTCCTGCCCCTTCATCATTCATCATTCCTTGTTCAATATTCGTTATTCCCACCCACTTCATCATTCATCATTTCCTGCCCCTTGTCATGTATTATTAATATACTGCTCAGGCGGGCTTGTTCAATATTCGTTATTCTCTCCCCCTTCAACATTCATTATTCCCTGTTTAATATTCGTTATTCTCCCCCCCACTTCATCATTCATCATTCCCTGCCCCTTCGTCATATATTATTAATATAGTGCTCAGGCGGGCTTGTTCAATATTCGTTATTTCCCACTCCCTTCATCATTCATTATTCCCTGTTTAATATTTATTATTCCTTCTGGCATTATCAGTTTCTTTAATATTTTTTTAACTTGCAAATAATTTAAACTTTGAATATACTCAACAGTCTATTTGTCCAAACAAATTATTTTACTTAAAACCATTTTTAACATGCGACTATTCAAATTTTTTGCCATTGCATTATTTATTGTAGGCTCCGCTTTCACAACAGTTAATACCAATAAAGGTGACTGGTATTTTCTGGGCGATAAAAATGTAGGTTTTGGTGTAGATCATGATGTTATCAATTTTGGAAACTGGAAAGATGATGTGCGCCAGATAAAAATTAAAGTAACCGATGGCCCTTTAAAAATGTATAAAATGAAAGTGCATTTTGATAACGGAAGTGTACAAGATGTTGAACTTAGAAACCGCTTTACACAGGGAAGCGAAAGCAGGGTAATTGATATGAATGGTGGATTGAGGCATTTAACTAAAATTGAATTTTGGTACGAAACAAAGGGCTTCCTCCGCGGAAAATCAAGAGTAGCCGTATGGGGAAGAAACTAAATAAATATTGACTATTAAAAAAATGCCTCCATCATCGGGGGCATTTTTATTTTCTCATTTCTTTATTATTCATTCGTAATACCTTTACTGCCCTTATGACATCGCTACTCGAAAAAATTGATAAATCAAAACTGCCTCTCCATATTGCCATCATCATGGATGGAAATGGGCGCTGGGCTAAGGAAAAAGGTGAAGACAGACTCTTTGGTCATCTACACGGTGTAGAAAGTGTAAGAAACATTGTTGAAGGTTGTGCCGAATTGGGTATTGGGTATCTTACACTTTATGCATTTAGTACCGAAAACTGGGACCGGCCCGAATATGAAGTAATCGGATTAATGGAACTATTGGTAAGCACTATTCGCAAAGAAGTAGAAACATTAAACAAGAACAATATCAGGCTTCATGTAATTGGCGATATGAGTATGCTGCCACAGTCGGCACGAGATGAATTAAATGAAGCACTGTCCATTACCGAAAAAAATAAAGGACTACAATTAATTATGGCCTTGAGCTATAGCGGCCGCTGGGAAATTTTGCAAATGGTAAAAAATATTGCAGCAGCCGTAGAACAAAAAAAACTTTCAGTAAACGAAATTTCCCAGGGAACCATACAACAATTTCTTTGCACCAACTCCTTCCCCGATCCTGAACTGATGATAAGAACCAGCGGCGAATTTAGAATCAGCAATTTCCTGCTTTATCAGCTTGCCTATGCCGAATTGCACTTTACTCCCATAAGATGGCCCGACTTCAGAAAAGAAAATCTTTATGAAGCCATTTTAGACTATCAGAACAGGGAAAGAAGATTTGGGAAAACCAGCGAACAGATAACTAATTGATAATCAATTATTAACATTAATTTTCTTTTAAATCTATCAATTTTTATATGAAGAATTGATATGGTTGTTTCTGCTAACCTTTTTCAGTCTGAGTACAAATTTGACATTCAATCCTTTTCTTTAACAAAGACTTCAATTTTTTACCGTTATTTTGCCGCCTCAATCTGGGAAAAAGGCCTGTAAAACAATGCCTCATAACTGCCGGATGAGAATATTTTTCAGCTGAATTTGAATCTTGCTTTTATGCAAAAAACTTTACAAAGGCTTTCTGTTATCCTGTTGACTTCAGTTTTTTCAACTGCTGCTTTTTCCCAACAATCTGATACACTCCAGCCCACATCTCTTGATCCTAAATTAATTGAATATCGTAATGCCCGTATTCCAAAAGAATATGTAATTGCTGGTATTGAGGTGTCGGGAATCAAACATTTGGACACTTCTATTGTTGCTTCGATCTCCGGATTATTGCCAGGAGATAAATATATGCATCCCGGCGAAGACATTTTTGCAAAAGCCATTACTGCACTTTGGAAACAAAGACTTTTTTCAAATGTTCAGGTATATGTTACCAAAATAGAAGATAATAAAGTATGGGTAGAGTTGAATGTTCAGGAAAGAGCAAAACTGGGCGATTTTAAATTTTATGGCATTAACAAGTCTGAAGAAGAGGATATTATGGCCAAAGTAAATCTGGCCAAACAGACAATTGTAACTGAAAACACCATTCGTGAAACCAAAGAACGCATCAGTAAATTTTTTAGTGATAAAGGGTACCTGAATATAAGTGTGGATATTCAACAAAAACCGGATACTACTTTCTCCAACTCAGTTGCAATGGATATATATATCAAGAAAGGGCAGAAAGTTCATATTGATGGTATCCATTTTTATGGCAACGAAAATGTAGATGGATGGCGTTTGAAAAAACAAATGAAAGGCACAAAGGAAATGAGTCGCATTACGCTGCATCCTGATCAGCGACTAAAGCCCAGCCCATTTGGTTCAGAAAAAGCATATTCATTTAAAGAATATATAAAAGACTGGGGTTTTTTGACTATCAGTAAAACAAAAAGAATAGTTGATCCCTATTTCCGATTCAAACTTAGTGGCAGCAAATTAGATCCTAAGAAATTTGAAGAAGACAGAGAAAAGTTGATTGATTATTATAACTCACTCGGCTTTCGTGATGCTCAAATAACAGATACGGCCATGAGTTTAACTCAAAAGGGAAATCTGAATCTGGATTTTAAAATTGAAGAAGGAAGAAAATATTATTTTGGAAATATTACATGGAAAGGAAATTCAAAATATTCCGACTCACTGCTCACCGCATGGTTGGGTATAAATAAGGGCGACACTTATAACCTGGGCATCCTCAATAAAAAATTAGGTAAAGAAGCCAGCCAGGAAGGAGGCGATATCAGCAGCCAGTATATGGATGATGGTTATTTGTTCTTTAGAGTGGAGCCAGTAGAAACTGCTGTTTACAACGATACAATAGATCATGAAATAAGAATAACTGAAGGACCACAGGCAAGAATTAAGAATGTAACCATTGCCGGTAATGATAAAACAAAAGACCATGTAATTCGTCGTGAGTTAAGAACAGTGCCTGGAGATTTATTCAGCCGTTCCGAAATCACCCGTTCTATACGTGAGTTGGCCAATCTTCAATTTTTCAATCAGGAAAAAATAGAACCCGGCGTAGTACCCAATGCTGATGATGGCACGGTGGATATCAATTGGAAGCTGGAAGAAAAATCTTCTGACCAGTTAGAGCTATCTGCTGGCTGGGGTGGAGGTATTGGCCTTACTGGTACACTTGGCGTTACCTTCAACAATTTCTCAATAAGAAATATCTGGAAAAAATCGGCATGGGATCCACTACCAATGGGCGACGGCCAAAAATTAAGTTTGCGTGTTCAATCTAGCGGTAAAGCATATCAATCTTATAGCTTCTCCTTTACCGAGCCCTGGCTGGGTGGAAAGAAAAGGAACTCTTTATCATTTTCGCTCAACAAGAGTAATTATAAAAACGGACGGTACGACCCCATTACGGGTAAATATGAATTTGATGCCAATACTTCTTTAAAAACATTTGGAGCCGGTATTTCTTTAGGAAAACAATTAAAGTGGCCTGATGATTATTTCAGTTTAGTCTATACTTTGAACTACACTCAGTATAAGAGAAAAAATTATAACATTTTCCCTGGTGCTGCCGCTACTGGTAATTCAAATAACCTGAGTTTGAAAATAGCAATACAACGTTCCTCAGTATTTAATCCTATTTATCCAACCAGTGGATCCAATTTTGTAGCAAGCGTACAGCTTACGCCTCCTTATTCATTGCTGAAAAAAGATATAGTAAATTCTGACGACCCTTATAAAAATCCTGAATATCATAAATGGAAATTTAATGCAGAATGGTATGTACCAATAGGCAAAGCATTAGGCGCAGAAAAAAACAGACAGTTTGTTTTGAAATTGGCTGCCAAATTTGGCTTTATGGGACGATATAATGGTAAACTGGATTTCTCACCCTTCGAGCGTTTTCAAGTAGGTGATGCCGGCCTTACCAACAATTTCGGATTATTGGGATATGATATAGTAGCACACCGAGGTTATCCTATTTATCAGTCATCTAATCCTACTTTAAATCCTGATGTACAAAGCCAGGCCAATCAATTCTTTACCATATTTAATAAATATACACTGGAAGCACGTTTCCCTGTAGTTACCAATCCCAGTAGTACCATTTATGCACTTACATTTTTTGAAGCAGCAAATGGATGGTATAACTATAAAGATTACAACCCCTTCCGCCTTCGCAGAAGTGTGGGTGTAGGTATGCGTTTCTTCCTTCCCATGTTTGGATTGCTTGGTTTTGACTATGGCATAGGACTTGACAGGCTAACACCGGGACAAAGCGGATTAAAAGGTGCTTCACGTTTTACGTTCATGCTTGGATTTGAGCCTGAATAACATTCACACACATTAAAACCATAGATATGAAAAAAATATTTCTTCTTGCCTTTATTTTATCTTTTGCAACCGTTGGGTTTTCGCAGAAGTATGCTGTTATAGATACAAGGTATATTTTGGATAAAATGCCAGAATATAATTTGGCTCAGCATCGCTTGGATAGTATTGCCGCCGGATGGCAAAAGGATATTGATAATAAACAGTCCGAGCTGGATAACATGTATAAAGCCTATGATGCTGAACAGGTAATGCTGAGTGAGGAGTTAAAGAAAAAAAGAGAAGATCAGCTTTTTAATAAAGAAAAAGAACTTCGTGATTTACAACGCAAACGCTTTGGTTTTGAAGGCGATTTGTTTAAGAAAAGACAGGAGCTGGTAAAGCCTGTACAGGATAAAGTATATAATGCAGTACAACGTATGGCAGTAAATAGAGGCTATGATTTTGTGCTTGATAAAAGTGAAGGGATTACCATTATATTTGCCGACCCTAAACTGGATAAAAGCGAAGATGTATTGCGTGAATTGGGAGTAAAATAATGAAGCTGTTAAAAAAATTGTAAGTAAGCAACCAAATATTTTTTTAAACTATCTATACAAAAATTAAAACCCGCATAAAGCGGACTAAGAAAATCAAAAAGAATTATCATGAAAAAATTGCATGTACTCATTATGGCACTTGGATTAATAGCTACAACAGGTGCATCTGCGCAAACTAAAATTGCTTATGTTCGTATTGATGATATTGTAAGCGTAATGCCTGAGTTGGCACCAGAAAAGGTAGATATGGATACTATTGGTGCAAAGTTTATCCAGGATTCCATTATGCCCAGTATAAATTATAAGCAAGAACAATACAATCAAAAAATTAAGGCGTATTCAGATACTACTAATAAACTTTCTGATCAGGTTAAAAAACTGATGTTGAAAGAAATTCAGGATTTGCAAACAGAACTGGGTGGGGTAGATCAATATTTACAACAGGTGCAGCAATCAAAGCAGCAGGAGTTTTTGAGACCCTACTATGCCAAAGCAAAAAAGGCAATTGAACAAGTTGCTAAAGAAAAAGCTTACACACATGTGATGAATACAGATGTGTTTCTGGTGGCACCGGAAGCAGATGATATCTCGTTTCTGGTTCTGACAAAATTGGGTATTAAACTGCCGCAGCAGGAAAAACCTACAGCTACAAAGCCAGCGACTAAAACAAACGGTAATTAATTAATTTTTTTTCAAATAGCATCCCGCACAGATAAAACTGTGCGGGATGCTTATTTTTGTACATGCCTGCGCCCAACCCCATTGGTGTTTTTGATTCCGGCCTTGGTGGCCTTACTGTTTTAAAAGAGCTGGAGAGTAAGCTACCACAATACGATTATATTTATCTGGGCGATAATGCAAGAGCTCCTTATGGCAATCGTTCTTTTGACACAGTTTATCACTATACATTACAATGTGTAAAATGGTTTTTTGCAAAGGGATGTAAATTAGTAATACTTGCCTGCAATACAGCTTCCGCAAAAGCTTTGCGAACGATTCAACAAAACGATTTGCCCAAACTGACACCAGATCATAGAGTTTTAGGAGTAATAAGACCCACAGCAGAAATTATTGGAAGTTTTTCTGAAACCAAAGAAGTGGGAGTGCTCGCCACCCATGGCACAGTAGTTTCTGAATCTTATCCAATGGAGATTGCAAAATTTTTTCCCAATCTAAAGGTGTTTCAGGAAGCATGTTCCATGTGGGTTCCGCTAATAGAAAATAATGAACATCTTAATTATGGTGCCGATTATTTTGTAAAAAAACATATTCAAAACATTTTTGAAAAGGGTGAAAACATTGATGTTATTTTACTCGGCTGTACACATTACCCTTTGCTTCGCGAAAAAATTGAGGAATACCTGCCAGTAACAGTAAAACTGATTTCTCAAGGAGAAATAGTAGCAGATAGCCTTGCTGATTATCTAAACCGTCATCCAGAAATAGAAAAACTTTGCAGTAAGAATGGGAAACGAGTGTTTTACACTACTGATTCATCAGAAAATTTTGATCTACACGCAAAAGTTTTTTATGGGACTGAAATACATTCAAAACACGTTGATTTAGAAAAAGATAACTAGATATTTATCGCTATTATTCGGCATTAGACTCATTATTTTCTTTAAAATAAGCCGCTTTCGTAAAGCTTCAATCCCTTACCTTTGCCGTCCTTTCACAAGCCCTTGCAGATGTGGTGATCTGTGGGTAAACTGAAACCCGGGTTGTTCTCCCAACCCTATTTAAAAAAATGAATTCCAAAGATTATTTTTTGGAAAAAATTGAAAAAAAATGAAACGTACATTTCAACCTCATCGTAAGCGTCGTAAAACCGTTCATGGTTTTCGTAAGCGTATGGAAACTGCAAACGGTCGTAAAGTATTGGCAAGCCGCCGTGCAAAAGGTCGTCAAAAGTTGACCGTATCGGATGAGTCAAAACTTAAATAATTTCATTCAATAAGAATGAATCACCAATTTGGTCCCGGCATTTGTCGGGACTTTTTTTGTTTATTACACAAAAAATCATCAAGACAAACCAAGTTGACGGTATCTATCCGCTATCAGCGAAGCAAACTTTTCTTTGTTTTCTTTACTTACAAAACTTTTATCCAATACCTCCAGCATGGGCTGTTTACAATAATAAAAGAGCTCCAAAGTATTATCTAAAATTTTTTTTGAAAGCCCACAACGCTCAAAGGCAACTAAAAAATCATCGTATTTTATTTTTCTTTTTTTTGCATTAAGCGTCAATGCCAATTCTTCAGTATCAGATGGGTTTACCAAAACTGTAGGCACCAAATCATAAGCCGGAGCCAGCATCATACCTTCTCCTTCTTTTTCTAGTAAGGAAAAGTTTTTCAAATGCATATCAGCATTGCCGGTAAAAAAACTAAAAAGTACCTGCTCATAAAAATTGCTGACATCCAGCACGGGCGATGTTGAATATTTCAATATCAGTCTGGCAACCTGCTCGTAGCTTCCTTTGTATTTATCTTCCGTTAGTCTTTCGCTTAGCTGGCACATGTCTTCCATTCGCAATTTTCCTTTTCGGGTTCTATCTACCCTTTTGGTTATGTAGCATAGTGTGCCATCTTGCAAATACACTAAACTGTGCGGCACTGTTTTTATTCCACAAGCATGTGCCAGGTGCATGGTTACACTTTCCAATTCGGGCAACTCATTGTAATAAGCTGATGGAGGTTTGAGTATGTAATCTCCATAAAGACCTACTATCGTTAACTTCTTGGTTAAATTTTTGTCTTCTTTTCTAAACAAACTCAATGATATTTTAGCTTGCACACCGGTTACTGCCATTTGGCTTTGTATTACTTGTGTGGCCAGTTCATTTAAATTGTTCAGGCTGTAGCCAAGCTGTGGCGTTTTTAATTGTCCGTAGAATCTTTTATTACAGGCCTGATGTAAATGCGTATCCGGCTCGTGAAGCGGTTCGTAGCAATGCAAACACCTTTTGCCATAAAAAGAAGTTTGTTCTGCAACTTTATTTACCGCTACATTTTTATTTTTAAGATATGTTTTTTTATAGTTCTTCATTTTCAATTACACTTACAGCGCCAATACAATCTTTGCAGCAGGTGAGCAATAATCCCATCCTGTCTTTCTGATTTATTTTCCAGTTCTTTTCTGCGATATCTAACAACCATCCTTCTGGTATCAAACCATCAAAAAAGGCAAACAAGGTTTTGTTTTGAAAAATATTTTCTGTTAATGGTAAAGTTTCGCTTATAGGAGTGGCTCCTTTTGATTGCAGAAATTCTTTTTGATAACTAAAAAAATATCCATCATCAGTTTCACTCACTATGCCACAAAAATTATTTTTAAAATATACTTTACCGCTTCGTTGCATCTTCAATTAATTTTTCTCTGTCAATAGATACGGGTCCCAGCATTTCTCCAAATAGTCTGAGTACATCATTTACTTTATCCATGCGCAAGGTGGTTTTGCCCTGCTCCATATCTCTAATAAACCGCAAGCCTACTCCGGCTTTTATCGCAAGCTCGGGCTGTGTTAGCTTATGCAGTTTTCTTTTTGCTTTTATATATTTTCCAAGGCTCATTCTTAAAATTTTATACCCTATCTATTACGAATATACAAAAATATTGATATTTTATACCCAATAAAGTATAAATTTTAATTTTTTTTAAATATTATACCCGATAGGATTTAATAATGAATATATTATTTCAATTTTGTTTAAAAATAGCCTCACTTTTTTCAAAGTTGGCTTTGTTATAATCTCATTTCTATTAATATTAAGCAGCCCGTTTATTTTGCTTTATTTCTTCATTTGTTCCTGGTTATTTTTGCTAGGTGCCAGTTCCATTTACATTAGGAAAAAATGAAAGACTTAAAAGCCGAAAACTGATTGATAAGCTTTTCAAAGAAGGAAAACGAAGTACGGTTTCGCCATTTCGTATTCATTATATTATTTCTAAAGATGCATTGGGTTATTTAAAATTTGGAGTGGGTGTCAGCAATAAAAATTTTAAACGGGCAGTGGATCGTAATCGTATTAAAAGGCTGACTCGTGAAGCCTGGCGCTTGCAAAAGCAAGAGTTGAAGATAAAATGTGGTGAAACAGGTTCACTTTCTGTTTTTTTAATTTTTACCGGAAAAGATTTGCCCGACTTTCAACTAATAAAAGCAAGTGTACAAACCATAATTACTAAACTGATAAAAACAGTAGAAGCATATTGAAAACACTTCTACGTATATTAAGTTTACCATTCATCCTATTGATAAAAATTTATCAGTGGGTCATTTCTCCTTTAATGGGCCCCAAATGTCGTTTTACTCCCACCTGTTCACATTATGCGGCAGATGCATTAAAAAAGCATGGAGTAATAAAAGGAATGTGGCTTGCCATCAGACGCATCAGCCGATGCCATCCCTGGGGGGGCAGCGGTTACGACCCTGTGCCATAAAAATATTCATTTGAAAAAAAGTATTATCTTAAACCATCTGAAATTTACACAATGAAATTTTTTTTTGTACTCCTGTTTTCTGTTTTTATAACTACACTTTCTTCTTGTGGTAAAGGCTCATCGTTTGAAAATGAAGTAAGAAATCTCGCCGAGCTCCGTTGTAAGGAAATGCAATTGTTGGTAAAAGAAGCTACGGATGTATCCGTTCAAATTGATCTGAGAGCAATACAACAGCAGATAAAAGATAAATTACAATCCATTAAGGAAAAATTTAAAGACTATGATGCAGAAATGAGTAAAAGAGGTGATGCCATTATGGAAGAAGTAATGAAAAAATGTAAATAGAAAAGTTTTATTCTTTGAAGTGAAGCTCTTTTAGAATATTCAAATTACCAACTGGCAATCACGGTTACACCACCCTTGGGTTTGTCACCAAGTTTTACATGAATCTTTGTATCCAATGGTAATAATAAATCTACACGAGAGCCAAATTTAATAAATCCCATTTCATTGCCCTGCGTTACCTGCATACCCGGGTTTAAATAGTTGCAAATTCTCTTGGCCAATGCACCGGCTATTTGTTTTATTAATATTTCTTTTCCATTTTGCTTATAAACAACTGAATGACGCTCATTTTCTGTAGATGATTTAGGATGCCAGGCTACTAAATATTTTCCTTTGTGGTATTGGCTATACAGCACTTCTCCGCTTACAGGATTACGATTAACATGCACATTCAAGGGGCTCATGAAAATGGAAATCTGTATCCTTCGGTCATTAAAATATTCATCAGCCTGTACTTCTTCAATTGTTACCACTTTGCCATCTGCCGGCGCAATAATTGCATTATCCTGTATGGTGAGGTTTCTTTTAGGGATTCTGAAAAATGAAATTAAAAATATGAGCAATCCCAAAGTAGCTAAGAAAATAATCCAGCTTAACCAGGGTAGTTGATCGCTTAAAAAATAGAATGATAACAAATTGATAGTGCCAAAAATGAAAGCCCCTATCGCAATACTTTTATATCCTTCTTTATGAATGGTCATTTGGCAAATATAAGTAATGGTAGTTGCTTAGTATTCAGTAGAAATTTTCTTTATTTATTGCAAAGCAATTTTCATATAAACCCAAACAGCAGGAACTGCAAAAAGCAGCGAATCAAACCTGTCTAAAAAGCCACCATGTCCTGGCAAAAAATTGCCACTGTCTTTTGCGCCAGCCATTCGTTTGATTTTACTTTCAAATAAATCTCCAATAGTGCCTGCGATAGCTGCAATTGCGGGTATTACAAACCAATGAAAATTGTCGGAATTTTTTTTCAAACCAAAAACGTACAAATCTATAAGTCCCATTACTACTATGGCTAATAACATACCGCCTAATGTTCCTTCCCAGGTCTTTTTTGGCGATATTTTAGATAATGGGGTTTTCCCAATTAATGAGCCGACTATATATGCCATTGTATCATTGATCCAGATGCTGAATAAAATAATCATGGGAAAAATAACGGCGGTATAGAAAGTCGTAGAGCTCTTTTCTACTTCGATGTTCATACCATATAAATCAATCATCAGGCCACAGCTTAGTGAAATATAGAGTAAACCACCTAATGCAGCTATAAATGAAAATGGCTTTACCGAATTTTGAAGATAGAGTCCTAAGATTACTAAAATAAAACCAGCAGCAGAAACAGGAATGGGCAGATTATATTTTAAATAGCAACTACCAATTTGAAACTGTGCGCCACAAAACCAAAGCAACAAGCTGTAGCCCATTGCCATAAAGCCCAATTTAGTATATGTATGAAATTTAGTGACATGAATTTTTTCTAATAATTTTAAAAACTCCCACCAGCAACCAAAATGTATCAAGCTAAAAAGCAATAAGAAACTCCAGGCATTCCACCAAAACCCAAGCAGCATAGTTGCCGCAAATAGTAATGCAGTAATAGTTCTGGTTTTGAAAACGGTGACATTTAATGCCATTTCAAATTTGTTAGAGGTTTCTTATTCTGGTACGTTTTCGTCAATATCAAATGGATGATTTTTTGTGTTCAAATCTTCCTCATACCATTTTTGGTAATTAGTTTTTGATTTTTTGATCATCCACCTTGTTAAGAAAAAAGTTGCTGTTAAACTTACAATTGCAGGCAACAAAAGTTCCTGTGGCTTGATTCCTGCTATTGAATCATTCGCCATTTCGGGTTTAAAATAAATTAATGTAATCAACAAAGCATCATAAGCAAAATGTGCTACCATAGCTGCCCACAGGCTACCACTGTACCAATAGATAATTCCTAACAAAACACCTAAAGCAAATCGTGGAAAGAAGCCATAAAACTGCATGTGAATGGCTGAGAATAAAATAGCAGTAACTATTATTCCAGCCCAATGATTTTTAAACATCTTGGTCAGTAATCTTTGAGCCATTCCTCTAAACAATAACTCTTCGCCCACAGCAGCCAATCCGGCAATACATATAATATTTAAAATAAGATCTTTAATCGTATGACGCGATACCAGCAAATTAATGGTTCGCTGTGCATCCGCCTCCGACTTAGTGATCCACTGTTCTATATTTTCTGGTAGTGGAATATTCCGGTTCATCAACCCCAGATAGTTTGTAAACGGAATAGCAACTATCAAAGCCAAACTTCCCGCCAAAAAATAAAGTTGATGTTCCGGTTTTTTTAAACCAAGATATTTGTTGCGTTCATTACTAAAAAGCCGGGCACAAATAAAAACCGGCACAACAAATAAAGCGATAAACTGCACTATCTGCATTCCTCTTATCAATGAAATTGTTGCAGGATTGTTTAGATCCCATTTAGAGGGATCGCCAATGGATTCTATTCCGATGCCAGTAATGGCAGAAAGTAATAAAGTGCCAAAAAAGCCAATGATAAACAGACTAGCTAAAGCAATAGAAATAAATATGATAAACTGCGATAGAGGAGATCTGGATTTTAACATACCCGTCATTATGTAACTCAGATTTTGGTTTGTAAATTTGTCGCTTATTCCCCAAAAGGGGTTTTTAAAGATGGTAAAGATAGGCAACATAGAAATTCCTGACCCATTGGGTATCAACTTCCCGCTATTGCTGGCTCCTATGGAGGATGTAAGTGACCCGCCTTTTCGTGCAGTATGCAAAGACAATGGCGCCGATTTGATGTACACAGAGTTTATATCTTCTGAAGGCTTGATAAGAGATGCGATCAAAAGCAGAAAGAAACTGGACATTTTTGATTATGAAAGACCGGTAGGTATTCAAATTTTTGGTGGCGATGAAGAAAGTCTTTCCTTGGCAGCAAAAATTGTAGAAGTAACTAATCCTGATTTATTGGACATAAACTTTGGTTGCCCTGTTAAAAAAGTTGCCCTGAAAGGTGCCGGTGCCGGCGTGTTGCGTGATGTGGATTTGATGGTAAGACTTACTGAAGCCGTAGTAAAATCTACTAACCTGCCCGTAACCGTTAAAACAAGATTGGGATGGGATGATAAAACCAAAAATATTGAAGAAGTAGCTAAGCGATTGCAGGATGTAGGCATTAAAGCTTTGGCAATACATGGCCGCACCCGCACTCAAATGTATAAAGGCGAAGCAGACTGGACACTGATTGGAAAAGTAAAAAACAATCCACGTATTCATATACCCATTTTTGGCAATGGCGATATTGATAGTCCTGAAAAAGCGTTAGAATATAAAAACAGGTATGGTGTAGATGGAGTGATGATAGGCCGTGCGGCAATCGGTTATCCCTGGATATTTAATGAAATAAAACATTTTATAAAAACAGGAGAGTACCTGCCGCCACCGTCCATTAAAGACAGGCTGATAGTGTGCCGCAAACATTTACAAAGATCAATTGAGTGGAAAGGACCTGTAGTAGGCATCAACGAGATGAGAAGACACTATGCAAACTACTTAAAAGGTTTGCCCAATATCCGTGAGTTTCGATACAAACTTGTAACATTGAAAACCGAAGCAGAAATCAATGAAGTATTTGATGATATTGCCCGTACATATTCAGGTTTTCATTTTGAAAAAACAGCTATTGAGCTGGTGAACTATCATGAAAAATGCCCGGTTGAATAACTTAATTATTTCTTTTTTTCAATATTAAAGAATCCATAAATCGAAACAAGAAACCAGGTTCCTTCTAAAATAACAAAAGGCCAGTACTTTATCATATATGAAGCAAGACAAGCAATACCAGAGCCAAGAATATTTAGAGTAATAAAAATTTTATTATCTGAAGTGAGTTTGCCAATTACGTTTAAAAAATAGGCGATAAGAATAAGGGCCACTCCAAAAATGCCAATAAGATCTGAAAGAGACATATACAAATTTTAGCTATAAATTTACTCCGAAGAACTCAATCATTATGTCAGCAGCCATAAAAAATAAACCGACTTCCAAAAGGAAAACCTGGGCAGAGAAAATGCTACCCGATAAAGTAGCAGTTGTAAAAATATGTGAATCTGATTTTGCAGATATTCCCGCTGGCAGCACAATGTTGATAGCGACTCCAACGATTGTAGATAAATACATTCGACAAATACCAAAGGGAAAATTTACCGATATTAAACAAATAAGGAAGGATTTGGCAGCTGAAAATAATGCTGATTACAGTTGCCCGGTAACAACTGGTATATTCCTGCGTATTGTTTCAGAAAATGCTAATGAAGAGTTGCAAAAAGGAAAGTCGATAAATAAAATAACACCATTTTGGAGAGTACTGAATGCGAAATCACCGGCTGCAAAAAAATTAAGCTTTGGAACTGATTTATTGATTCAGCAGCAAAAAAATGAAGGCATCATCAAGTAGTCATTTTGTAAAAAGATTCCAATCCTTTTACATATTTATCAGATCGCTTCCAGGTGATGTAGCCTGTAATAAGAACGAGCGTTGACATAATCGTAAGCGTAAGCCCCATCCCTTTTCGGAAAAATGAAAATCTGCAGGTGTCGCCTTCACAAACTATATAAAAGCGAAAAAATAAAGCCATACCAAAAAGAGCAAGAAAAATGAATAACCAGCGATATGATTTGAGGTTTTTCAGTAATAATGTCATTCTGGGTAGCTCCTCATCTCTCAACTTTGCAGGATACATATCGTAGGCATATACATTTCTTTTTCGGCGAGCATCACTACGGCGATAGTGAGTATAACCAAATGCAAATAATAAAATACCCAGAACAACGGGTGGCAAGGCTGCGCCATAGTAATAAGATGTAGCACCAATAAAAAACAAAACAACTCCTGAAAAAACTGCCAGCACTCCTGCTATCATATTCCATTTGCCACTTTCTTTTTCTTTTACAAAATATTGTTCTATAGCTGCTTTTGTAAACATTTCATTATTGTTTAATAGCATTGAGCAACGCTTCATCTGTTGGTGAAACTGCAGGTCCAAAATAATCCACTAATACTCCATTTTCATTTATCAGATATTTTGAAAAATTCCAGGATGGCGGTTTATTATTCCATCCGTTTTTTGTGGAGTCGGTCAACCATTGATATACCGGGTTTTGATGGGCTATCGGAATGACAATAGATTTTTGCATCAATGGAAAACTTACGCCAAAATTTTGTTTACAAAATTTAGCAATCTCAGCATCGGTTCCACTTTCCTGATTTTTAAAATCATTGGCAGGAAAGCCTAATACAACCAACCGTTCCTTATTATTTTCATAAAGTGTTTGCAGGTCATCATATTGGTTGGTAAAACCACAGTTGCTGGCTGTATTTACAAGTAATACTTTTTTCCCTTTTAATGTTTCAAAATGAAAGGTATCTCCATTGTTGAGCACGGAATACAATGCATAAAATGAAGTAATAGGCTGTTTTTCATTATTTGAAAAAACCTGTGATCTTTTACCAGTCTTTTTTGATATCCACATAAAGGCCGGATAGACTGTTTTTAATATTTTTTGCCTGAAAGTCATATTCTTGACATTACGATTTGCATACCATACATATCCAGTAAAAGCAAGCACCAAAATAAAAATAAATAAGAGTATTCGTTTTAATATTTTCATTTAATAATCCTTTTAAACATCTTTAATTTTCCTTTAAATGGAGGATATTTAATAGCCGGATCAAACCAGTTAGGTGTTTGCATCACTGCTTTTTTATGGCTAAATGTTTCAAATGAATATTTACCATGATAATTTCCAGTGCCGCTAAATCCTCTGCCCCCAAAAGGTAAATGATGATTGGTTAAATGCCAACTTGAATTATTAATGCAGGCGCCCCCTGCCGATATATTTTGCAACCACAATTTTGCACCAGCATTGCTTGTTGTATAGATATAAAATGCCAATGGATTAGGATGTTTATTAATTACAGATTTGGCTTCATCCATTTCAGAAAAAGTAAGGATAGGCAAAACGGGTCCAAAAATTTCATCCTGCATTACTACCGCATCGGTAGCCACATTATCCAATAAGCATGGTTCAATAAATAGGGATGCCCTGTCTGTTCTGCCACCAATAATAATTGTTCCCTCCGAAAGGTATTTTGCAACACGGTCAAATTGTTTTTCATTTATCATTTTACCATAGTTGTAGCTTTCTTCTGGCTTCTCGCTAAAGAATTCTTTTATTGTTTCTTTCAGCGCATCAACAAACTTTTGCTTTATCGATTGATGTACTAATACATAATCAGGTGCTACACACATTTGCCCTGCATTGGAAAACTTGGTCATGGCAATACGTTTGGCTGCAATTTTAATATTAGCATCTGCAGCTACCACACAAGGACTTTTTCCGCCCAGCTCAAGTGTTACAGGTACAATTTTTTCTGCAGCCATTTTATAAATTATTTTTCCAACCGCAGTACTTCCGGTATAAAATACGTGGTCAAATCTAAATGCGCCCATCATTTCAGGTATTATCTGTTGTCCTTCACCCTGTGCATATAAAATGTATTCCTTTGGAAAAATTTCTTCTATAATTTTTTTCATCACAGCATCTGTAGCCGGAGCAAATTCACTGGGCTTTAGCAACACACAGTTTCCCGCTGCAATGGCGCCAATAAGCGGGTTTATTAAAAGTTGAAAAGGATAGTTCCAGGGGCCAATGATGAGTACCACGCCTAAAGGCTCACGGATAATGATGCTTTTTGAAGGAAGGTTGAGCAGATTAGTTCTCACTTTCTCTGGCCGCATCCACGATTTTAATTTTCGCAGCGCAGTATTTAATTCTGAAATAACCATACCCGTTTCTGTTACCCAGGTTTCTTCTTTGCTTTTCTTCAAATCGTTATATAAGGCCTGGTACAGGTTTTCTTCATGCAGCAGTATTGATTGTTTTAGTTTTTTTAATTGTGCAATCCGGAAGTCTGCAGACAGCGTAGCGCCACTATCAAAATAAGCTCGCAGATTTTCCAGTTTATTTATCAATGACATTTGGGTAATTTTGATACAAGATAAGTAATTATGACAGACGCTTATTTTATGACTCAGGCACTGAAAGAAGCCCGAAAAGCATTTGAGGATGATGAAATACCCGTGGGCGCCGTAGTAGTGGTGCAGGAGAAAATTATTGCCCGTGGTCATAACATGGTTGAAAGATTAAATGACCCAACTGCACACGCCGAAATCATTGCGCTCACCTCTGCTTTTAATGCTTTGGGCTCAAAATATTTACCAGAGGCATCACTTTATGTAACATTGGAGCCCTGTCTGATGTGTGCAGGTGCGATATTTTGGAGCAAGCTTGGCAGAATCGTTTATGGTGCAGATGATGAAAAAAACGGGTATAAGAAATCAACAACAACCAACTGGCCATTTCATCCAAAAACTAATCTGGTGAGGGGCGTATTGCAGGAGGAATGTGCTCAATTAATGAAAGACTTTTTTCGTAATAAAAGATAAGGTGCCTGCGAAAACCAAAGTAACAAAAACAACTATCAAACATTCCGTTTTCAAAACAGGAAATAAAGATAGCTACTGCTATCTATAAACCTGTAGAAGCCGCCATCATTCAAAGCCTCAAAGGTTCAAAAGGAATATTATTTTCTGATTTGGTAGCTGATGTAATAAAATTTTACGCAAATCTGCACCATCGTTTAAAGAAGCTGTAGCCTGGTACACTATTTCAGTACTTCATCATTTACAATCAGAGGGAGTTGCGGTTTATTATTTGGAAAAAGGTAAAAAATACAATTGTCTTGCCTGATTATTTGCGAAAGGCGGAACAAATCATTTTTCTCTTTCTTTCAACAGTTTGCTTTTGTAAATTTATCTTGAAATTTATTATTGTTTTTGGCCAAGCGGAACTCCTATAAAATTTTTCATTCATCCATTGTGTATTTTATGAATAAAAAATTTCATGTACGTTTGTAACCCCTTACAGTAAACAATCATTACTCAATAAAGTTTAAATTTTTTTATTATGGCATTTACACTACCTGCACTCCCTTATGCACACGATGCATTGGAGCCGCATATTGACACATTGACCATGCAAATACATCATGGAAAGCATCATCAGGCTTATGTTGATAATTTAAATAAAGCAATAGCCGGAACCGAGCATGAACAAAAATCGCTGGAGCAATTAGTTGCACATGCCGGCGCTATCAGTGCTGCTGTACGCAATAATGGTGGCGGCCACTGGAATCACAGTTTCTTCTGGGAAAGCCTTTCTCCAAAAGGTGGCGGTGCACCTACGGGTAAATTGGCTGATGCTATCAATCATGCTTTTGGTTCATTTGATGAGTTTAAAACAAAATTTGCTGCTGCAGGTGCAGGCCGTTTTGGCAGTGGATGGGCATGGCTCATTGTACACGAAGGCAAGCTCACCATTACTTCAACACCCAATCAGGATAATCCCTTGATGGATGTTGCAGAAACAAAAGGCACACCCGTTTTTGGTGTGGATGTATGGGAACATGCATACTACTTGAAATATCAGAACAAGCGTGCAGATTATCTTTCTGCTATCTGGAGTGTAACAGAATGGAAAAAAGTGAATGAAAGATTTGAAAAACTGTAATCTGTATATTTTAATCTTTTTCTCAAATACCGATAACTAATAGTCTTTTTTAATAAAAATTATATCCTTTCCGATTGTAATCGGGAAGGATTTTTTATTTAAAATAAAGCAATTAACTCTTTTAATGAAAATACGGTGTGAGTGGGTGCTTTTCCATTTATGGTTTCTTTTTCATTACTTAAATGATTTACATGTATAGAATCTATACCTGCATTCATAGCGCCCAGGATATCTACATCCATTGTATCGCCAATCATTATACAATTATCAGTAGCTGCTCCGGTTTTTTGAAAGGCGTATTCAAAAATTTCTTTATGAGGTTTCAGACTGTTACTTCCCTCTGATGTTATAACCTGCTGAAAGTATTTATCTATTCCGGAGTTTTTTAATTTACTGTGTTGCGTAGATTCAAATCCATTGGTGATCAGATGAAGCTGATATCTTTTTTGACGAGATAATTCAATAACTCATTTGTATAAGGAAATAAAGCCTTGCGGCTGGGAAGTAAATCTAAAAAGTGCTGTCCCATTTCTCGGGCAAGGGGTTCGTTGGCGATTTTAAAGTCAAGAAGTGTAAGCCACATACGTTTCCAGCGAAGTTCATCTACTTTTACGTATCCATTACGGTAGCGATCCCATAGCTTATCATTATGCACCAGGTAATTTTTATGAAAAAGGTCAAAATCTTCAACTCCTTTTTCTTTTAATTGCATGGTTTGAAATAATTCTTCCAGCGTTTGGCGGCTATTGGTATCAAAATCCCAAAGAGTGTGATCAAGATCAAAAAAGAGATGCCGGTATTTAATTTCTGTTTTCAGATTTCCAATTTTAGTTTTGTAATCTTGCGAAGATAAATTCTATTTAAATTGAAGCGTATGAAAGTTTTGATAACAGGAGCATCCCGGGGCATAGGAAAAGCACTTGCAGAAATCTTTGCTGCAAACGGACATTCTCTTTTGCTGATTTCAAAAAATGAAGTATCACTCTACAAGACATTGGAGGAGCTGTGTACAAAATTTCCTGAAACAACCATCAACGCAAAAGCATTTGATCTTTCATTAAAGGAAGAAGCGATAAAAGCCGGTAACTGGGTGCTGGATAAATTTGATGCTCCTGAAATTATTATAAACAATGCTGGCATTTTTGCACCGGGGAATGTAACAGATGAGCCTGATGGAAATCTTGAAATGCAAATGGCAACGAATCTTTACAGTGCTTATCATTTAAACAGAGCAATACTGCCCGCAATGATAAAACAGAACAAAACGATAAACCGTCATATTTTCAACATCTGCTCCATTGCTTCGCTTAAAGCATACAAAAACGGAGGAGCATACAGCATCAGTAAATTTGCATTACATGGGTTTAGTCAGAACCTGCGTGAAGAACTGAAACCTCATCATATTAAAGTAACATCCGTTTTTCCCGGAGCCGTAATGACCGATAGCTGGTCAGGGTTTGATAATCGTGACAACAGAATAATGGAGGCATCAGATGTTGCAAAAATGATTTATACAGCTACTCAATTGTCGCCTGCTGCCTGTGTGGAGGATATTGTAATGCGGCCGGTGCTGGGCGATTTGTAATGGGAGCAATTTGATTTTGATGAAAATGCTAATTAACAAATCCAGCCTTTCATCATATTTTTAAGGGGGCTAATATTTTTTCAGTTTATTTTTCGAAAATGAAACAGGCTTTATTTCTGTTTGTATCTTTCTTAATTCATCTGGCAGTTGTATCACAGGTCAGTTTTTCTACTATAGTTTCTAAACAGACGGTTGTAAAAGGAGAAGCGTTTCAAGTGCAATATGCCGTTAGCAATGCAACTAACGAACTGCGCTTTCTGCCACCTGTATTTACATCTTTTCGTGTTGTCAATGGCCCCGAAGTTTATTCGGGTACACAAACATTGATAAGTGGTGTGATCGCCGTAAAAAATTATGTTTATACACTGGAAGCATTGCAGGAAGGTCGATTTACTATTCCGGCAGCAGTTATTGTAATGAATGGCAGGCAATGGCAAAGCAATAAAGTAGGGATTCATGTTATTTCAAAAAATTCTACACAACAAAATGAAACAGGCATCAGCGATCAACAGTTATTGCCGGGAGAAGATCCATATAAAAAGATGAACCAAAATCTTTTTTTAAAATTATTGGTAAACCGAACCAGTTGTTTTGTAGGCGAGCCGGTGCTGGCAACTTTCAAACTATACTCACGCCTTTCTTCAAAATCTGATATTGTAAAGAATCCGGGATTTTATGGATTTACAGTTTTTGATGTTATTAATCTGGCAGATAATAAATCCGGCACAGAACAAATAAATGGAAAATGGTTTGATGTACATACGGTGCGTCAGGTACAGTTGTATCCACTACGTGCAGGTGTTTTTTCTATTGACCCTATGGAAGTACAAAATGAAGTTGCTTTTACCAAAAGCAGTGTAAATAGCAAACCCGAACAAGAAATTTCCGAAGGAGCACCTTTTGAAAATGCAAAAGGAGAAAATATGTATGAAAACACCATCAGCACGCAAGCAGTAATGATTACAGTAAAACCACTTCCAGAACATAATAAACCGGAAGATTTTGCAGGAGCAACAGGAAATTTCAACCTCAGCACAAGACTTGTAAAAAGCGAGATTGCAATGAATGAGGAAGGTTTTTTTGAAGTAATGATTAGCGGCAAAGGAAATTTTACACAACTCAATGCTCCCGAAATAAAATGGCCTAAAGGCATAGAAGGATTTGCACCCATTATAAAAGATTCAATGGATAAAATGAAATTTCCACTCGAAGGCTTTCGCATATTTCGTTATCCTTTTATAGCATCTAAACCGGGCAATTACGAGTTGCCTGCAATCCGTTTTAGTTTTTTTGAATCCAATGCAAAGCAATATAAAACGGCAAGTTCATTAACACAACAGGTTTTGGTAAGTAATAAAATCTTAAAAACCGCAACTCCCGATATTCAAAAATCGGATATTGGAAAAGAAAATGACAGGGCAAGTCGTATCGCTATTATTGTTATTCTCTCGTTTATTGCTGCCGGGTTGGCTTATTGGATTTTTGCAAAAAGAAAAACAAAAGAAACTGTTTTGCCTATAGAGGAAACACGGGAAGAATCTATAGAAGAAATATTGTTGCCAGTGAAAGAGGCACTCCTTACTAATAATCCTGATTTTCTTAATTTACTTTACACTGCCGTTCGTCGCTATCTGGTTACTGCACTATCGCTGGAGCAAGGAATATCAACAAAAGAGAAAATAATAATGTCGCTACAGCAAAAAGGACTGTCTGATGAAGAAATTGTACAACTGGATCAGCTATTTTCAACCTGCGAAGCCGGAATGTTTACAAATGCCCATTTGGAAATTGATAAAAATGAACTGCTTCTTAAGGCTGAGCATCTTTTAAATGCAGTGAAAGTAACAGAAAGTAAGTTTAATAGCGGTTTCGGATTTCATTTATAAATTTTTCTACCGCTCTTCTTACCTCAGTAGCAGATGTATTATGATTGTTGACCAGTGTTGAAAAAATGAGCAGCCTGTTTTTTTTAGTATATAAAAACCCACTAAAGGCCACCACACCTGAAAGTGTTCCTGTTTTTCCAAAAATATATCCACTATCAGATTGATAGTAATTGCGAATGGTGCCTTCTCCACCTGTTGGCAATATTTCCTGAATACGCTTCATCCCAAATTCAGTTTTCATTTTGTAAAGTATGGCAATAAAATCCTGTGGTGTAAATAAATTGTATTGACTCAACCCGCTGCCATCGGCCCATCGTGGAGACTGTGGCAGGTCTTTAAAATCTGATTTGAGTAATGTGTCAATTACTTTTTTATCATTCATGTAGCCAAGTAGTACATTGCTAACCATTAATAAAGATTGCTCGGCAAAAAAATTATCGCTGCGATGCATCATTATTTTTAAAAACGAATCTGTAGGTTGTGAATATACTTTTTGAAATCCGGAGAAAGTATTGGAAAAACTCAGGCTGATGTCGTCCGGTGTTTTTCTATGTAAAGTGTCAGCAAAAAAACTAAACCCAGATATTATTCCATTAGTTTTAAAAGGAATTTCCTGTTCTTTGAAGATGGCATTATCCTTTGAAAAACTGAATTTGTTTTCATCTTTATTACGAGTTACTTTAAATTTTTCTCCTAAGCCTATCAACTGTATTAAAGGCTCATTAAAGAATGGTTGTTTTAAGACAGGAGGACTTGCGGTAATTGAATTTTTGTTTTTTTCAAATCTTATTACATTGCCGTAAATGGGTAGTGCAGCTCTTTCAGCCAGATAAGGCTCTTCATAATCATCCCACGACCAGCCGCTGCCATATTCTGAAAATTTATCATTGGAATGAAACTGTACTACTAATTTTTTATTTATGTTTTGTAAGCGATGGAAGGGCTGTTGGTTTTTAAAGTCGGGGTGTAAGAAAGTAGGATCGCCAGTTGGATGAATCATTACAATATCACTGCTGTCTTTTATTAAGTATGCAACCAGGCTATCGCCCAAATGTTTCATGGCTGCATAGCAGGTGGGGAGTTTGGTATTACTGGCTGGCACATAATATTTATCGCCCTGATAATTGAATAAATATTTTTGCGAAGCAGGATCAAAAATGCTGATGCCTACATGCGCCGTTTGTAATGCTTTAACTTCTAAAATATTTTCTCTGGCAGAACGGGATATTTCCTTTTGTACAGAGCAGGAGGCAAGTACAAAAACAAAAATTATAAAACAGAAATATGAGACTGGAATACTAAATAAGCAATATTGTCTGATTTCTTCCTTTTTCATTTTCAGGTAAACATAAAATTTCGCAGAACTTACAATTTCTTCCACACTTAATCTTCTACCTTTCCCATCATCCTCTTTCCTGTGCTCTCAGCCATCTTTCAGGTATTTCATTGCTGCTGGCAAGCAAATAATCCTTATAGCTACAGGCAATAAATTTTTTATCGGGCAACTGCATCCACCATCTTCCCGTTTTTTTGCTTTGTAAGAAAGTGGTTTCTACTTCGGCAAATGCTGTATGATATTCGTTGAAGGAATCTCTTTCGTCCAACTGTGCTTCGCGGCGGGCACGGCTGCGGCCATCCAGTACATACCAAAGCATGTGGCTGATTTGTTTGGCGGTAAGTTCATCTTTATCGTGCTGCACATCATAGCCGTAAATGCCAATGCTGTTGATATTAGGACTCATACCTGCATAACGCATCAATACGCAGGCTTCTTCGCCATTAAATCCGTTGGGAGAAGCTGTAGTTGCAGGGGCATAAGCATGTGCTACTGCCGTCATATCAAAACTCAATAAATGGCTATTGCGGATAACCGGCTCCATTTCTTCCATATTTTCTTTTACACTTCCTACACGGTAACAGTTGAAATGCAGCTTATCCATAGTTTCCAACATTCGCGGATGCACATAGTAGCTTTGAAACCCGATATGATTATAATGACGAATAAAATTGGGCTCGCCGGTAAGCATTTCCATCAAGAAATTTTCGTGGCGAAAGGGTGATTCTAAATTAATATCCACAAGGGCATCTACACAGCTAGCTTCTATCAGCCTTTTGCTGCCTGCATAGGCCTGGTATTGAGATAATGTAAGATCGTGTGAACCTCCCAAAACGATCACCGTTTTTCCATCTTGCATTAATTCACCAACAACCGTTTTTAATGCAGCATAAGAATCAGTGTACAAAGAACCGGGTTTTATATTTCCTACATCGGCAATTTTAATATCGGGATGCCAGTAATACAGCGAATAAAAATGACGGCGAATAATATTCGGGGCTTCGCTATGTCCATGTATTAATCCACTGCCTCTTTGCTCGCCACAACCTACAAGTACAATCTGGGCTTCGTCCAGTTCAGGAAATGATTCATTATAGATGTCTATTACTTTGCCCAATTGCCCGTCTTTATAACCTTCATCATGCGAAATCAGATGAAGATCAACCGGGTCTAAAAAATCGGAAACATTCAGGTAATCCATAAATACAAAACTAAGTGTTTCAGAGAGTAAAAAACCGGCCTTGATTGCCAGCATTATCTACCTGCAATTTTTTTTTGGCCATAGCTTATCTTTGCCGCCTTATGGAGCAATTGCTAAAACAGATAGCCGCTTATAAAAGCGAGATTGAGGTCACCAATATTTCGGATGCTACACAGGTTGAGGAGTTTCGTATCAAATGGTTGGGTACAAAAGGAATTGTAAAAGCAATGATGAGTGAGATGAAAAATGTAGTACCTGAACAGAAAAAAGAAGCCGGTCAGGTGTTGAATGAATTCAAACTCTTTGTTGAAAGCAAATTTGAAATATTCAAATCGTCTATTGAAACTCAACAGGGCTCCAATGTAAATGTATTGGATCTGAGTCTTCCGGGAGATGAAGTATTGATAGGCTCAAGACATCCGGTTACTTTAATGAGAAACAGGATTGTGTCCATTTTTCAACGGCTGGGATTCGCTGTAGCCGAAGGGCCCGAGATTGAAGACGACTGGCACAATTTCGGTGCATTGAACTTACCCGAGCACCATCCTGCCCGAGATATGCAGGATACCTTTTATGTACAACAAAATCCCGACTGGGTGTTGCGTACACATACCAGCAGTGTGCAGATAAGAGAAATGGAAAAAGGAAAATTACCGATACGCATGTTGATGCCCGGTCGTGTTTACAGAAATGAAACAGTAAGTGCCCGCAGCCATTGTTTTTTTCATCAGGTAGAAGGATTGTATATTGATGAAAATGTTTCTTTCGCAGATTTAAAGCAAACACTTTATTTCTTTGTGAAGGAAATGTATGGCAAAGATGTGAAAGTTCGTTTCCGCCCTTCTTATTTTCCTTTTACTGAGCCAAGCGCTGAAATGGATGTTTCCTGTTTTATATGTGGTGGCAGTGGTTGTAATATTTGTAAAAAAACGGGATGGGTAGAAATTTTGGGTTGCGGCATGGTGCATCCCAATGTGTTAAGCAATTGTAATATTGACCCCAATAAATATACAGGCTTTGCATTTGGAATGGGAATAGAAAGACCTGCTATGCTCAAGTATGGTATCAATGATATTCGTCTTTTTAGTGAAAACGATGTAAGGTTTCTAAAGCAGTTTAGTTCGTTGATTTAAGCAACCATTTTATTCCGGTTTCCACACTGGTGTATTTAAAATCATTCAGCCCTTGTTGCAATCGCAACATCAAAACGATTTTGTTCAATTTTTTTTCGGCATTAAAGCGAAATACAATTGGCTTGTCGCCACTTTTGGCCTCATACCCAAGATAGCCGGCAAAATAGGGTTGTAGTTTCCAATTGTTTTTATTCCATTCTAATCCGGTACCAAAAAGAAAAGCATCATTTTGCCTTAAATCACCTTTATCCATTTGCCAAACATAAAGGCCGGCCATCGATATCCACCTAAGTTGCGGATTTATATATTTTCCCATTGACACATCAACCCAATAGCTGGTGGCATCAATAAATCGTGCGGCGGCCACACCCTTACTTGAGGATGAAGGAAGCCGAACGCCTACTCTTAATGCGAGTTGTGTTTTATTTCTCCATTTATTAAGTAGGTTGATATTGGTACTAAATTGTACATCGCCTTTTGCTTGTTTATCAAAATAGTTTAGATAATACACATGTCTTTCTCTTTTGATAGTATCAGTCATTTTAAAGAATTCAACAGGCAACCAGGCTACATCAACAGCAACCCTGTTTCTGGCCAGGCAAAAATTGCCATACACATTAAAGTTTTGCGTTTTGTCGCCTTTGGCAAAATGTAATTGTCCAGTTAATCCAATGGCATTTATACTGTCAATACTTCCATTTGTAAGCGAAGGAATCGTAAGCGCATTTGGCCCCATGTGGCCTGCATTAAAAATGATATACTTAGAAAAATGCGATACGCCATCCCATCCTACTAATTGTGCCCATTGCTGTTGTGTTTGTGTGTGAGCAGATTTTACAGCAAACAAGATTGTTATTAAAAAAATTTTTTTCATTACTAACTTATCCGATAAAAATAACGGTTTGTTTAAAAATTATAAAAGCCCACCGTGTGGCAGGCCTTTATAAATGAAAATGCTAATTATTATTCTTTAGGGTTATAAGCTAATGCAGCAACAGAAGCAGCAATGGTAAGCCATAAACCGATTCCATATCCTTTTCCTAATGCTTTAAAAACATCACCAATTGCCTGACCATCTATTACTGGTGCTCCAATAAACAGAAAAAGAATAGTGAGCAATGGTAATGCAGTCCACAGCCCTCTGCCAAGCGGATAATTGCCGTTATTAACGCCGCCTACCAGCAACATTAAGCCGGAAAGAGGAATCAGGAATAACAAGTACTGCTTCCAGTCGCCGCCTTCGGCAGTTGCCATTTTTAGTCCGCTTACATTCATTCCAAAAAGGGAAAAATAAGGTAGGAAAAACCCAATTAATAAGATTGCACCTAAAATGATGCTGTACATTTTTCTGTTCATAATGGTTGATTTTGTCCGAAGTTAAACTTCGGTGGTGATTAAAATATGTATTACAAATTATAAATTGTTTTTGCCTGCCTGCATTCGCTTATAACAAAAGAATGCTGCTGCCAAAAAAGCGGCTACTGCGAGGTAAAACCACATCGTAAATCCAAGTTCCAGTTTAGCGTTGTTCAATGTATTTCCAATTTTATCAAAACCCTCCGAGGCATCACCCCCTTTATCTAAAGCATCTAACTTAAGTGCAGTAGCAAAATTTGATTTTTGATCTATCATTAATGCTATGGAAGCACCTGCTGCCAGTACACCGGAAACCAAGCCAGCTGAAAGTGACGATTTATTTGCTCCTAAACATAATAGCAAGCCCAAAACTCCTAAACCTATCGCTGCAATAGCTAAAATTTGTGTATTGCCTTTTTTCTCTTTACTGAAATCACTTGATTGGTCTTTTTTGGTATCGCTGCCAAACATACCTGAAGAAACGGTTTTCCATTCTTTACCCATTGCATATGTGATGCCGGTTTTGCTTGCTATTTTTTGTCCTGCACATTTAAGTTCGGAAAGCGGAAGCAGGAAAAGTAAAACGCCAATACCAAAAGCAATTGTCGCAGGAATTTTTGTGCCAAAGACTCCTGGCATAGATGCTTTATTAAAAACAGGTGCTGATGTTGCAGATTGTGTGGTGTCCATTAAAAAAATTTGATGTTAAAATAAGTCAAACTTCCGACATTTTTTAATAAGATTCAGAAATCTGATTATCCTGTGTACAACCATTAATTTTACCACTTTAAATATCGTAATATGACCAAGATCATCATTTGTGTTTGTGGTGCCGGCACTATGGGAAGTGGTATAGCTCAAGCAGCCGCACAAGCAGGTTTTTATACTTTGCTTTACGACCCTGTTTCCAAAGTATTGGACAACGCAAAATCCGGCATTGATAAAAATTTACAACGTCTTGTTGATAAAGAAAAGATTAGTAAAGATGAAAAAGAAATAATACTGCAACGTATTAATTTTTTAGATGACATTCAGTTTTGTCAGGCAGATGTTTTTATTGAGGCTATTGTTGAAAAAATTGACATTAAAATAAACTTGTTCAATCAGTTGGCCGAACTTAATCATAGCGAATGTGTTTTTGCAACAAATACATCTTCACTATCTGTATCAGCAATTGCAAAAAAAGTACAAAGACCAGAAAGAGTAATAGGTATGCATTTTTTTAATCCTGCAACCATAATGAAGCTGGTAGAAGTTGTAAGTACGTCATTTACTAATACTCAAACAACAAAAATGATTGTTGAGCTGGCAAAGGCAATGGGCAAAACACCTGTACTTTGTAAAGATGCTCCCGGATTTATAGTAAACCATGTTGCCCGTCCTTATTATATTGAATCATTGCGACTGTCAGAAGAAGGAATTTCAAACTTTGAAGCCATTGATAGACTACTGGAAGCTACAGGATTTAAAATGGGCCCTTTTCATTTGATGGATTTAATAGGAAATGATGTGAACTATGCAGTAAGTTGTTCGGTGTATGATCAAATGGGAAATCCAGAAAGATTAAAACCCTCTTATATTCAGGAAGAAAAAGTGAAAGCTGGAAAATTGGGTAAGAAGACGGGCGAAGGATATTTTGCATATCAACCATAAATTATAAATATAGTTTACAAATGATTTTAGTTACAGGAGGCACCGGTTTTTTAGGTTCTTATATTATAAAACATCTGGTTGAAAAAGGTTATAAGGTAAGGGCTATACGCCGTAGCAGCAAACTGCCCACATGGATGGATGAATCAGTTTTTAAAAATGTAGAATGGGTGGAGGGCGATGTGCTGGATGTGGTTGCATTGGAAGAAGCAATGGAAGGAGTGGAGGCTGTTATTCATTCGGCAGCAGTGGTTTCTTTTTTTAAGAAGGAAAGAAAGACTATGTACCAGGTAAATATTGATGGTACAGCCAATGTTGTAAATCTAATGCTTGAAAAAAATATTAATCGCTTAGTCTATATCAGCTCTGTTGCAGCACTGGGCCGCACCGCCGGTGGAAGTCATGTTGATGAGGATAGAAAATGGGAAGAAAGTAAGATAAATACACATTATGCCATTACGAAGCATAAAGCAGAAATGGAAGTATGGCGTGGCATATCAGAAGGACTTGATGCTGTTATTCTTAATCCCAGTACCATCCTGGGTTTTGGCGATTGGACAACCGGCAGTTGCGCCATTTTTAAAAATATACAGAAAGGCATTAATTGGTTTACCCCGGGCATCAATGGATTTGTAGATGTAGAAGATGTTGCAAAAGCTACCGTGCAAATACTGGAGAGCGATATTACGGAACAAAGATTTATTGTAAACGGACATACCTGGCCTTTTAAAAAATTGCAGGAAACCATTGCAGAAAATTTTGGCAAGAAAAAACCTACCAGGGCTGCCAATGCTTTCTTACTGGGTATAGCATGGAGAATCGAAAAACTAAAATCAATCTTTACTGGTAACAAACCTTTACTGACAAAAGAAAGCGCCAAAGTAGCTTGTAGCCAAACCTGGTTTGAAAACGAGAAATTACTAAAAGCACTTCCGGGGTTCTCCTATAGGCCATTAGAAGAAACCATTAAGAAAGCCTGCGATCAGTACAAGCAAATAGCTTCTTAATAGAAATACAGGCAGGATATTTGTTAATCAAATAGTGCAACCATTAACAGGAGGAGTTTATCTTTAGAGCACAATTTTCAGAAATGCAGAAATCTATTTTATCACTGATATTTATTTTTTGTGGCTATATTTTAAAAGCACAAATAGTGGTCAGCGGCGTTATACTTGACTCCGCCACCAAAGAGCCGCTGGTATCTGCATCTGTATTTTGCCAAAACACAACATCAGGAACTTATAGCAACAAGCAGGGAGAATTTTCACTTTCTTTAAAATCTGGCGGCTACGATTTGATCGTATCTTATACTGGTTATCAAACTCAAACCATAAGATTGGGCGATAGTACAAAACTGCAAGTGTTGATGGCAAAAGAAGATAAAAGTATGGGTGAAGTGGTCATTAAATCAAGCAGCGAAGTGCCCGACGGATGGAATAAGTACGGTGATTTTTTTATCCAAAATTTTTTGGGATCAACGCCCAATGCATCTAAAACCGTTATTGTAAATCCACAAGTACTGAAGTTCTATTTTTCAAAGAGAAATAACCGCCTCAAAGTACTGGCCGATAGTGTGCTGCTTATTGAAAACAGGGCATTGGGTTATCACATTCGTTATCAAATGGATTCCTTTGCGTATTATTATAATACAGAAAATAACAGCTATCGTGGGTATAGTCTTTATGCAGAAATGGAAGGCAGCGACAGTTTAAAAAATGTATGGAGCCTTGCCCGAAAAAGAACATATGAAGGATCCAAATTGCAATTTATGCGCAGCTATTACGATAGCACCATACAACAAGATGGGTGGATCATAGACATGCTTGATGAAAACAGTTCCAAAAAATTTAATAAGGTAAATGATGTTTATGATTCCAGTTATTATAATATAGTAACTATAACAAAAGACAGTTTGGGCTTAGATAGTCTGATGTACCAGGTGACCACAGGAAATTTTGAAGTAGAAATACATTATCCCAGAAAAATCAGCGTTACTTATACGAAGAAATGGCCCGAGAAAGAGTATTTGAAAAAAATGAATCTGCCAAAAAATATACCTTACCAGATTTCTTATATAGATTTAAAAGACTGGATATCCATTACAGAAAACGGGTTTTACTATGAGCAAAGAAACTGGATAAACCAGGGCTATTGGAGTTGGAAAAATCTTGCAGATCAATTGCCGTATGATTATGAGCCGGATTGATAAATATTATTTCTTTCCCATTACTTTTTCCCAAAGAATGGGAATACGCCTCACCCATACAAATTCTTTCATTTTCTCTCTTGCATCTTCAACCGGTGAGCCAAAATATACTTTGCCTCCTTCAATAGAATCTTTTACACCACTTTGCGCATAAATAACAGCATTCTTTCCGATGGTGAGGGTTTTGCTTACACCTACCTGTCCCCAAAGTATTACATTATCTTCTATTGTAGTGGCGCCTGCAATACCTACCTGAGCAGCAAATAAGCAATTTTTTCCAACCACCGTATCATGACCGATATGAATCAGGTTGTCCATTTTTGTTCCGGCACCTATTAATGTATCGCCACTTACGCCACGATCTATAGTACAGTTGGCGCCTATTTCAACTGCATCTTCAATAACCACTCGACCACAACTTGTCATTTTTTTATAATGAACATCACGATCAGTTTTTTTATTGTAATAAAAAGCATCGCTGCCTATTACCGTACCGGATTGAATAATTACATGATCACCTATTTCGCAATAATCAAGAATGGTAACATGTGGATGAATGATGCAATTTTTTCCAATCTTTACATGATTTCCAAGATATACATTAGGCATAATGATGGTGCCTTCACCCACTTCGGCTGATTCACTTTTCAATTGCAAAGAAGGATTGAAAGGACGATAAAAATTTACAATCTTAAGATAAGCCTCAAATGGTTCTGCAACAATCAGCAATGCTTTTCCCTCTGGAAAAGAGGTTTCTTTATTGATAATAATAAATGTAGCTGCGGATTGAATACAGGTATCATAATACTTAGGATGATCAACAAAAGCCAAATCACCGTTAGTTACCAGGTGTAGTTCATTAATACCGGTGGCCACGCCTTCAACATTCCCCTTCAATTCGGCACCTATCATTGCCGCAATTGTTGATACAGGAACAGGAGTTTCAAAACGCATAAAAAGATTTTGTCAAAGGTAATGACCAGCGCAATGAGAAGTAAAACCTGCATTCTTATTTTTATATTATTTGATTTCAACAGAATATCAATTAATTAATATCCCTATTTTCTCCAATGAAAAACCTAATTACAAGAATGTTTTTGCTGGCGAACATCAGCATCAATAATTTTTTTTCAATTGATTTTCTTTGTTGAAAATATCAGTAATGAAGTTTTAAAAAGCGGAGTGTTGTTTTTTTAATTTGAAAATTGAATGAACAATTGTTCGGGTTTATCCACAACGAGTTTTAAAATGTTAATAAAATAAATGCCAAAAATTTTTTGGTTGAATGAAATAATTTATAATATTGTGGTGGGAAATTTATTTCCCGTACTTACTAACCCATCCATATAAATGATCCCTTCGGTTTACCGAGGGGATTTTTTATTGTATTTATTTTTCATTAACATCAACAAACATTGCATAAAGAAATTTTATTCACTTGATTGAATTAAAATACCTTTATCAAAATCTAATAAGTATTACATGCTTAAATCTATGACCGGTTTCGGCAGGGCCGAACAAAATGCGGGTGATAAAACATTTCTGGTTGATTTAAAATCGCTCAATGGTAAACAGTTTGAATTGCAGCTAAAAATGCCTGCGATTTTAAGACCATTTGAGTTTGATATCCGCCGCATCATTGCAGAAAATCTTTTGAGAGGCTCGGTCGATTGCGCCATTAGCCTGAAAGATACAGGGCTGGCAAAACCGGTTACAATTAATACTAGCCTGGCAAAAGCTTATTATAAACCATTAGCTGAATTGAGCAATGACTTGAAACTGGATGCTTCTCATATTTTAAGTACGCTGGTTAAAATGCCTGAGGTAATCACTCCCAGCAGTGAAACCTTAAGTGATGAGGAATGGAAATCATTTCAATCTATATTACAAACAGCCATCAATAATATTAATAACCACCGGCTGAATGAAGGAGCTGTACTTGAGCAAGACCTGCTGTTACGTATCAATAATATTCTTGCTTTACAGGAAGAAGTAGCTGCACTGGAACCACAAAGGCAAGTAAAATTGAGAGAAGGATTGGTAAAGCTTTTGGAAGAAAAAGTAGGTAAGGATAATTACGACTCCAATCGGCTGGAGCAGGAATTGATTTATTATTTTGAAAAAATTGACATTAGCGAAGAACAGGTAAGGCTAAAAAATCATTGCGATTATTTTAAATCTCTGCTAAATGAAAAGGAACAAAGCAAGGGCAAAAAACTATCCTTTGTTTTGCAGGAGATTGGTCGCGAAATCAATACTACTGGATCAAAAGCATATGATTCCTCTATTCAAAAATGTGTAGTGTTAATGAAAGATGAATTGGAAAAAGCCAAAGAACAAATATTGAATGTATTATAAACCTTAGCTGTATTTCCTCGCCTGATGCAGCATTATCTTTGCCTCATGAAAAGAAAAGTTCGAATTTTTCTGTTTCCTTTTGGTTTTATTCTGGGTTTATTTTCCTGTACACAGATTGAACTGTATGAAAAAACAGTAACTATTCCCGGGCATGCCTGGCAAAGTAATTTTAAACCTTCGTTTACGTTTATTATAAAAGACACTACAGCACTTTATCAGCCTTTTATTGTTTTAAGGCATAGTGATAAATACAATTTCAATAACATATATATCAACCTGTATATACAACTTCCCAATGGCGATACCATAAAACGCCTGCATCAGGATTTGACTTTAGCTGACGATCTTTCAGGATGGAAAGCATCTGGTATGGATGATATTTATGAGCATCGTATTCCTCTGGGTGGCCCCGAACCTTTTAAAAAGGGAGAGTTTAAGTTTACACTAGAGCAGGTAATGCGGGAAGATCCGCTGAGAAATGTTTTGGATGCTGGTATAAGAATTGAGAAGGTAAAATAATATTCTGCCATCTTTGCATCATGCAATCAAAACGCATTTTTCGTACAACACTTATTTACTGGGCATTATTGGTGTATATAATTGCTGCATTAATATGGTGGTTTATTTCGCTCAATAAACAAAATGCCGAAATGCGTGACTTTAAAAAGGCCGAGCTGCATTTTACTGTTGATAGCGCAACCAATCCGAAACTTTATCAATCTCAACTTGAAAAAATAAACATTGCCCACCAAAGGGAACAATCAAAATACATAGGCGAGGGAAGTATTTTCTTTATTGTGATTCTTATTGGAGCCTGGTTTGTTTACCGTTCGGTGCGACGTCAGTTGAAATTACAACAGCAGCAACAACATTTTATGATGGCCGTTACTCATGAGCTAAAAACCCCAATAGCTGTAGCCAAACTGAGTTTAGAAACCATTCAAAAACATAAACTTGAAGAAGAAAAACAACAAAAACTTATTCAAAAAACGCTGGACGAAGTAGGGCGATTAAATTTTCTTACCAATAATATTTTGGTATCCTCACAATTAGAAGGTGGGCAATATAAAGCAGATAATGAAGAACTTGACTTAAACTTGTTACTCAAAGAAAGACTTCAGGATTTTCGGAATAGATTTCCCGAAAGAAGGATTGAAGAAGAAATAGAAGAAGATGCAGATATTAAAGGCGATCCTTTGCTGTTGCAAATGATGATTAATAACCTGCTGGAAAATGCATTGAAATACTCACCTAAATATGCAATAGTAACTGCCCGTTTAAAGAAAATCAAATTCGGTATTGAATTGAAAATTATAGATGAAGGTTTAGGTATTGCAGATGATGAAAAACTGAAAGTGTTTAATAAGTTTTACCGTATTGGTAATGAGGCCACACGAA
Organism: Chitinophagaceae bacterium; assembly: GCA_037045195.1. Lineage (GTDB taxonomy): Bacteria > Bacteroidota > Bacteroidia > Chitinophagales > Chitinophagaceae > JJ008. Next base: position 315,839 of record JBAOIB010000002.1, read on the forward strand.
AAACACAGGGAACAGGATTGGGTTTGTATCTCTGTCGTAAAATAGCGCAAGGCCACAATGCAGACATTTCGGTGACTGATAATCAGCCTCAGGGCAGTATTTTTGTTATCACTTTCAGAACCTGAAATTTGCTTTTTTTAAATTGAAAAAAATGACAGCACAGCAACACTCTGTTTTATTGGTAGAAGATGAAGAGAATCTGCATGATGCTTTAAAGCTAAACCTTGAGTTGGAAGGGTACAGTGTAACATCTGCATTAGATGGTGCTGCAGCCCTGAAGGCCGTTGAAAATGAATATTTCGATTTAATTATAATGGATGTAATGCTGCCCGAAATGGATGGTGTAAGTGTAACAGAAACCATTCGCATCAGCAATAATGAAGTGCCAATTTTAATGTTAAGCGCAAAAAACAGCAGTGCTGATCGGGTACTTGGATTAAAAAAGGGTGCTGATGATTATCTGACAAAACCTTTCAATCTGGAAGAGTTATTGTTAAGAGTCCATAAACTGATTAATAAGAATAAAAAGCTTTTAGATAAAACAACCGTTGGCGACAACTATATTTTTGGTGGAGGTAAAATTGATTTCAAAGCGCAGGAGGCTATGGATAATAAGGGCCAGAAAATACAACTAAGCAAGAAGGAAACCATGTTGCTTAAGTTATTGATTGAAAATAAAAACGAAGTAGTGCCTCGTGAAAAAATATTGCAATCTGTTTGGGGTTATAATGTGTATCCTACCACCCGCACTATCGACAACTTCATTCTTAATTTCAGAAAGTATTTTGAAGAAGACAGTCGCAATCCCCGCTATTTTCATTCGGTAAGAGGTGTTGGCTATAAGTATGCAGAAACTATGGGCGAATAATTTTTTACAAAAACAGCATTTACCTGCCAAACATTTTCTCTAATTGCTCCTTTTTAAATTCCAGATAAGTGGGATTTCCTTCAGGTGAAACATTGGGTTGCTTGCATTGAAACAATGCTTCAGTAAGATGTTTCATTTCTTTATCGCTGAGTACTGTGCCGGTTTTTATGGCTTGTTGCCTGGCAAGTGAACGAATCAGTTTTTCTCTTTTAGAAAAACTAACATCGGTGCTGAAGTGTTTATATTGTTCTAATAAAATATCAATTACATATCTTTCATTACCCGCAGGTACATCTGCCGGAATACCCTGAATAACGAATGTATTTTTACCAAAAGGCTCAATTACATAACCGAGGTCATGCAGGTCGGGAATAATTTCCTGCATAATAGCTGCATCAGCCGGAGCAAGCTCTAAAGTTGCCGGAAACAAACTTCGCTGTGTGGCTACCGGTGTTTCTTTATTAGCTTTTGCTAATACTTCGTAAAGAATTCTTTCGTGAGCCGCTTGTTGATGAATCAGGAAAAAGCCGTTACCGCCCGATACTGTAATGATATAAGTATTTAATAGCTGACTGATTACCTGAGATTCGGTTGCGTTGAAAATAGCTGGTTGCAAACCAGATAAAATCTGTTCTCCTGGTTCAGTTTTTACAGGCAATTCGGTATTTGCACTCTCATAAAATTCCTTCCAGTGTTTTAATTCTGTTTTATCAGTGCGTTCAATAAAATGTGCCTGATGTTTTTGAGTAAACCCTTTGAAAATTGAAGAACCCGCTGCACGATCCTGCTTGTCTTGGGTAAAAGGTTGTTGTATGGAGGAAAGATTTTGAATGGAAGCATCCAGATCAAAATCAAGAGTAGGGGTGATGCTAAACTGGGCCAGTGCATGTTTGACAGCCGCCTGTACAAATGCGTAAATAATTTTTTCGTCTTCAAATTTTATTTCCTGCTTTGTTGGGTGCACATTTACATCCACCACTGTAGGATCCAGCTCTATAAACAATACATACATCGGGAAACTGTCAGCAGCAATCATTTGCTGAAAAGCACTCATCACTGCATGATTGAGATACGGGCTTTTGATATAGCGGTTATTGACAAAAAAATACTGATCACCTCTGGTTTTTTTAGCAGCTTCTGGCTTACCCACAAAGCCATAAATGTTCATATAGTCGGTTTCTTCCTTTACCGAAACAAGTTTGGCATTATAATGATTGCCGAGAAGTTGTACTATTCTTTGTTTTAAACTGCCTGATTCCAGATGAAATAATTGCTGATTATTAGCAGTTAGTGTAAAAAGAATTTCAGGAAATGACATGGCCACCCGGGTAAATTCATCTACGATATGTCGCATTTCGGCAGCATTGCTTTTTAGAAAATTTCTTCGGGCCGGTACATTGAAAAAAAGATTTTTCATTGCAATGCTGGTACCTGCTGGTGTAGCTACCAGCTCTTGCTTTTTTACCACACTATTTTCTACTTCAATATAAATGCCGGTATCTTCTTCCTTTTTTTTGGTTTTCAGTTCAACCTGTGCCACCGCAGCAATAGAGGCCAATGCTTCTCCCCTGAATCCCATGGTACGAATATGAAATAAATCTTCAATGGATTGAATTTTGGAAGTGGCATGACGTTCAAAACACATGCGGGCATCTATTTCACTCATACCGCTGCCATTATCTATTACCTGTATCAGCGATTTTCCCGCATCGTTTATTATCAGATTAATTTCTGTAGCATCTGCGTCCACCGCATTTTCCAATAATTCCTTTACTGCGCTGGCAGGTCTTTGAATTACCTCACCTGCCGCTATCTGGTTGGCAATATTATCTGGGAGCAATAAAATTTTATCCGGCACAATTCAGGTTTAGCCGCCAAAAATACGACTTTTAAAGGCAGTGATTTTCAAAACCGTTCTTAATGAAATAACAATTCGCAATCTTACACTTTAGCCATTCACTTTTTGTACAGTTGGTTTGCCAATTGGCACACCATCTTCATTTACTTTATATTTAATAACCACCAGCGGACAATTGTCAATTTTTATAAGCATAGTAACCCATCCTGTATTTGGATTAAACAACATTGTTGTTTTGCCTTTTATTTTTCCGCAATTTCTTAGCTCAGTTTCTCCTTCCCATGAAATCAATCTAACTCCTTCAGCTTCCAATAATGCATCAAGCCCTCCGCTTGCCAGCTCATTCATGCGGTTGCCTGTAAATTCATCTCCCAATAATTTCGGAAAAATTTCACCACCAATCACATTAAAAAGATTTTTGCCCAATTCCTCTGTAAAATTTTCACCTCCATATATTGCACTGCCTAATGCTTTTAATGCACCTATTCCTAATTTAGCTCCCAATGATAAACCGGGCAATGCTTCTATCGGCGCAAAGGCAATGCCAATTGCTAATCCACCAAGTACATCACCCGGGGCGGAATTGGTATTATTTGCCAGGGCAATAGCTTTCGTTTCACAATCGCAGGGTCCCTTTTCAATTAACATATCTCTAAACAATCCTCTCAACATACCCAGTGCAAATAGTTTCAATTGTTTGTCCTGTGGATTGATGGGTTTTGTAAGTCGGGGTTGAGGTGTGGGTGTATTTCTTTTTGCTTCTTCTTCTTCCAGTTGTTTACGTTTTTTAACTCTTTCTTCTTCTAATTGTTTTTCACGGTCTGCTTGTAGTTTATCTGCTGCTGCTTGTGCTTTTTTTAATGCTTCCTCCAGTTTATTTTTCTCTGCGTTGGCTGCATCCTGCTGGGCTTTTGTTGCAGCTGCTGCAGCAGCTGTTGCTTCAGCTTCATTTATTAAATCTGTTTCTTTTTGTTTTTTCTTTTTGATAATGTCATTCAATTGATCAATATAGGCTAAGGCTTCTAGGGGTGTTTTGGGAGAACCGGAAGGAACAGGGTTAAAATTGCAAACACCGGGATGCTCTTTGCACCATTTTTGAAGTGCATCCATTAAGGCGGCAATCTGTCTGCATAGCTCATCTATCTGTGTTTCTAAAGCATCATGCATTGATCCTTTTTTTTCTGCATCTGCTGCTTTTTCTTTTTCTTTTTGCAGCTTGTCACATTCTTCCTGTGCTTTTGCAATTTCAGCATTTAAATCTTTAACTCTTTTTTTTGCTGCATTTTGAGGCTTTCTTAAGCCTCTCAATTTGTTGGAAAGTTTATTTGATTCACCCCTGATATTGGTATTCGAGTTTTCGTCTCCTACATATCCAAACCAAAATCCACCATCGGCATGATAGCCATGACCGCCCACCCAGTTGTTGCCTAAATGAAGCTGGTCCATTTGATGTAACAAGTCTTCAATCTCTTTGTTCAAATCATCAAGTTCTTTTTGCGCAGCTTCTTTTTCCTGTTTTAATTTGTTTAACCTTTCTGCACAATCTTTTTCTCTTTGTGCTGCATCCTCAGCTGCTTTTTTTAGTGCTTCATTATCGGGTTTGCCATTTAGATCAGCTTTTAACTTTGCAAGTGAGTCGGTTAATTTTTTAAGTGAATCGCTAAAAAGGCCGGGTATTTTGTCTATTACTTTGTCAATGGTTGTTAATTCTTCGGCCATTGTGTTTTTTCTTTCCCACTCATTCATCAACATTTCAAATTTTCTTCTCAATTCGGCTATTCAATCAGTCAATCCTCTTAGACTTTCTTCCTTTTGTCGCACATCTTGGTTTGCTTGATTGATTTGAGCATCTGTAACAGTTAATTTTATTTTTTCACCTAACAATGGCTTACTGGCTTCAGGTGTCAACAGCAAATTTGCTCTGGTGTATGTTTCTGATATATAATTGTTTTTACCAGCTGCTCTTGCTTTAATGATGTATTCCCCATCAAATCCCAAAGGTGGTGCCCAGTTTGTCGTCCAATTATTTCCATTTTGACTGGCTTTTTCAATTGCTTGCCAGTTATTTGAACTAAATGGTTTTATTGAAAAAACTACCGCAACAATATCGTCAGAAAACGATTGTAGTTGCAACGGAATATGAAAACTGGTTTTATTATTAAAAACTCCGGGCACTTTTAAATTGACTATTGGCCCCGGTATTGAAGTGGAAGAATCTATAACTGCATCAGGAGCAAATGTGGGTGGTTGTGTACTGCCTCCAAGCTCCTTACACATTTGTAAAGGGATCAAACAGGATTGCTCAAGTAAATAACAATTGCATAGCGATGCCGAACCGGTTGTAAATTTTTCTGATTCAGGTAAATCAAGATTAACAGTAACTGAAAAACTTCCGGTTTTGATACTTTGAATATCAAAACGTTTGCTGTATGTGTTGTCTGGATTATTATCGGGAGAAATAATAATTGACTGGTGTTCTCCTCCTTGCATGGCAACCACTCCCGTAGTCATATTGGTAACTGTTAAGGTTGCTGAGGCTGGCAGGTTTTGAATTCCGGAAACGAGTACATCAACATAGGTTCGCTCGCCTTTTTGCAATTCGAGTCTGCCGGCACTTACATTCATATTAACGGCATATATTGACTTTTGAATTTCCTTTCCATTTTCTATTATAGAAACAGCATGCGATTTGCTTTCTGCCGCTGGCATCAGCACAATGCACTGTCTTGGCGATTCGGCCAGTATCTCCATTTCTTTTCCATTTACCCGGCACTGCGTATTTGAAGTATTGCCATCAAATGGTCCATGTATTTGAATCGCAGATTGAGTAAGCACATGTGTAGGAAGTACAAAAGAAGATATTTTATAATCCTCTTTTTGAATTGGAATGTTATAGTTTGAAATCAATTTATTACCATCATTGACATTAATTGTTGTATTATTTTGGTTGATCAAAATAGTAAAACGTGTCGAAAGTAATTTGACGCTTCCATTATCTTCAGTATAACTAAGCCCATATTTTTGTAATGCCGCTATACTTCAATTTTTTATTTTTTCCGTTGAACCTTCCGGTTCTAACACAACTGTACCCGAAATCGTTTCACCTGACCTGATATCATCAGGCAAATAAATTTTTATTTTTCCTTCTTTCAAATCAAACTCCTTCAGATGAATTCCTTTTTGTGCAGTAACTGGGGTTAAATAAAGAATGAAAAAAAATAAAATTAATGTGTAAATGTGTGGCTGAAAAGAAAAATTTGGTCTCATAGTCGTAAGTTTTAGATGAAAAAAACGAACTGTTTCAGAGACTTTCAGGGGGAGCGGGAGTGAGTTTAAAACTACGAAAATTCATATCATATTTCAATGAGAAAGAATTAATTTTAGCAGTCAGGTAAATAATCAATTATGAAGCAATTGCAACTCTTTGTCTTTCTGATAGTTCTTACTTCGTTAACCTCACAAGCCCAGTACAAAAGCAAACTCAACAAGCAGCACTGGGTGGACAGTGTTTTTAACTCTTTGAATGATGATCAACGCATTGCACAGTTGATGGTAGTGAGAGCTCATTCAAATTTGGGAGCCGATCATGTAGCCAAAGTTGTAAGCGATATCAAAAAGTATAATATTGGAGCGCTTTGTTTTTTTCAAGGTGGCCCTGTAAGACAAGCCAATCTAACTAACTATTATCAAAGCATAGCACAAACGCCATTGATGGTTACTATTGATGGTGAATGGGGTCTTGGTATGCGTTTAGATAGTGTTACAAAATTTCCATATCAACTGACGCTTGGTTCAATGAGTGATAAAAATCTGGTGTATCGTATGGGTCTTGCAGTAGGAGAACAATGCAAGAGAATAGGTGTGCATGTAAACTATGCACCTGTGGTGGATATTAATAATAACCCCAACAATCCGGTTATTGGATTTCGCTCCTTTGGAGAAAACAAAATAAAAGTTTCAGAATTTGGTGTAGCCTATATGAAAGGGATGCAAGATGCAGGTATTATGGCCTGTGCCAAACACTTTCCCGGACATGGTGATGTGGATGTGGACTCTCACTACGACCTGCCGGTTATTAATAAATCTATGGCCGCATTGGATACTATGGAACTGGTGCCCTTTAATGCTATTTTTGATGCCGGAGTAGGTAGTGTGATGATTGCTCATTTATACATTCCTGCTATAGATAATACAGCCAACAGAGCTACTTCTATTTCAAAAAATAATGTAACAGATTTACTTCGCAATAAAATGGGCTATAAAGGCCTCACTTTTACTGATGCGTTGGAAATGAAAGGTGTAGCCAAATATTTTCCACAAGGCACCATTGCAGCGGAAGCTATTATTGCAGGAAATGATATGCTCTGTCTGCCGGCTGATGTGGGTGAGGCTATTGAAGCAATAAAAAATGCGATTAAAGCAAAAAAAATTTCCTGGGATGATATTTACAATAAAACAAAAAAAGTACTGGAATCAAAATATCAGTTGGGTTTAAACCAATGGAATCCAATTGAAACAAATAATTTGTTAGCTGAATTAAATGCAAAAACTGATGACATCTGTCGTGAGGTTGCTACTAAATCTATCACATTACTTAATAAAGCAGCTTTTACAGCTTCCAGAAACGATTATGCCGACATTCCTTTGAAGAAGGGACAGAGGATAGCTTATATCGGTATTGGCACTTCTAAACTAAATGAATTTGGCAGAAGGATGATGAATGAGTTTGATGCAGATGTATATACTTTTTCCTACAATGATAGTGAAGCAAAAGCCGAACAAATTCTTAAGGCTGTTCCCAAAGATGGAAAATATGATGCCATTATAGTGGGCATTCATAATTTCAGTAACCGGCCTGCAGGTAATTATGGTATTTCTCCTGCTGCTATTAATTTATGGAAAGAATTAAATTTCATCAAAACAGAAACCATTGTTTTTGGAAATGTACTGGCCACTAAAAACTTTTGTGATGCATGGACACTGGTAGCCTGTTATCAGGATGATGACATAACTCAGCAAGTGGCTGCTGATTATTTGAAAGGAAAATTTGAGGCTATCGGAACGCTTCCGGTTCGTGTGTGCAGATTCAATAGCGGTGATGGTATAGTAAAAGCAAAGACGACACCAGTACATCAGTACAGCAAACTAAATGAGATTGATTCTATTGTTGCCGATGGCATTGCCAAAAAAGCTTTTCCCGGCTGTGTGGTATTGGCTGTGCATGATGGAAATATTATTTATCATAAAGCATTTGGAAATTATAAATATGAAACTTCTCCGGCTACTACATTTGAAAGCATTTTTGATTTGGCTTCTGTAACCAAAATTTCTGCCACTACCGTTTCGGTAATGAAGTTGTATGAAGAAGGTAAATTGGATATTAAAAAAACTTTAGGCGATTATTTGCCCTTGGTAAAGGGAACAGATAAGGCAGATTTAAAACTGGATGATATTATTCTGCATCAGGCAGGGCTGGTTCCTTATATTGCTTTTTATAAAGAAACCATTGATCCTAAAACCGGGAAACCCAATCCAGCCATTTTCAGTGAAAAATCCAAACCCGGTTTCACAGTACGTGTAGCAGAAAATATTTTTATGCGCAACGACTGGCAGGATACTATGTTCAGTCGAATACTCAACAGCAAACTTTCTGCCCATGGCAAATATGTGTACAGCGATAACGATTTTATTTTTCTGGGAAAAATTGTTGAGCAAATCTCCGGCATGCCACTCAATGAATATGCTGCTCAAACTTTTTACCGGCCTATCGGCATGACCACAACCGGCTTCAAGCCTCGTGAAAGATTTGCAGTGAATAAAATGGTGCCTACCGAAACTGAAAATCACTTTCGTATGCAAACCACTCAGGGCGATGTGCATGACGAAGGCGCTTCCATGTTTGGCGGTGTTTCAGGCCATGCCGGTTTATTCTCCGATGCTTACGATCTGGCCATGCTGTACCAAATGCTGCTCAACGGCGGTATTTTTAATGGCAAACGTTATTTGAAAAAAGAAACGATAGATCTTTTTACAGCCTATCATAGCGATGTAAGCAGGCGTGGTTATGGATTTGATAAACCTGAAAAAGATAATGCACTGCGAAAAGAACCTTACCCTTCTGCACTTTGCTCACCCGCAACTTTTGGACATACCGGTTTTACCGGCACCTGCGTGTGGGTAGATCCAAAAGCAAGTCTGGTTTATGTATTCCTTTCAAACAGAGTGTACCCTACAAGAGATGGTAATCTGCTGGGCCGTATGAACATACGCAGCAAAATACAGGACACCATTTATCGTGCATTGGGTGAAGGAGAATAAATGAAAACATTTTGTGGATAGATATACATACACATACACCACCTGACCCGGGCCAAAAAACGATCTTCAGTTTGTATAATGATTTTCACTCAGTACAATCGGGCAGATACTACTCCATGGGTATTCATCCCTGGCATATTGAAGAAGATTTTGAATCTCAGTTTGAAAACTTGATTAGCTATGCAAATAATGTTTCAGTACTGGCAATAGGCGAAGCCGGATTGGATAAAATTTGCAAAACAGATTTCAAACTACAACAACAGATTTTTTCCAGGCAAATACAATTGGCAAATGAAATACAAAAACCACTGATCATTCATTGTGTAAAAGCATGGGCTGAAGTTTTTTCCCTGCTTGAAAAAGGAAGCATAAATGTACCGGTAGTTTTTCATGGGTTCAATAAAAATAAAACACTGGCAAATACAATTCTTGAAAAAGGGTTTTATCTCTCATTTGGAAAATCATTAAAACATCAGAATCAGTTGGATTTATTAAAACAAATTTCAATGGAAAAACTGTTTCTGGAAACTGATGATGCAAGCGTAAATATTGACGAAATCTATAAGTTGGCTTCCAATGCTTTATCAATTGATATGAATTCACTTAGTTTGCAGATTCAAAAAAATGCAGCAAATATTTTTGATGCATCCTTTTTTATATGACAAAAGATACTTCCTGGCTTTCACGTACCGAACTTTTAATTGGCAAAGAATCTTTATTGAAACTTACGGCTTCGCATGTAATGATAGTCGGGCTGGGTGGTGTGGGCTCCTATGCAGCAGAATTTATTGCACGCAGTGGGATAGGCCGCATGACCATTATTGATGGCGATGTGGTAGACCCTACCAATCGTAACAGGCAATTGCCGGCACTGGCAAACAATCACGGCAAGTCTAAGGCATTGATTATGGAAGAAAGACTCAAAGCCATTAATCCAGAAATTGCGCTGACAGTGGTAAATGAGTTTATTAATCCTGAAATGGTAAAGCATCATTTGAATGAAAAACCGGATTATATCATTGATGCCATTGACAGCATTACACCAAAAATTACATTTATACAAATGGCTTACGAAAGTAAATTACCATTGGTAAGCAGTATGGGTGCCGGTGGCAAACTGGATCCTACACAACTGAAGGTCGTTGACATTTCAAAAACCTGGAATTGTCCTTTTGCGCAGCAAATACGAAAGAACTTAAAAAAAATTGGTATCGCCAAAGGAATTAATGCGGTGTTCTCCCCCGAAATTCCCAACAAAGAAAGTCTAATGCTGACTGATGGAAAAAATTTTAAGAAATCTGCATACGGCACTATTTCCTATTTGCCAGCAGTATTTGGTGCAGTAGCTGCTTCGGTAGTAATAAGAGATTTGATAGGGGAAAAAACGATTTAAAATTTTTTATAGCAAGATGCAATCACTTATTATCATACAAATTGTGTCACACATTTTGTGTGATTTTTTTTAACCTACTCTTTTGGTGTATTGGGCTGGTTGGGCTTTTGCTGATTTCTGTTGGGCTGGTTTGGCCTTTGCTGATTTCTGTTTTGCTGGTTGGGGCGTTGTTGCTGGCCTCCGCCTTGATTTTTTTGTGGTCTTTGCTGATTGCCTCCTTGATTGTGTTGTTGATTTTGTTGTCCACTTCCCTGTTGTCTTTGTTGTGGCCGCTGATTTTTTTGTTGCTGTTGTTGCTTTTTCTTTTTCTCAGCTTTCTCCAATGTGCGCAAGCTTATTTGTCCCACCAGTTCTACATTCTCGGGTTCCATTTCTTTGGGCTTGCTGCTCACTACATCTACAGGTTCCAGATCATCAGGTCTGACGCCTTGCTGGTTTAGCGATTTTATCTTTATTACTCTCTCAAGGCTCAGCGGATATTGTTTATTACTATCGGGGAGAGTGTACCACATCAGGTTCTTAAAAATGTCCTTTTTAATCAGAAAGGCATTTCCCTTGGCAACCTGTAATACATCGCAGTTATCAGGAAAGTGTTGTAAAGCATCTAAGTAAGTATCCAACTCATAATTAAGACAACACTTCAACCGGCCACACTGTCCACTTAGTTTCGTTTGATTGATTGAAAGATTTTGATATCGTGCGGCTGCAGTGTTTACCGATTTAAAATCAGTCAACCAGGTGCTGCAACAAAGCTCACGGCCACAGCTGCCAATGCCGCCCACCTTACCCGCTTCCTGGCGAGCACCTATCTGCCGCATTTCTACTTTTACTTTAAACTCCGATGCATATACTTTTATCAGCTCTCTAAAGTCAACACGACCATCAGCTATGTAAAAGAAAGTAGCTTTTCTGCCATCGGCCTGCATTTCTACCTGGCTTATCTTCATATCCAGTTTCAGCTGGCGGGCTATAGCACGGCTTCTTATCACAGCCTCAGGCTCACGGGCTTTATTTTGATTTCTTAATTCAATATCACGATCGATAGCCAGACGCAGCACTTTTTTCATTTCGGGATTGTCTTCCTTCACACCCCTTTTTTTCATTTGTAGTCTTACAATTTCTCCGGTAAGCGATACTTCGCCTACATCAAAACCACTCACACCTTCCACCGCTATCAGGTCGCCTTTATCATAAGGCTGCAAGGCTGTATTACGAAAAAAGTCTTTTCGGGTTCCTTGGTTAAAGCTCACTTCAATCACTTTGCAACTGCTGTCCATATCGGCAATAGGCAGGTTGCGTAGCCAGTCATAGGTATTCATACGGTTGCACCCGCCGGAGCTACATCCGCCGTTGCTCTTGCAACCATTTGGCTTACCGCCTGTAGCAGTACTGCAACCTGTACAACTCATTATTCAATGAATAATTAAAAATGAACAATTAATAATTGAGAGAAATTGATGAAGCCGGCTGTAGAATTACTATTAAGCTTTCGTTGCGACGCTCCGTTGATCGTTCTGTTTGCTATTCAGCAAATCAATTTGCCTTAAAAAAGTAAGGCTATATATAAGAGTCGTTGAAGCCATATAGAAATTTTCTGCATTCGGTCTCATACACTGCGGCTTGCCGCTATCCTTTTTCCTCAGTTCATCAAAAATATGATATTTTGGATAATGCTGCAATTAAAGCCAATATTTATAAACTGAGTCAAAAATTCAAAAGACCGGCTTTTTTATATTGTATATTATATAAATGAGAAAAAAAGGAGCATATAGTTAGTAGTGACTGAAAAAGTGGCGTCCATTTTAAGTATAAAGTGATTCTCTTAGAAAAATAAGCTATACAGCTAGGCCATCAGAACCACCTTATCCTGTATAATATGATATAGCTTAATCGTAAGCGCATGAAAAAGCATTTTCCCATTTGCATTTCGCTCAATATAAAAACTGGCTCGATCCAGCTCCTCTATAATGGCCTGTTGTTGTTCTATTCCGGCTATTTTATTCAACCGCTCTGCAAAATCTATTTCGGTACCAAAAGCTCCAGTTGCTTTTCCAGTTACTTTTAAATGAATAGCCTGCTCCAGCAAATGATTGAAATATCGGAGAAATTGTTTTTGCTTTTCACGACCAAGCCTGCTAATTTCTTCCACCCATTTGGTTTGTGCTACGGGGCCGGTTTTTAATATTGCATTCAGCCAATCACGCAATAAGGCCTGCCAGTCTCCCTCAGCATGTTGAACTAATTGTAATGCTTCTCTGTAGTTGCCTTCACTTACGCTGGCTACCTGTCGGGCAATGGCCACTTCTGTTTTATTACGTTCAATTAAGGCTGTTTCAATTTCTTTGATGTCTAATGCTGGTATTTTTACAAGCTGGCAACGGCTTAAGATAGTTGGTAAAATAAGTTCTTCATTTTCTGCTACCAGTATAAATAAAGTATTGGCCGGGGGCTCTTCAATTATCTTCAACAGCTTATTTCCTTCTTTATCCATTTCTTCAGGCATCCAAAGAATAAGCACTTTGTACTCGCTTTCAAAACTTTTCAAACTCAGTTTTCGGATAATTTCATCACACTCTCTTGCCGTTATTTTCCCCTGGCTGTTTTCTTTTTCTTTAATCATTTCTATCCAGTCAAACAGGTTGCCATAAGGATTCAATTTGATAAAGTCACGCCACTCCGTAATAAAATCAGTAGCTATCGGCTTCTCACCCGGTTTTTTTGTAACTGTAGGATAAGAGAAATGAATATCGGGATGCACATATTGACCCGCTTTTTTACAAGCAGCACATTCACCACAGGCATCTTCCAAAATTCTTGTTTCCGAAACCGGTACATCACCAAAAAGAGAAGGACCAGGTGTTGTATTCTTGTTTTTGCCACTAACTTTCTCGCAAACGATATATTGTGAAAATGCAAGTGCTAAGGGTAAGGCACCACTTCCTTCTTTGCCCAGAAAAAGCAGTGCATGACTCAGACGGTTGTTGTTGTATAAATCCCGCAACTGGGTTTTAACATCTTTCTGTCCTATGGTATTGGCAAATAGCATGGATTGCGAAAATAAGTTTTCTCGCCCATTGAAGAAGCATTGTTTCCAAAAAGTGAAAGGTAAAAAAACGACAACTTTTATTTCAGGTATTGCAGCACTTCTTCACTCATTGGATTTACTTTATGAAAGAAAACAGCAATTAACTTTCCGTTTTCGTCCAATAAAAACTTAGTGAAGTTCCATATTACAGGATCCTGCAAAAATTTTTTCCAGGCATAATCTTTTGAAGTATTGCCTGTTACCTGTTTTGACAATTCTTTTGATTGTTCATTCAGCCATTTGTAAATCGGATGTATGTCATCGCCACGTACTGATATTTTTTCTGCCATTGGAAAACTTACTCCATAATTCTTTGTACAAAATGCTTGAATCTCTTTGTTACTTCCAGGCTCTTGTGATCCAAAATTGTTTGCAGGAAATCCAACAATAACCAATTTGTCTTTATACTTTTTATACAAATCTTCCAGGTCTTTGTATTGTGGTGTGTTACCACATTCTGATGCGGTGTTCACAATTAATATTTTTTTGCCTTTGAAATCGGCAAAATTGATATCAGTGGTGCCATCTAATGCAGGTACTTTAAAATCATAAATGGAACTTCCTGTAAGCATGACAGATGATAGCATAGCTAATAATAGAGTTTTCATTTCTGTAAAAAATTAATGGAGTTACCAAAGTTAAAACGAAAATCTCTGGTTCGGTGATTTTATTGCTATTGTTTTTCAAAACAACCAAGATCGGGTAATCCAACTGGTTGAGGTTTCCCGTCTAAATCTATGATTGTAGTTGTATTAACACCTTTTTCAAGTGCAGGGGATCCGGCTTTTAATCGGAAATTATAATAGTTTTTGAAAGTATTAATACTGTCAAATTGTGGCGACTGATTATTAATTATTTGACTGCTGGTAATATTAGCTGGTGTGGTTTGCACTTTCCATAAAGTGTTTTCAAAATTTACAGCAAAGGGCCCGTTACCACTTTTTAATACTTCTACTTCATTATCTACCAATCCGTTTTCCCCCCAAAAAATACAATTGCGAAAAACAGCATTCAGGTTTTGAGTTATTGGTGTGTTGTTAACAGAAATAAAATTACTCATTAGTAATACAGGAGCTTTATGTTCTATATATCTATTGGCATAGGTAACGGCAGTGCAGTGAGTAAATTCATAATCGCCACCTTTTACCAAAAAAATATTTTTACTACAATTGCTAATTAAAGAATTAACCGCTTTTATGCTGGAGTTGATTGAAAGAATTCCAGCATCAAAAGCATTGTCAATAATGCATTCATTTAAGGTCAGTTTGGGATTTGAATTGCTGGAAGGATCTTGCAGTGCGATAGCTTGATAGGCATTTTTAATAACAGTATAATTCAGCACATTGTCTTTTGACGTTGTATTGAAAATGATTCCTGGCCAGCTTCCGGGCAAATCTCTGTAAGGATCATCCATTCTGTCGCCCTGAAAATATACCCTGTCTGCAGTATCCTTCAGTCCATTTATTTGTAAACTCCCATTTACTAGTATGGGTGCATCGGCATGTGTGTAAATGCGACAACCTTTATTGATAGTTAGTATTTGATTTTGATTAATAGTAAGAGAACCCAGAATTATATACGGCAAGTCATTATTCCAGATTTCATTGGTGCTTACAATTTTATTTCTTAAGAAATGGGCATTTTGCCCCCATGCTTCCAATTGTACATTTTTCTTATTTCCATTATATCCAATCTCAATACTATCACGAATGATAAAGGGAAGATTTGCAGCTGTAGGATCAACGTTAACCTGAACAAACACATGAATACTGTCATTGGCTTCCAACTCCAGGTTATTGAACGAGTAACCTGAAACACCATCAACATTTATTTTATATGCAGAGGAGCTGCCACCCATAAGTTTTACTGAAGTCAGTTTTAGTTTTTGGTTGTTCTCATTTACAATGCTAAATTTTTGATAGATAGATCCGGCCGTTACAAACACCGTATCATATTTAAGCGTATCTGCAGAAATACGAAGATGAGCATCGGACGATGTGATAAAATTTTCTTTCCGGCAGGAGAGGACAATGAAAATTGAAAGCAATATTAATAAACCGGATTTTTTCATTTACACATTTCTTAATGTCAAAAATAGTTGAACTGATTGACTTTATCGACTTGCCATACAAAGAGTGGCTACACTTAGTTTTATTCCTGGTGTTTTAAGTATTTCAATACAGCAGGCTTCTAAAGTGGCACCGGTTGTTATTACATCATCTACCAGCAATACATGCTTGCCAGCAATAATGGCTGCATCGGTCAAAATAAATTTGCCTTCCATATTTTTCCATCGGTCTATTCGTCCTTTACTTGTTTGAGTATCGGTATGTTGTGGTCGGCTAACAACATTTTCCAACACTGAAATGCCCATTGCAGATGCTATCCCTTCGCATAGAATGGTTGCTTGATTGTATCCACGTTTTCTTTCCTTTTCAGGAAATAAGGGTAAAGGAACAAGTGCGTCAATTGAGGTAAAGCGGTTAGATTGTTTTAGCTGAGACCCCATCAGTCGGCCCAGTTGCAAACCCAGTTCACGGTTTCCTTTGTACTTAAACTGGTGCATCAGGTGTTGCATTAAAGATTCTTTGGTGAAATAAAATTGAGCGGTTGCTGATTCAAGCTCAACTCTACCCCAAAAGATTTTTTCTACCGGGTTGTCTTTCTTTAATTCAAAATTTGTTTCAGGTAAACTGTTTATGCAACGCAGACACATGCTGTATTCTTTGTTTAAAACATCACTTCCACAACCGGCACATATATGCGGAAAGAATAATTGTAAAACAGAATCGTTGATATATTTAAGATGCAGCATTAAAATAAATAGCGGTATAATTCCTCCACTCTCAACATTGGAACTACTTCAATATTCCATTTAACTTTCAACATCCCTTTTTGCCCCTGCCTGTCGGATGGGATATTATATTTTGAAACAATTATTTTTTCAAAGCCTAGTTTTTCCGCTTCGGCAATTCTTTGTTCAATACGGTTTACTGCTCTAATTTCTCCACTAAGTCCTACTTCACCTGAAAAGCAATATTCTTGTGGTAATGGAGTGTCTTCGTATGAAGATAAAAGGGCACATAAAACTGCAAGGTCAATAGAAGGATCTTCAACTTTTAGACCACCGGCTATGTTTAAAAAAACATCTTTAACGCCAAAATGAAAGCCACCTCTTTTTTCTAAGACCGCCAGAAGCAACTGAAGCCTTCTTAAATCAAAACCACTGACTGTTCGTTGTGGTGTACCATAAACTGATTGAGTAACCAATGCCTGTACTTCAATCAACAATGGTCTTATGCCCTCCATAGTGGCAGCAATGGCGATGCCACTAAGTTGTTCTTCTTTTTGTGTAATGAGTATTTCACTTGGATTGAGTACAGCTCTCATTCCTGTTTCAACCATTTCATAAATTCCAATTTCGGAGCTGCTTCCAAACCGGTTTTTTAAAGTACGTAATATGCGATAGGCATAATGGCGGTCGCCTTCAAACTGTAACACCGTATCCACCATATGTTCCAGAATTTTTGGACCTGCTATACTCCCGTCTTTGGTAATATGACCTATTAGAAAAACCGGAGTTCCCGTTTCTTTTGCAAACCGTTGAAACTCGGCTGCACATTCTCTTATTTGAGAAACACTTCCGGGTGATGCATCAATAAAATTTGTTTGTAATGTTTGTATGGAATCAACAATTATTAATTGGGGTTTTAATTTTTTTATCTCTTGAAAAATAACCTGCGTTGTTGTTTCAGTAAGCAAATAAAAATCAGGGTGATGAAGACCCAACCTGTCTGCTCGCATTTTTATTTGTTGTTCACTTTCCTCCCCACTGATATAAAGTACTGATGTTTTTTTTAATTGTAAACCATTTTGAAGAAATAAAGTTGATTTGCCAATACCTGGTTCTCCTGCTACTAAAACAATACTTCCGGGAACAATGCCCCCACCTAATACCCTGTTCAATTCTGTATCTGGGGTTTCAATTCTTTTTTCTTCCTGACTTTTTATTTCCTGAAGCGAAATAGTTTTATTCTTTCTGGCTTCACCTGAATAATCTTTCCAGCTATTTGAAGATTTTGAATTGTCTTTTTGAATTAATTCTTCAACAAAAGTATTCCATTGATTGCAGGATGGACATTGCCCTACCCATTTTACACTTTCATATCCGCAATGCTGACAAAAAAAAGCTGACTTTGTTTTGCTCATGCAATAAAGATAGATGATTAACGAAGTTGCAACTGATTAATGAATATAGAGTTTGATTTTTTTTATTACAATCATTTTATTGATTGAAATATTCAAACATGAGGCACAAAAAATTAAAATTTTTGATCGAAAGTAAAAAGGGCCAATCTTTTGATTGACCCCTTTACTTACTAACCCATTAAATTCTATTGCTAAATTACAATTATGCCCCACATTTCAAAATAAAATTTTGGACTTGTGAATAACTTTAGACCACATTGGGCGATAAAAGTCAGTGTTTAAACAGTGGCTTAAAATGTTTATAAATATCTGAAATACAGCAATTTAATGACATTGTTAAGGGGTTTTTTGCCTAATTTTATTTTTAAAATATGTCAAAAAGTCTTAAAAAACTACGTCTAAAATGATGGTAACAAATTTGCTATAATTTTCACCACAAAACTGCAAAAAATGATAATGTCAAATGAAATTATGTTGGTTTCCCTGTTATTTCTGGGAATCAGCTTTTTGGTCTCGGCTGTTTTAAAAAGTAAGTTTTCAAAATACAGCAAAATTCCTCTTTCAAGCGGTCTTTCGGGTAAAGAGATTGCTGAAAAAATGCTAAGAGAGAATGGAATTCTGGATGTAAAAGTCATTTCTGTTGAGGGGTTCTTGTCCGACCACTATAACCCTAAAAATAAAACGGTAAATCTGAGTCCTGATGTATATAGCGGAACCAGCGTTTCAGCAGCTGCCGTAGCGGCACACGAATGCGGCCACGCTGTACAGCATGCTACCAACTATGGGCCACTTCAGTTCAGAAGTAAAATGGTGCCAGCAGTGCAATTAAGTTCTATGCTGGTAAACTGGGTGTTGCTGGCGGGTATGGTTTTAATTGCCACCACAAATAACCCTACCGTACTATTAATTGGAATTATTGTAATGAGTGTTACCGTATTTTTTACTCTGATTACTTTACCTGTAGAGTTTGATGCCAGTAAAAGGGCTCTTGCATGGCTGCAAAACACCAATGTAACTAATAGTACTGAATTTCCTATGGCAAAGGATGCGCTGAAATGGGCAGCGACTACTTATGTTGTGGCAGCATTAGCAGCTGTTGTACAACTCATTCAATACATAATGATTTATATGAATAGTAGAAGCAGAAATTAAACGAATGTTTTTAAAATTGAATTTCGGCCGTCTTTTTTGACGGCCTTTTTTCTTTATAGTAACATCCGGAAATAAAAAAAGTAAACTTTTGATGGTTTGGAAAGCAAATCATAAAAGTTCAAACCGAAACTCAACCAAGAGATGAGGCAGCATTAAAAACTGATTTTTACAATTTTATTTCTTCATCATGCTGATCAAAGAATTTATATTCAGTAAGATGATAATTGCTGTTTTGTTCAAGTCTGGTTTTTTGTTTCAACTTGCGTTTCCAATGTGCCATCTTTGTTTTCCATGGCCATCCCTTAGTAAGATAGGAGTATAAAATTGGGTGAACCACCAGTTTTAAATTCTTATTCTTATGTGTTATCAGATAAGTAAGGTTCTTTTCTATTTCGTCTTCTAATAATAGAGTTGAAGATATTTTTCCGGTGCCGTTGCAACTAGGGCATACTTCCTGTGTATTAATATTTACCTCAGGTTTCATCCTTTGGCGTGTAATCTGCATAATACCAAACTTGGAAATTGGAAGTACGGCATGCTTGGCTCTGTCGGGTTTCATATATTCTTCCATTTTCTCTATAAGCTTTCGCTTATTTTCAGGAAGTTTCATGTCTATAAAATCAACAACGATGATGCCACCAAGGTCACGCAATCTTAACTGACGAGCTATTTCTTCTGCAGCTTCCAGATTGGTCTCCAATGCATTTTGTTCCTGATTATTACTGACACTTTTGTACCCACTGTTTACATCTATTACATGCAATGCTTCAGTATGTTCAATAATTATGTAGGCACCGCTATCCAGATTTACAGTTTTACCAAACGATGATTTTACCTGCTTGGTGATGCCATAGGAATCAAAAATGGGTGAGCCGTTTTGATAAAATGAAACAATATCGGCTTTCTCCGGTGCTATACGTTGAATATATGTGCGGGTATCACTAAAAATATTTTTATCATTTACCACTATCTTGTTGAAGTCTTCATTCAACAAATCACGAAGGATACTGGTTGTCTTGGTTTGTTCGCTGAGAATGCGTGCCGGAGCAACTGCCGTTTTCAAATTTACCATTATGGTGTTCCATAGCGCTACCAATGCAGACAAGTCTTCATGCAGTTCGGCTGTGTTCTTTCCTTCGGCAGCGGTACGTACGATCACACCAAAGTTTTTACTCTTGATGGCTTCAACAATTTTTTGAAGTCTTTTTCTTTCTTCTGACGAATGAATTTTTCGTGATACCGCAACAATATCATTGAATGGAGTCAAAACAACAAAACGTCCTGGTAAAGAAATTTCGCAACTCAGGCGGGGCCCTTTTGCGGCAATTGGTTCTTTTAAAATTTGAACCAGTACATGGGGCTTGCCTCCAAGTACTTCATTTATTTTTCCCGTTTTAATGATTTCGGGTTCAATAGTAAATTTGGAAAAATCATGCCCCTGATCACTCTTATCGTTCATACACAGATTAGTGAACTTGAGTAACGATTTTGCATAAGGACTCAAATCAGTATAGTGTAGAAAGGCATCTTTTTCAAACCCAACATCAACAAATGCAGCATTCAATCCGGGTATCAGTTTTTTAACTTTACCCAGATAGAGGTCGCCCACGGCAAAACGGGCATCGCTTTTTTCGCTATGCAGTTCTACCAGTTTTTTATCTTCCAGCAAGGCAATTTCTACGCCCTGTGGTGCTGCATTAATAATAAGTTCTTTGTTCATTACAGCTTAACATACATCAATGCCTAAGATGCTGTAAAACACCAGTTGTAAGTGCCAGTTTAAAACAAATGGAACTGGATATTGTTAGCTGACAAATAAAATGAAGTGAATCTAAAAGGCCGACAACCGGCGGACTGAATTTGAGTTATAAAGTAATCAGTTAATAAGCTGACAAATTGATTTGCCAGCTTATTAACTTTTCAATTAATTACTTATTTCTCTTTTTATGACGGTTCTTTCTCAGTCTTTTTTTACGCTTGTGCGTCGCAATTTTATGACGCTTCCTTTTTTTACCGCAAGGCATACTCTGTTAATTTTTTTTAATTGTGTTTATTAATAAGTTTTATCCCTTTTGGGACTACTACTTTCTAAGTTCTGTTACCCGATTTTTAATTTCGGCCATTATCGCTTCATTTTTAATGAAGGGCAGGCTTTTACTATACCAGTCAGCAGCTTCATGCTTATGACCTGTTTTTTCTTTTAAATCAGCCATCATCAAAATTGCTTCCAGCCGATCTGGCTGATGTCTTAATACATGTGCCAACCTGCTTTCCGCTTTATCATATTGCTGTGTCATCAATGAGCCTTCTGCTAATGTAATTTGTGCATACACATTATTACTATCCCTGTCGGCAACTTCTCTTAACATCTGAATTCCTTCCATCGGATTATCCGAAATATTGCCAAACAGTAAGCAGGCTCCCAGTCCAACTTTTGATGAATCATTTACCGGGTTTAACTTCAAAGAACGCTCAAATAAATCTTTGGCCTGAAGGGCTTTCCATTTTCTTCGCTCCGCTACATCATCCCTTATCAGGTTGTCCAAAAATAAATGGGCTGCGAAGGTGAGGTTTTTTTCTGAATTTTCCAATCTTGCTGCCTCCGCTGTGTACCAGGCATAGGGCTCCCAGGAGTTTGCACTATCGTGCCAAAACTTTGCAAGTTGATGATATACATGGATTTGCTGGTCTTTTACAGCCCCACGTGAAATACTATTTTCCAACTGACTGATTTTAGCTACCTGCCCAGCAGCAAGCTCTTTTTTCCCTAAAGCCAGAAAAGTGTCAATAGTAAGCGTCGTTGCACCATGATCATGGCCATCGTCTGCACTATGAACTTCGGCAACGGGTTTGGTTTTATTGGGTTTTTTTTTGGCACCAAAATATATTATTGCAATAAGTAATACGGCTGCACCAATTGTTAATAACTGTGGTCTCTTCACTAAATCAAATTAAGAGTGCAAAGGTACTGGCAAAATTTTGTTGTGAGGTAAAATAAAAAGGATAGTAAAGGATAACTAAGTAGTTCCTTTTGTTATTAAACTGAATAATAAATGAGTATTCAATAACTACTAATTATTATACAGTCATAATCATAATGCCTGAAGACTTAAATTATGAATTCAAAAAAGAATATAATTAAATGGATAAGAAAATATGGATTATTCTCCATCTTCACCAGGACCGTTATCGGCCTTGGGTTCTTTTAATTTTTTTACTTCTGCAACAAACTCTTTAGCAGGTTTAAATGCAGGTATATAATGTTCGGGTATATGTACTGCGATATTCTTCTTGATATTACGACCAATTTTTGCAGCTCTTTTTTTTGTAATAAAACTTCCAAAACCTCGTATATAAATATTTTCCCCACTGACAAGGGTATCTTTTACTTCTTTAAACATGGTTTCAAGAGTTACAAGCACATCTACCTTTGGTATGCCTGTTTTTTCAGAAATCTGATTGACCAGGTCGGCTTTTCTCATGATCGCAATTTTAAGTTGGTTGAAGTTTGGCTGGAATGACATGCCAATTTAGTGCAAATTGCAATGATATTCAACTAAATAGGGTATTTTTTTTCTTTTGAAGCAAAAATTTACAATTAAAATAGCTGATATTTAGGCACATTTTTAGTCAAAAATCAATGAAAAAAGGCTCATATTTAACGGAAAAGAATCATTTTTCTCAAATTTTGCTAAAATGGAACAAAGAGAAAAATGATAGAAAAATGCCATGGAAAGGTGAAAAAGATCCTTATAAAATATGGCTGAGCGAAATAATATTGCAGCAAACAAGGGTAGAACAGGGACTTGCATATTATTCAAAATTTATAAAAACATTTCCAACTGTTCACTTGCTGGCTAATGCTTCAGAAGATAAAGTATTGAAGCTTTGGGAAGGACTGGGCTATTACTCTCGTTGCCGCAACATGCATGTATCAGCAAAATTTATTTCTAAAGAATTGAAAGGTAAATTTCCGGACCAGTTTGAAAGTATTCAATCATTAAAAGGAATTGGCCCTTATACTGCTGCTGCAATTGCATCTTTTGCATTTAACCTTCCTTATGCAGTAGTTGATGGCAATGTCTTCAGAGTATTGTCAAGAGTATTTGCTATTCATAATTCAATTGACAGTATAGAAGGAAAAAAATTTTTTGCAACCCTTGCAAATAAACTACTTAATAAAGCACAACCGGGTTTATATAACCAGGCAATTATGGATTTTGGCGCTACAGTATGCAAGCCTGCAAATCCTTCCTGTAATTCCTGTATTTTTCAGAAAGAGTGTTTAGCTTATTTGACAAACAGGGTAAATAAACTGCCAAGAAAAGAAAAAAAGATACTTATTCAACAACGAAGATTCTATTTTTTTGTATTAAAATTCCGAAACAAAATAGCTATCATAAAGCGTATTGAAAAAGATATCTGGAAAGGATTATATGCTTTCCCTTGTTTTGAAACAACTAAAGAATTGGATGTTAAAACTATTATTCGGGAGGCTGCAAAATATCTGAACTTGAAAAACACAAGTATTGAAATAATTGATTGCTCTGCACCATTTGTACAAAAACTGACTCATCAGACTATAAAAGCACAGTTTGCTTTAATAAATCTTTCTTCTAAACCGAATGTCGTTGATGAATTAGTCTGGATAGCCCCAAAGAAAATGGTTGACTATGCATTTCCTGGAATAATCAACAATTATCTTAAAACAGCATTTTAAGAAGAATTCAAAACGCTTTTCAAATACATTGCTTTAAAAGTAAATAGGCTATTCGCAATATCTTTTAAAATACACTTTGGAAATATCCAAATTTATTGCGGGTTATCAATAAAGTGCTAACTTTAGAAACACATTCCAACTGCCGCTTGACAAAATTTTTGAAACTCAAAGAATAAATGTATGAGAGGCGTAAACCGTGTTATGCTAATAGGCAATTTGGGCAAAGACCCGGATGTACAACACCTTGAAGGAAATATTGCAGTTGCAAAATTTCCATTGGCGACTACTGAAACTTTTAAAGACAGAAATGGTAAACTTGTTTCACAAACGGAGTGGCACACAATTGTATTGTGGCGTGGCCTAGCAGATTTGGCAAGCAAGTATCTGCACAAAAGCAGTCTTGTATATATTGAAGGTCGCTTGCGTACCCGCACCTGGGATGATAAAGATGGCAACAGAAAATTTGCAACTGAAATAGTGGGCGATAATTTAATTATGCTCGATAAAAGAGTTGATAGTGGTAATCAGACTTCGGATTCTGGAATTGAAGGTATTGGTGGTGGTGATACGCCTATGGGCGATCCATCTGAATCATTGCCTTACTGAAACAAAGGATTTTCTTTTCAATCTTACTGCAAGAGTTTCCTCATTTGAATACATAACTTTGCCGGGCAATCAGGCAAACTTATTGTTGCGCCTTTTCTAATCAAAATAATCAGCTTTGGATAATCTCGTTTTCAGTTTTTCCAGCATAAAATATTTTTTGTTCACATTTTTGGCTGCAAACTTTCAGGGAACCACCTTTTTGTTTGTAGCATTAATTGTTTTGCTGTTAATTTATTTTACTATCTCAGGTGCTGAAGCAGCTTTATTTTCATTGGATAAAAAAGAAATTAACCTGTTGAAGACAAAAAATCATGCAACTGCACGACGCATTGTTAACCTATTGGATGAACCCAAAGAATTGTTCGCTTCATTATTAATAGCTGGAACGTTTATTGCCATTTGTATTATTGTACTTGCCAATCTATTGATTGATCGCTTTGTTTCATTTGAGAAAATTGGCGGCTCTATTGAACTGGCAGGCAAAGTATTGGTAATAGCATTTGTGTTGATATTTTTTGGCCGCATCCTGCCAAAAGTATGGGCCACTCAAAATAATCTTCGTTTTGCTTATGGCTGTGCCTGGGTTATAGAAGGTCTGCATTTATTACTTCGCAGAATCAGCAAATGGATAGTGTCAATTGCCGATGGTATTGGTAAAAGAGCAGGAACGCTGAAAACCGAAGTCATGAATATGCAGGAACTGGATGAAGTGATTGATATAAAAACAGATTCAGAGGCATCGCCTGAAGAGAAAAACATTATGCGGGGGGTGATAAAATTTGGAAATATCACAGTCAGGCAGGTAATGAAAAGCCGGTTGGATGTAAGTGGGATTGAATGGAACAGCAGCTTTGGAGACTTAATAAAAAAGATTAGTGAGCTTAGATACTCAAGGCTTCCTGTGTATAAAGGAAGTATGGACGAAGTAGTAGGAATGATCAACACAAAAGATTTGATTCCTTTTCTGAATCAGCCTGCTCAATATGAATGGCATGCTTTAATGCGTCAACCATTTTTTGTACCTGAACAAAAGTTGATAGAAGACCTGCTAAAAGATTTTCAACTAAAACGTATTCACTTTGCTGTAGTAGTTGATGAATTTGGTGGAACTAGTGGAATAGTTACTATGGAAGATATTCTGGAAGAAGTAATAGGTGATATTAGAGATGAATTTGATGTAGAAGAAAGCAATAATAAAAAAATAGATGATTATAATTATCTTTTAGAGGGCAAAACTTTAATCCACGAAGCTTGTCGGCTTATGAAATTGCCATTAAATACTTTTGATGAGGTAAAGGGGGAAAGTGAAACAGTGGCCGGTCTGGTAATGGAAGTTGCAGGCGATATTCCAGAAGAAAATGTAAATATTCCCTGTGGCGATTTTATTCTCAGTGTGCTGCATTCTGAAAATAATAGAATAAAACTTGTGAAATTTTCTATCAATCCTCCCGTTAATAATTTATGAGCATAAAATTAGTAATGAAGATATCTTTTATAGCATTATCGCTATTATTTGTTCAATGTAACAGTGATTATACTCAAGGGAAAAAAGAAAGGATACTACCGCATTAATTTTCCAGCAAAGCAATATCAGTCATTTGAAAGACCTGGCTATCCTTACACATTTGAATATCCAGTGTATGGAGAAGTAGTAAAAGACAGTACTTTTTTTAATGACAAAGCCGGCGATTGGTGGGTCAATATTGATTTTCCATTATTCCAAGGAAAAATACATGTAAGCTATAAAACGATTCAGAACCGTAACGGTTTTGATTCATTGATTACAGATGCGTTTAAAATGGCACACAAACAGCACGATGATGTTTCTACTGGTATTGAAGACAGTGTAATGCTAACACCCAACGGTGTTGAAGGAATTTATTTTTCACTGGGTGGAAATACGGCAACAGCTAATCAGTTTTTTCTTACAGATTCCACCAAACATTTCTTAAGAGGCGCATTGTATTTTAACGCTACCCCCAATGCCGACTCGTTGGGTATTGTAAATGATTTTCTGAAACAGGACTTGCAGCATCTCATTAATACCTTGAAATGGAAATAAATTTTTTGAAATAAAATTATCTCAATACCTCAGCCAGCTTTGCTTCTAATTGAGAACCTCTGAGTTTCTCTGCTATTATTTTTCCTTGTGGGTCCACTAATATATTGTAAGGAATTCCTTCTTCGCCAAAACCATAAACGCCAACTGATGAAGTTTCCCAGCCCTTTAATTCTGTAACCTGAGTCCAGGTAAGGTTATCTTTTTTTATTGCTGCCAGCCATTTATCTTTTCCACCGGGATTGTCAAGTGAAACGCCAAGAATGTCAAAATTTTTATCCTTATACTTATTATATGCAGCCACTACATTAGGGTTCTCCATCCTACAAGGGCCACACCAGCTTGCCCAAAAATCAACTAAAACATATTTACCTCTGTATGAGCTTAGTTTTACAACATTTCCATTAGCATCAGGCATTGCAATTTCCGGTGCTTCTTTTCCAACCCAACCTTTGTTGGCCTTTTCGGTTATACTTCTTTTTATATAAGCCCAGCCTTCATGGTTTGGATATTTTGTAACCATATCATTGATAATAGCATCTACTTCTTCATTGGGAATTCCCTTCAAACCAAACTGAGCCGCCATAGGCTGATAGTTGCCCAACTCGTAAAAAGTAAGTGCCGGATTGTTTGATTTTTTTATGGAGGAGGTTACAAATTCTTTGAGTTCATTGGTAAACTGTAGTCTTTGTGCATCATTCGTCATCAACACACTATCAGATGCTTTGATTTTTCTTAAACTATCTGCTTTAATATCGGAAAAATATAATTGCTGTAACCTCATGGTTACTCCGGTTAAAAATTCCTTTGCCTGTGTGCTGGCTGCTGATCCTTTAACCTCATAGTTGTCCACCGTCTGAAAATTGCTTGCAACATTAAATGTGGCATTTAAAGTTATCTTTTTTGAATCATTAAATACAGTGGCAAAATCAGCTCCGCTTCCTTCAATTTGTAAAGTAAAAGCAGTGGCTTCATCCGGATTTGCTTTCAGTGCAAATTTTCCGTCAGTCCCGATTTTTGAAGAGTCGGTAATTGACCTTCCTCTGGTAAACATTGAGTTTTCTATCAGGTAAACTGTTTTGCCGCCGGCATTGGTAAGGTTACCGGTAATTTCAAATTTACCATCAGATTTTTTTTGATTGCAGGACAAAAGCATGATAAATACTATTGCTATCCCTGAAATTTTTCTCATCATTTCAATTTATTTTTTAAGTTTTTCGTTTAAAATCTTTGTTACCATTTTTGGATCAGCTTTCCCTTTGGTCAGCTTCATTACTTCTCCAGTAAATAAAGCCAGCAATCCTTTTTTACCTTTTTGGTATTCTATTACTTTATCAGAAAATTTATTAAGCACTTTATCTACAACCGGTGTCAGCTCATCCACGTTGGATTGTTGTAATAAATCCAGCTTTTCAGCTAGTAATCCGGGCTCAGTCTCCGGTGATTTTATTAAAGCATCAAATAATTTACCGGATGCTGCGGAAAAACTAATTTGCCCATCATCAATTATTTGAATAAGTTGGGCTATAGCAGCAGGAGCTAAAGGAAAAGTAGAAATCTCATTCCCGTTTTCATTCATCCAGGTTTGTATTGGTCCCTGTATCCAGTTTGCAGCTGCTTTATAATTGCCCGTATTTTTTGTTACTGTCTCAAAATAGGCTGCGATATTTTTTTCTCCGGCAAGCCAATGTGCATCGGCATCTGAAAGTTGAAAAGAACTGATATAATGCTGAGCTTTTTCTTCGGGTAGAGCAGGTATCTGATTTTTGATGTTTTCTATAAAAGCTTCGGTAAGATGAAATGGCGTAAGGTCTGGTTCGGGAAAGTATCTGTAATCATCAGCATCTTCTTTATCTCTAATTGCAAAAGTGGTATTGCTACCGGCATCATAACTTCTTGTTTGTTGTAAAATTTGCCCGCCACTTTCCAATATTTCAATCAGCCTTACCGCCTCTGCTTCTATTGCTCTTTTTACATTGCGAATTGAATTCAGATTTTTTACTTCCACTTTTGTCCCCAGTTTGCTATCCCCCTTTTTTCTAACTGATATATTGGCATCGCATCTCAAACTTCCTTCTTCCATATTGCCATCGCAAATGTCGAGATAGCGAACCAGCTTTCTTATTTCAGTAAGATATGAATAAGCTTCATCGCCGCTCTGCAAATCGGGTTCTGTTACAATTTCAATTAAAGGGGCCCCAGCCCTGTTGTAGTCAATACAGGTGTTTTCATCATCAGCATCGTGTATACTGCGGCCTGCATCTTCTTCCAGATGAATTCTGTTTAATTTTATTTCCCTTTTGCCTGCTTGTGTGCGAATGGATATATAACCACCAATACAAATAGGAGTGGTATGTTGCGATACTTGATAACCTTTTGGCAGATCGGGATAAAAATAATTTTTTCGTGCAAACCAATTTTCCTTGGCAATCTCACAATGACAAGCCAACCCCATTTTAACGGCGTATTCAATTGCCTTTTTATTCATCTTGGGCAATGTACCCGGATGCGCCAGCACAATGGGGCTGATATTCGTATTTGGTTCGGCCCCAAAAGCTACAGCATCACCCGAAAAAAGTTTGCTTTTTGTATTTAAGCGGGCATGCACTTCCAAACCAATTACCGTTTCATATTGTACTGCTTTCTCCATCTGTTTTGAAACGGCAAAAGTAAAGCCTATTTGCTGACCGAACGATTTGTTTTTGAGAAATGAATGATAAAAAAACTCCCGATTTTTCGGGAGTTTTTCAAACAAAAAAACTAATTGAACTTAGAGATCAGCTGTTTTTATTTTTCTTGGCATTTTTACTTCAATAGTTTGGGATTTTCCTTTGCGGTTCAGTTGAATTGAAACGACAGGATTGTCTTTCTTTTCTCTCAATAATTTTGAAATTTCATCTACATTATTTACAACTTTGTCATCCACTTTTGTAATTACATCTTCTTCCTGAATGCCTGCTTTTGCGGCATTACTTTCATCATCTACCTCTATTACTTTTACGCCTTTACCATCATCTGTGTCTTGTACTGAAATTCCAAGTTTGGGGCTGCCACCTGACCAACGCATATTGGGACCTGAGGGAAACCCAGGTGTATTCATATGTGGCATTACCCTGTTAAAGTTTAAACCATCCAAATTCAGATTTAAGTCTTTAAAATTATTTTCAAAAGAAGAAACTCCTTCCCATTTGGTAAGCTCTGCGGTTGCTTTCTGTTCTTTTTTATTGCGCAAAAATGTAACAGTAATTTTATCACCGGGTTTTTGCTTTTTTATTGCAATAGAGAGGTCGTCTGGTGAAGTAATCTTGGTTTCATTTATTTTAGTTATTACATCATCTTCTTTTAAGCCTGCTTTTTCTGCAGCACTGCCTTTGGTTACCGACTCTATTTCGGCACCGTCTTCATCCTTTTCAGTGATTACACCTAAAATTGCTTTATTCTCATTGTCAGCTGTTTTGAAAAGGCGCATAAAACCTTCAACATCATTCCAATCGTTTCCTTGTCCGGGAATGCGGGAAAGCGATTCCAACTGCTTGTATTTATTGATTTTTACTTTGATGTCATCGTTTTTACCTTTCAACTCATCAAGAGGTACTCCGTTTACCATTACTTTGTCTCCGTTTACTTCCACAATCATTTTATCATTATCGCCCTTGCGGGTAATAATAATTTGCTGCACCTCTTTGTCCCCTTTTTCACCTTTATCGCCTTTATCATTTTGGGCATTTGAAGTTGCCGGAACCAAAATGGCAATGGCCAGCAGGCATTTCATTCCTAAAGTCATTTTCTTTTTCATGTTCTTGCTTTTATTTTTTATTGAACAATAGCTTACTACGTTGTTTTTCGTAGTCAAATATAGGGACAAAAATTTAAATACGAAATGTTTCGGAAATGTTAAAATGCTATTTTACCCAGATATGACTTTATAACACTAATTTGCTATTTTTTCATAGGTTTTGTGCAAATACCCTTCAATAAAGTCCTCTCCCAGATATTGCATTTCACATTTTTCCAAAACCCTTATCGATGCCAGATTCTCTGGTAATGCTCTGCCTACAATTCTGTTTAATCTCAGTTTTGAAAACCCGTATTCGAGACTTGCATAGGCAGCTTCTGTAGCATATCCTTTTCCCCATGCTTTTTTTTGGTATCGGTATCCCAAGTCAATTTCATTCAATTCCGGTCTATACTTTAATCCACACCATCCTAAAAAATTTAAATCTGATTTTTCGTGAACAGCCCATCGACCATAATTATAGAGTGCATATTGTGGCAGTATTATTTTTTCTAATACTTCATGGGCCTGTTGTAGGCTATGCATTGGGTCTAAAGTATAACGTACAACTTCAGGGTCTTTATTGAGATGATAGATGAGTGCTGCATCATCAATCGTAAAATTGCGAAAGATGAGCCTCTTTGTTTCAAATACAAGATTGAAAGACATAATGAATCGTAGTTTTACTAATCTGAAATTGGTATTGCAAGAATGAATGAAAAAAAAGTAAATTTGAACCCCAACAATTTTAAACTTGACAGTCCTATATATTTTATTTGGAGTTTTTTCAACTTTTTCACTCGTCATCTGCATCATGGCGATCAGGGTCTTTATTAAAGACAAAAAATCGGGCCGCTATAAACTGTATAGCGAAAAACAGAAAGCCAAAAAATTAAAGTAAAGCTTTTACAGCTTTAATGGCTGCAGTCAATCCTTCCGTACTTTGTCCACCTGCTGTTGCCATTGTTTTTTGTCCACCGCCGCCACCTTTGATCAAAGGAGCAATAATCTCCTTAATAATTTTACCTGCATCAAGCCCTTTTGCCTTTGTAACTGTTTCAGAAATTCCAACTGCAATAAAAGGTTTTCCTCCAAGGTTTACGCCTAATACTGCCACATGGTCACGCAAATGATTTTTTAAATCAAAACAAATTTTTTTCAAAGCATCAGCATTACTCACCTCTACGATATCGCCTATAAAATTGATGCCGTTTATTATTTCGTCTTTTTGTAATAGTTCATTTCTGATATTTACTAATTGTCTTGCTTCCAGCGATTCCATTCTTTTTTTCAATTCATTATTCTCCGCCTGAAGAGTTTCAATTGATTTTTGAATGTCCTTTGGATTTTTTAATTGCTCCCTTATTGCTTGAAGCAAAGAGGATTGATTGTTTAAAAAAACAGCAGCTGCTTTGCCACAAATGGCTTCTACTCTTCTAACACCTGCCGCTACAGCCGATTCACCTGATAGTTTGAAAAAGCCCAACTCCCCGGTTGCTCCTACATGTGTACCCCCGCATAGCTCTACGGAGAATGATGGATCAATAATCACAACTCTTACCACATCGCCATATTTTTCACCAAATAATGCCATAGCGCCCAACTTTATGGCTTCAGCTTTGGGCATTGATTTTATGACTACCGGAATGTTTTCTCTGATTTTCTCATTGACTATGGTTTCAACAGTCATCAGTTCATCATCAGAAAGTTTGGCAAAATGAGAAAAATTGAATCGTAAGTGTTCTTCATTTACCAATGAACCTTTTTGAGCAACATGGGTTCCCAATACTTTTCTGAGTGCTGCATGAAGCAGGTGGGTGGCAGAATGATGTAACGCAGTTTGTTTTCTCTTTTCAATATTGATGATGGCTGTTACTTCGGCATCAGGTCTACCGGGAAAAGTTTCAGTAAAATGGATAATGAGGTCGTTGTCTTTTCTGGTATCTACAACTTCATATTCCTTTTTATCAATTATTAATACACCCGTATCACCTACCTGCCCGCCACTCTCCGCATAAAAAGGAGTTGATTCTAATACGATTTGATAAAGCGCTTTACCTTTTGCCTTAACCCTTCTGTATTTGAGGATTGAAGTTTTAGATTCAATAGAGTCGTATCCTACAAATTTATTGCTGCCTTGTTTCAGCATTACCCAATCTTCTGCATCAACAGTAGTAGCTGCCCGACTTCTGTCTTTTTGTTGTTGCATCTCAGCTTTAAAACCTTCTTCATCTAATTTTAAATTATTTTCTGCAGCAATAAGTTGTGTAAGGTCAAATGGGAAACCAAATGTATCATATAGCTCAAAAGAATCCTTTGAGGATATAACGCCTTTACCTATAAGGTCATCAACTCTTTTCAAGCCCTTATCTAATGTTCGTAAGAAGGCTTCTTCTTCTTCCTTTATTACTTTACCAACAAAGGCAACCTGGTTTTGCAACTCTGGAAAAACATTTTCAAATTGATTTGCCAGTACCGGAACTATTTGTGAAAGCAGGGGTTGTTTGTAATTGAGATAAGAATAGTAATATCGAACTGCCCTTCTCAAAATACGGCGAATGACATATCCGGCACCAGTATTTGAAGGTAACTGCCCATCGGCAATTGTGAAGCTGATTGCCCTGATATGGTCGGCCAGCACACGAAAGGCTACATCCTGTTTATTACTGCTGTATTGATATTTTTTATTTACAAGCTTTTCAATATTAGTAATTGTATTTATAAAAATATCTGTATCGTAATTGGAAGTTTTGCCCTGAATTACCCTTACCAATCTTTCGAGACCCATTCCTGTATCCACATGCTTCGCAGGTAAAGGATCTAGTGTGCCGTCTTTTTTTCTGTTAAACTGTATAAATACATTATTCCATATTTCCATTACCATACCCGTATCATCGTTATTTACTAATGTGTGACCATTATTATTTCCTTCTGGTCTGGTATCATAATGAATTTCGGTACATGGGCCACAGGGGCCGGTGTCGCCCATTTCCCAAAAATTATCTTTTTTGTTTCCAAGAAGTATTCTGTCTTCAGGTATCCATTTCTTCCATTCATTATAAGCTTCTTCATCTCTGGGCAAACCTTCTTTTTCATCACCTTCAAAAATGGTTACATAAAGTCTTTCTTTTTTTAGTTTTAATACTTCAGTTAATAATTCCCAACTCCAGGCTATCGCTTCTTTTTTAAAATAATCACCAAAACTCCAGTTGCCCAGCATTTCAAACATGGTATGATGGTAGGTATCTACACCCACCTCTTCCAAATCATTATGCTTACCACTTACTCTCAAACATTTCTGGGTATCGGCAATGCGAGGGTTTACTGCTTTTTTATTACCAAGAAAATAGTCTTTGAACTGATTCATACCTGCATTGGTAAACATCAACGTGGGATCATTTTTTACTACAATAGGAGCAGAGGAAACTATTTCATGACCTTTTGATTTAAAAAAATCCATAAAAGACTTGCGTATATCGGCACTTGTCATCATAATTGCTGTTGTAATTGGGTTGATTATTGCTTTTTGAAGGATTATATTTGTCAGCCCCGCAAAGCCGCGGCAAAGGTAAATTATTCGGTTGGCAATTTATTCTGTTATACCGAAAGCAGGAAGTGAAAAAAGTAAAATATTATTATAATACATCCTCGCTCCGGTACGAGAAACTGGAGACTCCCTTGCGGGTTAAACTGTTACGCATATTTGGATTTGTTGCTGCGGCAATAGTTACTGCCGTTATTATTGCCTTTATTGCTTTTCGTTTTATTGGCTCGCCAAAAGAAAAACTGCTGGCCCAGCAAAATGCCGCTTTAAAAGATGATTTGGAAGATATCCAAAAAGATGTGCAATCGCTGGTAAATCAAATGAAGGAACTTGAGAACAGAGACAATAGTGTTTACCGTGCAATCTTTGAAGCAAATCCAATACCCGACAGTGCCCGGGCAAAGGAAATAGAAACGGAAAAGGAAATTGCCAAAGTTGAAAAAATCAGGGATTTTCAGCTTGTCGCAGAAATTAAAAAGACACTGATTATTTTAAAAGCAAGAATTGCATCACAAAAAAAATCTTACGAAGCAGTAGAAGCATTGGTAAAAAATAAGGAAGAGCTTCTTGCACATACACCTGCTATACAGCCAGTAAGTAATAAAGATCTGAATCGTATTGCTTCCGGTTTTGGTTACCGTATTGATCCTGTTTACAAAACAACCAAGTTCCATTCGGGACTTGATTTTTCGGCGCCACAAGGCACTCCCATTTATGCAACGGCCAATGGCACCATTACCACAGCAGGTAATACCGGTAATGGATATGGCAACCATGTCATCATCAATCATGGATATGGGTATGAAACATTGTATGGCCACATGGTAAGGGTAAAAGTGCGCAACGGGCAACAAGTAAAAAGAGGCGAAGTAATAGGATGGGTGGGTAGTACAGGTAAAAGCACAGGACCGCATTGCCACTATGAAGTTCATAAGTATGGCGAAAAGATTGATCCTATTTATTTCTTCTATAATGACCTCTCCCCCGATCAATTTGACCAGATTTTGAAAAAAGCTGCTGCCAGCAATCAAAGCTTGGATTAATCTATTGACTACTAATTTTCCACACCACAGAGAGTACTGACCTTTACTGAAAGGACAACATTACCTTTACAGGATATATGGCAAAATCATTATCTCAAATAACTTTTGATTTTGGATTCTCCGAAGAAGAAGCGGATAAACCAGAAGCCGCTCCCAAAAAACTGAAACCAAAAAAAGAAAGAGAACAGATTGTTGAAATCTCAAAACCCATTGTTCAAAATACGGGAAACAGAAGAGGTCGCAAATCTTTGAAAGATAAAAATGCTGTGAATAGTGTGCTTAATATTCCACCTGATGAGGAGCTTTTTGAAAAACAGTATTATGCCATCGGTCATGTAGCACAAATGTTTGGCGAGAATCAATCATTAATCCGCTATTGGGAAACAGAGTTTGATATATTGGAGCCTAGAAAAAACAGAAAGGGAGATCGTTTTTTTCGCCCTGTAGATATTAAAAACCTGGTGTTGATATATGACCTGCTGCGCCGTCGCAAATTCACAATTGAAGGGGCTAAAGAGTATTTAAAGAAAAGTAAGAAAGCCGAGGCGAAATTTGCAGCCATCCAATCGCTTCAAAAGTTAAAAGCATTTTTGCTGGAACTTAAAGCAAATCTTTAAGATAATGCAACTTTAACAAGTCCTCCATCATCATTTATTCTTTCCAAAGCTATTTTTGACTGTATGAGAAATTCAATGTATAAAATTGTGCCCGTTTTTATCCTTACCCTTTTTTTTTCATTTCAACTTTCGGCTCAAATGCAGTACGAGGTACTGGTAGAGCAGCCACATGAAAAAACACTCAAAGGAATTATTTCTCGTGAAGTATTGACATCCGATACTTCTTTTCATTGGTATGCAGAAAACCAAAAAGGCTATAAGCCTAATGAAGCTGCAATTGCCGGTCTCCAAAAATTAAAAGACTCAATTCAGTTTCTTGTATTTATGGGTACCTGGTGCGAAGACTCACATTTTGTGATTCCAAAATTTTTTGCATTGACTGATGCAGCAGGGTTTCCTCAAAACCGCATCACACTTATTGGTGTTGACAGAAACAAAAAAACTTTGAGTCATCTTTCAGAAGCCTTGAATGTGGAAAAAGTACCTACCATTATTGTAACGAAGCATGGTAAAGAAATGGGCAGGGTAGTGGAGTATGGAAAATTTGGACTTTATGATCTTGACTTGGGAGAAATTTTGAAAGCCATTCAATAATTTAGTTTTTTACTCTTACATCCATACTGCTTCCTGCAATATCTACCTTAGAGGTTTCAAGCAATTGCAGACAATTGAGATTTATGTTTTCTTTCAATTCATTAAACTCAGCCAGCGAAAAGTTGATAGAATAATAATCAGCCGTTATTACAATAGCTTGCCCGGTTATTTCAGAAATCAGTACATTGAAGTTTAAAATTTTATCGCGGGTCAGTATTTTCTTTAGCTCATTAATAATGTTCATTACATTTTCATGACTGGTATGAAGACTTAGTTCAAGCCTGATATCGCCCCTGCGTTGTGTACGTAAAGAAAGATTATTGAGTACACTATCCACCATTTGCTTGTTGGGTACACTGACGTAGGTTTTATAATCAGACCTGATACGTGTACTGCGCATTCCAATTTTTTCGACTGTACCTGTAACATTATTCACTTTTACTAAATCGCCAGTAGTAAAAGGCTTGTCAAAAAAAATGACAAAGGATGCAATCAGGTTTTCCAGGCTTTCTCTCAATGCCAATGCAATGGCGGCACCTACAATGCTTAGGCCTGTAATAAGGCTCCCTACATTTAAGTTAAAAGCAAAGTTTAATACCATCATGATGCCCATGATAATAATAATCACTTTAAAAAAATCCCGAAAGAAAACGACTAACTGGTCATCTGATAAATCCGATGTTTTTTCTGCTTTTTGTTTAAGAATCATTGCTACAAAATCAATAATGCGGAGCAACAACCAAATAAATGCAATAATTAAAACAATATTGCCAATACAATGAATAATCTGGCGGGAAGAATATCCGTAAAGGTCAATATTAAAATCGGGTGGGAAGTTTAATTTATGCAATGAAACAATTGATACCAGAATAAGCAAAAACAAACCGATGGGTTGAAAAATAAGATTGATAAAAGAAGCCTTGTCAACATTCTTCCATATCTTATGTACTATTTTAAATAATAAAGCAGCGAGGTATCTTGAGATAAATCGTTTGAGCAACCATACAAATAATATGATTGCAGCAACGACAAAATAATGTTTAACCGGATTATTTCCCCAAACCTGATTGAAAAAATCGTTCATGTCTGCTTTTGAACAAAAATATTGATTTAAATGGAGTAAATTTTAATGAAAACTGTAAATGAAGAGCTCCTCGTTTTTTATCGCATAAAGTTGAGTAGAAGTAAAATTAAAATTATTGCCTATGGTAAGCGGGGCAGGCAACTTCCATTCGTCATACAAAAATTCTTTTATATCATAACGATATAAAGTGTCAGCTTTAGAACCATAAATTAAGTTACCAGAAATTTTAAAATTTTCCCAGTTTAAAATTTGTATCCCATTATTTAGTGAGCCATAATAGTCAAAGACATAGATGCCTTTTTGTGGATCGTAGAGATATACATATTGGTTCTGATCAAAAATTTGAGTTGGTGAGAATGATTGACTCAGTATTAATTGAAAATCGGGAGTTTCCATCAGCAGATTCCCCTTTTCATCTATCTTCTTCAGTTTATTATCCATTTCATCAAACAGCCAGATATTATTATCATAAGATTGAGAGATGGCCCTAACTTGAAAAATATTATGTTTTCGCAGATCAATAGTATTTCTGACGTTTAAGAAACGATCCAGTACAACAATGGTAGCAAAATCTTTGTAATAGAGCAGCACACGCAGTGGGTTAGAAGCATCTATTTGAGTAGCTTTTCCTAATTTGCTGATTTGGTTATATACGGCGACTGAATCTCCATTTGCATTTAGCTTTTTAAGCTGGTTGCGACTATTAAAAATATAAACGTTATCCAGATTATCAACAGTAAATCCTACTACATCTCCTTTGATTGTCTTTAAATAATGAAATGCAGTATCATTTTGTCCCAGTGTTATCAGCGGCAGCAAAAAAATCAGAAATATATAAACAGCCTTTTTCATCATTGTTTACGAATAATTTTCTCTTCTCTCCCTTTAAATGAAGTCAGCATCATTTCTGTGCCATCAAATACACCATAAGTATAAAAACTAATCCAATCGCCCAGGTTGATATATCGGCTCTTATCATTCAGACGATAATCTATTGGCAGGTGTCTATGTCCAAACACAAAAAAGTCAATATTTTTTTTGGATAAATCTTTTTGGCGTGCCTTCAGGGTTTCTTTACAGTAAATGAGTAACCACTCTTTATCATCGCCCTTAAAAACTTCTTCTGTGGCGCCTGTCTGTTCTCTGCTTCTACGGCTGAAGTAATTGGCAAGACCTATTCCCCATTGTGGAGGGAAAACACCAAACAGCCATTTGCTCACAGGGTTTCTGAAAATTTTTTTCAGCAATTTGTATTTATGATCTTTTGGTCCCAGCCCATCTCCATGTCCTATTAAAAATGTTTTTCCATTTCTTTCAAACTCAATCGGGTGAAAATAAACGGAAATGCCTAATTCTTTTTGAAAATAATTGCGCAACCACATATCATGATTGCCAACAAAATAATGAAGTTGAATGCCTGTATCTGACAGCTCAGCAAGCTTGCCCAATAATCTTACATGACCTTTGGGAACTACTTTTTTGTATTCATACCAGAAATCAAACAAGTCGCCCACCAAAAAAATTTCGGAAGCCACTTGTTTTATACTTTCAAGAAACCTGATTATTTCTTTTTCTCTTTCAAGACTTGAATTTGAATCAGGAGCACCGAGATGAAAATCGGATAGAAAGTATATTTTTTTTGAGGGACTCAAAGAAGATTAAATTATTTCTTTTGTTTGAAATACTCAATCATGTCGCCGGAGGCTATTGCAGGTCTGCCGTTAGTATCGCCCTGATACCAATAAATCCAGGCCGGCACTTTTTTCTCGTTTACCATTACTTCTACAATATCTCTGCGATAAAGTTGTATTTCATCAAACTCAACCGAAACGCCTTCATAGTCATCTAACTGACCAATAGCCCATGAAAATTCATTTTCATTTTTGGCGACAAATAATTCACCTACTATAAAATGATTGTCATCACAAGGAACTCCTGCCGGATAGCTTCCCATATCCACCAGTTTCCCTTTCACTTTTACATTATCTGCTACTGGATTGAAAAAGCAACTGATATACTCATAAGCAGGGCTGCGAAATCCCCTGCGCAATGAGCCATAAACAAATAGATGATAAATACCTGGATTTGTCATGCTGTAAAGATAATTGGAAAAAGTTCAATTTAGAGATGGTAGCTATTACTTCACGAATTATTAAGGCTCAGATATGAAAAACTAATCCTCCAATAAAAACAAGTACACTTCTTTTGGCCCATGTACACCCACTACAAGGGTTTTTTCAATATCGGCAGTACGACTGGGACCGGTAGCTAAAGTAATGATAGAAGGTAATTGCTCTTTATATTTTTGCTGAATACCCTGGAGTGCATCTTTAATATCATATACAAGCTGATCTGTTGTTGCTATACAAATATGTATGGGAGCATATACACTGGTACTGCGCCCACCGGGTTGTGCCGATGTCATTAATATACTTCCGGTGCGGGCTACCAGATACTCGCAACATGAAATAGCTACATCACAATGGGCAACATTATCAACTGTTAACCTCTCAGCTACTGAAGTCAATGCTGATTTCAATTTTTCTTCATTGCAAAATACCATTTGCCAATCCATTTTTTTTATCAAACTACCTAATTGAAAAGCAAGTTCCTGTTTATTGATGCAAAAAATAAACTTACCGAGCAGTTTAGTAAACTGTTCTGCAAATTCAACTTCAATATCTTGCGTCAGTGGCTGAAAAATGGGTTGATTGCCTTCGCTTTGAGGAAAAGGCAAAGGCGTTGGATGACTCAACGCCTTGCGAATTTTTTTCAGAATGTTTTCTTTTGATGGAGAAACGTTCATGAAATATTTTTTGTTTTCTAATAACTATTATCCCTGTGCCTCAGTATTAGGTAATTCAGTTTCAATATTAGCAGCTGTATTACCGTTTTCTGATGGCTGTTCTATATGAACAACTTCATCTGTAAGCACTTTTTTCTCTTCAAATGGACGCTTGCCTATTAAGACCTCCACATCGCTTTGAAACAACACTTCTTTTTCTAATAAAGCATTCGCCAGTTTTTCAACTTCGGCTTTCTTTTCTGTCAGAAGCTGTTTTGTTCTTTCGTATGCACTTTCAATAAGTTTACGCACTTCATCATCTATCAACCTTGCTGTTTCGTCAGAATAGGGCTTTGTAAATGTTGTTTCCTGTTGTGGATCGTAAAAGCTGATGTTGCCTACTTTTTCATTCATACCATATACAGTAACCATTGCATAAGCTGTTCTGGTTATTTGCTGTAAATCGTTTTGTGCACCTGTTGAAATCTTATGAAAGAAAATTTCTTCACTGGCACGACCACCGAGTGTCATACATATCTGATCATTCAGTTGGTCGGTATTATATAAGTATTGCTCTTTGGGTGTGTACTGTGCATATCCCAGTGCGGCGGTACCTCTGGGTACAATGGTAACTTTGAGCAAAGGATATGCGTGTTCTAAAAACCATCCACAAATGGCATGGCCGGCTTCGTGATAGGCAATAATCTTTTTTTCATCCGGAGAGATGATTTTATTCTTTTTCTCCAGTCCTCCAATTACACGATCTACTGCATCCTGAAAATCCTGCATATCTACGGCTTCTTTATTTTTTCTTGCAGCTATTAATGCAGCTTCATTACATACGTTGGCAATATCAGCACCTGCAAAACCAGGAGTTTGTTCAGCCAGTTTATGTATATCAAGTGTTTTTGAAATTTTGATAGGTTTCAAATGCACTTTGAAGATATCTTCACGCCCCTTCAGATCAGGTTTGTCAATCGTTATCTGACGATCAAATCTTCCGGGACGCAGCAAAGCTGAATCAAGTACATCTGGTCTGTTAGTAGCTGCCAAAACAATAATACCTGAGTCAGTTCCAAATCCATCCATCTCTACCAGCATCTGGTTCAAGGTACTTTCTCTTTCGTCATTACTCATCATGGCGTTCTTTCCTCTGGCACGACCGATGGCATCTATTTCATCAATAAAAATAATACAAGGTGCTTTTTCTCTGGCTTGCTTAAATAAATCTCGAACACGACTGGCGCCTACACCTACAAACATTTCAACAAAATCGGATCC
This sequence comes from Chitinophagaceae bacterium, assembly GCA_037045195.1. Classification (GTDB taxonomy): domain Bacteria; phylum Bacteroidota; class Bacteroidia; order Chitinophagales; family Chitinophagaceae; genus JJ008. The sequence continues at coordinate 356,830 of JBAOIB010000002.1, forward strand.
GCTAAGGCTGAAGAAAGGAACCTGAGCTTCACCCGCAACTGCTTTTGCCAATAAGGTTTTACCAGTACCCGGAGGCCCTACTAATAAGGCGCCTTTTGGAATTTTACCCCCAAGATTGGTGTACTTTTTTGGACTTTTCAAAAAGTCCACAATTTCCATTACTTCAACTTTGGCTTCATCCAATCCTGCTACATCTGCAAAAGTGATGTTGACCTTAGTACCTTTATCAAATAAAGTAGCTTTCGATTTTCCAATATTGAAAATACCACCTGGGCCACCGCCACCACCGGCACCGCCGCTCATTTTCCGCATTAGTAATACCCAAAGACCGATAAATAATAAAACAGGTAGGATAAATTGTAAAATACCGGCAAACCAATCTTTTTCACTTCCGGCAGTACCTACATTTTTTACAGTTGGGTTATCGCCATAAAACTTACGCATATCATCCTGAAAAGAATCGCCGGACACAATTGTAAAATACATGTGTGGTCCCTCTTTGCTAATGCGTCCGCTTACATCTTTTTCCAGATCAGTTTTATAAGCATTAAATGCACTATCTGTTAGCGTTACTCTTACCAAAGAACGATTACTAACTACTTTATAATCCTTAACATCCCCTTTTTTTAAAATTTCATAAAACTCATTCTGATTAATTTTTTTAGAATTGGGCGATAAGGCTCCAAAGAAATTGAAACCTATTAATACAGCCAGAATGATAAAATAAATCCAATAACCGTTAAATCTTGGGGATTTTTTTCCAGGTTGATTGGGGTCATTTCCTCCTCCAGGTCCTTTGGGGCGGTTCCCAAATCTCGGGTACCTGTTTTCGTCTCTGCTATTTTGATCTTGTGACATATTTCGTTGTTAAAAATTTATGCTATATACTGAAAAAAAACAATTACAATCATGAATTTATTGGATTTAACAATTAATCATCATGTGTTGTTAAACCGCCATCACTCCACATTTCTTTCAAGCCTGTAAAATTTTCTTGTCTCAGGCTGCATTATATGCACTACCACATTTATATAATCTATCAATACCCACTGCAGTTTACTATAACCCTCATGCCGGTAAGGGTTTTCACTGCATTTGTCTTTTACCATTTTTTCTACATTATCAGCAATAGCACGCACTTGAGGTTGGCTGGCTGCTTCACAAACAATAAAAAAATCAGCCACAGCTTCATTTATCTTTCTTAGGTCAAGGGAAACTATATGCAATCCCTTTTTGTCCTTAATAGCCTCAATAATGGTTTTGATTATTTTTGAATTTCTTGTAAGTCGTGCTGATGATTTCTTTTTACGACTGCTCAGTACTGTAAGTTGTTCCAATAATATCTTTATTTATCGTTTACATTTTGTTTTACCTGATTTTGCTTAAAATAAGCTTGTCCAGGTATTAATGATCTGACAATGAAAATGATTCTTGTCTAATCTTTGTTTCTTTGCCAAAAATAGCAATTAATTGCCACACCTTCCAGATACAAAAAACACAAATTACATTTTCATTGAATTGCAATCGGTTGATAGTACCAACAACTATGCCCGTAAGCTTATTCAGGAAGGAATGGCACAGAACGGGATGGCAATATTCGCCCATGATCAGACTTTAGGAAGGGGTCAGAGAGGAAAGAAATGGGAGTCCGAAAAGGGAGCTAATATTGCCCTTAGTATATTAATAAAACCCGATTTTTTAAAGCTTTCGCAACAGTTCTGGCTCAGTGCCTGTGTTGCAGTTTCTGTTAATCAATTTCTCGTAAAATATGCTGGAGATGATGTAAAAATTAAATGGCCCAACGACCTTTATTGGCAGGACAGAAAGGCAGGGGGTATATTAATAGAATCTGTAGTTAGCAGCGCTGCTTCAGAAAATGGAAACTGGCCTTGGGCAATTGTTGGAATTGGAATTAATATCAATCAAACAAATTTTCCTGACTGGCTTATCCGGCCTGTTTCATTAAAGCAAATAACCGGAAAATCTTTCAACACTATTGAGCTGGCTCTTGAACTGTGTAAAATCTTGGACAATAATTTTTCCGTATTACAGCAGCAAGGATTTGAAGTTTTTTTTCAAAGCTATAATCAGGCATTATATAAAAGGAATGAAAAAGTGAAACTGAAAAAAGGCAGGAAGGTTTTTGAAGCCTTGATAAAATCGGTAAATCAATCAGGTCAATTGCTCATTCAACAGGCTACAGAAGAAGAAATAAATTTTGGAGAAATAGAATGGGTGTTTTAGACAAACTGCACTTTATCCAAGAGGCTTAAATCATTTTCACTTTCATTGGCTTCTATTTCAAAACGATTGTTGATGTAGCCATGCTTCATCCATTCTATCAGATATTTAAAAAGAAAAGGAAGATAACCGTGTTGCTTAAACTGTAATATATGACGCACCTCGTGGCATACCCAGCTTTTTTCTTTTAAAAAATCTTCTCTTGATACTTTGTAAAGATGAATGGTATTGCCCAGCACCATAGCCATTCGCTTTCCTTTTAATTTTTTGGCAGCAAAAAATGCATAACGGGAGTTTTCTTTGATGTAAACTTTCACGATATAATGATAATATTTATTTTAAAATCGCTGCATGGAATGTGAAAGTTAGCTGCACATTGGCCTGTTATGCTATCTCATGTAAAATTTCTTCAGCATGAATTTTACTTTTGGGCTTTAAAAACAGATGAACGATTTTTCCTTTTTCATCAATGATAAATGTGGTTCTTAAAATGCCCATATACTCGTGACCAAATAGTTTTTTCTTATCCCATACGCCATATGCTTTTGCAATTTTAAGATCGGTATCAGCCAATAATGGAAAGGGTAGTTGATGTTTTAGTTCAAATTTTTTTTGATTTTTTCCTTCGTCTGGGCTTACGCCAACAATAACTAACCCCTTTTTCTTCAATAAAGAAAAATGATCTCTTAGGTTGCAGGCTTCCACTGTGCAGGTAGGTGTGCCTGCCTGTGGATAAAAAAACAAAACCAATCTTTTGCCGATAAAATCTTTTAAGGATACTTTATTCCCATTTTGGTCTATGGCAGAAAATGTAGGGGCTTTGTCGCCTGTCTTTAATGTTAACATGATAGAAAATTTTTATGCCGCTTAATTCTTCTTTTTTGTGCTCTTGGTACTTGTTTTCTTGCTGCTTGTTTTTTTAGTATCAGTAGTTTTCTTTCCTGATGATTTTGTTTTTGTTTTTTTCTTAGCTGGAGGTGAATATTTTGTTCTTTTTATCCACCAGCTGCGGGTAGTCGTGTTATTCACCAAGTCGGTAACTACTGCTTGAAGTTGATATACGCCAAAAGGCATATTTTCATCAAAATGATAAATCCAGTTTCTGCCTTTATCATTTGTAAAACGCAACCATTTTCTTTCGCTTAATGAGTTTTCATTACAATGATAACCTGTACTGTCCAATGAACAGGCAGATAGATACACTTTTAAATCATTCACCTTGTAATTATCTGTAGGTGTAAATACAATTCTGGATGCTGCACTTAAATTGATAGTGTCGCCCTTGCCTGGTGAGTTGATAGAGGGTGGCGTCAAATCAAGGAATGCCTGATAGTTCCCGAAATCTCTAAAGTCAGCAGTAATCCACCCCTCTTCCCAGTTAGCCTTTTTAATTTGTGTTTGTTTCTTTTCTTTACTTACAATAACCAATTTGTTTTGCTGATCGGTTGATATGCTACGAGTGCTTTTCAATCGTATTGTCAATGCTTCTTGAACCGGACAAGATGCATCGCCAATGCTGAAAGCATCAGATACTGCATTGTAACCGGCACTTCCCGTTTGTGCATACCATTCCGGCACTGAGTCATAAATACAGTAAACGGGTAAATGGGCTTCAAATGATGATTTTTGAATTTTGTTTTGTTGTGCAGGGACAAACATATCATTGTGGTAATGCTCATCATCTTCTATTGCTATGCTATCATCATGTCTGATAACAAAATCAAGATGTGATGCATTGCCATATGCATCCGAAACTTTAATAGAAACAAAATGAGGAAGGGTATCGTTTAAAATCATCACACCATTTCCGGCAAGTTCTTTATATGCACCTCCAAAATCGCCTGGAAGTCTGGATAAATGTTGCAGCCATCCGCCCCCGTTGTAGCGATATTTATAATCTATCTGGGCATTCATGTATCTGGTTTCGGTATAGCTGATGCTGTCAATTATAAATTTTACCTGTGGCACACTGTCCAAATTTATTTGAGCAGCATAAATACCATCATCACTACCCGAACTATTCATACGATCGACCGCTTGAATGGCAAAACTTACTTTCGTTAAATTAGTTCTGATTTCAGTTTTCTTGGATAAAATATATCCGCTGTCAGTCTTTTTTATGGAGAAAAAATCGGGCTTTTGTTCATAAACAGATTTACTTCTATCATAAAGCGCTAGCTTAAAAATAGAAGGAGGTATATTGTCTATAAGCGAAAATCCAAATAGTAAAGGGTTTAATCTTTTTTCGGATTGGGTATCGAATATCTCGAAATGTACATGAGGCCCTTGCGAGCCACCCGTATTACCACTATACGCAATGAAATCTCCTTTTGCAACCGGAAACTGTGTTGGAGAAAATTTTAATTCAATAGCCCAGCTTTCATTTTTGCTTTGTTGAGAACGAACTTCCTCTTCAAGTTTTGGGAAAAAATCATTCAGATGTGCATACAAAGTAGAAAAGCCATTGGAATGATTGATAACAATAAATCTTCCAAAACTACCGGGGCGCACACCTATGGCAGCAATATATCCTGAAGCTGCCGCATAGACCTGATAATTTTCTTTTGCATTGGTACGCACATCTAGCCCCATATGCCAGTGGTTGTTTCGAAAGCTCGCCCATGTTGGCCTGTATTTGTGGTGTCAGATTCACCGGCCACCGAAAATAATTTTGAGGATATTTCGGCGACTGAGAAAAAGTGGGCAACGAAAAAAATATTAAAATCGTCAGTAGTAATAAATTAGCACGCATAGTTACAAAAATAAGGATATCATTATGCCTTGCTACTGTTTTAAGAATTGATTAATAGTTGTATCTTTTCCGCTTGTAGAAGTATGAATAAACTTTTTTTGCTTTTATTTATTTCCTGCACACTATGTGCTTGTCCCTTTGAGTCAAATGTACCATTGGAATCAAAGCCTGTTGAACCAGTTGATAGCAGTCTTTTGGGTTATTGGTATGGCATTGTAAAAGACGGTAGCGATTTTTTTGGAATTGAAGCACTGGATATTTCTAAACAATCGGACTCAACTTATGCGCTTATTCGTTATGGTAAAGGAATAAAAGACGACTTCATTTTACCTGACACTTCTTATTTTTCCGGATATACATCTTACTTAGGCAATCAGCGATATATGAATGTGGAAGGATTTATTCTTTTGGTATCACCACAGGGAAAGAAGAAAACAGAAGTGAAAAAGCAAATAGTATATTATCTGTCGGCTATTGATTTAAAGGGCGATACTTTAAGAGTACGCACAATTACTGAAGATTTTTCCAAGAAAAAGAATTTCAATAATTCAGATGAATTTAAGGAACTGGTTGAAAAACTGACGGAAGAAGGAAAAAATATTTATGACGAGCAATACTCATTGTACTATAGGAAAATTCCACGCCCCAAAAAACATTAAGATGTTATTAAAAAAACATACATCAATCCTGCTATTCCCTTAGTTTTGCTCCCCGATATTCGCTTGCCTTTACGTACACCGCAACTAAACCGTTTGCGAAAAAAAAAATGCCTAAAGACAATTCCATTCAATCAGTTTTGATTATCGGCTCAGGCCCTATTATTATTGGGCAAGCCTGCGAATTTGACTACTCCGGTACACAAGCAGCACGCAGCCTTCGTGAAGAAGGAATAAGGGTAACGCTTATCAACAGCAATCCGGCTACTATAATGACCGATCCCATGATGGCGGATAAAGTATATCTATTGCCGCTTACAGTAGAAAGTATTGAACAAATACTCCAGGAAAATGAAGCATCGGGTAACCGGATAGATGCTGTGCTTCCTACAATGGGTGGACAAACAGCATTGAACCTTGCAAAAGAAGCCGATGATATTGGATTGTGGAATCAATACAATGTAAAATTGATTGGTGTTGATATTAAAGCAATAGACAAGGCAGAAGACCGTGAGAAGTTTCGTCAGTGGATGATTGCATTGGGTATAAATGTGGCAAAAGCAAAAACAGCCAATTCTTTTTTAGAAGGAAAAGAATTTGCTCAGGAAATTGGTTTCCCACTGGTAATCCGTCCTTCTTTTACTTTGGGTGGTACTGGTGGCGGATTTGTGCATGACAAAGACGAATTGGATGAAGCATTAAATAGAGGCCTGCAAGCCTCTCCTATACATGAGGTGTTGGTTGAAAAAGCTGTATTGGGATGGAAAGAATTTGAGCTGGAACTTTTGAGAGACGCTGCAGATAATGTATGTATTATTTGTACTGTTGAGAACTTTGACCCAATGGGTGTACACACCGGTGACTCAATAACTGTAGCTCCGGCAATGACTTTGAGTGATACTGCTATGCAATTGATGCGCAATACAGCAATTAGAATGATGCGTGATTTAGGGAATTTTTCTGGTGGATGTAATGTACAGTTTGCACTCAATCCCGATACAGAAGAAATAATTGCAATAGAAATCAATCCAAGGGTAAGTCGCTCTTCTGCATTGGCATCTAAAGCAACTGGCTATCCCATAGCAAAAATTGCTGCTAAGCTGGCAATAGGTTACAACTTAGATGAGTTGGAAAATCAAATTACAAAAACATCTTCTGCCTATTTTGAACCTGCTTTAGATTATGTAATTGTAAAAATTCCCCGTTGGAATTTTGATAAATTTAAAGGAGCGAATGACACATTGGGACTGCAAATGAAAAGTGTGGGTGAAGTCATGGCAATTGGCCGCAGCTTTACCGAAGCGGTACAAAAAGCCTGTCAAAGTTTGGAGAATAACGCTGTGGGGCTGGGTTATTATGGCAAAAGCCTGATGCATGCAGATGATTTGCTTGATTATATTAAAACGCCAAAATGGGATCGTATTTTCAGAATCAAGGATGCCTTGATGGCTGGAATTTCAATAGCCTCAATTTCCAAAGCTACCAATGGTATTGACAAATGGTTTTTAAATGAAATTTTGAAAATATGCAATCTTGAAAAAGAAATCGCCAAATACGATTTGAACGATTTACCCATTGATTTATTAAAGGAAGCAAAAATTATGGGATTTAGTGATGAGCAGATCAGTCGCATCACACAACACGGAGATGAAGAAGATGTTTATAAAAAGAGAAAAGAAGCTAGTATCACAAGGGTTTATAAAATGGTGGACACCTGCTCTGCCGAGTTTGAAGCAAAAACTCCTTATTTCTATTCAACATTTGAATTACAGCCATTTGCAGCAACCGGAAATGGATTGTTGACTTCCAACGAGTCGAAAAGATCAGCAAAAAAGAAAATTATTGTTTTGGGTAGCGGTCCCAACAGGATAGGGCAGGGCATTGAGTTTGATTATTGTTGCGTACATGGTTTGCTGGCAATAAAGGAATGTGGATATGAAGCCATCATGGTAAACTGTAATCCTGAAACAGTGAGTACCGATTTTGACATGGCTGACAAACTTTATTTTGAGCCGGTCTATTGGGAGCACATTTGGGAAATAATTGAGCATGAAAAACCAGATGGTGTTATTGTACAATTGGGTGGGCAGACGGCATTGAAGCTTGCTGAAAAATTAAATGAGAAGGGGATCAACATTATTGGAACTTCATTTGAAAGTTTAGACATAGCAGAAGACAGAGGAAGATTTTCTGATCTGTTAAAAGAGCTTGAAATTCCATATCCGGAGTATGGTACAGCCTGGAGTGTAGATGATGCAATTACCGTTGCCAATAAAGTGGGTTATCCGGTTTTGGTACGTCCATCTTATGTACTGGGTGGACAAAGAATGCGAATTGTACTCAATGATGAAGAAGTAGAAAGTGCTGTGGTGAGCTTACTCAAACATATACCTGGGAATAAAATTTTGATTGACCATTTTCTGGATCGTTGTCAGGAAGCTGAGATAGATGCTATTTGCGATGGAGATAAGTTTCATGTAATGGGTATTATGGAGCATATAGAACCAGCAGGTATTCACAGTGGTGATAGTAATGCAGTACTGCCGGCATTCAATTTATCTCCTCTGGAAATTCAAGATATGGTGGACTATGCCAAAAAGATTGCATTAGCATTAAAAGTAAAAGGGCTTATCAATATTCAGTTTGCAATTAAAGAGGGAAAAGTTTATGTAATTGAAGCCAATCCCCGGGCTTCACGTACAACTCCTTTTATAGCTAAAGCTTATGGTGTGCCATACTTAAACTATGCGACGAAGGTGATGCTGGATCAAATGAAAGTAGCAGATATACCAGAAGAAAAACATCTTGAAGGATTTGCCATTAAAGAACCGGTTTTCAGTTTTAATAAATTCCCCGGCGTAAATAAAGAACTTGGTCCAGAAATGAAAAGTACAGGTGAGGCAATACGGTTTATTAAGAGTTTGCGAGATCCTTATTTCAGGCAGTTGTATAAGGATAGAAGTATGTATCTGAGTAAATAAACTTTTATTTTATTTTTGGAATTGTTTTTAATTAATCAAATCTATAACGAATCAGTAGTAGTCATAATTTGATGTACTGATCCAATAAATAAGGAGGCTGTTTCATTATCTGAAACAGCCTCTTTGATTTAATGGTTACTGGTATGTGATCAGCAGTTGGTATTAGTTGTAGAAATAACGATAGACAGATATTTTCACTTTTTCTACTTAATAGTATGAAGCTACAGAATACAGACATTCCTGAATTTTCTATTTTTCATTTAAATTTGGTTTATCATTTGCGAATTTATATAATAATTAATCATAAAATATTGAAAATCAGATTATTGTATATAAATTTAATTTCATTATATTTGGTTAATAAACGTATTTTTTTATGAAAACGCCTTCTGATTTTTTATGGCGGCTAATAAAATCGCTTAGCAAGGCTGAAAAACTTTTTTTTACAAGAAATTTTAATGCTTCACATCCAATTCAAGAAACTCTTTATCTCAAGTTATTTAATGCTATCAGTACTCAAAAAGAGTATGACGAAACACAAGTGCTTAAAAAATTTCAACCTGAATTAAATAAAAAGAACATTGCTTATCAGAAAAATTATTTACAGAAACAGGTTTGTGATTCTTTAATTTTTTACGAATTCAAGCGAAATAAGGAATATGAAGTCATCCGCCTACGGTTGTTGATTCGGTTATATCGGAAAAAAGGCTTATTGGATGAAGCGCTGGTGCTATGGAAAAAAGCAATAACTCTTGCTAGAAGAGAAGAGGCTTTCGCACTCAGTAGTCTTTTGAAAGGCGAATTTGAAAAAATGCTACTCATTAGTGGTTCACATACCAGTTATAACGAGTTACTCAGTCTGTTTAATGAAAATTTAATTACTTACGAAGATTATGCTGCATTAATAACACTTCGGGATATTTATACTGAAATCATTTTAATTAAACGTAATGCACACTTTGAGCTTTCTGAATTAGATCAAAAGAAAATAAATTCATTGCTTGATAGGGTAAATAGTTTTACAAAAGCAGATATATCTCCTTCTTTCTGGTACAGGCATTATTTCTATATGTGTAGGATTTCATTACTCTATTTATTGGATAAAAGCCCTCTTGCACTGATAGATTTGAAAAAATTGTATCAAGAGTGGAAATTAATGACAAAATTTATAAAAATTCATGGGGAGCATTATCTGGAAGTCCTATACATGATTAACTATTGTGGTGTGAATTGTGGTGATTTTGAATTTGTATCAATGGCTTATAACGATAAAAGCAATCAGTTATTAATTGATTCAACCCTTAAAATCAATTTCGAAGCTTATCGTTTTTTGGCTATGAACAGGCTATATAATAAAACAGCAAACTATCAGGCAGTAAGTCAATTGCTAAATGCAACAAAACTCAATATAGCTAAGTGGGAACCCTTTCTGAATATGGATATCAATCGCACGCTACAAATGTCTGCTGGTATTTCATTTTTTGTTTTAGAAGATTATGATAACGCCTTGTCATTTATAAAAGGGGCAGTTTCATATACTACTGCAGGCGTACGTAAAGAACTGTTTTCAGTAGGACAGGTGCTTTTATTGTTAATAACATATTGTATGAATAATGAAAGGCTGTTTGAGGCTCAATATAGAGCAACCTATGGTTTTTTCTATAAAAGGAAAAAACATGCATTTGAAAAAGCCATTATGAGCTGCCTTCGTCATACTTTTTATATGAATGATAACAAAGAAAAAATAAAAGAATATCAAAAAGCAATTTTAACAATTAACCAGAACAGTGATGACGTTTTTCAAAAAAACATCTTTACCATTTTTAATTTTTATGGTTGGCTGGAAAGCATGACAAAAAGAATTCCGTATAAACGTTATGTAGAGCAAAAAGTAAATGTAGAAAAGAAATTAAGGCTAAATAAAAATTAGTATCTTTTCTAAATGGGTGATACTTCGTTTTTGTTATTTAGAAAGGCTCCGTTTTTAAAATTATTACCCGCACTAATGGCTGGAATAATTGTTCAATGGAATTTTCCTTTTCCTGTAACAGTTTTAATTATCATTTTCATAATAGGGATGTCAGGCTTACTACTTTTCAGAGGCCTATTGATAAAAAGCAGGTATTTTTTTAGAATCGCTGGCGGACTTACTATTGCAGCTATCTTTTTTGGTTTAGGTGCATTATTTGTCTATCAAAAAGATATTCGAAATAACAAAAACTGGGTTGGGCATAATTTTCAGACCGGCGATGCAGTTGTTGTTACACTAAAAGAACCATTGATTGAAAAGGCAAAATCATTTAAAGCCAATGCATCGGTTGACTATTTGATTCATAATGGAAAGAAATCAGCATCAAAAGGAAACATTATAGTCTATTTTGGAAAAGAAGATTTCCCTTCCAATTTGCAATATGGTTCGCAAATTATTTTCAATAAATCCTTGCAGGAAATTAAGAATGCAAATAACCCGGGAGGGTTTGATTATAAAAGGTATGCATTATTTCAAGGGATAACACATCAGGTTTTTTTAAAAGAGAAAGAATATGAATTTTTGACCGGAGGGAATACAAATTATTTCAAGTCGTTCATTTTTGCATCCCGAGAGAAAATTCTGCAAGTGCTAAAGCAGTACATTACTGGCGATAAAGAAAGAGGCTTAGCACAAGCTTTGCTTATTGGGTATAAAAACGACCTGGATCAATCTCTGGTTCAGGCTTATACCAATACAGGTGTAGTACACATTATCGCAATCTCTGGCTTACATCTTGGTCTTATTTATTGGTTACTCTCATTGCTTACCAAACCATTGAAAAGAAAAAAACATTTAAAGTGGCTGGCTCCCATTATTATTTTAACAGGGCTTTGGTTATTTGCACTATTGGCAGGAGCTCAGGCTTCTATTTTACGTTCAGCAATAATGTTTAGCTGTATAGTTTTGGGGCAAACGATTGGCAGAGCCAATAACTCCATATTTAATACATTGGCGATATCAGCAATGCTTTTATTGTGTATTAATCCATTTTGGCTTTGGGATGTTGGTTTTCAACTTTCCTATGCAGCGGTATTAAGTATTGTCATTTTTATGCGACCAATTTATAACTGGTTTTATTTTAAAAACAAGGCAATAGATTTTATTTGGAAACTTAATGCAGTTACACTGGCGGCTCAAATTCTGACTGTACCGCTCAGCATCTATCATTTTCATCAATTCCCCAATTATTTTTTGTTTACCAACTTTATTGCGGTACCACTCTCCAGTTTGATTTTATTGGGTGAAATATTTTTATGTGCAATTGCTTTTATTCCATCTATAGCAATCATTGCCGGAAAAGCATTCACCTGGCTTATTTATATAATGAATAGCTGGATTGAAAAAATAAATGGTTTTGAATTTTCACTTTGGGATAGTTTGAATATTTCTTTTGCACAAATGGTTTTGCTAATGATATTTATTTCCGGCATTAGTTATTGGTTGTTAGATAAATCTAAAACCGGCTTAAAAGCTTGTTTGATAGCATTGCTGGCTTTTTTTGGCTTACGAACGTATGATTTTTATGTAAGAAGCCATCAGCAAAAGATTGTAGTATATAATATACCACAACACAAAGCAATTGATTTTGTTGTCGGACGTCAATATTTTTTTGACGGTGATACAGTTCTTTATAAAGATGATTTTTTGAGAAATTTTCATTTGAAGCCTTCTCGCATTATGCATAGAATCTCCCCTGCGGCTGATTTGGGTGTTTTGTACAAAAAAAATATTTTGGCTGATTTCTTTAGTAAAAAAATACTGATGTTGGATTCCACCTTTCAATATATTAGTATTGGAAAAAGGCAGGTGATAGACTTATTAATCGTTTCAAAAAACCCGCGACTATATTTCAACAAATTGGCTTCTACTTTTGATATTAAACAAGTTGTTTTTGATGCTTCATGCCCTTCCTGGAAACTTAAATTCTGGAAAAAGGATTGCGACTCCTTGCAAATTTCCTGGTATGATGTAGCCGAAAAAGGAGCTTTTGTGATGAAGTTTTGAAAGACTATTTTTGCCTGCTTTTAATAGCTCCCATTGGTGCTATCAACTCTTCGCTTGCTGCCATTTCAAAAAATCTGTTATGAACAAAAAGATTCAGTCGGCACTCATCTCTGTCTTTTACAAAGACGGATTAGAGTCCTTGGTAAAAACATTAAACGATCTGGGTATTACAATTTATTCTACAGGAGGTACACAGGCTTTTATTGAAAAGTTAGGTGTACCTGTCTTCCCTATCGAAAAACTTACTACCTATCCCTCCATATTAGGAGGAAGGGTAAAAACGCTTCACCCATCAGTATTTGGTGGCATTTTAGGAAAAAGAGATGATGAAACTCACAGGGCGGAGATGCAACAATTTAATATTCCTGAAATTGATTTGGTTATAGTGGATCTCTATCCGTTTGAGGAAACGGTGGCTGCAACTAATGATGAAAAACTGATCATTGAAAAAATTGATATTGGCGGTCCATCCATGATTCGGGGTGCTGCAAAAAATCATCAGCATGTCGTAGTGGTTGCCAATAAGAACGATTATTGTCTGGTTGAAAATATTTTAAAAACACAACAAGGGTGTACCGAATTAGAACAAAGACGAATGTTTGCGATCAAGGCTTTTGATGTATGCACCGCTTACGATACAGCCATCTCCAATTATTTCAGCGGGTTACAATCTGTTACACCGTTTAACAAGCAAAGAAGTATTTTACGATATGGCGAGAACCCCCATCAACAGGCTAGCTTTTTTGGAAACCTGAATGATGTTTTCGAACAACTAAATGGCAAAGAACTATCTTATAATAATTTGGTAGATGTAGAAGCTGCTTTGCATTTAATAAAAGAGTTTAACCAAACTACTTTTGCTATCATAAAGCATACGAATGTGTGTGGAATTGCCGAAAGGAGCTCAATTTTGGCAGCCTGGCATTCAGCACTTGCCGGCGATCCTGAATCGGCATTTGGAGGTGTATTAATATGTAACAACACTATTGATAAAGCTACTGCCGAAGCAATCAATGAAATATTTTTTGAAGTACTGATTGCGCCTGAGTTTGATGAAGATGCTTTACAAGTACTAAAATCAAAAAAGAACCGGATACTGCTAAAGCTAAAAAATGGAACAGAAGGAATAAAGCCTGTATTGCAGCGTTCTTTATTGAATGGTGTTTTAATACAGGAAACGGATAATGGTAACTATGCTGAGTGGAAAGAGGCGGGTGGCAGATCTGCAACTGAAGCAGAAAAAGACGATTTGCAATTTGCCAATTTGGCATGCAAGCATTTAAAATCAAATGCTATTGCTCTGGTAAAGAATAAACAGCTGATTGGTAAGGGTTGTGGGCAAACCAGCCGTATTGATTCGCTTCGTCAGGCAATTGAAAAAGCAAATCAGTTTCAATTTGATTTGAATGGAGCTGTTATGGCCAGTGATGCTTTTTTCCCTTTCAACGATTGTGTACAGATGGGATATGAAGCAGGTATTACTGCCTTCATTCAACCCGGAGGCTCTATCAGAGATAATGATTCAATTGAATTTTGTAAAGAGAAAAATCTGGCCATTGTGATAACCGGTTTGCGACATTTCAAACATTAGCAGATATTTGGTTGTTGGATTCAATGTAGGAGGGAAGTAGAGTTATCGGATTTTTTTGATGAACCTTAGTTATGAACATATTTGATTTTCATAAAACCATTCTCAACACTTCAACCGACTATTTAAAAAAATTGTCGGCTTTCAATCCGCTTTCTATTCATAAAAAAGGGACAAAAGCCAAGGCCATTTTTGCATTATTCTTAGTATGTATTTTCTGGGGCACTACCTGGGTAGCTTCCAAGCAAGGCGTAAAAGGTATGCCGGCTTTGCAAATGGCAGGCATCCGTCAGTTTGTAGCCGGAATCATTTACATTGGGTATTTTATTTATAGGCGAGCACCTTTTCCAAAAGGCAAAGAATGGATTCCGGTTATTGTTCTTAGCTTTTTAAATTTTATTTTTAGCAATGGCCTCAGTACGCTGGCATTGGAGTATCATGTTACGGCTGGGTTGGCTGCAATCATTGGTGCCATTTTTCCTTTATGGTTAGTAGTTATTGGTTTGTTTTCATCAAAAGACAAAATGCCTGCTCTCGCTATTGTAGGTTTAATACTTGGGTTTGCAGGTGTATGCATCATTTTTGCAGAGCACCTAAACGATTTTGGAAATCCTGCTTTTCGACTAGGTATTTTATTTTCTTTACTTGCAACATGGACATGGGCTTTTGCAACCTTATATACCAAAAAGCAGGCTGCAAGTTTTAATCCCTATTTCAGTCTGGGTTTACAAATGGCTATCGCTGGCGTTTCACTTTATTCTTTTACTTATATTAATGGAACGGCTATTTCATTGAATGCGATACCCTGGCAATCATGGGCATCTATTGCCTTTTTAGTCGTTTTTGGATCTTTAATTGCATTTGTTTGTTATCTCTATGCTTTGCAAAAATTACCAACTGGGCAGGCTTCCCTTTATGCCTATGTGAATCCTATGGTAGCAGTTTTATGCAGCTCTCTTTTCTTCAACGATCCTATTTCAATTTATATTTCTATTGGAGGAGTTGTAACACTGATAGGAGTTTTTTTAGTAAACAAAGCATTTAAATCAGCAATACCTACACCGGAGCAGCCAGAGGCGGAGGGAGTTTAAGCTTTCATTTCATTTGCAAACGTTTTATACGCTTCACGCCATCCTTTAAATTTTTCATCAGTTCCTAAAAACGTATTATGCCAAATACTTATAAACCTGCCGTTTACCTGTTTCACTGTTTGATAGTAGGTTCGCATTTCATTTAGGGCAGTTAAAGCATCTTGTTTTTGTTCATAAAATGAATTGGCATCCATAAAACAAAAAGGATGGATTAATAAAGTGGTGATTGCTTCTTTTTCAAGATCGTACCAATAAAAGGAAGAAGCGACTGAAGCCCGAAACCCATTGATGCTGCCATATCCCATTGAGAAATCATCAGAAATTCCGTTTTGTATTAATTGCCTGAATGTGTGAGGCATGGTAAAACGGATAAAATGTTGTCTTGAAGCTTTTATTACTTTATTGACGATTTTTTCTAATAAGTTAATTTCCTTTTTGAGTAAAGAGATTTTATTGCCCGATTGCCAGGAGGGGTGTATACCGACTGAGTATTTTTCAGCATGCTGTTGTATTAATTTTATTAAAGCAGGGTTGTCGGGTAAAATATTCTTATCATATTTGCCGTTTTTATGTGCAACCAAAAAAAAATATTTCGGACTCAGTTGAAATTGCTGATGCAACTTATCCATCCATTCATAAGCATCAAAAGGATCGGAGACTTTATAATTAATAACTTTTTGACGTTGTATAATACGTTTCAAATTGCCTTTAAAAAAATCTTTAGCTATTCCACCAATTCTTCTGCCAGCAGTTTTATACATAAAAGAATAAGCTTCATCAATATCATAGGTAGGTAGCCATTCAAAACTTTTTTTTATTGGCTGAAAGGTGTTGTCTTTTGATTGCAGCATTTGCTTAAAATGCATAAACCATTCATTTACGATTGGACGATGTAAAAACTGCTGCTTAAAGGCTAATGCATTTTCGTGTGCAAAGCGGCCATATATATCCTTCTGGTGTGGTAAATATTCTTCATAACGGCTCATTAAATAAAATGAAGCAGCTGCAATATCAAACTCAATATCTCCTTTAGTCTTGAAGAAAACTTTTAGTTGATTCCATTCAAAGCAGGTTATTTCGTGTTGTTGAATGTTGCGCTCAAACAAAAGCTGGTGTGGTGTTATCCAAAATTCATTATTTAGTAATCTTTGATGGCTGTAGTTGATGTGTAAACCGCTTTGAGATACATAGAACTTGGTATCTTCAGTAATGCACACATCCTTGCCTGTAAGTTCATGGCTGATAAAATTCCAGATATATTGAAGACGGGGTGTTATTTGGCTTGTAAAAATTATCACGATGGATACTGATTAGCTATTGCCATTTTTTTCACGCCAAAGCTGGTTAAATGATTTTTTGGGAAACTCCATCTTTCCCCGGTGTTTAGTCCAGTCTTTTACTAATGAATTTACAATCCAACTTTTGGTACCGCCACCTGCCATATTCATCCATTTTCTTCGCAGCATTCCCATTTTCCACATTTTCCAGGCCATACGTTCATTAAAACTGGTGTATCCTTTCTCTACAGATTCTTTTCGGTTTTCTAAAAGCAACTCATGCAAGTTTATTTTAACTGCACATACTTCGGTGCAGTTTCCGCAAAGTGAAGAAGCATAACTTAAATGTTTCCATTCACCCAGGTCTTTCATTTGAGGTGTAATGATGGAGCCAATGGGCCCACTGTAGGTAGTGCCATAGCTATGGCCACCAATGTTTTTGTAAACAGGACAAGCGTTTAAACATGCACCGCAACGAATACAGTATAAACTTTCTCTTTGTATTTCATTGGCAAGAATATTCGTTCTGCCATTATCAAGAAGTATCACATACATTTCATCAGGGCCATCTATTTCACCTTCCTGTCGTGGGCCTGAAATGATTGTATTGTAAACAGTAACTTTTTGTCCTGTTCCAAAAGTTGCAAGTAAAGGCCAAAACAATCCTAAGTCAGTCATAGAAGGAATAATTTTTTCAATTCCTGCTATTACAATATGTGTTTTAGGCAAGGCACAACTTAATCTTGCATTACCTTCATTTTCGGTAACAGCTATACCGCCCATATCTGCTATTATAAAATTTGCACCCGTTATGCCTACTTCTGCCAGCATATATTTTTGACGAAGCTCTTTTCTCGCAGTCAGCGTTAATTCTTCCGGTGTGGCTTTTGGGTCGGTTCCCAGTTTTTCGGCGAAGAGTTTGGCTACATCTTCCTTGCTTTTATGCATGGCAGGCGTAACAATGTGATAAGGAGGTTCTCCGTCTAATTGTTGAATATATTCACCTAAATCTGTTTCTACACTTTCAATTCCGTTTTTTTCAAGAAAAGCATTCAGGTGAATTTCTTCTGTTACCATGCTTTTGCTCTTTACCACCATTTTACATTGCTTTGCTTCGCAAATATTTTTGATAGCGTCCAATGCCTGTGTGGTGTCTTCGGCCCAAATGACTTTTGCGCCTCTTTTGGTGATAGCTGTTTCAAAATTTTCTAGCTGTATATCTAATGACTCTATGGCACGCCATTTCAGATTTTTTGCTTTTTCTCTAATCAAATGTTCGTCAATAAATTGTTGTTTGCCCTGTGGCACTACTGCATTGTATTTGCCTATATTGAAATTTATCTTACGGCGATGTTCTTTATCCGCAGCTTTGATAGTGCTTTTGGCTATAAAATTTAATGAAGATTCACTCATTTGACTTTCTGATTTTCAGGTTTATTATGCATGGCTGCTGCTTTAGCCAGTGCTTTATAAAATTCTTTTCCAAACCTTCTTTCCAAAGGTTCTTTTAAAAATTCATAAACGGGAACTTCTAATTTTTTTCCTAATGCACAGGCCGGATTGCAAAGCTTTTCTCTTGCTTCGTAATTGAGACGGTGCGGTATTCCTTTTTTTCCGGGATATTCAATAACGGGAAATAAATGGCAACTAATTGGTTTTTTCCAGGGAATAATGCCATCGTAGTATGCTTGTTCAAATGCACATTTAATCAGTCCCTTGTCATCTCGAAATCCATAAACGCAAAGTTCTTTATCATCAGGATTGGTAGGTGTTACCCAGCCAAATTCTTTGTGATATTCATATTTACCTTTTTTTTCTACCACTTTTAGTGATGCTTCGTTCATGTAAGGCTTAATTTTTTCAAAATAGGCGAGTACAAGATCCAGCTCTTCTTTGGTAAGTGGAGCGCCAGCATCACCTTCTTCGCAGCAGCCTCCCTTACATTTTGCCAAATCGCAAACAAATTTTTTCTCTGCTATTTCATCGCTTATTAAAATATTATCAACTACTATCATAGCTTCAAAGGTAGGTTATCGATTTCCTTTAACAAATATCTAACGCATAGATTGTATGGAGTTTTTTGGGTTGGCTCATCATGGGTTCATCACCCAAACCGGCTTATATGCAAAACACCCGAATCAACACGCTGCAAAAATCAGTAAAGGTTTTTTCTCAAATGCTTTTTTGGGTACCAGTAGTGGGCTTTAGTCTGCTGCTCATCTATAATACCATTCCCTATTTCAGTTTTGAAAAAGATTTTAGATTTATTTCTGAAAGAAGTTTTTTGTTCGAGAGTCGTTTTTACAGTCTAAGTTTTTATGTTCATATCGCAGCAGGTGCTTTATGTATTGGTGCTGCTTTGATTCAGTTTTCGAGATATATATTGAAAAAGTCAAAAGCGATTCATCGTATTTCGGGTAAGTTGTATGTATTTGTTGTATTATTTCTGGGTGCGCCTACAGGATTGTTTATGTCATTTTTTGCAAAAGGTAGTTTTTGGGAGCGGTCCTTATTTATGTTTATGGCTTCCTGGTGGTTTGTTACCACTTTATACGGACTTAGTACGATTCGCAAGAAAAATATTATTGCTCATAAAATATGGATGATGCGCAGTTATGCCATGGCAATGACGGCGGTTACTTTCCGTGTTTATCATTTATTGTTTTTTATGCTGGGCTGGGGGCATTTACAGAATTATGAAATATCTCTTTGGATAAGTGTAATTGGCAATATGCTTTTTGCAGAATGGATTGTATGGAAACAAAGCAGACATTATTTGAAATCATTTGCAGTCTGATTATTTATTCTTTTAATTAGTAACAAAATAAAACCACAATTATGAAGACAATGATGTTCATCGGCGCGGCACTTATGGTAGGTGCCAGCATTTATGGCTATGCTAATTATGAAAAAGCCAGAAAGAAGAAGGCGTTTACTGAAATGTATAAAGAGCCTGCTCCTGTTGTAGAACTTGTAAGCCCGCCTGAAGCACCGGTAGTTGAAAAAACGCCTGTTGTTTCTGTAACAACAAAAACAACAGCGACGAAAGTGAATGTACCTTCAAAAAAAAGTACAGAGGCTAAGACCACTACCGAAAGAAAAGTAACAAAAAAGAGAAAAATCAGAAGAGAGTTTTTTAGTCGGGGTGGCCTGGATGATCGTTTTATAGAAGTTGCAGATAGTATGGGTAAAAAGAAAACAGTGAAGGAATTATAGTTTGTACATTTTCTTTATTCAAAAAAAGAGGCCCCGTTTCGGAGCCTCTTTTATATTGTCGTAGTAATTTATTAATTGTCCCAAAACACTCTGTCTTGTAAACTTGATGATTTTTGACCCGGGTTGTTTGGATTCAGGTCAATTTCTGATTGAGGATAGAATAGTGTACGTGGTGTGCCACCTGTACCATTAATAGCATTGGCCGGAAGATTAAGAGCGGGGAATCCGGTTCTTCTCCAATCTGTCCAGGGTTCGGTAGATACACCAAACAGCGCAATGTATTTTTCTTCAATTACCTGTTGAATTTGCTGTGCTGTAGAACCGCTTAAGGTTCCATTTGCAGCAAGGTATTCTGTTATTTGTTGAGCAGAAACTCCTGCTTCTTGTAAAGAAGAAGTAATACCAGCTGTAAAGAATGCCTGTGCACTACCGGGAGCACCGCGAAGTGCTGCTTCAGCACGAATGAAGTTATATTCAGCAAAGGTCAACATACGCTGAGGTGCAGTGCCTGAATAAGTGAAAGGAGGAGCTGTACCTGCAGTTACATTTCCACGAAGGAAAGTATGTATTCTGCTGTAATTATTATTGGGCGCAGGTGGAGGTGCAATTGCTGATACGCCTGTAAACTGATTAGGAGCTGTTATAATTGCAGCGCCAGAAGCAACTCCAGCACCTGTTACGTTGTTGCTCAGCGTTACTGTTGTAGCAGTAACAGCAGTAGAAACAGTATTTGCAGGAATATTTGTACCTACAATAACCATATTAGTTACAATACCTGCGGTGGAAGCAAAAGTTAAAACATTACCCGCAGCAGTAGCGGCTGAGGTATTAACAGTTGCAGGCAATGGAATTCCCTGATAGGGGAATGATGTAAAATAATAAGGTCTCCGTGGGTCATTCTTTGCATTCATCATACCCAGCATTTGCGCATCGCAAAATAAATAGTTAGGGCGACTTACTTCAAATGCAGAGATTGGGCTGCGTTGATTTGCAATATCATAAAACGGCATAGAAAAATTATCTGCATTAGATGCAAAAAAAGCAGCACCACTATTGATCAATGAAGTGAGCTGTGCATTACTGAATGCCGGATCTTTTTTACTATAATGCAGGTATAAGCGCAACTTTAAAGTATTTGCAAATTTTATCCATTGAGCTTTTGCATTGGTAAAGTTTCCACCATTCGTATAAATAACGGAATTGGAGCCTGGTGTCAACACGCTGGAAGATGCATTCAGCTCGGAAATTGCTGCATTTATCAGCACAATCAAATTACTATAAATAGCTGCATCATCATCATAATGAGGCTGTGTGTTGCCAGTAAGTTGCTGCGCTTCTGTGTAAGGAATTTTACCCCAGATGTCAACCATTAATGAATATTCATATGCCTTAAGCAGTTTAGCTACTCCGGTATAATATGGACTGGCGCCACCTTGTTTAATGATCAGTTCAAGATCATTCAAAGTAGTAGCATTCATGCTGCTCCACACGTTGTTTTGATCGCTTCCGGTAATATTATAGCGATAGTATTCAAATGTCTGGTTGGGCGATGAAGCCATGCCACTCATTTGTTGCATGATTAATGTTGTATAACGGAACATATCACTTCCGCCTTCAAAACCAATGTTTACCTGTGCCGAAGTTAAAAGTTGTTCTAATGGTGCATTGGTATCTGGAAGTCTATCCGGATCCTTGTTGATGTCAAACATTTTTTTGCAGGAACCTAAGGTCATTACCCCCGCAAAAACTGTTATTAATTTAAAATATCTAAGTTTCATATTTTGAATTTTTATATTAGTTAAAAGCTGAGGTTTAGTCCCACACCTATTGTTCTTGTTTGTGGCAATGCATTAAACTCGAGTCCTTGTGCATTGCTTACTCCTAATACACTTTGCTCTGGATCCAAATGTGGATAGAATGGTGCATGGAGGAAAAGGTTACGTCCAAAAACACTAAAGGTAGCAGCGCTAAAAGGTGTTTTACCTAACATACTAGTTGGAAGTGTATAGGTTAAGCTGGCTTCTCTTACACGGAACCATGAAGTTTTATATATAAAACCTTCAGCAGCGGCATATTTACCAGAGTTTCCAAAATATTGCTCTGCAGAAACATAAGTCGTGTTTGGCAGACCATTTGTATAAACCGCATCAAAAAGATAAGGCTTTTGCAATACGTTACTGGCATCATAACGAGGAAATTCAGCAGTTTCTGCTGATACACCATTACGTTGTAAGTCTGCAATATTTCTTGAATAAATCTGACCACCTTCTTTTATTTCCATTAGGAATGAAAGAGCAATTGATTTATATGTAAGTGTATTGGTTATACCTAACACGTATTTAGGATTAGGGTTTCCAATTTTTTGAACGCCAGAAGTTACTCTAGGTAAACCATTTGAATTCACAACAATCTTATTTCCTTTATTTGGATCTCTTACATAAGCGTTGCCATATATCTGACCATACTCATCACCGGCAACAAGACGAATATTTGGAGTAGTAAATCCACCGAGGAAGATATTGGTTACACCTGGTGCAAGATTATCTACAATAGCTTTAAACTGGGTATAAGCAAGATTGAATGTCCAGTTAAATGATTTAGATTTAATTGGATTAGCAGTTACACCTAATTCAACACCATTGTTAGTTAAATTACCTGCATTTTGAATAAATGTAGTAATACCTGAAGATGCAGATACTGGTACACCAAAGATTAGTTTTTCTGATTTTTGCTTATAACGTGTTGCATCTATGGTTAAACGACCTTTAAAGAATGAAAGTTCTATAGAAATTTCTTTACTGGTTGTAAACTCAGGACCTAGATTTGGATTACCTGCTGTATTACTAAGAGTATAACCTTGAATGCCGTTAAAAGGGAATAATACGGATGGTCCAAAACCATCAGCAGAACTGGCACCTGCAAAATAAGAATCTGTTGAATAAACGAAATCACCGGCCTTACCTACTTTGGCAATATTGCCTCTAAGTTTGATTGTTTCAATTATTTTACTACGCAGTTTGGGGAACCATTCAGTTATATTAAGTGAACCCCCTACACCACTATACAGGTAAGAGTTTTTACCAATTTTGAAAGTGGATGCCCAGTCGTTTCTGGCAGTAACATTGAAACTTAAAATACTTTTATAGCTTAATTGAAAATCGCCATAAAGACCCAGCAATCTTGTTTTGCTGGAACCATTAGATGGAGAAGGAGAATATGTGGTAGTATTAGATAATTGCTCTAGATCTCTTACAATAATTCCTTTACCATCGAGTTGTGCTCCATTGCTGTACACTTGCTGAAATTCTGTTCCTACAATAATAACACCACTCCAGTTTTTCAATCTTTTTTGTGCAGTCAAATAACCGTTTGAGTTTAAACTACGGTAGTTGCTTCTCACTTCTCTTACACCACCAACTGCATTGGCACTTGTATTTGCACCACCACGGGCACCTATCTGGTCGTAAGCATGGCTAAAGAATGAATATACGTCAGTACCTACTTTATAGTCGGCCTGTAACCATTTAGTCAGTTTAAAATTAAATGAAACGTTTCCTATAAAACGGTTGATTTCATCTCTATAGCGATTATGCTTAAGTGTCCAATAAGGATTGTCTTCACCCATTGGGTAACGCTGATTTCCTACTGCATCTTCAAATGCAAGACCAGAAAGATCGTAGCTACGAGGAGTAAACCAACCTCTGAATAAAGGATTGCTCAACTGATTTCCTTGTTGAGATCTTTTTGAAGCGTTATTTGAATAATTTCCACTTACTGATACAGTAAGGTAGTTGTTTATTTTGGAACTGGTATTGATAGAAAAGTTGTGACGAATCAATTCGTTGTTATCCAACACTCCTTTGTTTTTCAAATAGCCATAAGAAAAACGAAAACTGTTTTTATCTGTACCGCCAGAGAAAGCGATATTGTTCTGCCAATTATTTCCGTTGCGAAAGATATCTGCAACATTATCTGGGTAGGCTTTCAAAACTTCTGTACGGTTATTGGCATTTGTAGCAGGGTTGTATGCGTTAGTAACTGTTTGCCCTACAATGCGTGGACCCCATGAAGTAGAAGCCACAGGAGAGAAAACACCACCAGCACCTTGTGCATATTCATTTTGATAGTTTGGTAAACGGTTTACTGATTCTATCTGATAACTGGTAGAGTATTCAATTTTGCCTTTTCCAGCTTTCCCTTTTTTAGTTGTAATCAGTATAACGCCAGCTGCAGCACGAGAACCATAAAGTACAGTTGCAGCAGCACCTTTCAATACGGTCATTGTTTCTATATCATCCTGATTAATGTCAATTGCACGGCTGGAGCGAACAGCGCCGTTTTGTAATGCATTACCACCACCGCTGTTGTCAATAGGAATTCCATCAACAACAAACAAGGGTTGGTTAGACCCTGTAAATGTGGTAAAACCTCTGATTAATATACTTGAACTGGCGAATGAGCCACCACTACCACCGGAGCGAACACCGGGAACTTTAGAAGCAATTGAATTAGTAAGGTTGGTACCGTGTGCCTGATTTAATTCAGCACCACTAAGTTGAGTAATACCATAACCTAGTGTTTTTTTGTCTTTCTTAATACCAAATGCCGTTACCACTACTTCGGTTTCGGTTTTGTCAACCTGCTGCATTTTTGCATTAATAACTGCACCTGTTCCAATAGCAGTTTCATAAGTGTCCATTCCAACTGTAGAAAATACAAGAGTTTTAGAACCGGCAGGTACCGAAAGTGAATAGGTACCATCAACTTTAGTTAATGTACCTACTTTGGTGCCTTTCACCATTACAGTTACATTGGGAAGGGGAGCGCCTTTGTCATCGGTGACTTTACCGCTGACGGTGTGCTGTGCAATTGCCGAAGCGGCAAAAAACACTAATCCCCAGAAGAGTAAAAACAATTTTCTCATGAGCATTTAGTTTTAATGTATGATTGAAATCAAGCCTCTTGACCATTGAGGTCAAAAGAGCCCTGAAATTAAAGAACCTTTAACAAATAACTTAAAAAACCCTCCGGTTTTTATTAATAATTCCGTGACTTATTTTTTAGCCTTAATTCCAGTGTATTTTATAGACAAATTCCACTCGTTTTCTGCTGCTTTTTTAGGATACTCTTAAAAGTCATAAAGAGCGGTGGTTAATAGTTCATTTTTTCTTCTTTGCAAGGAGTATTAACAAGGCAGGCAATAGTACCAAATTCGTAAAAGTTGCAACAACCAAAGTAAGGGATGTAAGCCAGCCCAATGCCTTTGTACCTCCAAAGCCGCTAAGACAGAAAATGATAAAACCAGCGATGAGCACAAGAGAGGTATAAATGATGCTGATTCCTGTATGGTGTATTGTGTTGATTACGGTTTGTTTTGTGTCAAAGTTCTGTAATGGAAGCTCCTGTTTATAATTTACCAGAAACCGGATAGTGATATCAATTGCAATTCCCAATGCTACGCTGAAAACCAATACGGTAGAGGGTTTTAGTGGAATGCCTATCCATCCCATTAAGCCGGCAGTAATTAATAACGGAATAATATTAGGAATTAATGAGCAGGCAAGTATTCGGGCTGACCGAAATAGATAAAGCATACAAAATGCAATAAGTACAAAAGCCCAGAAAATACTGTCTTTTAAGCCATGTATGATGTAACGATTACCTTCAACAAAGGTGACACTGGTTCCGGTAAGTTGAACATCATACTTGTCTTTTGGAAACAGGCTATTCACTTTATTCAATATGCTGTCAATAATAAGTGGGAGACGTTTTGTACCCACATCTTTCATACTTACGCTGATTCTGATTTTTTGCTTACTGCTGTCTAAAAAAGATCCTGCTAACTTGGCAAAAGAGTTCTTGGAGCTTTCACTATTCCCTCTGAAATTGAGATATTGAGATAAAGCCGGCAGGTCAAACTCCGATGGCAGGTTATAATTGTTACTGTCCCCTTCAAAAAATGCCTGTTTGGCAAATTTTAAACCTTCTGTAATGCTTAATGGCTTACCTATAGCCGGCATAGAATTTAAATACTGGCACAAAGAATCAACACGCATTAGGTTTTGATAATTACGTGTGGCTCCTCTTTTTTCTTTTGTATCCACAATTATTTCCAGAGGCATTACCCCCTTGAAATTATTTTTCGAACCAACGTAAGTCCGCATAAATTTTATCATTTTTTGGCAGATCATCGACAATACGCCCCAATGATTTTAGTTTCAAAATTCCTCCTATTGATACAACAACAACAATTGCTGTTGCTACAAAAATCGTATTACGATGTTTTAAAGCCCATCTTTCCAGTCTGTCAAGCCAACGATTGAGAGTAGGATTGTGTAAGTAGCGGGTATGGCGGGAGCGGGGTGTTTTTACATAGCTTAACACTGCCGGAATAAGTGCTAATGAAATAAAAAACAGTGCAAAAATATTGATGCCGGCAACAATGCCAAACTCTTTTAGAATCTGACTTTGCGTAAGCGCAAACACGCCAAAGCCAATAGCAGCGGCAAGATTGCAAAACAAGGTAACCACGCCCATTCGGGCAACCATTGTTATTAATGCAGATTTTTTATCGCCGGTTTCGTTATAGGAAGTATGATATTTATTTAGAAAATAAATACAATTAGGAATTCCAATAACTACCATCAGGGGTGGCACCAGCGCATTTAATATACTAATTTGGTAGCCTAATAGTTTGATAGTGGCAAAACTCCAGATAACCCCAATAGCTACAACGCCCAATGATAGCCACATAGCTGTAAGACTTCTGAAAAAAAGTAACAGAATAACGGCAGAAAGTATAATAGAAGCAATGATAAACAGCCGCATTTCGCTTACGCTTTTTACTGTAAGCTGGGTACGAATATGTGGTAAGCCGCTTTTATAAACGGTCAGATTATTGGCTTTTCCAAACTCATCGGCCAGTTTGCTGATGCTGTTTACAATGCTGATGCGAATTTTTTTACCCATCAATTCTTTTTTGATACGAATGCCCATCAGCCAGGCATTGGTTTCTGGATTGTAAAGCAGATTGCGATAAAAAGGAAGGTTCAGAAATTTTTTTGCAGCACTGTCCAGTTCGGGTTGAGATAATTTGCGGTTTGCAAAAATTGTATCAGCTTTTAGCTTTTCGGTTTCGGGAACTTTAACAAGATTGACCGCTGAAGGGATACTGATGATATCATCAACACCAAATTGGTGTTTCAGCTTTTGTTGTAAAGCCGTATAGTCGTTGAAAATTTTTTCAGTAAAAAATTTATCAGTTTGTATGCCTAATACTAGCAGGTTGCCATCTTCGCCAAATGTTTTTCTAAACTCCTGATAGACTTTATACTTTGGGTTGTTGAGAGGAATGGCTCTTGAAAAATCGTAGCTCAACTGCACTTTACTTGCATGATAACCCATAAAAGCGGTAAGAGCTGCCAGTGTTATTAAAATTGGTAATCGGTATTTCAGGATAAAACGGCCAATATTTTGCCACATAATCAAGGTGATATTGATGAACAACGCAAAGAAACGAAAAAAGATTTTATTGTAAATAATGGACAAACAATCTGTGAGATGGCTAAATGCCGAATTGAGTTTACTATTTTTGAAATGTGAGAATAATTTTCATAGTATTTTTTTTAATAACGTCTTTTAAGGCAATAGCGCAACAGCAATTGCCTCCCCTAGGTCATTGGCGAGAACATTTGCCATATAACAGTGCAATTGATATTGCAGATGGAACTGATAAAGTTTATTGCGCTACACCTTTTAGCATTTTTTCAGTCAATAAAGAAAATGAGAAAGAACGCTATAGTCGTATCACAGGCCTAAATGAAACAGGTATTAGCGCCATTGCTTTTGATAAAAACAAATTGAAACTGTTTGTTGCTTATAGTAACAGTAATATTGATATCATTTATAGAAATGACATTTTTAATATTCCCGACATAAAACGGGATAATATTATCGGCAATAAAACGATTTATCAGATTTATCCATACCAAAACAAGTTCTATCTCTCTACCGGATTAGGCGTTATTGTAATTGATGCCGACCGATATGAAGTAATGGATACCTGGTTTATTGGCAATGGCGGCAATCAGGTGAGGGTAAATGGTTTTACAAACAATGCTCAATATTTTTTTGCGGCTACTGAAGAAGGATTGAAAGCCGCTGATATGCATTCGCCTAATTTGGCTGATGCAGGAAACTGGCAACTCATAAAATCAGGTGCTTGTCAAAATGTGTTTGAAGTAAATGGAAAAGTATTGGTGCAACAGAACGATACTTTGTTTTTGCAAAATGGTGCATCCTGGTCATTATTTTATACTGATGGATGGCCCATCATCAACACAACGGAAAGTGAGAATAATATCACGATTTGCGAAAGGCAAACCAATGGAATGGCCAGAGTAGTTATCTTAAATACTGATGGAATTGTTTCAAGAGTGATTGATAACAGTGGGGCTGTATCATTTCCCCGAAAAGCTATTTTGATAAATAACGACCCCTGGATTGCCGATCAGTATGCCTGCTTGTCTCATTTTACAGGAAATACTTATCATCAGTTTGTCTTAAACTCACCACAAAATATTTCAAGCGGCGAAATGGTTGTTGGCAAAAATATTTTTTATGCAACATCCGGCGCTGTAAACGATAATTGGAATTATCAATACAACGGTGAAGGTATTTACGTTTTAAAAGACGGTGGCTGGAACAATATTAATCGCTATAATTATTCTGCATTGGATTCATTGCTTGATTTTCTATGTATTGCCATTGACAAAAGAGATGAAACCATTTGGGCAGGATCTTACGGGGGCGGATTGCTGCACATAAAACCGGGTCCACAATTTGAAATTTTTAAACAAAATAAATTGGATGCTACCGTGGGTGACCCAACCAGCTATCGGGTTGCGGGTCTGGCATTTGATACCGATAATAATTTGTGGATTTCAAATTTTGGTGCTGCACAGCCATTGCGGGTAATGAAAGCTGACGGTAGCTGGAAAAGTTTTACTATTCCATTTACGCTGTTCCAAAATGCCCTTTCGCAAATTGTAATAGATAATAAAAACTATAAGTGGATGGTGTCTCCAATGGGTAATGGGTTAGTTTGTTATGATCATGGAGTTTCTATTGAAAACATTGCTGATGACAGATGGAGGAAGTTTGGCGCAGGATCGGTTAACGGTAATTTACCGAGTAATGATGTGCTTTGTATTTCAAAAGATAAGAACGGTTTTGTGTGGGTGGGAACAAGCGATGGCATAGGCGTTTTTCAATGTACCGAACTGGTTTTTGCTGCACAGGGTTGTGATGCAGTGTGGCCGGTTGTAAAGAATGGAAATTTTGCAGGATATCTTTTTAAAGGGCAGGAGGTAAGAAGTATTGCTGTGGATGGTGCCGATAGAAAATGGATAGCCACCAAAAACGGCGTTTTTTTAATTAGTGCCGATGGTGAAAAAATTATTTATCAGTTTACTGAAGACAATAGCCCCTTGCTGAGTAATGATGTAAAAAAAATAACTATAGATGGAATATCTGGCGAAGTGTTTTTTGCTACTCAAAAGGGAATTTGCTCGTTTAGAAGTACGGCTACCGAAGGAGCTGAGAAAAACGAAGAAGTGTTGGTATTTCCCAATCCTGTTCCTCCGGGGTATGCCGGCACTATTGCCATACGTGGATTGGTAAATAATGCTATAGTAAAAATTACTGAACTGGATGGCCGTTTAGTGTATCAAACCAAAGCATTGGGTGGACAGGCGGTATGGGATGGAAAGAATTACAGAGGACAAAAAATTTCCAGCGGCGCCTATCTTGTTTTAGTAAGTGATGAAGGAAGAAAAGAACGCTTGGCAACAAAAATATTTTTTATACAAAGGTAATGCCCGATAAACTACATAAAACCAACGGCATTGTTTTGCGTACAGTAAAGTATGGCGAAACCAGTCTTGTGGTTACGCTTTTTACTGAATTATTTGGTGTACAGTCTTATCTCGTAAATGGTGTTAGGGTTTCCTCAAAAAAAGGAATGGGAAAAGCAATGCTGTTTCAGCCGGCGGCTATTCTGGAACTGGTGGTTTATCACAATGAATTAAAACACCTGAATCGGATAAAGGAATTCAAATGGGCACATTTATATAAAAATATTTTTAATGATGTGCCCAAAAATGCGGTTGCATTGTATATTGTAGAGTTGCTTACCAAATGTTTGAAACAACCGGAATCGAATCCTGAGTTGTTTCATTTTGCTGAAGATGTGTTGTTGCACTTAGATGAAAGCAAGGGAACTGTACAGGCCAACCTGCCTTTGTTTTTTGCAATGCATTTGCCTTTTCATTTTGGTTTTCGTATAACAGATAATTATAGTAAGCAAAACTGTTTTTTGGACTTGCAGGAAGGAAGTTTTGTAAATACAATTCCAAATCACCCTTATTTTCTGGAAGAAAAACAAGCTGATGTAACGGCCTTGCTTTTAAAAGTAATGCAGCCAGAAGAGTTAGCATCTGTTTCTTTGAATCATGAGTTTAGAAGACAATTATTGCAACGATATGAGGATTATTACCGACTTCATATATCTGATTTCGGATCATTAAAGGCATATCAGATTCTAAAAGAAGTGCTTAGTTAAAAGAGCATTCATTTTTTTAGTAAGCAGCATTTTTATTCTAAGTTTGATTACCAGCGTTTAGGCAAGTATATTAGATTGAATTCTTTTTATTTAATTTTTGTTTTGTTTCTTACAGCTACAATTCATGGGCAGTACTGACAAAAGTCAATTCCATTGGCAAAAAACTTTGTGGCAAATGGGAATGGGTAAATAAAAAAGATACTTTTACGATTCAACTTTTCTTTATCGATACAGTTTGGAAGAGTTTTGACTCTTCAAATGTTTTTGGCCCCAAAATCTATGGCTGGCATAGATATGTTGAAAAAGGAGTTTTGGTGGAAAGCAGTTTTCTTGATTCATCCAGTCATCTGCCAAAATCAAATGGTTTTTTTTGGAACGATACTGAATCAGGATAGTTTATTATTAATGTTTAATGACATAACAAAAGGAAGAAGTTTTTGGATAGCTGCAACATTTTTAGACTCCACTGCAACTACATTAAAATGGATTACACATCGTCCACAGGAAAGAGTTATATATCCACCTCCAAATCCCAAAATATGGGAAGGGCAAACCATTCCTTCACCTATTGTCTTACATAAAATTTCTAAATAGATAATATCAAAACAGTTTATTACTGTTTGAATAATTATTTATTAATAAAGTAATTCCAGGAAGTTTTCCTTTTTCAAAACTCCCCAATTCCTTTTCCCATTGCAACGCTTTTGCTCCATTAATGGTTGCCCATTGCAAAATTGTTTCAACCGGAATATGGGGAAAATGTTTTTGTATAGATGCAATTTCACTTGCAATACTCAATTGCCAGTTGCTGCTATAGCTATCGGTGCCCAATACGATATGGCAATTATGTTTTACAAATAGCTCAATTGGCGGTACTTTATTTTCAATGTACAAATTGGCATTGATGCAGATGCAATAAACCAATTTTAAACCATTTGCTGCTGCATATTCATTTGCCCAAATGATTTCCTCTTCCTGCATACAGGTATTGTGTACCAATATAATGGTTTGTCCTTTATTGAAATAAGGAAGTACAGAACGAATGCTGCTTTTTCCGGTTATTGGAAAGGGTGATTTTTCAATTCCAAATATTTTAAACAATTTCAGATAATCACCTCCACCGGTTTGGTACAGTTCATTTTCTGCAGGATGCTCCTGATTGTGTATGGAAATAATTTGATTTTCGGTTAGTGTATTTAATTGTTGAAAAGTTTGGGGACTGATGGAATAAGGAGCATGAGGTACCAAACTGGTTCTGTTGGCAGTTTTTGATTGTTGAAGAGCTTTCGTTAATTGTTGTGCTACCTTCTTAAAATGATTCAGGTTTTCATCCGCTTTTTCATCGGTAAAGCTCAATACCTCAACAAAGTTTTGCCAGCGGATATTACTTTTACTTTTTACAGAAGCAGTATCGGCAGTATTGCCTATATCGCCAACGGCTACGATGCCATTGTCGTACATTTCTTTTTCAGTTTTAATAATCTGTTGCTGAATAAAATCAAGTGGAAAATCTCTTTTGGTAACTACAGAGCAAAGAAATTCAATTAAACCGGTATGTGGCGGTATTACATTTTTTAAATGACTAAGTTCTAAATGACAGTGGCAGTTGATGTGTCCAGGAGTGATGATGCCATCGTACTGCTCAATATTTTCTCCGGCTTCACTTTCAATTACTAAATCGGCAAAACTTCCATCCTGATGCAGAATGAGTACTTTATTTGTATGAAACCGGTAGCCGTCAAAAATTTTATCTGCTTTTAATTTCTTATAGTTCATGGTGTTGAATTCTTTTACCTTTGCTGCCCAAAAATGTTGCTGTACTTAACGGCAATAAAGGCTATAAAAATATAATTAAAATGTTAGACAGGCTAGAAGCCATAAAAGCAAGATTTGACCAACTGGGCGTTGCACTTACCAATCCTGAGATTGTTGGCAACAATAAAAAATTTGCAGAAACCAGTAAGGAATACCGTAGTCTGGAAAAAATTGTAAATGCCTACACCTCGTATAAAAAAGTTCTTGACGATATAGATTTTTACAAAGAGGCGCTGGAAGGTAGCGATGATGAAATGCGTGAGTTGGCCAAAATGGAAGCACCTGCATTGGAAGTGCAAAAAGTTTCAATGGAAGAACAGATTCGTCAGTTATTGATTCCAAAAGATCCACAGGATGATAAGAATGCAATATTAGAAATAAGAGCCGGCACGGGTGGAGATGAAGCCAGTTTGTTTGCCGGAGATTTATTGCGCATGTATATCCGCTATTGTGAAAGACGTGGC
This sequence comes from Chitinophagaceae bacterium, assembly GCA_037045195.1. Classification (GTDB taxonomy): domain Bacteria; phylum Bacteroidota; class Bacteroidia; order Chitinophagales; family Chitinophagaceae; genus JJ008. The sequence goes on from JBAOIB010000002.1 coordinate 389,568, forward strand.
TGGAAAACAGCGGTACTTTCTGAGAATGAAGGAACGGTAGGCGGATATAAAGAAGTACAATTGGAAGTAACCGGAGATGATGTATATGGCACTATGAAATTTGAAAGTGGCGTACACCGGGTGCAACGTGTACCTGCTACAGAGGGAAGTGGAAGGGTGCATACATCTGCTGCAACCGTTGCCGTTATGCCAGAGGCAGAAGAGGTAGATTTTGAATTGAAGGACAGTGATGTGAAAATGGAGACTTCTAGAAGTGGTGGTGCAGGCGGACAAAATGTAAATAAGGTGGAAACTAAAGTAATGCTAACACATATCCCTACGGGAACGGTCATTATTTGTCAAACAGAAAGAACGCAGTTGGCCAACAGAGAAAAAGCGATGCAAATGATGCGTACAAAATTATATGAGGAGCAAGTGCGCAAGCAGGAAGAGGAAATAGCCCGGCACCGTAAAAGTTTAGTCAGCTCCGGCGATCGCAGCGCCAAAATAAGAACCTATAATTTTCCGCAAGGCAGGGTAACCGATCATCGCATTGGTCTTACACTTTATAACCTCGATGCAGTTTTGAATGGAGATATTAACGAATTGATTGATGCACTTCAGTTTGCTGAAAACGCTGAGAAACTTACTAAGCAGCAATAGTGCAACTAATGAGGAAAATATTTCATCCAATCTGCTATCTTTATTCAAAACAATTTTTTCAACCGTCAAAAATTTTGACACACTAAAACAAAAGAAATGCTAGATCAATTATTAAACATTGTAAAACAATTTGGACAAGATACTGTAGTGAATAACCCAGATGTGCCCAATGATGAAAATCAAAATGTAATGGCAGATGCATCAAAAACGATTGCCAGTGGTTTTCAGAATATTTTAGCTGGAGGTGGTTTTCAGAATATCCTTGATTTATTTAAAGGGAATAGCGGTGGTTCTCAACAAACGGGTGCAAGTGGAGGTATTGGTAGTTTGCTGAAGAATCCAATTGTAACTATGATGATTGGTTATTTTGTGAGCAAGCTTATTAGCAAGTATAAAATGAGCCCCAGCTCAGCAAATAATGTGGCTAATAGTTTAATACCCAATGCACTTAATGGACTTATTCAAAAAGTAAACGATCCAAATGATAATAACTCAACACTGGATAACCTTATTGGCTCATTAACAGGTGGCGGCGCACAGCAGGGTGGTGGTTCTCAATTACAGGATATACTTGATTCGTTTACAGGTGGTGGTAATGATGGTAGTGGTGGTAGTGGAGGATTAAATATTCAGGACATTATTGGAAATTTGACAAATAATGCACAAAACAATATGCAAAACCGTGAAGGAGGAGATGGAAAGGGAGGTGGTTTGCTTGATATGATAAAAGGATTTTTTAATTGATTAGTATCACTTTTTTATGAAATGAGAAGGGTCAGACTTTAAGTTTGACCTTTTTTTATTCAGAAAATGATAATTGGCGACATATTTGTTTTAGTGGTGATGTTCATTTCTATCTCTGTCATTTTCAATAGTCAATGAAAATTTTGTGGCTGAAACGATGTCTGAAAAATTTCAAGAACTGGGAAGAAATGAATGAATTTTACGAATTTATATTTAGGGCAATTACTATAAACAACCTTTTAAACTTTCATTAACATCAAAAATCATACGATCGGCAATAATTTTGCGTTATAGAATTACACAACATTTAATAAAGACAGTCAATTTTCTCATAAGCAGTTAGTTTTGGTTGCGACCCCTGTTTCCACAGGGGTCTATTTTTTTAAATACTTTATATAGCTAAAACCAAAACCTGTTATAGCTCCAACACTGTCTGCAATAATATCTCCAACATCAAAAGAACGATTAGCAACACAGTATTTCTGAACAAACTCCATTGCAGTGCCATAGAAAATGCAAAACAGGGTTGTGAAAACAAAATAGCTTAGCAATTTTGCAGTTGATATGTTTTTATAAAATGCATAACACCAGAGCCAGGTTAAAATTCCAAAGAGAAATATATGAATCCATTTATCTGCCCAAATTTTATCAAGCCAATTTTCTTTTGAAAAGGCAGAGCCGGGAATTGTAAGTAGTATGAAAGAAATAAAAAGCCAAAAAATACCGGGTGCAAATGATTTAAACTTTTTCAAAATGAAATTTCATTTTCAACAATGGAATGAAAAACAGTTTGATCAAATATTAGGAAACCAGATTCTCATAAGCAACTGCATCCATCAATGCCGCAACATCTGCAACATTATTTACAGTCATTTTAATCATCCAGCCTGAACCATAGGGGTCGTTATTTACTGCCTCGGGTGTACCTGCAAGTTGTGCATTAAGCTCAGTAATGGTACCTGCGACAGGCAGGTAAAGTTCAGAAACTGTTTTTACAGCTTCTACTGTACCAAAAACCGCCCCAGCCTCTAAGGCCTGTCCAATAGTTTCCACTTCTACATAAACAATATCACCCAATTCTCTTTGAGCATAATCAGTAATACCAATAGTGGCTACATTGCCTTCAAGGCTTACCCATTCATGGTCTTTAGTATAGCGGAGGTTGGTAGGGAAACTCATGTTTTTTTATTTGAATGCAAATATGAACAAAACTCTTGAAATAAAAACACAACAGGCTAATTAACTGTTGATTAACCCTATTCTCCACCATATTTTTTTTGAGAAGAATAACAAGTGTTGGAAAATTCATTCCGAAAAAATTTACGAAACCAAATAGTTGCGCATATATTTGCAACCGAATGGGTTCTTAATAATAAATTTTTTGAAATGAGAAGAGATATTTTTCAGGCCATAGCCGACCCTACCAGAAGGGGCATTATTGCACTGATTGCTTTACAGGCAATGACGCCGAATGCAATTGCAGAAAATTTTAATACTACCCGACAGGCTATTTCAAAGCACCTGCGTATTTTATCGGAATGTGACCTGGTAAAACAGGAACATCAGGGTAGAGAAATTTATTATTCTTTAGAAATTGAAAAGATGAAAGAAATAGACCGATGGCTGGAGCAATACAGGAAAATATGGGAAACACGCTTCAATCAATTGGATAAATTATTATCAACAATAAAAAAACAGAAAAAATGAAAACCGACTTATTATTTGATTTCACTGTTGACAAAACCGCAAAAACGGTTTTTATCAATCGGGAGTTTGATGCCCCATTGTCACTTGTTTGGGATGTATTTACAAAAGCTGAATATCTGGACCAATGGGTAGCGCCAGCTCCTTATACATCTAAAACAAAATACATGAATTTTGAAGTAGGTGGAAAACGATTTTATGCAATGGTAGGTCCTGATGGAAAGGAAGGATGGGCACTACAAACTTATACTTCCATATCGCCCAAAACCAATTTTAAACTTTTCAATGTTTTTGCCGATAAAGATGAAAACCCACAACCCAATGGGTCCGACTGGGATTATAATTTCAGCGAAAGCAATGGTATCACAAAGGTTAGTATCAGCATTTACAACGAATCTTTTGAGAGAATGGAAATGTTGCTGGAGGGCTTCAAACTGGGATTTACTGCATCATTGAAAAATCTGGAAACATTATTGTCCAGCTTATCAAAAAAGTAGCAGGTGTTGCTTTTATAGTTTCTACCGAAAAATATTTGGCAGTTATCCTTCATCTGTTTTTTTGTTAAATTTTGTTAAAAATTTATTACAAGAATACAAATTCAGTTCACCGGAAATTTTACGCCGTTCATGGAAGGTTTTATGCCTTTTGTCGGTTAGCTGTTTCTGGAAACAGATAACACAATTAGCTTTGCGCCCTAAACAAAAACCAAAAATCACAAAATGAAAAAGTTTGTATTGTATGTTACCGGATTATTGATGATGTCCACAGCAGCAGTGGCTCAACAGATAACCGGCGTGTTAAAAGACCAGCAGGGTAAACCCCTTGAAAAAGCCACTGTTTCTTTGCTTCATCAAAAAGATTCATCCATTGTAAAACTGGTGACATCAAAAGATAATGGGAATTTTAATTTTTCGGCAGTTGAAAACGGCAATTATATTGTAAGTGCTACTTACGTAGGATATGCACCAGTTTACTCCGCTGCATTTGAATTAAATGGAGGTGATGTAAAAGTTCCGGATTTGATACTTGTTAAAAACACAGAAAGCCTGGGTGCTGTTACTGTTACGGCAAAAAGACCGATGGTAGAAGTAAAAGCCGACAAAACCATTCTGAATGTAGAAGGTACTATTAATGCTACCGGTACAGATGCTTTGGGATTGCTGCGCAAAAGTCCGGGTGTGATGGTTGATAAAGATGATAACATTAGTCTGGCAGGAAAGAACGGTGTCAGAATTTATATTGATGGAAAACCTTCGCCATTATCAGGTACTGATTTGACAAGTTATCTGAAATCAATTCAATCGGCACAAATAGATGCGATTGAATTAATTACCAATCCATCGGCAAAATATGATGCGGCAGGTAATGCAGGTATCATTAATATCAAATTAAAGAAGAATAAAACCTTTGGTACCAATGGCTCGGTAAATGCGGGTTATAATATTGGCGTTTATCCTAAGTATAATGCAGGTATCAATTTAAATCATCGCAATAAAAGTGTCAATGTATTTGGCAGTTATAACTTTTCTGATAATAAATTGAACACCATTTTTGATATGTACAGAAGCATTGGCGATACTGTTTTTAATGGTCACACTGATGCAGATTTTATTACAAGATCACATTCATTTAAAACTGGCGCCGATTTTTATATTAACAAAAAAAGCACTTTTGGTGTATTGGTTAATGGAAACTTTACCGAGAATAGTTTTAATAATAACAGTCGTACTCCTATTTCTGTAAAATCTACTGGCGTAGTGGACAGAATTTTAGTAGCTAAGAATACAAATAATAAGAATGCCAACAATGCTACTTTTAATTTGAACTATCGCTTTGCTGATACCGCCGGGCACGAGTTGAGTATAGATGCTGATTATGGTATGTACAGAAATAAGAGCAATCAATTACAACCCAATTATTATTATGATGCTTCTGGTAATAATTTAATCAGCTCTGTCTTTTATAGATTCATTAGCCCTACCGATATTAACCTGTTTACAGTAAAAGTAGATTATGAGCAAAATTTGAAGGGCGGCAGATTAGGCTTTGGTGCCAAAACCTCAGCTATCAACACTGATAATAATTTTAATCGTTACGATGTAAGTCAACTACATCCTGAGCAAAAAACTTTGGATATAGCCCGTAGTAATCAGTTTGATTATAAGGAAAACATCAATGCTGCCTATGTCAATTATAATAAGCAATTAAAAGGTGTGATGTTTCAAGTTGGTGTAAGAGCAGAGAATACAATTTCAAAAGGCACTTCTTATTCTTTAAATCCTGATGGAAGTATTAATACATCCAATCCTCAGATATTTAAAAGAAACTATACTGACCTGTTTCCCAGTGCGGCACTTACTTTCAATAAAAACCCAATGAATCAGTGGGGGCTTTCATATAGCCGCCGTATTGACCGCCCTGCTTATTCTGATTTGAATCCTTTTGAGTTCAAATTAGATGAGTATTCTTATATGAAGGGAAATACCAATCTGAGACCTCAGTACACCAATATCATTTCATTGACTAATACATACAAGTATAAATTGAATACTTCTTTGAGCTATAGCCGTGTGAATGATGTATTCACTCAAATTGTGGATACTGCGGAAAAGTCTAAAAGTTTTATGACTCGTAAAAACCTGGCAACACAGGATGTAATTGCTATGAACATCAGTTATCCGTTTATGTATAAAAGCTATATGGCATTTGTAAACTTAAGTGGAAACTATTCTCATTATAAAGCTGATTTTGGCGGTGGTAATCGTATCGTAGATCTCAAAGCTGCAACTTTCAATATTTACATGCAACACAGCTACAATTTTGGTAAAACAAAAGCATGGACAGGCGAAGTGAGTGGCTGGTATAACTCACCATCTGTTTGGGAAGGTGCTTTTAAAAGCAAAGCCATGTGGACAGTAGATGCGGGTTTGCAAAAGAAAATCTTTAAAGGAAATGGTACAATTAAAGTATCCGTTTCTGATATTTTCTTCAGTATGAAGTTTAGCGGCTATACCAATTTTACAGGTCAGTATTTAAGAGCCAGCGGTAGTTTTGAAAGCCGCCAGTTTAAAACTGCACTTACCTGGAGATTTGGTAACAGTAAAGTAAAAGCTTCTCGTCAAAGAGCGGATGCACTGGAGAATGAAAAGAAGAGAACACAAAGCAGTGGTGGATTTGGCGGACAATAATAATTGAAGAGATTGAAAAAAAGAGGCAACCTTAGTACAGGAGCCTCTTTTTTATTTGTGTAATATTAATCTTTCTTTTTCTTTTGCCCGTTTAATCAATGAAGCACTTATAATTTTTACGTCTGTTTCTGGCCGGTCTATTGCTGTTGTTTTATTTGTAGGTACTGCGGCTATTTTATCCAGCACATCAAATCCGCTAATAAGTACTCCAAATACAGTATAGTTTTGATCTAAATGGGGTGTACCTCCCAGCGTTTTATAAACTTCCCTTTGGTCAACAGGAATTTTTCTACCTCCCAATCTGGTAATTTCTACTTTGTCCAAATCTTCATCTGTAAAAACTTTTCCTTGAACAATATAGAATTGGCTGCCACTACTTGCCTTTTGTGGATTATTATCTCTGGCTGCAGCTATTACTCCTTTTTTATGAAATAAGCTGGGTTTAAACTCTGCAGGAATGGTATAAGATGGCCCTCCATTGCCCAGCATTTTACCATATTCGGCATTTTTGCTTTCAGGATCGCCTGCCTGTATCATAAAATGATTGATGACCCGATGAAAAAGAATCCCATCATAATATCCCATTTTTACCAATTTTAAAAAATTATCACGATGCAGTGGCGTTGAATCGGATAATCGCACCACCATATCACCCATCAATGTTTCTAAAAGCACATCCTTTTTATAATCTTTCTTTTTTAATATAGAATCTCTTTGTCCAATTGCAAAAGCTGATATTGCAACAAAAGACATCATCAAATAAATTTTTTTCATAACATTAATTCTAGAGGTCATTGTTTTCGAAAATAAAGTAAAACATGGTCTTTAATAAAAATTTCCTGTTCAATAGAAGACAGTTCGGGCAGCGCTTTTAGTTGCCTGAAGTGCGGCCAGCCATCATCATCAATCCTTTCTATTTCATAATAGCCAGATGAAGTAAGTAAGGAACAAACAGCGATATGCATCAAATCCTGCTTTTGTTCTTTTGTAAATTTTTCTTTGATGTCGCCAAATTCCTGAATACCTATCAAAAATAAGATGGTCTCCAAATCCGGTTTTTTCCCAAACCGCTCTACTAACATAGCTTCCAGTGTCCACCACCGTTGTTGTATATCGTCATTTACCATCATCCTGCAAAGATAGCCGGAGTGCAGTATGAAATAGGCTGGCTAAAAGATGAATTAAAATCAGTTTCTAACCTCTTAATTATTACAAATCGGCTATGCCTGTTATCTTTGCGACTCAAAGAAATAAATAGGGAAAATGTTGCAGTTACAAACGATAAGACAAAACCCACAGGTGGTAAAGGAAAAATTGGCGGTTAAGAATTTCAAAGAATTGTCATTGGTTGATGAAATTCTTCAACTGGATGAGCAAAGAAAAAAAATGCAATTGGAGTCAGACAATTTGCAGTCAAAAATAAATGCAGCCTCAAAAGAAATTGGTGCTTTAATGGCTAAAGGAGATAAAAGCGCAGCTGAGGCAAAAAAACAAGAAGTGGCCTCATTCAAAAATGCTTTGCAACCCATTGCAGATGGATTGGCAAATACAGAAACTGTTTTAAACGATAAATTAGTTTTGCTGCCAAATTTGCCTTCTGTAATGGTGCCTGCTGGTAAAACGCCTGCTGATAATGAAGTGGTACGAGAAGGAGGTCAAAAACCGGTGTTGCCTGATGGTGCAGCTCCTCATTGGGATTTAATCAAAAAATATGATATTGTTGACTTTGAAACAGGCGCAAAAATTACCGGAAGTGGTTTCCCTTTATATAAAGGACAAGGCGCAAAGTTGCAAAGGGCACTGACGCAATATTTTCTTGACTTCAATACAGGAGCCGGTTATACCGAGTATCTGCCTCCCTTGATGGTGAATGAAGCAACGGCTTATGGTACAGGTCAGCTGCCCGATAAAGAAGGACAGATGTATTTTATGCCTGCAGATAATTTTTATATGATACCTACATCTGAAGTGCCTGTTACCAATATTTACAGAGATGAAATTGTAAAAAAGGAAAACCTGCCTATTAAAATGACAGCTTTTTCAGCTTGTTTTAGAAGAGAGGCAGGCAGTTTTGGGAAAGATGTAAGAGGCTTGAACCGTGTGCATCAGTTTGACAAAGTGGAAATTGTTCAACTCGTGCATCCCGATAAAAGCTATGAAACGCTGGATGAAATGGTTGCCCATGTAGAAAAATTATTAAATACTTTGGAGTTGCCCTATCGTATTTTGAGACTTTGTGGTGGCGATATGAGTTTTGCATCGGCACTTACCTACGACTTTGAAGTATATAGTGCTGCACAGGAAAGATGGCTGGAAGTAAGTTCGGTATCAAATTTTGAAAATTTTCAGACCAACCGGATGAAAATTCGTTTTAAGGATGAAGATGGAAAATCAAAATTGCTACATTCATTAAACGGAAGCTCGCTGGCATTGCCACGAATAGTTGCTTGTCTGCTGGAAAATAATCAAACCGATAATCAGATAAATTTACCATCAGTATTACATTCTTATTTTGGAAAGGCTTTCATTTCCTGAAAACATTATATTTGAAAGCTAAAAAGCCAAGTAAAATGAAATTTACAAAAATTATTGTATTAAGTCTATTGATTGTAACCGCATCCTGCCATCGTAAAATTGCGCCTGATGGCGATGGTGCAATGGGAAATACCGAAAGAAAAGAAAAAGAATCGGAAGGTAAAACAGAAAGCAAGGATGAAAAAGATCCTACATTTCATTCCACACCAACTGATATGGGTACAAAACCTAAAGAGTCATTGGAAATGGGAAAAACTGTATTTGTTACAAAATGCTCAAAGTGTCATGAAACAAAAACTCCGAGTGCTTTTACAAAAGACGAATGGACAAATATTTTGAAAGCAATGATTCCAAAAGCAAAATTGAACGATTTGGAAAGCAAAAGCGTTACAGCTTATGTAATGTCTAATGCAAAATAAAATAGCTTTAATAGTGTTTTTAAACTTTAGGGCATCAACTTTATCATATACAGAATTGACTTTATGAAAAAGTGGGTGCCCATTTTATTTTTAGTAGTTGCCTGCAACAGGCAAACGCTGCCTGTTATCACAGACAGGAACGCAGCAAAACCCAAAATTGACAACGAAATCTATCCTCCGGCAGGCACTGTAAAAGAAGATCTTGTAATTGGTAAAACTATTTTTACTAATCGTTGTGGCCGGTGTCATGGATTACCCGATCCTGCATTGTTTCAAACAAATAAATGGGAAAGTATATTGACGATAATGATTCCAAGGGCAAAACTAAATCAGGAACAAGCAGTACATGTAAGAGCTTATGTCTTGGAAAATGCAGCTAAAAGCCAGCCTTAGAAATTGTTTTTATTTTTCTATTCATTATATAAAACCAAATGGGTGGCATTAATGCCAATATCATCATTCCCGGATATCCGGTGGGCATTTGTGGCGAATGATCGTGATGTCGCAACACCTGATATTTACGACTTGCCATATAATGATGATCGCTGTGCCTGCTCAGCTCAAAAAGCATAATTCTTCCAATGATATGATTACTGTTCCAGCTATGCTCAGGCATGGCTCTTGCGTAGGTACCGTTATCGGTTTGCTTCCTTTGCAGTCCATAATGCTCAATATAGTTTACTGTTTCCAGTAATAATATGCCAATTGCTGCTGCCGCAATAAAACATAGCAAAACAAAACCACCAAATACAAAATAAATAACTGATATAAATGTTATTTGAATTATTGAAAACTGTATCATTTCATTTCTTAATGAATAAATCGGATACCCTTTCTTTCTTGTTTCCTTATTGGCAATTTGCCAGGCGCTGAGGTAGCTGAAAATAATGGTACGGAAATAAAAGAGATATACATGCTCGCCCATGCGGGCACTGCTGGGATCATCGGGTGTGGCTACTCGTTTATGATGGCCTTTGTTGTGCTCGGTAAAAAAGTGCATATACAAAGAGGTAAGTAAAAGTGCTTTTGCTAAAAATTGCTCAAATCGGTTTACACGATGCCCAAGTTCGTGGCCTACATTAATACCAAAAACACCACAAAGCAAACCCATCACCCAAATTCTTCCAGTTAATTCCAGGTATGTAAGCTCATCATTTTTCAAAGAGAATAAAAAAGTAACAAGTGCAAAGTATTGGCAAATAACAACGATGTAAAGCAAAATATCATAACTTTTGTCGTGCCGGGCAATTGCTTCTTCTGCTTCATTTAAGTTGTTTGAATTGGGTTTGAAGCAAAGTTCAATTACAGGAATCAGCACCCATGCAAAAAGCAATGGCAGTCCAATCATCCATCCTTTTGAATGAAAAGAGTTGATGGCTCCGATAAAAATGACAAAAGGGATTAAAAACTTTATAAAACGAAGCCGCATACTTTATAGATTCTTTCAAAAATAGAAAATATGCAGGTTGTTTTTTCGTTTTACGTCTTTAAATTGAGTGGCAGATTAAACTTAATAGTTGATAATCAGTCACAGTAACCATAAAATGTTTGCTACATGTCATTGAACAATCAGTTAAAAAATCAGCACCTGATGTGGCGTGCTGGTTTTGGCCCTGCTGTAGAACAGTATGGCGATTTATCAAAATACACCTCTAAGCAGTTTTACAAAGCATTAGTAAAAGCATCTGAAAAAAAACCAGATTATATCAATGCCGCCAGTAATTATCTAGATGGATTGTATAAAGGAATTGAAGATGCCGGAAGGATGCAGAAAAAAGAGTTGAATGAAACAGACAGAAAGCGATTTCAACAAGAAAACAGAGAAGGCATCCGCAACTTGAATATGTTATGGTCTTATGAAATGGTGAACAGTGCTGCACAGTTGCGTGAGAAGTTGGCTTTTTTCTGGCATGGTCATTTTGCCTGTCGTAATCTGAATATTTATTATCAGCAAGGGCTGCTGGATGTATTAAGAAGAAATGCGCTGGGAAATTTTGGAACTATGTTGAAAGAAGTTTCCAAAACAGCGGCGATGCTCAATTTTTTGAACAATCAGCAAAATAAAAAAGATCATCCCAATGAAAACTTTGCAAGGGAAGTTATGGAATTGTTTACACTGGGACGAGGCAATTATTCTGAAGACGATATTAAAGAAGCTGCCAGAGCTTTTACCGGTTGGACATCAAATTTGAAAGGTGAATTTGTCTTCCGTCGTTTTCAGCATGATGCTGGTTCTAAAACCGTTTTAGGAAAAACAGGCAATCTGGGAGGAGAGGAGGTGTTGGATATATTATTAAAGCAAAAACAAACTGCCCGATTTATCACCCAAAAAATTTACAAATATTTCGTAAATGATAATGTTGATAAAGAAAGAGTAGAAAAACTTGCTGATAAATTTTATAACGACGGTTATGATATTGGGAAACTGATGGAGGAGATTTTCACCAGTGAATGGTTTTATGAATCCAAAAATATTGGCGCAAAAATTAAATCTCCTATTGAACTGATGACCGGCATTCAAAGAATGTTGCCTATGAAGTTTCAACAAGATGAAGCTTTGATGCTAATGCAAAGGGCGCTGGGGCAAATATTATTTTATCCACCCAATGTAGCAGGCTGGCCGGGTGGCCGCTCTTGGATTGACAGCAGCACACTTATGCTGAGAATGCGCTTGCCACAGATGTTTGATGACAAAGACGAGTTTAATGTAACGCCTAAAATGGATGATGATCAAATGATGGGTCAAAATATGAAACTGAGTAAAGGCTTTGAAAAAGGAAAAGGAAATGCAAACGTAGCCAGACCTCTGATAGTAGATATTGACTGGAAGCTTTACAACAGAAACTTTGAATCGGTGCCCCGTGAAGCATTGCTAAGTAATCTAAACAATACATTACTTCAGGTAAATAGTGATGTAAAGCCTGATACGATAAAACAATTTAGTGATAATAGCGGTCGTGAAAATTTTATCAAAACTGCTACTTTACAAATTATGAGTACACCTGAATATCAATTATGTTAAACTCTTTAATATGTTTATCAAAAGAAAAGAATTTATACAAATCGGATCGATGGCTTCAGCATCAATGATGTTGCCCAAATTTTTAAGAGCATTTGAAGGGAAAACATTGGTGCCTGCCGGTAACAAAGTAATGGTCATTTTGCAACTGAGTGGCGGAAATGATGGTTTGAATACTGTCATACCAGTTTGAAATGATTTGTATTACAAAGCAAGACCCAAGTTAGGTATTGATAAATCAAAAGCTTTGCTATTGGGCGATGAGGCTGGATTGCATCCTGCACTTAGTGGCTTAAAAGAGTTGTATGATGATGGCAGTTTGGGAATATTAAATAATGTAGGTTATCCCAATCCTGATCGTTCACATTTCAGAAGTATGGACATCTGGCATACTGCAAGTAATAGTAATGAGTACTGGAACAATGGCTGGGTGGGCAGATACCTTGATGCCCAGTGCAGCGGATGCGATAAGCCAACACAGGCAATTGAGATTGATGATGTGCTCAGTTTGTCAATGAAAGGAAACAATCTGAATGGCATTGCCGTAAGAGATCCAAAAAGATTGTATGGAACATCCAATGAAAAATTTTTTAAAGAAATTAATAGCAGCCATTTAAAAGATGGCAGCGAGGAGCCTGTTGATTATTTGTATAAAACACTGGCAGAAACCATGTCGTCGGCAGATTATATTTTCAAACAAAGTAAACTACATCCTACCAGTGCCGATTATCCTAAAACAGGATTGGGCAACAGCATGAAAACAATAGCTTCTTTAATCTTTTCTGAAATCAATACCAAGGTATATTATGTTTCATTGGGAAGTTTTGATACCCATGTGGGGCAGGAAGGCCGTCAGGAGAATTTGTTTAAAGAAATGAATGATGCTGTAAAAGCTTTTGTAAAAGATTTGAAAGCCAATGGCAGGTTTGATGATGTGATGTTGTTTACCTTCTCCGAGTTTGGAAGAAGAGTAGCTCAAAACGCCAGTGGTGGTACCGATCATGGTACTGCAAACAACATGTTTTTAATCAGCGGTGGGCTTAAACAAAAAGGACTGATAAATGAAATGCCTAACCTCAGTGATTTGGATGAAGGTGACTTAAAATTCAAAGTTGACTTTAAAGATGTGTATGCAACTATGTTGAACAAATGGCTCAAGGCTGATGATAAATCTATCCTGGGGCGACAACACCAATACTTGAATTTTATATAAATAAGAAACGCTGCATTTTTTTTGCAGCGTTTTTTTTTGTTTCAATTTGTTTAGATTATTTATCCAGATCAAACCTGTCGGCTTCCATCACTTTTGTCCAGGCGCTTACAAAATCTCTTACAAATTTTTCCTTGTTATCATCCTGCGCATATACTTCGGAGTATGCTCTTAAAACAGAATTTGAACCAAAAACAAGATCCAGTCTTGTAGCGGTCCATTTTGTTTTTTTAGTATTTCTATCCACTAAATTGTATAGATTATTACCGGCAGGTTCCCATGTGTATTTCATGTCGGTAATGTTGACAAAAAAATCATTGGATAAATTGCCAGGCTTATCCGTAAATACTCCATGATTTGTATTTCCAAAATTTGTACCCAGCACACGCATACCACCAACTAGTACGGTCATTTCTGGCGCAGTTAAACCCATCAGGCTTGTCCTGCTTAGCATCAGTTCTTCAGAAGCTATTTCAAAATCACTTTTTAAATAATTTCGGAATCCATCATGCAATGGCTCTAGTACATCAAAAGTTGTTACATCAGTCATTTCTTCGGAAGCATCTCCACGTCCGGCATGAAAAGGAACCTGCAAATTTACGCCTGCGTCTTTTGCAGCATGTTCAATAGCTGCACTGCCGCCAAGTACAATTAAATCTGCCAGGCTCATTTTCTTTTCTAATCCTTTTTGAATTTCTTCAAGTTTGCTCAAAACTTTTTGAAGACGCTCAGGTTCATTGGCCGCCCAGTTTTTTTGTGGAGCTAAACGTATTCTTGCACCATTAGCACCGCCTCTAAAATCAGAAACCCGGAAAGTGCGGGCACTATCCCAAGCCGTATTGATTAATTCGGTACGAGAAAGGCCGGATTGCAGTAATATCTGTTTAATCTTTTCAATTTCTGCATCAGAATATTGTTGTGTTGCAGCAGGAACAGGATCTTGCCAAATCAAATTTTCATTTGGCACATCGCTTCCTATATATCGGTTTACTGGTCCCATATCTCTGTGTGTAAGTTTAAACCATGCCCGGGCAAAAGTTTCATTAAAATATTGTGGGTCTTTATAAAAGCGTTCAGAGATCTTTGCATAGATAGGATCTTCTTTCAAGGCCATATCTGCATCCGTCATTACCGGGTTTACTTTTTTTCCGGGTAAATGTGCATCGGCTGCTTTGTCTTCTTCTTTTATATTTACAGGCTCCCATTGATTGGCACCTGCTGGGCTTAGGGTGAGCCGCCATTCATAATTCAACAACAGATAAAAATATTCCTGATTCCATTTGTTAGGAGTGGTTGTCCAGGGGCCTTCCAGTCCGCTGTAAACGGTGTCTTCTGCATTGCCTTTGCCATTAGGATTTATCCAGCCAAGGCCTTGTGCCGTTACATCTGCACCTTCGGGAGCAGGTCCCAGTTTACGGGCATCCCCATTGCCGTGCATTTTACCTACAGTATGTCCGCCGGCAATTAATGCTACTGTTTCTTCGTCATTCATCAACATTTCGGCAAATGTTTTCCTTACGTCAATGGCAGTGCGTTGTGGATTGGGTTTGCCATCCACGCCTTCAGGGTTTACATAAATCAATCCCATTTGTACAGCTGCCAATGGATTTTCAAGAGAAGATCTGTCCAGGTCGTCCTTATATCTGTTTTTTGTAGCAGCCAGCCATTCTTTTTCAGGTCCCCAGTAGGCATCAATTTCCGGTTGCCATATATCTTCACGTCCTGCTCCAAAGCCAAACATTTTTAAGCCCATCAATTCGTAAGCCATATTACCTGCAAGGATGAACAAATCTGCCCATGAAATTTTGTTACCATATTTTTTCTTGATGGGCCACAGTATTCTTCTGGCTCTGTCCAAACCTGCATTATCAGGCCAGCTGTTAATGGGTGCAAAGCGTTGATTGCCCGAATTGGCGCCACCACGTCCGTCGCTTTTGCGATAAGTGCCTGCACTATGCCAGGCCATTCTTATAAACATGGGGCCATAGTGTCCATAGTCGGCAGGCAGCCAACTTTGTGCTGTTGTCATTAATTTTTTCAGGTCAGATTTCAGTTCTTCAAAATCCATTTTCTGAAATTCTTTTTTATAACTAAAGCCGGCATCCATCGGATTTCTTTTTTTATCATTCTGTGCCAGAATATCCAGATTGAGTGCATTGGGCCACCAGTGCTGATGATTTTGTTCAGTTGTCGTATTAGTGCCATGAAATACAGGGCATTTTCCTTTTTTAGTTTGTTCCATATAGTGAGTATTTAAGTGTTTTGTTTTTGCAAGTACAAAATTGAGAATTTATTTCTCAATTTTTACAAAGATTCATCAACTTAATCTATGATAAATCTCAAAATGGGTGTTCATTTTTTGAATGAAATGTCAGCTTGATTTGATATAAATAATTATGCTTTGCAGAATCTATTGTACAAAGCTTCATATTGCGGTACAATATTGTGAATATCATAGTTTCGGGCATAGGCAGCTGCTCTGATTTTAAACTGTTTTAATACAGCGTCATCTTCAAGAATGCTGATGGCTTGCTTGCCCATGGTTTCAATATCGCCAACATCGGCCATAAAGCCAGTTTCGCCGGGAATATTAATTTCACTTAGTCCGCCAACATTGGTTGTAATGATGGGTACTCCTGCTGCCATAGCTTCCAGTGCAGCCAGTCCAAAACTTTCTGTTTCTGATGGCAATAAAAATAAATCGGCAATGACCAGAATATCTTCCATTTGCTCCTGCTTACCTACAAATCTTATTTCATCACAAAGATTCAACTCTCTGCAAAGGTCTTCAGCAGCGGGCCGCTCGGGGCCATCGCCAACCAACATAAGGCGACTGGGTATTTTTTCATTAACAATTTTAAAAATTCGAATAATGTCGGGTATTCTTTTCAGTTTTCTGAAATTGGATGCATGCATCAACACCCTTTCTCCATTGGGTGCAATCATTTTTTTAAAAGCATCAATCGGCTTTCGATTAAAACGACTTACGTCAACAAAATTTTTTATTACTTCTATTTCTTTTGTGATATTAAAATGTTTATAAGTGTCGTCTCTCAGGCTTTGAGAAACCGCAGTGATGATATCACTTTCGTTGATGGAAAAAGTAACAACGGGTGCATAGGTTTTATCTCTTCCCACCAGTGTAATATCGGTACCATGTAGCGTTGTAATCACAGGTATTTCTTTCCCTTCTTTTTTTAAAATTTGTTTCGCCATATAAGCTGCCGATGCATGCGGAATGGCATAATGAACATGTAGCAAATCCAGCTGATTGTTTTTTATAACATCTACCATGGTGCTGGCAAGTGCTGTTTCATAAGGTGGAAAATCAAACAGCGGGTAAGTGGGCACCTGCACTTCGTGATAATATATATTGGGAACAAAAGCGTCTAATCTTACCGGTTGGTTGTAGGTAATAAAATGTACATGATGCCCTTTTTGTGCCAGCGCTTTTCCTAGTTCTGTAGCCAATACACCCGAACCCCCAAAAGTGGGATAACAAGCAATGCCGATTTTCATAATTAATATCCTGTTGATTTTTGAGAATGACTAAGGTAAATATTTTCATTGGCATCTGTTGACCGTTCGTTTAAAACTTTGAAAAGCCTTCTCTCTTTCCATTAACTTTATCCAAATTCGTAAATATGCGTAAATATTATTTCCTGCTTCTCATTTCCTTCATTTCTTTTTTTGCAAATGCTCAAAATGCGGATTCATTATTTATTAAAAAACTGTCTGATGAAATAATGGTGAATGGAAAAGCATATGATAACTTACGACAGCTGTGTAAACAAATTGGCAACCGACTGAGTGGCTCGCCACAAATGTATAAGGCCGAAGCCTGGGGAGTGCAGACTCTGGAAAAAAGTGGGGCTGATAAAGTGTGGAAGCAGCAATGCAAGGTACCCCATTGGGTGCGGGGTGGCAAAGACCAGTTGTGGACACCGGTTTTTGTATCAGCAAACAATCCAAAAATGCTGGATGGCAGATTGGAAAATAAATATCTGGATGTTTTAGCAATCGGTAATTCAGAAGGTACAGGCAATAAAGTATTGACCGGCGAAGTGGTATTGGTAAATTCTTTTGATGAGCTGGAAAACAAGAAAGAACAGGTAAAAGATAAAATTGTTTTTTTTAATTATCATTTCAATGAAACATTTGTAAGAACATTTGCTGCTTATAGAGATGCGGTAAAATATCGTGCTTCAGGAGCCAGTAGTGCAGCCAAATATGGTGCAAAAGCAGTAATTGTAAGAAGCATGTCGCATGCAACTGATAATTTTCCGCACACCGGTGGTATGCGATACGATACAGCTTATTCAAAAATTCCTGCAATGGCTATTGGCTTGGGTGATGCTGACTGGCTTGCAGAAAGAACCACTAAAGGGAAGATACAGGTAAGTATGAAATCAAACGCCCATTTTTTACCTGATACGCTTGCTCATAATATCATTGGTGAATTAAAAGGTTCGGTTTATCCCGATCAATATATTACCATAGGCGGCCACTTAGATAGCTGGGATGTGGGCGAAGGAGCGCATGATGATGGGGCCGGCATAGTGCAAACCATAGACGTGATGAGGGCACTCAAGGCATTGGGTTATCAGCCCCGATATACCATTCGGTTTGTATTATTTGCCAATGAAGAAAACGGATTAAGAGGCGGTACAAAATATTTTGAAGAAGCAAAAGCAAAAAATGAAAAGCATTTGTTTGCATTGGAAAGCGATGCCGGTGGTTTTACGCCTCGTGGCATTGGAATTGATGCAAGCGATGAAGTAATGGCAAAAATAAAATCATGGGCACCTTTACTCAAGCCTTATGGTTGCGATAATTTGGAAAAAGGTGGTGGTGGTGCGGATATTGGTCAGTTGAAAAACGTAGGGGCAGTACTTTCAAGTCTGTCGCCCGATTCTCAAAGATATTTTGACATACACCATGCCCGCAGCGATGTATTTGAAGCGGTGAATAAAAGAGAACTGCATTTGGGTGCGGTAAATATGGCGGCATTAATTTATTTAGTTGATAAATATGGATTGTAATGTTGATAGCTTCACTTATAACTCTATACAAGCGGGATCTTGAGAAACTGAAGAATGAAATATTACAATATGAGCATGAAAACAGCATTTGGGAAACTGCAGGTAATATTTCAAACTCGGCAGGAAATCTTTGTCTTCACCTTATTGGCAACCTCAATACTTATATAGGAGCTGCATTAGGAAAAACAGACTACATAAGAAACAGGCCGTTTGAGTTTTCTCAGAAAAACATTCCCAGAGTTGAATTAATAAAAATGGTAGATGCTACTTCAAAATTGGTGATTGATACTTTGCAAAAACTGAAAGAAGATGATTTATCAAAAGAGTATCCACAAATTGTTTTTGAAACCAAAATGACTACGGGATATTTTTTAATGCATTTGGCAGTACATCTCGGTTATCATTTGGGACAGATCAATTACCACCGAAGGATGTTGGATAAATGATACGGTTAAAATTTTTCTGATTGTTCAATTGACTATTCTGAGCAATGAAGTAATCGTTTCTTGCACATTGTAATTCAACAAACCATTTAAAAATTAAAATAGAGAGCATGTTTACAATAGAACAAATTAAAGAAGCACACAAGCAAGTAAAATCTGGTGCAGATTTTCCAGCATACATTCAAGTGTTAAAATTGATGGGAGTTATTGTCTATCAAACCTGGGTTAAAAATAGCCTAACGGATTTTTTTGGAACTAATGATTTTAAAATAGTTTCTAAACCAATGTACGATGATTTGAAAATTGAAAGTAAATCTGATGAACACCAATTTGTACTTTTTTTAAAAATTCACCAGAATGGAGAAACGGATTATCTAACATTTTGCAAACATTGTGCAGAAACAGGAGTTGAAAAATGGATTTCAGATTTAAACGAAATGACCTGTTCATATTATGACAAGTCAGGAAATACAGTGTTAGTAGAAAAAATTCCAGGGTAAACTTTTATAAATGAACTACATCCGAAAACATTGGTTTGATATTGGAGGAATAGCAGGTCTTATAATTCTTGTAGTCTTGTTATTTGAATATCAGAAACTTTCAAATTATCAACTGTTAATGTGGTTAAGTTTAATTTCTCTCTTTTCTCACCAATTGGAGGAGTATTGAATTGCAGGAACCTTTCCAGGAATGGTGAACCGTGTTTTATTCAACAGCGATTTGCCCGACAGGTATCCATTGAATAGTAATACTTCGTTGATCATAAACGTTTTTTTAGGTTGGTCCATTTATTTATTTGCCATATTGGCTGGCGACAAATTAATATGGCTTGGTATGTCAACAATTTTGGTTTCACTTGGCAATATTGTAGCACATACTTTTGTCTTTAACCTTAAAGGGAAAACACTTTATAATGCCGGCTTAATAAGTTGTTGGCTATTATTTGCTCCTTGTGTCTTCTTCTTTTTCAAAATAATTAATCAGGAACATTTAGCAACGAGAGCAGATTTTATGATAGGGATTCCTTTGGGAATTGCTATTAACATTTTTGGCGTTTTAAAACCGATAAAATGGCTTGCCAACAGAAATACGAGATTTGTTTTTGAAAAGAAGCAATTATTATCTGGAGATCGTTGATTGAATTTTGCAGCAGACGACTCATCATGATTTTTGAATGGAGTAGGCTCGGTTACAAGCTCAGCACTTATTACCTTCTGACTTTTGACTGTCTAAAAAGATAGTAGATATTTTGGTGGCTTTTGTATATTTATGAGTTAGCAGTTATATCATAAGAAACCTTATTTCAAACCTATGTTACATGAACAAAAAAAATTTTGACAGAAGAAAATTTTTAAGTCAGATTAGCTTAACTGTCGGAACAGGCTTTGTTGCTTCAAGTTTTCAAATTCCTTTGGCAATTAAAAAAAAGGAAAATTGCAAAGAGACGCCTATTTTGGAATTAGGCCCTTATGCTGTAATGAAATATAGAAAGCAAGCCGACCACGATATTGATTTAACACAGGTTGAAGGAAATTCAGCAATAGCAGTCGGTCAAATAATAACTGTTTTTGGAAGAATAACTGATAAAAATTGTAACCCGATAAAAAAAGCTGTTGTTGAAATATGGCAAGCTAACCACTTTGGTAAGTATCATCATGAATATGATAAAAGCCAATATCAGGACGACCCAAATTTTCAAGGTTGGGGGCAAGCGATTACAAATGAACGGGGAGAGTATAAATTCAAGACTATTTATCCTGCACCGTATGGAGGAAGATCCAGGCACATCCATTTTAAGGTTTCAAGTAAAAACTATCATGAACTTACAACACAATTGTTTTTTGAAGGAGAAGAAAGAAATGCGAAAGACCCTATCTTAAGAATTTTTACGCATGAAGAACAGCAGCAACTTATAAGACCGCTTACTGAAAGAGATAAGTTAAAACAAGTTGAATTTAATCTTGTCTTAAACGATGTTCAAAATGACATTTTGCCAAAGAAAGTTCTTAAAGAGTATATTGGAAGTTATTTTTTGAAAAATGCCCCTTTTGATATGCAGGATTATATTAAACGAACTTTGGGTATTGAGGTAAATAATTTTGACCTTAGTTTGACACATAAGGAAGGAAAATTATTTTTGAAATTATCATTTTATCCAATGATAGAATGTGTATGGGTTTCTAAAGATATGTTTCAATCGTGGTCATTTAGCAATACTTTTATCAAGTTTACAAGAAATGAAAATGGAAAAGTAATTGGATTGAGATTACATTTTAGTGAAGAAGACTATGTGGAAGCACCTAAGAAAATGTAACTACTGTCAATCATTGTAAGTTTTTATGCTAATAGATTCTTAATAGCATTTTGTACAGCATCAAACGGGAAGCTTTTATATATTTTCTCCATTTGCTCTTTAATCTCCGCATTACACAAATTTCCTATACTTCCTTCGTGAGTATGTTGTACGGTTAGGCTGTAATCAAATTTTCCTGCTTCAATATCAAGTCCCACTTTTTTATAGGCATCTCTGAAGGGCATTCCTGAATTTACTAATTTGTTGACTTCTTCTACACTGAAAATGTATTTATATTTTTCATCTTTCAATATGTCTTTATTGATGGAAATATTGCTGATCATCAATCCTGCCATCTGCATACAGTTTTTCAGTATTTGAAACGCAGGAAACAAATGTTCCTTTAACAATTGTAAATCTCTGTGATAACCTGAAGGGAGATTGGCTGTCATCAACGTGATTTCATTGGGTAATGCTTTAATGCGGTTGCAATGGCTACGAATCAATTCAAATACATCGGGATTTTTTTTGTGCGGCATAATGCTGCTGCCCGTTGTAAGTTCGGCGGGGAATGAAATAAAATTAAAATTCTGATTCAGGAATAATGTTGCATCCATGCTCAATTTTGCAATCGTGTCGGCTACATTGGACAATGCTTGCGCTACAATTCTTTCGGCCTTGCCTCTTCCCATTTGTGCATACACCACATTATAGTTCAAATCTTCAAAACCCAGCAATTGTGTGGTCATACTGCGATTGATGGGAAAGGAGGAGCCATAACCTGCTGCTGAGCCTAAAGGATTTTTATTCACCACATCAAAGGCCGCTTTTAAAGTAACCACATCATCCACCAGGCTTTCGGCATAGGCGCCAAACCACAAACCGAAAGATGAGGGCATGGCCAATTGTAAATGGGTATAGCCGGGGAGTAAATGGTCTTTATATTTTTCGCTTTGCAATTGCAGTAATTCAAAAAATGCTTGTACTTCATTAACGACCAACTCCAATTCACTTCTTAGAAAAAGTTTTATATCCAACAGCACCTGATCGTTTCTACTACGGGCAGCATGAATTTTTTTACCGGTATCACCCAGCATATTCGTCAGCAATAGTTCAATTTGCGAATGAATGTCTTCCACATCATCTGCTAATTTGAATTTACCATCTTCAATATTTTTATAAATATTTTTAAGTTCTCTTTGCAGTTGCAACAATTCTTCTTTCGTCAATAGTCCGATTGATTCCAGCATCTGAATATGTGCCAGCGAACCCAAAACATCAAATGGAGCCAGATACATATCCATTTCACGGTCGTTGCCCACGGTAAATTGCTCCACTTCTTTTAATGATACCCTATTTTTTTGCCAGAGCTTCATAAAATTTGTTCTAAAAGTTTTACATATAAATCAATGCCTTCATTGATTTCATGGATATAAATATACTCATTCGCCGAATGACTTCTTGCCGAATCGCCGGGGCCCATTTTCAAAGCAGGAAAAAACATTAACGCCTTGTCGGAAGTGGTAGGCGAGCCATAATAAGTTCTGTTGAGTTGAAGGCCGGCTTTTATCAATGGATGATCCAATGCAATGGAAGTGGAACGCAGCCGACAGCTTCTGGGTGTGGCAGTGCTTGCTATATTGTTACTGATGATGTCGAGTATTTCTTCAAAACTATACAACTCATTCACCCTTATGTCAGCTACAAACTTGCAATGTGCAGGCACTACGTTATGAGCTTTGTTTTCAGTTTCAATAACGGTGACATTCATCTTTACAGGGCCCAATAAAGATGAAACTTTTGAAAACTGAAAGTTCTTGAACCATTCAATATCTTTTAATGCTTTATAAATAGCATTCTCACCTTCATTTCTTGCAGCATGCCCGGCTTTTCCGCTTGCGATGCAATCCAGCACCATTAATCCTCTTTCGGCAACGGCCATCTGCATTTGTGTAGGTTCGCCAACAATAGCACAATCAATTTTCCCTAATTGTTTTAAAAGGGATTCAATACCATTTGCACCTGATATTTCTTCTTCGGCAGAAGCCGCAAAAAGTAAATTGTATTTTAAATCTTTTCTTTCATAGAAGTAGCAGAAGGATGCTAATAGTGAAACAAGACATCCTCCAGCATCATTGCTGCCCAGTCCAAAAAGTTTTTCATCTTCAATAGCAGGCATAAAAGGGTCACGGCTGTATTGCGAATTAGGTTTTACCGTATCATGGTGAGAGTTGAGCAGAATGGTGGGCTTGCCTTCATCAAAATATTGATTGACCGCCCACACATTATTCAGATATTTTTTGGCAGGAATGTTTTTGTTCAATAAAAAATTTTCAATTAATGCGGCAGTTTTATCTTCTTCTTTGCTGAAAGAAGGAGTAGCAATTAGTAGTTGCAGCAGCTCAATGGCATTTTTCTGTAATATGGAAATGTCATTATTCATTTATAATGCTTGTGCCTGATTTTCCGGAAATGAGTGTTGCTAAATTTTCTGCTTGTCCTATTATTACTTTGTTTACGCCTTGTTTCAAAGCTGCAAATGCATTATCCAGCTTGGGAATCATACCTGCAAATATTTTTCCTTTAGATCTTAATTCTTCGTATTTGCTTGGCGTTAATACCGGAATTACTGAATCTTCTTTTTCTGTATCAAGTAAAACGCCTGCTTTTTCAAAAGAATAAATAAGTGTAACACGGTAAATCTTGCTCAATGCTTTTGCAATTTCCTGAGCTATCGTATCGGCATTGGTGTTTAATAGCTGACCCTTTCCATCGTGTGTAATGGGAGCCACTATCGGGCAAATATTATTTTCAATAAGGCTTTGCAGAAATGAGGTATTGACGCTGTCCACATCGCCTACAAACCCAAAGTCTATTGTTGCATGTTTTCTTTTGTGAGCCACAATAGCATTACCATCTGCACCGGAAATACCGATGGCATTGCATTTTTCTGATTGTAATTGCGCAACGATGTTTTTATTGATAGCACCGGTGTACACCATGGTTACAATCTTCAGCGTTTCCGCATCTGTGATTCTGCGGCCATCCACCAATTGCTGCTGGATGTTTAATTGAGCTGCCAGACGGGTAGCCAGTTTGCCTCCGCCGTGTATCAATATTTTTTTTTCATTTAAGGCGGCAAAGCTTTTCAGAAACAATGCAAGTTTTGCATCATCGTCGATGATATTGCCTCCGATTTTTATAACAATCAGCTTATCCATTCTTTTTTAATATTTCGGACAACACAGCCTGTGCAGCCCACACCCGGTTGCCTGCCTCCTGTGTGATGATACTATGTGAACTGTTGAGAATTTCATCGCTAAGTTCCACATTTCTTCTTACAGGCAGGCAATGCATTACTTTGGCATCGTTGGTAAGTGACAGTTTTTTATTGGTCAGCATCCATTCGGGATCGCTTTCATAAATTTTTCCATAATCTTTATAGGTGCTCCAGTTTTTTACATAAACAAAATCTGCATCTTTCAACGCTTCATTTTGATTGTGTGTGATGGTGGCTCCCTTTGTGAAAGCTTCACTCAATTCATAATCTTCAGGATGAGTGATTACAAAATCTGCTTTATTCCATGCCGTCATCCATTGCGAGAAACTATTGGCCACACACTGCGGCAGTGGTTTTACATGTGGCGCCCAAGTAAGCACAATCTTTGGTTTTGATTTTTGGATAGGCGAAGTTTTTAAAACTTCGCTGATGGTGATAACATCAGTAAGCGATTGCAGCGGATGCAGGGTTGCACTTTCAAGGCTCACCACTGGTATGCCTGCATATTTTATAAACTGTTTGATGTAAAGTTCGCTGTAATCATCTTCCCTGTTTTTTAAAGAAGGGAAAGTGCGAATAGCCAGTATGTCAAAATATTTTCCAAAAATGGGTGCAGCATCTTTTACATGCTCCACCCTATTACCACTCATGATGGCTTCTTCTTCAAACTCAAGTGCCCAGCCTTCGCTGCCTATATTAAAAATAATGGCTTCCATTCCCAGATTTTGAGCGGCGATTTGTGTACTCAGACGGGTACGCATACTGGGGTTTAGAAATATACAACCGATTCTTTTATTTACTCCCAAAGCTTTATCGGCAAAAGGATTGGCTTTGTAATACAAAGCTTTTTGTACAAGTATATCTATGGCTGCACCTTTATCCGCAGCACTACTTGTTACTAAATCATGAACCGAAGTAAAATTTTTCATTTATACTTAAACAGTTTGAAGTGAATGGATTTCTTCTTTTATTGATTCGATAAATTGTTCAGCATCTCTTTTTTTCAAAGCCAGACTAGGCAGCAAGCGAATGACATTGGGTTTGGCTTCGCCGGTGAATATCTTTTGATTAATCAAAAGATTTTTTTTCAACTCTTTAATTTCGTCGGGTACATCAAAACCTATCATCAATCCACGACCTCTGATATTTTTTAGTTCGGGAATTTGCTTCAATTCATCTTTCAGATATTTTCCAATCATAGTAGCATTGCCCAGTAGTTTTTCTTCTTCAATTACTTCCAGCACGGCCAAGGCAGCTGCACAGGCCAGATGATTGCCTCCAAAGGTTGTGCCCAGTTGAAAATGTTTCGGTTTGATATGTGGTGCTATGATGATGCCGGCAACCGGAAAACCATTACCCATACCTTTTGCCATTGTATAAATATCGGCATTGACGCCTGCAAAATCGTGACTGAAAAATTTTCCGCTTCTGCCATAGCCGCATTGTACACTGTCGGCAATATAAACAGCATCATAAGTATTACAAAGACTACGAATTTTTTTAAGAAATGAAATTTCGGCTACATTAATGCCGCCCACACCCTGAATGCCTTCAATAATAACGGATGAAATTTCTTTTCCGTTTTGTTCAAAACATTTTTCTAATGCATCTTCATCATTAAAAGGAAGAAAAATGATATTATCGTTTTCATTTACAGGTGCTACATAGTTTTTATTATCGGTGGCAGCCACCGCAAGCGAAGTTCTTCCATGAAATGATTTGCTGAAAGCAACAATTTTTTTTCTTCCATTGTAAAAGCTGGCCAGTTTCAAAGCATTTTCATTTGCTTCGGCGCCACTGTTGCAAAGAAAAAGCTGGTAATCTTCCTTACCGCTTATCTGTCCCAGTTTTTTTGCAAGTTCTTTTTGTAATGGTATATGAATAGAATTTGAATAAAAGGCAATTTTTTCCAATTGTTCTTCAATTCGTTTTATCCAATGCGGATGTGTGTGACCAATACTGATGACAGCGTGTCCGCCATATAGATCAAGATATTGGTCACCTTTATCATCCCATACATAAGAGCCTTTTGCTTTTACGATGGTGATTTCGTTTATAGGGTAAACGTTGAAGAGATTCATGAGTATTAATGTTTAAAAAGTTCAAAGGGTTTTAAAATCAAAACATAGATGCTTTGAGTTTCAGTCCCATTGTTTCATCAATTCCGAAAATCAGATTCATATTTTGCACGGCTTGTCCGCTGGCTCCTTTCAACAGATTATCGGCAACGGAGTGAACAACTAATAATGAACCGGCTTTTTCTAACTGAATGAGGCATTTATTGGTATTGACTACCTGTTTTAGAAATACGGGTTCTTTAGTCAAATGAGTAAAAGGATGATCTTTATAAAAATCTTCATAAAGTTTATTTAGCTCTTGTAAACTAAGGTCACAGGATATTTGTGAGCTGATGAAAATACCTCTGGTAAAATCGCCACGCCAGGGTACAAAATTTACATTTATATCTGCTTTTCCTTGTAACTGATGTAATGATTGATTGATTTCGCCCATGTGTTGATGGGTAAGGGTTTTATAAGCTTGAATATTATTGTCTCGCCAGCTAAAGTGCGAAGTTGCTGATAAACCTTGTCCGGCTCCGGTACTTCCGGTTATGCCGGTTGAATGTACGGCTTTTAATAATCCTGCCTTTGCCAATGGCAACAAACCTAATTGAATAGTAGTAGCAAAACAGCCTGGGTTCGCAATGTTTTTTGCATTTCTTATTTTCTCACGATTTAGCTCAGGCAGACCATAAACAAATTCCCTGTTTCCAATTTTTGAATCAGCGATTAAACGAAAATCATTTGCTAAATCAATAATTTTTACTGAATCAGCTATATTGTTTTGTTCTAAAAACTTTTTTGATTCACCATGACCCAGGCAAAGAAAAATAACATCAACCTCATTATTAATTTCATCAGAGAATTTTAAATCAGTTTCGCCTGATAAATCCTGATGGACAGATGAAACGGGTTGCCCCGCATTGCTGCGGCTATGTATAAAAGAGATGTTTACACCGGGGTGAATCAACAGCAAACGTATTAACTCACCTCCGGTGTAGCCTGCACCTCCAATAATTCCTGTATTAATGGCCATTATTTTCTTTTTTTACTGCTTCGTAAATAGAAGTCTGGTTACCAAATATTTTACTAAATCCTCTTACATCATCACCAGTAAATCCGGTATTCATTTCGCCGTATTTTCCAAACTTGCTGCTCATTAAGTCGTAATTGCTTTCGATTCCTATTATCTGAAAACGATAGGGCATTAGTTGCACAAACACATCGCCCGTTACCTGCTGCTGGCTATTTTGAAGAAAAGCTTCGATATCTCTCATCACCGGGTCCAGTATTTGCCCTTCGTGCATCCAGTTGCCATAAAACTGAGCCAGCGTATCTTTCCATTGCAATTGCCATTTGGTAAGCACATGTTTTTCTATTGCATGATGTGCTTTTAAAATAATCATTGGTGCAGCGGCTTCAAAACCTACACGACCTTTAATGCCAATAATGGTATCGCCAACGTGAATATCTCTTCCAATGCCGAAAGGCCCTGCTATGGATTGTAAATACTGAATAGCATCGGCAGGGTGTACGAAATTTTGGTCATTGATGCTTTTTAATTCTCCTTTATCAAATCCAAGTTTCAATTCCTCACTTTCAGTTTTGGTTACCTGTGTGGGCCATGCTTCTTCGGGCAACATTCCTTTTGAAGAAAGTGTTTCTTTTCCGCCAACGCTGGTGCCCCACAATCCTTTGTTGATAGAATACATCGCTTTTTCAAAATTCATTTCAACGCCTTTGCCTTTCAGGTATGCTATTTCTGCTTCGCGGCTAAGTTTTAAATCTCGAATGGGTGTGATGATTTCTACACCGGGAATCATAATATGAAAAATCATATCAAAACGTACCTGATCGTTTCCGGCACCTGTGCTGCCGTGAGCAATTGCATCAGCATTTAATTTTTTGACATGCGCTGCAATATGCAATGCCTGACTCAGTCTTTCTGCCGATACAGATAGTGGATAAGTGTTATTTTTTAAGCAATTGCCAAATATGAGGTACTTGATTATTCTTTCATAGTAATCATGCACGGCATCGATTGTAGTATGCGTTTTTACACCCAGTTTATAGGCATGGGCTTCAATTTTTTTTAGTTCTTCATCCTGAAAGCCTCCGGTGTTAACGATGATACTGTGTACTTCATATCCTTTTTCTTCCGTCAGGTATTTTACACAATAGGTGGTGTCTAATCCGCCACTAAATCCAAGTACAACTTTTTTACTCATGATATTCTTTAATTAAAAAAATAGGTTAAGAATGATTTGGGTTTACCGCCGTTGGCTGATTTATCTTTTTTAAGAAAGGGTTTCAGCAGTTTCCATTGTTTATAGCGGAGTAATCGTTCAAAGCCTTTTACATTTTGCTTAAAGTATTCTTTGGTTTCTTCGGGTTCATAATGGTCTTTTGGATCGTAGAGCATTGCTGTGCACATGCAGTTTTTTCTGTCTTTACTCATTAAGATTTCATAGTTCACGCAGCTTTTACAACCAGCCCAAAAAGCTTCGTCCTGAGTCAGCTCTGAATAAGTAACAGGTTCGTAGCCCAGATCGCTGTTTATTTTCATAACAGCAAGACCGGTAGTGAGGCCGAATATTTTGGCTTCGGGGTATTTTTTTCTTGAAAGACTAAAAATATGTTGCTTTATTGATTTTGCAACGCCACTTTTACGAAATGCGGGTGCTACTATAAGCCCACTGTTAGCTACATACTCGCCATGGCCCCAGGTTTCAATATAACAGAAGCCCACCCATTCGTTTAGTCCTGTTAATGCGATTACCGCTTTGCCTTCATCAATCTTTTTTTTCGATGTAATCAGGATTGCGTTTGGCTATGCCAGTACCTCTTGCTGCAGCTGAAGCTTCCATTTCATCAGTAATCGTTTTGGCATATATTTTATCGGCAACTGTTGCTACTCTGATAACGATATTTTGAATGTCCATTTATGATTTCTTGAAAAATAAGGGATCACCAGTCCAAGTGTAATGATGGGGTAGGTTCACTGACAGGGGCCGGGGTGAAGGGTTAGTCCTGTCAGAATGTAGGTGTACGTCGTGGACGGGAGAAAGTGAACACATCAAACCCAACGGAGTAAACGCCGCTGGTAATGGGTGCATGAAAAGCCATTTGTTTGGTATGTGTCAAAAAATTTATCATGTTTACAAACTAGTTGTAATTTCAGGGGACAAATGTATAATAATAGTTCAAAATAATTTACAATATTTTTGTTATAAATATCTGATGATGGAAGAATTGCAGTCTGCAAAATACGAACAACCGTTGGCGACGGAAGTCACCAAAAAGCCTTCAAGGTTTAAAAAGATAAAAAGGACTTTTTTAATTGCGCTTACACTTGGTTTGATTGTCTTTATCTATTTCAAATATTTCTTTGTGTTTGGCGTTGGGGTTAAAAGCGGCCACCTGAATTATGCTGTGAAGAAAGGGAATGTTTTTAAAACCTATGAAGGAAAGCTGATACAGGAAGGCTATAGGAGTAAAACAGCCGGCACAATTCAATCTTATGAGTTTGAATTTTCAATTAAGAGTAAAAAGATTTTTGATATTCTTTCTGCCAATAGTGGCAAGCGATTTGATCTTCACTACAAAGAGTATCATGGCGTAATTCCCTGGAGAGGTAATTCGAAATATGTGGTTGATAGCATTATTTCAATGAAGGGCGAATAATATTATTGCCCAGCATATAACAAAAAGATAGCGGGTATTTTATGAAAGTCCGGTTTTAATTGTTGCCACTCTTTTACTGTTTTTGTTTTTATTAATTCATTTTTTCCGGTAATGTCAACCCCTATGCATAACTGAGTTGAAGGCACGCATGTTTTGCAAATGGCTTCTATGAGTTGATTATTTCTATAAGGGGTTTCAATAAAAATTTGAGTACAGTTATTTCTGGAAGCATTTGTTTCCAGTTCTTTCAATGTTTTGATTCGTTGCTGGTTATCAATTGGCAAATAACCATGAAACTGGAATTGTTGTCCACTCATACCGCTGGCCATCAATGCAAGTAAAATGGAGTTGGGCCCCACTATTGGTTTTACAGCAATATTCATTTCCTGGGCAAGGGCAATTATTTTTTGTCCGGGATCGGCAATGCCCGGGCAGCCGGCTTCGCTTACGATGCCGATGTTTTTATTTTCTTTAATGGCTTTTTTAAAAAATGATAACGCCTGGTTTTCATCTTTCATATTCACCCATTCATAATTGTCTATTATCATTTCGGGCCAAAGCTGTTTGAAATAGCGGCGTGTGGTTCTTTCATTTTCTACAAAGAAAACCTGACAATCCTTTATTGCATTTAAAACATAAGCAGGAATGGCTTCTAAAGCATTTTCGGACAAAAGAGCTGGTATGAGATAAACAACCGGCATGGGCTAACTGTTTTTCATTTTATGAACACTAAAAGTGGCGGCAATAATGGCATAGGCTGGTGCCAGTATAATCAAAATGTGCATAATATAAAAGCCAATTCCATTGCCAACGGCCAACCCTTTGTGCCGGCCTGAGTAGCGAATACTTTCGGCAGGTGTAAGTCCAAGTCTGGCAAAACTGTAATCAAGCATAGAGAAACCAAAATAATAGCACTCAATCAGTAAAGCAATGATAGGTGCGATCCATCCGGCAACGGGTATTAAAGAAAATATGACCAATGCCAAAAGATAAACTGACTGCCAGCCGCAATTTCTCAAGTCAATTTTAATACTGCGCAAACAATCTTTTTTGATAGATGCCCAGTTTAACTCATATTCTTTTCCTTCCATAATGGCTTCAGTTTTTTCGCTGAGGTAGGCAAACAGTGGTGAGCCGATAATGAGTATGAGGTATTTAAAAAAGGAAAAATAAAATAGCACCAACACCAGCCGAAGCATAACGCCGGTCATCACAAATAGAAAACTCAGCCATTCGTTTCTTTCCTGTTGCAGCCAGGTTTCTATTCGCATTTGCCTGTTGGCCCATGCCACTACTGTATCCGACGAGTGCCAGAATAAAAACATTCCTGCAATAAATAATAGCGTATAAATAATTCCCGGTAACAATAGCCTGCGAAAAAGCTGATGTTTTTTTATAAAATACCGGGCATCTTCAAACCCCTGAAAAGCTATGATGATTTCTTTGAGCAAATGGAAATTTGGGTAAATATAGGAAAGAAGGATTTTCACACATTACCTTACAACACTTGCCTGTGAAAACTATCAAAATCTGGGACAGTTAAGCTTCTTAGCATCAGGATCTCCGGGCTTTTTGATAAAGATGAGAGAAAGCTCGATACCGCCTCGCAGGTTAGATGCTGTTTTGAGGCTGGATGTGTTCACATCATAAGAAGCGCCAATCAATAATCCATTAAACTCAAGACCTATGTAAGGAATAGCTGCATCGCCTAG
The DNA here is from genome assembly GCA_037045195.1 of Chitinophagaceae bacterium. Lineage (GTDB taxonomy): Bacteria > Bacteroidota > Bacteroidia > Chitinophagales > Chitinophagaceae > JJ008. Next base: position 421,543 of record JBAOIB010000002.1, read on the forward strand.
CCGATACCAGGCACCTAAATAGACATTGGTAGGATTGGCTTCATTGCGATTTACATTTAAAGAAAACGCACCTCCTACAACCGTATTATGTGCTTTAGCCTGCATACTGTGATTGGCGGAAATATGTAAAAAATTGTAAGGGCCAACTGGAATTTTGCCACCTGCCTGTATTGTTGTTCTTGCTGATAATAAATATTCACCGCCCTTAAAGGTTTCTTTTGGACGGTTGATGTGATACATTGAAGCACCTACATAAAAATTATTATAACCATTGGTACTTCCATTGTACAATACACCGGCATTGATATCTACATAACTTACGTTTACCTGATTGTTAGTAAAAATTTCGCTGGTAACTCCGGTAAAGCCTAATGGAGTCAACTGGTCGCCAAATTTTACTTTAGTTATATCCAGTCTTTTATTTACATAAGTAGTTTGAAACCCTGCACCAATTTGATGATAACCGTTTTCATCCAGTCCTTTATGAAATGCAATTGAAGCGCCTGCATAATTGGTAACTAACACACCATCACCGGCACGGTCGGTAACACCTAAAATACCCACACCCAATTGATCTACATCAGCCAACCTGTTTTTTAATATTCCAAAATCAATAGAAGCAGTTTTTGTTTCGTATGCGTTTAAGATAGTTGGCCATTGATTTCTAAAATTTCCTGCAACACGAAAAGTGCCATCAAATTTTCCGGTGAGTGCCGGATTTAATGTAAGTGGCGATGCAAAAAACTGAGAAAAATTAGGATCCTGAGCGTTTGACGCACTTACCAAAACCACACAGGTCAGCAGGGTAAAAACTATTTTCTTCATGTAACGATTTAGTTATTTCAATGGGGTGGTTGAATTCCAATTTTCGTCCTTATCTTATATAAAACGACAATATTATTGTTTTAATTGCCTTGAAATTCCATCCGCCCGCAAAGAACCGGAAAAATACAATATTTTTTAGACCTGAAATGTAGAATTATTGCTGCTTTTAAGTCCACAATCAGGTTGTTGATTTGGATTTACCACAATCAATCAAAAGTTCATAAAAAAGGTAAATGTCAATCAAAAATCAGAAAAAAATTACATCTGAACTTTGGTGCCAAATGCCAGATCTCCGGCATCTCCCAATCCTGGAACTATATAACCCTTGGCTGTAAGCTCATCATCAATATCGCCACACCAAATTGTAACAGATGGTTCTTCTCTTTTCACATATTCTATGCCAACTGTACATGCAATGGCTGCTACTATATGAATAGTTTTAGGATGACCTTCTTCTTTTAAAAAATGAATGGTTTTTACGAGGGAGGAACCCGTTGCCAGCATGGGGTCAGATATGATGACGACCCTATCCTCCAGTTCGGGGCAGGATACATAATCCAGACTGATTTCAAAGCTGCCATCTTTATTATGCTTGCGATAGGCTGAAATAAAAGCGTTATCTGCCTTGTCAAAATAATTAAGCAATCCCTGATGCATGGGCAAGCCGGCTCTTAGAATGGTAGCCAAAACGGGTTGTTGTTTCAGCATTTTATGTGTTGCCGTTCCCAATGGTGTTTGAATCTCCTTGTCTTCGGTTTCCAAAGTCTTACTTATCTCATAAGCAGCACATTCTCCAATGCGTTCCAGATTGCGACGAAAACGCATCCGATCGCCCTGAATATTTACATCTCTTAATTCGGCAACCCAATTGGACACCAATGAATGTTTGTCGCTGAGATTAATGATCATTTCTTTTTAAAAATTTTGAATTGAAGATAATATTTCAAATCGGTAGAATCCTATTAAAAAAAGTATTTTTGGATTTCCGGCAAATCTAAATTCTTAATTCTGCAAACAAAAATCTTATTATGTATTATAAAGCAATTGGTTTAATGAGTGGCTCCTCACTGGATGGCCTGGATATTGTATTTGCCGGATTTCAGGAACAAGGTGGTAAATGGAGTTATGAATTTTTAGAAGCAGCTTGTTATCCTTTTGGTGATGAACTGAAAAATCAATTGCAAGATGCTGTACATCTAAATGCGCTTGATTATCAGTTGCTGCACACCTCATTTGGTCATTATATTGGCGAAAAAGTCAACCATTTTATTAAAGAAAAAAAATTGGAATATCAGATAGCGTTGATTGCATCACACGGCCACACCACGTTTCACCATCCCGAAAAAAAGATGACAGCACAATTGGGCGATGGGGCTGCTATTGCTGCGACAACGTTGCTTCCGGTTGTAACCGATTTACGGGCAATGGATGTGGCATTAGGTGGGCAGGGTGCACCCATCGTTCCTATTGGAGAAAAATATTTGCTGAATGAGTATGAATATTTTCTTAACCTGGGTGGCATCGCTAATATTTCTGTAAACCAAACTCCTTATGTCGCATTTGATATTTGCCCTGCAAATCGTGTTTTGAATTTGCTGGCACAGGAAGTGGGAAAAGAATATGATGAAGACGGTAAAATGGCTGCTTCAGGTAATGTGCATCAAGATTTATTAGAAAGACTTAATGGGTTTGACTATTATAAAAAATCTTTTCCAAAATCTTTAGCCAATGATTTTGGTACAGCACTTATTTATCCAACAATTGTAGCCGCCAATATTCCGGTTGAGGATGCACTAAGTACCTATTGCGAACATATTGCGCAACAAATTGCAGCGTCCATTGAGACAGGAATAAAAAAATCGTCATTTAAAGCCGGTGGTAAATTGTTGGCAACTGGTGGAGGTGCTTTCAATAGTTTTCTGGTTGAGAAATTGAAAGAGAAACTAAGACGATTACAAATTGAAGTAGTAGTACCTGAAGCCAAACTGGTGAATTATAAAGAAGCATTGATTATGGCTTTTATTGGTGTATTGCGTTGGAGACAGGAGCATAACGTCCTTTCATCGGTTACTGGTGCTAGTCAGGATAGTATTGGCGGTGCATTGTGGGTGGGGCAGCCTGTCTGATGTTTTATGCCCAACTATGCTTAAATTACATGGCATTTATTTAAACGAATCTCCTATGCCATTCTTTCTTTTTATTAAAAGACATTATCAACTGTCGACTACCTGTTTTCAATCTTACCTTTTTTTAATTAAACATTAAGACATGTTATAAGAAAATGATGATGGCATATTTCATTCTCATCAAAAATTATATTTATAAAACAAAACCAATATGAAGCAGTATTTTCAATTAAGGCATCTCGCCACTATTTTGTTTTTAGCAGTAGTATCTTTTACTTTTTCTTGTACTACAGGCAGTAAGACCGCAGCATCTAATGCAAATAAGAGTGAGCAGCAAGACCGTGTACAAATAAATGCCATGTTGGATTCCTTTAACCGGGTAGCTGCAAGAGCAGACTATAATGCTTATTTTAATTTTTATACTGATGATGCCGTATTCACTGGCACAGATGCTACCGAAAGATGGAACAAAAAAGAATTTATGGTATGGGCCAAGCCTTTTTTTGACAGAGGCCGGGCATGGAATTTTACTTCCATAGAAAGACATATTTATTTTGACAAAAGTGGCAATCTCGCCTGGTTTGATGAACTGTTGAATACACAAATGAAGATTTGCAGAGGCTCTGGTGTGGTAGCAAAACAGGGAAATGAATGGAAAGTAGCTCAATATATTTTATCTGCAACAGTGCCTAATGAAATTATGAATGATGTGATAAAAATGAAAGCAAAGACAGAAGATTCGCTCATTCAAAGCATAAAGAAATAATCTTTTTTACTACAAATCAAATTCAAAAAACATTTCACATGAGAATAGTTTCGGTCATCATATTCGTGCTATTCATGCTTACAGCTGCAACGGCACAAAAACCAAGAGCAAGAGATATCGGTATTCCATTTAATGGCACTCCCGGAAAATATAATGCCATCACCGATGTGAAAGGTGTGGAAGTTGGCTACAGCACCATCATTTCGGGTTCGGGAAAAAACATAAGAGGCAAAGGCCCTGTAAGAACAGGAGTAACTGCCATTTTCCCAAGAGGAAAAAATAATATTCCTGTTTATGCCAACTGGTACACGTTGAATGGTAATGGAGAAATGACAGGCACCACATGGATGACCGAATCTGGTTTCCTGGAAGGTCCTGTGATGATTACAAATACCAATAGCGTTGGCACTGTGAGAGATGCTGTATTAAAATGGTATGTAAAAACAGGTTGGTACAAAGAAGATTTCTGGTACACTTATCCTGTGGTGGCAGAAACTTATGATGGGTTCTTAAACGACATTTATGGGTTTCATATAAAAGAAGAAAATGCTTATGAAGCTTTGGACAGTGCAAAAAGCGGATTCATTGAAGAAGGCAATGTAGGTGGCGGCACCGGTATGAGGTGTTTGGGTTTTAAAGGTGGCACCGGCACTTCATCAAGAATTGTAAAAATTAAAGATTCCACTTACACTGTTGGCGTATTGGTGCAATCCAACTTTGGAAGTAAAAGAAATTTCACAATAGCAGGTGTACCTGTAGGAAAAGAATTGAAAGACACATTGAATTATGAATTCAAGGCGCCGCCATCTTATCAGCCGGGTGATGGCTCTATCATTGTAGTGCTGGCAACAGATGCGCCATTGCTTCCCCACCAGTTAAAACGAATGGCAGCAAGGGTGGCGCTGGGTGTAGGTATTGTTGGCGGTCGTGGTGAAAACGGATCTGGCGATATTTTTCTTGCATTCTCCACTGCAAACCCAACTGCTTTCCAGAGAACCGCATTTACGAAACTGGAAGAATTGCCCAACGATTTAATCAATCCCTTATTTGATGCAACGGTGCAGGCAGTGGAAGAAGCCATTATCAACGCCATGGTAGCTGCAGAAACAATGGAAGGCATTAATGGTAACAAAGCTTATGGGCTGCCGCATAAACTGGTGATGGATGTGCTGAAGAAGTATAACCGGGTGAAGTAGAGAACTAAAGCTCCAATTAAAAGTTGAAAAATATCTCGTATCGCATATTGCGATTTGCGATATAATTGTGTAGCTTAGCGTTATGAGAAAGCACAATGGCATGCGGCCGCAGGATATTGTCATCCTGCTTAAAATAACAACCTTCCCGGAAAAAACGGAATGGAAAGTGATGGATTTGGTTTCATCATTGTATTTAAGCCAGTCAGAAATTTCTGAATCGCTTAACCGTAGCAGCGTGGCCGGTCTTATTGATGTGCGCAAGAAAAAAGTAATGCGGCTGTCGCTGATGGAGTTTTTAGAATATGGTATTCATTATGTTTTTCCGCAGCACCCCGGCGCAATAGTGCGGGGAACACCCACGGCACACTCCCACCCGGATATGAAAAAGAAAATAATCAGCAGCGAAGATTATGTGTGGGCTGATGCAGATGGAAAAGCAAGGGGCCAGGCTATTGAACCGCTTTCAAAATCAGTGGTAAAGGCTGTGAAGCAGGATGAAAAGTTGTATAAACTGCTTGCCCTTGTTGATGTGATAAGAGTTGGCAAAACAAGAGAATTAAAAATTGCCCTTGCTGAGTTAAAGAAAATGATAATGCATGAGCCATAGCATAAATATTACAAGGATAAAAGCAGTAAGTAATGCACTGGCAAAATTAGAAACACCGGTAGTATTTGCCGGCGGGGCTGTTGTTTCCTTATATGCTGATGCTGACTTCAGGGAAGAAGCAAGGCCAACTGATGATGTGGATGTGGTGATTGAACTGGTGGCGTATAAAAACTATGCAGCTGTGGAAGAACAGCTAAGGGCAATTGGCTTTGAAAACGATATGTATTCAAAAGTCATTTGCAGATACAGGTACCAGGGATTGATAGTAGATATAATGCCAACGAATGAAAAAGTTTTCGGGTTCAGCAACAAATGGTATGCACCCGGTTTTAAACAAGCTATTGATTTTGAAATAGACAAACGGCATTCTGTAAAAATATTTCCTGCAGCTTACTTTATTGCCAGTAAAATAGAAGCATTTAAAGGCCGTGGTAAAAATGATGGTAGAACCAGCAGCGATTTTGAAGACATTGTATTTATACTCAATTATAGAAATGCTGTATGGACTGAACTACTGCAAGCTGATGAAAAACTGAAAGAATATTTAAAAGAAGAATTTAAAACATTTGTAGCCGGTACATATATAGATGAATGGATTGCAGTGCATCTTGATTATAATGACCGGCAAAGGGTTGTTATAATTGTAAACAGGCTTAAAGAATTTATAAGCAACTAAACTAATTAACTGACGATGAAAAAACTAATATCCCTTTTTTGTTTTGTTGCAGGTATGCAAATTGTTTTTGAACAAAATAATTATGCCGACAGTTTGAAAGTCGTATTTGCCAGTACAACTAAACCCATTGAGCGGTTTGATATATTAAATAAAATATTAGACAACAACGATGGATCAATGGAAATTTCCAGGACACAGCAATAGGGCTTCAAATGCACCGGATAGCACAGCAATTAAAGAATGATTCCCTGCTTGCCATAAGTACCATTACTTCGCAAAGTAGAAAAATGGACTTCACATAAATTAGTAGAAAAAAATAAAGAGATACGATTAGCAGCGGCGAAGAGAACAGTTGATGAGCTGGAGCAAAAAGTATAGCACCTGCCGATTCCAGATTTTACACTTTTTACAAAAATGGAGCTAAATTCCATATTTTACATATTTTTACAAAAATGGAATTAAATGATACCCCGGCAAATATTGGCTGAAGCGAAGTATGCCCTTACCCAGTTCAGGGCATTGTGCATAACCGGCCCACGGCAAAGTGGCAAAACCACTTTGAGTAAACAATTATTCAAAGACAAGCCCTATGTAACTTTTGAAAATCCTTCTGTACAACACGAAGCAGAACTAAATCCGGAAGCATTCTTAAAACAATACCGTAGCGGTGCCGTGTTAGATGAGGTACAAAGGGTGCCGCATATTTTTCGCTACCTGCAGGAAATTCTTGACAATAATACAAAACGGGGTCAATTCATTCTTACCGGTTCTAATAATTTTCTATTGCAAGAACAGGTATCACAATCGCTGGCTGGCAGGGCTGGTTATCTTTCGCTATTACCATTTAGTTATGCTGAATTAGTAAATGTAAAGCTGGCCGTCAAAGATGTAAACAAACATATACTTACCGGTGGCTACCCGGAAATTTGGAATGAAAATTTATTGCCTGGAACATGGCTTAACAGTTATGTACAAACCTATGTGCAAAGGGATGTAAGGCTGCTTAGAAACATAACCAACCTTGCGGCATTTAACCGTTTTATTTATTTATGCGCCAACTATGCAGGGCAAATTTTAAACAGGGATGAACTGGCAAAACAAACTGGTGTTGACACTAAAACAATTTTAGCATGGCTTGGCTTATTGGAAAACAGTTACATCATTTACCTGCTGCAGCCCTGGTATAATAATATGAATAAGCGGATTGTAAAAAGCCCCAAGCTCTATTTTTATGATACGGGATTACTTAGTCACCTGCTTGGTATAAAAAGCAGCAGTGCTTTACAAAAACATACTGCTTACGGGAGCATTTTTGAAAACTGGATAATTACGGAGATAAGAAAAAATAATTTTAACTCCGGGTTAAGTGAGGGCATGTACTATTTCAGGGATAATGTGGGCAACGAAATTGATTTAATTACTGAACGGGATGGAGAACCAATGGCCATAGAAATAAAGGCAGGAACAAAGGCAGATAACAATATGCTGCGTGGGCTAAAATATTGGCAAAAACTACAACCAAAAAGCAATTGTATTTTAATTAATTGCGGCAATAAACAGATAAGCATAACCGAAACATTAAATGTGCTGCCATGGACAGAAGTAATAAATCTCTAAATTTTTAAGAAATTAAATAATTATGAAAAAAATAGTAACCCTATTTTGTTTTATTGCTGGTGTGCAAACTGTTATTGCACAAAATAACTATGCCGACAGTTTGAAAATCGTTTTGGCCAGTGCAACTAAACCCATTGAGCGGTTTGATATATAAAATAAAATATTAAACAACAATGATGGCATTAATGAAAATTTCCAGGACACAGCAATTGGGCTTCAAATGCACCGGATAGCACAGCAATTAAAGAATGATTCCCTGATTGCCATAAGCGCCAATGCATCATAAATTAGAAAAATGGGCTACTCATAAATTAGTAGAAAAAAATAAAGCGGTACGATTGGCAGCGGCGAAGAAAACAGTTGAGGAGTTTGAAAAGAAAGGCGTATAGTAATTTTATGGAAATATCCGAAAAAAAGGTATTAAATTTACGGATAAAACCGAATAATGATAAAAAGAAGCCTTGAAGCTACCATCGCTAAAAAGCTAAGTGACCATAAAGCCATCATCCTGCTTGGGCCAAGGCAGGCAGGTAAAAGCACTTTGCTTCAACTGTTGAAGGCGCAACTAAAGCAACCTATTGCCTGGTGGAACGGGGATGAAACAGACATCAGAAGTTTATTAGAAAAGCCAAGCTCCACCCAACTAAAATCTTTAATAGGCAAGAATAAAACAGTGGTGATTGATGAGGCACAGCGTATAGAAAATATCGGCCTTTGTATAAAGCTCATCACTGATAATATAAAAGAGGTGAAAGTAATTGCCACCGGTTCATCGGCTTTTGAACTGGCTAATAAAATAAACGAACCGCTTACCGGTCGCAAGTGGGAGTATCATTTATATCCCTTGTCGTTTGGTGAAATGGTGGCGCATACAAACCTGTTGGAAGAAAAAAGATTATTGCATCATCGTCTGTTGTACGGATATTATCCTGAAATTGTTACATCGCCGGGTAATGAACAAGCTCTGTTAAAACAATTAGCCAACAGTTACCTGTACAAAGACATACTTACCTGGGAACGGATACAAAAACCGGATAAATTAGAAAAATTAGTGCAAGCACTGTCTTTTCAAACGGCGCAATTAATAAGTTATAATGAACTGGGGCAGTTATGCGGATTAAATGCTGAAACAGTTGAGAAATACATTAACCTGTTAGAAAAAGCTTTTATTGTTTTTCGGCTGCCCGCCTTTAGCCGCAACCTACGGAATGAGTTGAAGAAAAGTTATAAAATTTATTTTTACGACAATGGTTTACGCAATGCAGTCATCAACCAGTTTAACCCGGTAAACCTGCGCAATGATACCGGGCAGTTATGGGAAAACTGGTTCATAAGCGAACGGATGAAATTTTTAAACAATACCCAGCAGCATGTATCCCGTTTTTTTTGGCGAACCCTGGCACAGCAGGAAGTGGATTATATTGAAGATACCAATGGAAAGATTACCGCTTTTGAATGTAAATGGAACCCCAAAGCAAAAGGTGGGCTGAGCCGGGCTTTCAGCAATGCATACCCTGATGCAGTTACTCATATTGTGCACCCTGAAAATGCAGATGAATTTTTATTGAAACAAACTAACTGACCTATGAAAAAAATAATAATTCTCTTTTGTTTTATTGCTGGTATGCAAACTGTTATTGCACAAAATAATTATGCCGACAGTTTGAAAATCGTATTGGTCAGTGCAACTAAACCCATTGAGCGGTTTGATATATTAAATAAAATATTAGACAACAACGATGGCATCAATGGAAATTTCCAGGACACAGCAATAGGGCTTCAAATGCACCGGATAGCACAGCAATTAAAGAATGATTCCCTTCTTGCCATAAGTACCAATGTCATTGGTAATTATTTCAGAAGCAGAAGTGATTATCCGACCGCCCTTGAATATTTTTTTAAGGCAATTCCCCTGGCAGAAAAAGTAAAAGATAAGCGAAGATTAAGTTCTCTTTATTTTGACATTGCAGAATGCTATTTTAACCTGCAAAACCTGGAAGAATGTTTTAAGTATGCTAAGACAGGAGAACAACATTTACCGGACAGGGATTCTCCAATGTATGATTTTATGGCCGAGCAGTTTTACCGTACAACGGGGAATTATTACCTCCAAAAAAATCAGCTCGATTCTGCATTGGTACAAATCCATAAACTTGAAGAATCCAACCGCCGTCTGAAAAAGCCAAACTATATCATGTATAGTTATATTCAAAATGCGGCAGTTTCGGAAAAGCAGGGAGATAATGAAATGGCTGAGTTGTTCTATAAAAAAGCCAATACGCTTGCAGATTCATTACCAACTCCTTTGATAAGGCTTGTCTTTAACCAAAGCTATATTCCCTACCTCATTAGCACCGGCCAGTTTGAAAAAGCCAGGCAATACGCTTTACAATTATTGAACACGGGCAACGAAGTTAACAGCAACATATTTAAACTGAGAGCAGCCGGATTTCTTGGCGAGGCGTATAATAAATTAAAAAAACCTGACAGTGCATATTTCTATTTAAACATGCAATCCGAATTTAAAGATTCAGTTTTTAATCAAAATAATTTTAATAAAATTCAGTCGCTTGCCTTTAATGACCAGGTAAGAAAAATTGATGAAGAGGCAAAACTGGCTGCTGCAGCAGCGCAACGCCGGCAAAATCTGCAATATGCTTTAATCGCTCTTGGTATTATTATACTGATCAGTCTTTATCTGCTACTCAGTCGTAGTTTTATTACCAACACCAAACTGATAGAGTTTTTTGGGGTAATTGCTCTATTGATCGTATTTGAATTCTTAAATTTATTTCTTCATCCTTTTTTGGAGAGGGCAACAAACCACTCACCTCTGCTTATGTTGCTGGCATTGGTTTGTATTGCAGCAGTATTAGTACCATTACATCACAAAGTAGAAAAATGGGCTACGCATAAATTAGTAGAAAAAAATAAAGCGGTACGATTGGCAGCGGCGAAGAAAACAGTTGAGAAACTTGAAAATAAAAATTAGTTCTGTAAATGAAAAGGCAGCATTTCAGTAAATGGAATTGCTACAAGTTTCAACTAATATTAATAAAGTTATATTACCAAAAAGCAAAGTAGTTAATAGCAGTAAATAAACTTCCTGTAAATAATATATAGAACTAACCATGGCAAAAAAAAGAGCATTACCCGGTCCTATTCCCATTCTAATGATTGTTATCATACTGGCAGCAATATGTACCTGGTTGCTTCCGGCTGGGCAATACAATAAACTATCGGCTAATGAAAAATCATTCACGATGGTTACCAACACTGGTGATGTGCAACTTCCGCTTACACAAAAAACCTTAGACAGCCTGGGCATCCAAATAAAAGTTGAAAAATTTATTCATGGAGAAATACGAAAACCGGTTTCGGTGCCGGGTACTTTTACCAAACAAAAAAGAAACGGCCAGGGCTTTATTGATATTTTACAAGCCCCTATCAAGGGTGTTATGGACAGCATTGATATCATCTTATTCGTACTTATCATTGGTGGGTTTATGTTTGTGTTTAATGAAACTGGTGCTTTAGTAAAAGGTATCACCTGGCTGGCACATAGTATGAAAGGAAGGGAGCATTGGCTCATTATAATTCTTACAAGCATATTCTCTTTTTTCGCTGGTTCGTATGGAATGGCCGAAGAAGCATTGGTATTTTACCCCATATTAGTTCCTTTGTTTCTTGCCGCCGGCTACGACCTGCTGGTTCCTCTTGCAATTATTTTTGGCGGCACCAGCATTGGCGCCTTGCCTGCATTCTCTAATCCTTTTTCAGTTATCATCGCTTCCAATGCAGCAGGTATCAATTGGATGGATGGATTAACACAACGGCTTATTCTTTGGGTGATAGTAACCGCATTATTGGTATGGTATATTTTAAAATATGCCGCAAAAATAAAAAAAGACCCAACGGCTTCATTGGTATATAAAATTGATGGCGAAGTAACTGCCCCTTATGATGTACATATAAATAATAATGAAACGCCAAAACTGGAGATAAAAACGAAATTATTATTGTTCATCTATATTGCCACTTTTCTTACCATGATTGGTGGTGTGGTTTTTTTAGGCTGGTGGACAACAGAAATGTCGGCGCTTTTCCTGGGCTCTTCTATTTTAATTGCAGTTATCTGCCGAATAAAAGAAAAAAAATTTATCAGCGAATTTATTAAAGGGGCAGAAAGCTTATTAGCAGTTGCATTTATCATTGGTGTAGCAAGAGGTGTTACAATTGTATTGAATGAAGGACATATAAGCGACTCCATTTTAAATTTTACAGCCAATGCAGTACAAGGTATTCAACCGGCTTTTTTTATCTTGCTTTTATTGCTGTTTTATATTGTGTTTTCAATCTTTATACAATCTACCTCAGGTATGGCAGTACTAACGATGCCCATTATTGGCGCATTGGCAATACTGGTAAATATCCCAGGCCGTGAAATTGTAAATTCATACATGTATGGTATGTGCCTGATGTCGTTCCTGGCGCCTACTGGTCTTATTTTACCATCGCTGGCTATGGTAAATATTAGTTTGAAAACCTGGTTTAAATTTATAATGCCTTTACTAATAGTATTCACTATCATTTGTATGATAGCATTAATGATAGGTATTTATTTATGATAAAATTGAAATACAGTAAATGATATTTAACTTTCTTGCACAAAAAAGATCAGCAATCCTTAAAGACAATTTTTAAATGAAAGCAAAAACAATTTCTGGTAAATCTAAAGAAGATATTAAGAATGCCTTAGACAAATCCCATGCTGATGATTTTACACCCACATTAGCCATCATTTTTATTTCGGTAAAGCAAGACAGGGTTGCCATTTGTGAAATTTTACAAAAGGAGAATATTGATATTATTGGCGCCACTTCCTGTTATGAATTTATTGATGGCCACCAAAGCCAGGGCGAAATAGCCATACTACTTTTCAATATTCCCAAAGATGATTATTGTATTTTAATGGAGGCGGTTGGCGAAAACACTTTAGAAGAAACAGCAACAAAACTGGCACATGCAGCTTTACTGCAATTTGCAAAACCTGCTTTAATTCTACTCAGCACCTCACTCAGTGAAAATGGAATGATGCTGGATGGTGAAAGCCTTGTTAGAAATATGGAAAAAACACTTGGTTCGCAAGTGAATATTTTTGGCGGCATGGCCGGTGATGATATGACGTTTAGCGGCACTTTTATTTTTACCAATGATCAATCTACTGATTATGGTATTGCAGCCTTAGTTTTTAACGAAGAAAAAATAACCATGCATGGTGTGGCCTTATCAGGTTGGAAACCCATTGGCGTTTCAAGAACAATTACAAAAATAAAAGACAACCTGTTATATGAGATTGATGGCAAACCTGCCCTGCAAATGTACCTGCGTTTTTTAGGTCATAATTATGATTCTGTAGAAGATCAGATGCAATTTTTTGATTCTATCGGCATGTATTATCCTTTACAGATAGAAAGAGAAAACAGGGAACCGATGTTATGTAATCCGATGGGGTACGATAAAAATGAAAATGCTTTGATTTTAGAAAGCATGGTACAAGAAGGAGCAAGATTTCGTTTTTCCACTCCACCAGATTTTGATATTGTAGAAACTATTGTGGACAAAGCAAAAGAAATTAAACTAAGTACAGGAACAGATGCAGATGCCGTTTTGGTTTTTTCCTGTGCCAGCCGCCTCAGCGCATTAGGCCCTATGGCACAGCAGGAGAATAATGAGCTTGCTAAAGTATGGAATGCGCCGATGGCAGGTTTTTATACCTATGGTGAATTTGGAAGAGCTGTGGAAGGCAAACACGAATTTCATTCAACCACTTGTAGTTGGGTGGCGTTAAAAGAAAAATAATTTCATTTCACAAAATATAAATAAAGAAAAGGATAATTATGGAAGTACATGCACACTCACATACACTACGAAAAAAATGGACTCATTATTTATTTGAGTTCTTTATGTTATTTCTTGCTGTGTTTTGCGGATTTTTAGCAGAGAATTTAAGAGAATCACAAGTACTAAAACATACTGCCGGTAAATACGTTGAATCATTTTATGAAGATTTGAAAACAGATACCGCAAGAATGAACTTTTACACTGATTTTGATGATGCTAAACTTGCCGCCCTGAAAAATCTAAATAATTGTTTTGACAGCATTTCAAAAGATTATCATTCTACATCATGCCTGCTGGAATTGATGAAAATTTCTGCATTTAACAGGGTTTTTAAAATGACAGACCGAACGCTCAATCAACTCTCCAATGCCGGGGGATTTAAACTGTTGAAGAAAGCAGATGCTGACAGTATTCTTGCTTATGAAAATAGTTTCAACGATATCCAGGATTTCCAGGCAACCGTGTTCCAGGAAGCTCAGAACAAGGTGAGAACCACTTTTGATCAATTGGTTAATTTTTCTGCAAATGCTCAAATGTTTAAACCAAATGGTAACCGGGTTGATTTAAATTTTAATTCTAAAGATGTTACCACACCTTTGCTGCATGATGCTACATTACTCAATAAATATTTCAATGAGCTTTTACTGTATTATCGTGTAACCTTTAATCACAGAGCAAGGTTGGGCGAATTAAAAAATTATCAAATCCAGCTAATAAACTATTTTAAAAACAAATATCATTTCAATTGACAGCATAAAATTCTTAATGATATTTCTTACAGAAAATATGGGATTTTCTTTCAGAGAATGTCAAAGATCTTTTTGTCAATAAATAAAAATAAAAAACAACATTTATGATAAAAGCAACAGTTCTCTATGATCATCCCAAAGACGATGATGCATTTGAAAAATATTATGCGGAAACTCATTTATCGCTGGTGTCAAAAACATCAGGCATTGTAAAAGCAGAATACACAAAGTTTTTACCAAACCCTGATGGCTCCGCTCCTGCATATTATCGTATGGCAGAATTATATTTTGAAAACCCCGCTGAAATGCAGCAGGCTTTGAATTCCCCCGAAGGGAAAGCCATGGCGGCAGATTTATCCAACTTTGCCACAGGAGGAGTAACTATTATTTTTGGATCAGTAGAATAGAAAGGAAATTGTTTGCAGCAAGCCTCGTGAAGGTGAGATTTTGGCAGCCCCAGCGGGGCAGCATTTTGGTAGAGCAATGTAAATATTGTTTTGAATAGTCCCATAGGGACGACATTATGGTATAAGAGTAGATTGTTGATGGATGGAAGCCCCCTAGGGGCGACATTCTCATTGTAGATTCATATGTTTTTCATTATTATGACAAATGAATAGTATGAACATAATATCGCCCCGATGGGGCTTCTGTAAAAGAGGTAGTATTGTATTACCAAAATATCGGCCGTACCGGCCTTTGATTGAAACGAAATATTTATCAATACAAATATTTTTATGAAAGCAAAATCCATCAAAGGAAAATCTACAGAGGAAATCCAATTAGCATTACAGCAATGTTTAGGAAACGATTTCAAACCTACGCTGGCTATAGTCTTTATTTCCATCAAACAAGACAGGGAAGCTATTTGTGAAATGTTGCATAAAGAAGATATCCGGATTTTCGGTTCAACAACAGCAGGTGAATTTATCAGCCCTGAAATTAGTGAAGGAGGCATTGCTATTATGTTGTTGGAAATGAATCCTTCTTATTTCAATATTGCTTTTATGGAAACAAGTGAAAGTTCTGCTTATGAAGTGGCAAAACAATTTGGTGTGGAAGGAAAAAAAATATTTGACCATCCTGCATTCATCATTGCTTCCGGCTGGTTACATACCGATGGCGAACAAATTGTAAAAGGGATTGAAGATGGTTTTGGTGGCGAGCCAACAGTTTTCGGTGGTATGGCAGGCGATGACCTTGCATTGCGGGAACCGGTTGTTTTTACGCATGGCAAAAGTAGTACCACTGGTTTGGTTGCCATCATCATTGACCAGGATAAAATTAATATTACAGGAATTGCTACTTGTGGCTGGAAACCAATTGGTATCACTAAAACAGTTACACGAAGTGAAGGAAATGTTGTTTATACAATAGATGACCAGCCTGCACTGGATTTGGTTATTAAATATTTGGGACTGAACCTGGATAATGAAATCAGTGAGAGTATGGTGGTAAACCTGGGTGCATATTATCCTTTGCAATTGGAAAGAGAAGGCGCCCCACCTGTAATGCGTACTGCTATGCTGGGTAACAAAGAAGATCGTTCTTTGATCTGTGCCGGCACCGTGCCGCAAGGTGCAAAAGTCCGTTTTTCCCTGCCTCCCGATTTTGATGTGATTGATACGGTCGTCAATGAATGTGCGGATTTGAAGGATGAAAAACATGAAGCAGCAGATGCAGTGATTATGTTTTCCTGCATCAGCCGGTATTTATCATTCGGCGTTATGACCAGCGAAGAAATAGAAAGAGTGATGAAAGTATGGAATGCACCATTCATCGGCTTTTTCTGTTATGGCGAATTTGGAAAGTCTAAGAGAGGAAAACATGAATTTCATAACAATACTTGTTGTGTGGTAGTATTAAAAGAAAAATAAATTAAAACAATGAAATATTCTTACCGCTTAGAAGATATTTTGACGAGCATTAAAAGTGCAGGAAAATATTTTGTATTCCTTCATTTGGCAGTTATAAGCCTTACTCCAATAACACTCCATGCACAATCTTACAAAAAAATTCATCGCCAGGCTATCCTCGTAGATTCACATAATGATATCTTGATGAGAGCAGTGGATCTTGGAACTGTATTTGACAAGGATTTGGCCGGAACAACCCATAGCGATCTTGCACGATTAAAAAAAGGTGGATTGGATGTACAGATATTTTCTGTGTTTTGTGAAGGCAATCAATCAAACCCCTATGCCTATGCCAATAGGGCAATGGACAGCCTTGACGCTGTAGCAAAACGCAACCCCGATATAATAGTTGAAGTAAAAAGTTATGACCAGCTTATGGCTGTTGTGAAGCAACCTAAAATAGCCGCCTTATTGGGTGTGGAAGGTGGTCACATGATAGAAAACGATTTGACCAAATTAGAAGCACTTTATAACAGAGGTACAAGATACCTTACGCTTACTCATAATATTTCTCCCTCTTGGGCTACTAGTGCTGCTGACGAAACCAATTCAAATCCTGTAATCGGCAATGGGTTAAATTCAGAAGGAAAAAGAGGATTAACTGCATTTGGCAAACAGGTGGTTGAGAAAATGAATCAACTCGGAATGATGGTTGATGTGAGCCATGTAGGCGAACAAACATTTTGGGATGTGATTCAGTTGACCACCAAACCAATTATTGCTTCTCACAGTTCTGTTTACAATCTTACTCCCCACCGGCGCAATTTAAAAGATGACCAGATAAAAGCTATTGCAAATAACGGAGGTGTTATCCAGATAAACTTCAATCCGGGATTTATTGATAGCAGTTTTGATAAGAAGGAAATGAAATTTATTAAAGAACATGCCGCCGAAAATGATTCGTTGATGAAAACCGGAATGAATGATTTTTATGCACTGGACTATCTGTATCATAAGTATCAGGAAGAAGCTAAACATTTTCGTCCGCCACTCTCAAAGTTGATAGACCACATAGATTATGTTGCAAAATTAGTGGGTGTTGACTATGTGGGTATTGGTTCTGATTTTGATGGGATCAATGTAACACCATTACAATTAAATGAGGTTTCAGACTATCCGCTTATTACAAAAGAGCTGGCAAAGAGAGGATATAACAAAAAGGATATAGCAAAAATTCTTGGTGGAAATATTTTAAGAGTATTAAAAGCAAACGAAAATAAATAATAACACAATGAAAAAAATTACAGCATTTCTACTTCAACTGGCATTTATAGTATTAATCACAAACAGCACTTCCTTTGCGCAGCTTTCTTCGGCGCAGGTTGATTCGCTGGTTCAAACGGCTATGCAAAAATTTAACGTAGCCGGGGTTTCTGTTGCTATTGTAAAAGATGGTAAGGTGATACATGAAAAAGGGTATGGTGTAAAGTCTATTGAAACCCAATCGCCGGTGAATGAATTAACCAATTTCCAAATTGCATCCAACAGCAAGGCGTTTACCACTGCTGCCCTGGCAATATTAATAGACGAAGGGAAAATTTCCTGGAAGGACAAAGTACGCACCTATCTTCCCGAATTTAAAATGTATAACGACTATGTTACCGAAAATTTTATCATTGAGGATTTACTATGTCACAGAAGCGGTTTGGGTTTGGGTGCTGGGGATTTGATGGACTTTCCGGATGGAACAGATTTTACCATCCAGGATAAGTTGACTTTTTTCCAATATTTTAAACCGACCTCTGCTTTTCGTACACAGTTTGATTATGACAACCAACTCTACATGGTCGCCGGTGAATTGATCGCAAGAGTGAGTGGCATGACCTGGGAAAAATTTATCCAAACTAAAATTCTTGACCCTTTGCAAATGTCAAATTCCTTTTCATCGCTGAGTATGCTCAAAGACAAATCAAATATGGCAAAGCCCCATTCTACAAGTGCAGGAAAAATAAGAACAATTGATTGGTTTGAGGAACGCATTAATGGCGCTGCCGGAGGGATTGTTTCTAATGTAAATGACATGAGCAAGTGGATGATCGCACAATTAAATAAAGGAAAATATGGACCCAATTTGGATAAGCATTTATTTAGTGAAGCAAGGCAAAAAGAAATGTGGACGATTCACACCGTTATGCCGGCAAGTGATTTTCCCAGATACAACCAGCATTTTGCAGGATATGGTTTAGGCTGGGGTCTTGTGGATATAAAAGGAAACCTGCAGGTATCCCATACCGGCGGCCTGCCTGGCATGTTGACCAGTGTAACACTTATGCCAGATATAAAATTGGGCATTGTTATTTTAACCAATACCGAAAATGGCGGGGGTGCTTTGTTCAGCGCCGTACGCCAAACAATTATTGATAGCTATTTGGGATTAGATGATTTTGGGTGGGTAGAAAAATACAGCCAGCGATTGGAGGCAAATGCAAATAGTGCAGATTCGGTTACAGCAAAAGTTTGGCAAACCGTTACAGCTGCTAAAAACACAAAAATCAATCCTCAGAATTATGTCGGTATATACAAAGACAATTGGTTTGGAAAGGTAGAAGTATTTATGAAAGGAAATCAGCTTTGGTTTAAATCATATCGTTCTCCAAAACTTAATGGGCCAATGGCCTTTTATAAAGCCAATACTTTCGCCATAAAATGGGAATACCAGGATATGCCTTGCGATGCTTTTGCCATGTTCTCTTTGGATGAAGAAGGTAAGGCGCAAAGCATAAAAATGAAAGGCATTTCGCCTGATATAGATTTCAGCTTTGATTTTCAAGATTTGGATCTGCAAAGAATAAAACAATAATTTAGAAAAGATGATTGCAAAAACCATCAAAGGAAAAACAACAGTAGAAATTCAACAAGCATTGGGTCAATGCAGCGAGCATCATTTTAGTCCAACGCTCGCCATTATTTTTTTAACCAACATTGAGAATGCAGAGCCTTTACGATCCTTGTTCAATAAAGAGGGCATAACCATTTTTGGCATCAGTACATCCCAAAAGTTTACAGAGCAGGGATTGGAAGAAGATGATATAGTTGTTTTGTTATTGGATATTTTACCGGATAATTTCCAAATTGTATTGAGCGATTATGATAAAGCCTGTTCGGTATATGATGCTGCCCGCCAGGTGGGTGAAGTAGGTGTGCAGGATTTTAAAAATCCAGGCTTTATCATTTCATCTGCTGACTTCAGGATGTCGGGTGAAGAATTAATAAAAGGCCTGACAGATGCCGCCGGTAAAGAAACAGTCATCATGGGTGGTGTAGCGGGCGACCCTGCAGATTTTTCAGGAATTATTTTTACCAACGATGCATCCAGTAAAAGAGGGATTTTGGCATTGGTCATTGACCAAGATAAAGTTGCCATCAATGGATTGGCAGTATCAGGATGGAAACCAGTTGGAACTACAAAAAATATTACTAAGAGTGAAGGCCCCTGGATTTTTACCATTGACAATGAACCAGCATTGAATGTGATTCAAAGATTTTTGGGAAAAGAAGTAGCCGCAGACTATAAAATGAGCGGACTAATTCCTTCAGACCTCGGCTATCCCTTACAGTTTGAAAGAGCATCAGGAAGTATTTTAATGCGGCCGCTGCTTTTGTTTAACCCTGCTGAAAAATCAATCATGGTAGGGGGTGATGTAAATGAAGGCGAAAGTTTTCGCTTTTCATTGCCACCGGATTTTGATGCCATAGATACTGTAGTTAATAGCACAAAAACAGTAAAAGAAAATACAATGCCCGATGCCGATGCGATGATTGTATTTTCATGTATTGGCAGGTTGGGTTCTTTCGGACCCATGATTTCAACAGAAATAGAAGGGTTGGCGGCTACATGGAAAAAACCAATGGTTGGCTTTTTCTCTTTGGGAGAATTTGGAAAATTGGATGAACATCGTTGTGAGTTTCATGGAACCACGGTGAGCTGGGTGGCGTTGAAAGAGAAGAATTAATGGTTAATGGTTAATGGTGAATTGAAAATATGTTCCATATTATTTTCGGATCAAACTGAAAATAATGGTTTCTTTATATTGGGATAAATAGATTTTAAATCTGTGATAATGGAAAATAAAATATTCACAGTACCGTGGTTTGGAGCGTTTTGAAAGAGAAATAAAATAAGTTTTATGAATAATAAAATAAAGCTGTTTGAGCAACAAAAAGTAAGGACACACTGGGATGAAGAAAAACAAAAATGGTTTTTCTCCATCATTGATGTGATTGAAATTCTGACCGGCACAGACCGGGGTAGGAAATATTGGAATGACCTCAAAACGAAACTCAAAAAGGAAGGAAGTGAACTGTCCGATTTTATCGGACAGTTGAAAATGCAGGCAGGTGATGGCAAATCCAGATTAACTGATGTTGCCGATACCGAACAACTCCTCCGCCTCATACAATCCATTCCCTCCCCCAAAGCAGAACCATTTAAACAATGGCTGGCAAAAGTAGGCTATGAACGGATGCAGGAAATAACTGACCCTGAACAAAGCCTGGAAAGGGCAAGAGAAAACTGGCAAAAACTCGGAAGAAGTGAAAAGTGGATTCAACAAAGAATGACCGGGCAGGAAACAAGAAATAAATTAACCGACTATTGGAAAGAAAGCGGCATTGAGAAGTCGGATGAGTTTGCTTTCCTTACAAATATCATTCATACAGAATGGGCAGGATTGACAGTAAAGCAACATAAAGACTTAAAAGGATTGAGATCACAAAATCTGCGTGACCACATGAGTGAGGCGGAATTAATCTTTACAGCATTAGCAGAATTATCTACCAGACAAATTGCAGAGACAGATAAAGCAAAAGGCATTCTACAAAACGCAACCGCCGGTAAGAAAGGTGGAAAAATTGCCAAAGATGCAAGACTTGCATTGGAACAAAAGACCGGCAAAAAAGTCATTTCTGGCGAAAACTTCCTGCCACCATCCAAACAAAAGAAATTAGGTAAGAAATAAATAAAGCAAAGTTTATGAACGCAAAATCAATCAAAGGCAAATCAACCGAAGAAATCAAATCTGCTTTAGATGCAATTTTATCCGATAATTTTTATCCAACATTAGCCATCGTATTCCTTTCCATTAAACAGAACAGAGAAGCGGTTGCCAATTTACTTAATGAAAAAAACATTCAAATATTTGGCGCTACCACAGCAGGTGAATTTATAGATGGCGATATTGAGGAAGGTGGCATCGTTATCATGTTGATTGATATGAATCCTGCTTATTTCAAAATTGAATTTATTGAAACAAGTAAGCAGACTGCATTTGATGATGCAAAAAAATTAGGTGCTATTGGAAAAGAAACTTTTAATAAGCCCGCATTTATTATTGCCACCGGTGGTGTGGATTTGGGAGGCGAAGAAATTGTAGAAGGCATTACTGAAGGATTTGGTAAATCTGCTTCTCCTGTTGAAGGTGGAGTAACCTTGTTTGGAGGCAAAGCCGGTGATGACTTGGCACTTGAAGAAACTTATGTTTTTACCAACGGAAAAAGCAGCGACAACGCAATAGTAGCATTGATAATTGATGAAGAAAAAATTGATGTAAGAGGTATTGCCACTTGTGGCTGGAAGGCAATCGGCACTACAAAAACAGTTACAAAAAGTGATGCAAATATTGTTTATACCATTGACGACAAACCGGCATTGGATACTTTACTGAATTATTTGGGTGTGGAAATAAAACAAGAAGGCAATAAGGATATCGTAACATTTTTGAGTTCCTGGTACTATCCATTGCAAGTGGAACAGGAAAATGTAGAACCACTCATTCGCACTGCCATGTTTGCCAATCGGGAAGACCGTTCATTGATTTGTTCAGGCAATGTGCCACAGGGTTCAAAAATCAAATTTTCACTGCCACCCGATTTTGATTCCATTGACAAAGTTGTAGCAGATTGTAAACTTATCAAAGATGATACACAACAACAGGCCGATGCGTTGGTCATGTTTTCTTGTGTGAGTAGGTATCTGTCTTTTGGAATGGTGATGAAAGAAGAAATAGAACAGGTGCAAAAAATCTGGAATGCGTCAATGGTTGGTTTTTTCACCTACGGCGAATACGGAAAATCATTATCTGCAGTGCAGGCAGGAACAAACGGCAAAAATCAGTATCATAATAATTGTTGTTGTATGGTGGTGTTGAGAGAGAAAACAAATTCTGAATTGTGAATGAAGGAAATCTAAAACAAATAACCATTGTCCATTAAAATTATCAATTAAATAAAGTGAAAGCAAAATCAATCAAAGGAAAATCTACCGAAGAAATTAAATCAGCATTAGATGCAAGCATCACTAATGATTTCAAACCAACTTTAGCCATTTGTTTTGTTTCCAAAAAATTGGACAGGGTAGCTATTACAAACCTGTTAGATGCAGAAGGGATAAGTGTTTTCGGCTGCACCACCAATGGTGAGTTCACTAATGAAGTAACGGAGAAAGGCTCTGCTGCCATTTTATTGCTTGATATAAACAGGGAAGATTTTCAAATTTATTTCCATGAATTCACCGAACTCAATTACCGGGAAGTGGCTAAAAAAATTGCATTGAATGCCAAAGAAAAATTTGCAAACCCTGCGTTCTTTATTGGCTTGAGTCATTATGCAACTGACGGAGAAGAAATATTGAAAGGTCTTACCGATGTGGCAGGAGAATACATCAATGTATTTGGCGGAGGTGCCGGAGATGATTATGAGTTTACCGATAATTATGTTTTTACAAATGGTAAAGATGCAAGCCAAGCAATTGTTTGCATAGCGCTGAATGAAAATAAAATTGAAATAAAAGGAATCGCTACCTGCGGCTGGAAAGCAGTAGGCACCATAAGAACAGTTACTAAAAGTGAAGGCAATCATGTGTTCATGGTGGATGAGATGCCTGTATTGGATCTCACGGTGAAATATGGCGGCATTGAAAATGTAACTCCCGAAAACAAAAACCTGCTCATAGAACTCGCTGCCAATTTTCCTTTGCAATTACAAAGAGAAAAAGGCGATCCGGTGATGCGGCCTGGTTTGATGGTTGACTGGAATGATCGTTCTTATTATACCAGCGGTACTGTGCCGCAAGGTTCAAAAGTTAGGTTTTCGCTGCCCCCCGATTTTGATGTGATGGATAAGGTAGTAAAAGCTGTGGAGCAATTAAAAGCTACGGAAATGCCCGAAGCCGATGCGGTGGTTGTATTTAGTTGTGCCGGCAGAATTTTATCACTCGGGCCTTTGATGACAAACGAATTGGAAGGAATTAAAAATGTTTGGAATGCACCGATGGCCGGCATGTTCAGTAATTCAGAATTGGGTAGGGCTACCGGCGGTAATTTGGAAATGCACAACCTGACAACTTGTGTAGTAGCTTTAAAGGAGAAATAGATTTTTATGTTACCAGCATTTGTATTTCATTGCCTGCCCCCAATGGGTTTGTGCAAAGGTTGCGGGGGCATCGTCCCTTGCGTCGCACACTTGTACTGTAGTAATTCTATTGAGCAAATAAAAAAAAGAGTATGAGCAATATTAAACTTTTTGAATCCAGGCAAATACGTCATCTTTGGAGTGAGGAAGAGCAGAAATGGTATTTTGTAGTAGAAGATGTTATCGCGGTTTTAACCGATAGTAACGACCCGAAACAATACATTAAAAGAATGCGACAAGCGAGATGAAGCCTTAGCTCAAGGGTGGGTACAATTTGTACCCACCCTTGCTGTGGAAACCGCAGGCGGCAAACAAAAAATGGGTTGTGCCAATGCACAAGGTCTCTTGCGTATCATCCAATCCATTCCATCACCCAAAGCAGAGCCATTCAAACTGTGGCTAGCACAAGTAGGCTCTGACAGATTAGATGAAATTGAAAACCCTGAACTCGCTACACAACGCACTAGAGAATTATACAAACTTAAAGGCTATCCCAGACGACTGGATTGAAAAAAGAATGCGAAGCATCGCCATTCGTGAAGAACTGACAGAAGAATGGAAAAACAGAGGAGTCAAAGAACAAAATGAATATGCTATCCTTACAGCTGAAATATCCAAAGCTACTTTTGGAATAACTCCGGCACAGTATAAAAAAGTAAAGGGTTTGAAAAAGTCAAAATTTACGTGATCACATGACAGACCTTGAATTAATTTTTTCCATGTTAGGAGAAGCATCAACCTCTGCAATTGTTAAAACACAAAATCCTAAAGGATTTATTGCCAATAAAAAAATTGCCCGGGAGGGTGGAACTGTAGCCGGCAATGCCAGGAAAGAATTAGAATTAAAAACAGGGCGAGGGGTAGTTACCTCTCAAAACTATTTAACTGCCGCACAGCAAAAGAAAAATAAGCTTATTAAAGATTCTGCCACCAAAAAGAAACCTAAATGAATCAACATCTCCAAAATATTCTCAACCTCATTCAGCAGGATGAACAATTATCTGCCGAAGAAAAAAGCAGCATCATTGCTTCCTTAAAAGATGCCAATAAGGAATTAGAGATTACTGCCTTCAAGCTTGACCGCACCGAAAAGGTAAAACGCACTACCGCCATCTTGCTGGAAGAAACCATTGAAGAACTGGAACAAAAAAGAAAGGCAATTGAAGAGTCAAAAGATGCCCTTCAAAGATCAATGGAAGAATTAAAAGCAACGCAGCAACAACTCGTCCAATCCGAAAAAATGGCTTCGCTTGGTGAACTCACCGCCGGCATTGCACATGAGATCCAGAACCCTTTAAACTTTGTCAATAATTTTTCAGATGTAAGTAAAGAATTATTAGATGAGATGAAGGAGGCGATGGACAAAGGCGACTCGGAAGAAGTAAAAGAAATCATGCAGGATGTAATAACGAATCTTGAAAAAATAAATCATCACGGTCAGCGGGCCGGAGATATTGTAAAAGGCATGTTGCAACATTCAAGAACTTCATCAGGGCAAAAAGAACTAACAGACATCAATGAATTATGCGATGAATATTTGAGATTGAGTTATCATGGCCTGCGAGCAAAAGATAAAAGCTTCAATGCAAAATTTGAAACTGATTTTGATACATCACTTCCGAAAATAAATGTAGTGCCGCAGGATATAGGAAGAGTTATTCTTAATCTAATCAACAACGCTTTTTATGCAACGAATGAAAGAAAGAAACTCAATGAAAAAGACTACGAACCTTTTGTAACTGTTTCAACACGCAGGGTCAACTCCCCTCTCCCCGGGAGAGGGGTTGGGGGTGAGGTTGAAATAAAAGTTTCAGACAACGGCACAGGCATTCCTAAAAACATTGTTGACAAAATCTTTCAACCATTCTTTACTACCAAACCCACAGGAAGTGGAACGGGATTGGGATTAAGTTTGGCGTATGATATAATCACAAAAGGACATGGAGGGGATCTGAAGGTGGAAAGCAAAGAGGGAGAAGGCACAACATTTACCATTAAAATATCTGTTTAAATATGAAAACAATTATTAAAATCCTTTTTCTTCTTTTGCCATTTACTGCATCAGCGCAATATGATCCCAATTGGGGTTTTATTACAGCTAAGCAGGCAGACAGTTTAAGAAAAGCAATACCCAAAGAAAAAAATGATACTCTGTTGATGAATGCCTATCGCACTATTGGCTTTTATTATGGAGAATCAAACCTTGATAGCGGACTATATTTTTATCGTCAATGTTTAGACCTGGCTCAAAAACTTAATTTAAAAATATGGGTATCTGATGCCTTTACTCAAATTGGCTATTGCTATTCATATAAAGGCAATATTACTGCTGCCAATGAATACTTCTTAAAATCTATCAGCATTGCAGAAGATAAAAAAAATGAAAACAGTAACTGGCGACCTTGGACATTTTCCAATGCAAAAAATATCTACGAATCACGAATCGCCGTATTGGGAATAGCTTATAATGGAATAGGAGCCCTTTACGTGCAAATAGGCGATACCGCAAAATCTAAGGAAGCTTTAAACGAAGCCTTACGTCTGGGCACTTTAATTAATAACGGCAAAATACAATCACTTGTCTATGGAAATTCATTTTTCAGTTCGGATGCCGACTCTATTATATTCTATGCAAAAAAATCCAGTGAATATGCCTTAAGTTCCGGCTATAAAAAATTCGTATGCGCCGATTTATTACAAATTGCCCAAGGGTTATATTTAAAAGCTGAATACGATTCTGTAGCTTATTACCTGCTTGCTACAATACAATCAGCCAGGCAGGAAGATAACAAGCGGTTTGAATGCATGGGATATTACGGATTAATATTATTTAATGGGCAGCTACATAAAGGCGACTCACTTATTTACTATGCAAATAAAATGTTATCACTTGCAGATGAATTTAAAATGCCTGATTTGGTGCGATTGGCTTATCAGGCAACATCAAATGCTTATGCACTACACAACAATACCGATAGTGCATTTAAATACCTTCAAAGCTATACTTTGTTAAATGACAGCCTCAATAATAGCTATATAAAACAGTTAACAGACTATCGGCGTTTTGCATTTAATGAACAACAACGGCTCACCAAGCTAAATCAGGAAAAAACAGATTCGCAAAACAAGATAAAACTGTTCAGTATCGCTGGAGGCTTACTGGCAGTTGTTTTTATTGCGCTAATACTCTACCGTAACAACAGAAAACAACGCCAAAGCAACAACGTCTTACAAAAAACACTCACTAATTTAAAATCCACACAGTCCCAACTCGTCCAATCCGAAAAAATGGCTTCACTTGGAGAACTTACCGCAGGTATTGCACATGAAATACAAAACCCGTTAAACTTTGTCAACAATTTTTCTGATGTAAGTAAAGAATTATTAGATGAAATGAAAGAAGCGATGGACAAGGGTGATTCAGATGAAGCTAAAGAAATCATGCAGGATGTAATTGCTAATCTTGAAAAAATAAATCATCACGGTCAGCGGGCCGGAGATATTGTAAAAGGAATGCTCCAACATTCCCGAACCAGTACCGGGCAAAAAGAATTAACCGACATCAATGAACTATGTGATGAATATTTAAGATTGAGTTATCATGGCCTAAGAGCAAAAGACAAAAGTTTCAATGCAAAGTTTGAAACAGAATTTGATCCATCGCTTCCGAAAATAAATGTAGTGCCGCAGGATATAGGAAGAGTTATTCTTAATCTAATCAACAACGCTTTTTATGCAACGAATGAAAGAAAAAAACTAAATGAACTTGGCTACGAACCAATAGTATCTGTTTCAACAAAAAAAGAAAACGATAAAGTAATCATTTCCGTAAAAGACAATGGCACAGGCATTCCTAAAAACATTGTTGACAAAATCTTTCAACCATTCTTCACTACAAAGCCAACAGGAAGTGGAACGGGATTGGGATTGAGTTTGAGTTATGATATTGTAAAAGCACATGGTGGAGAGTTGTCCGTGAGGACTCCTTCGGAGAAAGTGGAAACAAAAGAGGGAGATGGAAGTAAATTCGTTATTATACTCTAAAAATATCTATATATGAAACTCGGTCTAAAAATATTATTTGTTGTTGCTGTATTCAATTTGAATGCAGTTGCACAAAGTCGTAGTGTAGATAGCTTAAAGCAGTTACTAATAAAAGCGCCACCAGATTCAAACCGTGTAAACATGTTGCTGGGAATAGCTGAAACATATTATTTTTCCGTGCCAGACAGTTGCCTGGTTTATTCTTTGCAAGCACGGGAATTGGCAAAAAAATTACAACTGGCGGCAGCAGAAGCGAGAGCATTAAATTTCTCCGGAGAAGCATTAAGATTTAAAGGTGATTATCCCGGGTCATTACGGATGCAGTTTGATGCGTTGAAGCTTTATAGAAAAATTAAAGACCTGGAAAGCGAGGCCAAAAGCCTCGGTTTTATCGGGTTTACTTATATTCAATTCGGAGAATATCGGAAAGGATTGCAATACTTGTTTCCCTCTAGTGAAATCAGCCTGAAAATGTCCAACAAGATTAAATACACTTTTGACCTAACTAATATTGGTAATGCATATGACTTGCTGGGTATGTACGACTCAGCATTATATTATCAGCGAAAATCAATTGAATCTTATATTGGCTTAAAACATGGCCCATTGAAATCACTTACACTTACCCATCTCGGCAATGCTTATGCACATAAAGGGCAAGTGGATTCAGCAATGGCAATCTATAACCGGGCACTGGATAATTGTTTTTTGATAAATGATAAAGTGAACATCAGCAATATTCAAACTAAAATAGCCCAACTTTTTTCAGAACAAAAAAAGTATGATTCAAGTATCAAGTATGCCCGTCTTGCTTTTGCAAATGGAAATAGTAGTAATCAGCGGCTTGCAGTAATGGAAAGCGGCCTGTTGCTCTCCTCCTTGTACCGAATAATGAAAAATCCAGATAGTGCATTACTCTATCAAGATAGAGCCATGGCTATGAAAGATAGTTTGTATGGCCCACAAAAATTCAGACAGTTGCAATTACTGGTGCTGGGTGAACAACAGCGGCATCAACAGACCGAACTGGAACAGGAGCAATACAAGAATAAAATAAAATACATAATTCTTTTTATTGTGTTGGGTGTATTTCTACTTCTTAGTTTCCTGCTTTTACGAAATATCCGGGTGCAAAAAAAAGCTAAAGCAAAAGTGGAAGCTGCTTTTGCCGAGCTGAAAGATGCACAGAAGCAACTGATTCAACGGGAAAAAATGGCCAGCCTTGGTGAACTAACCGCAGGCATTGCACACGAAATACAAAACCCTTTAAATTTTGTAAATAATTTTTCTGAGGTAAATAAAGAATTGCTTGCAGAAATGAAAGTTGAAATAGATAAAGGAAATATTGACGATGCCAAAGTCATTGCCAATGATGTAATGGCTAATGAAGAAAAAATAAACCATCATGGTAAACGTGCTGATGCTATTGTAAAAGGCATGCTGCAGCACAGCCGCAGTAATACAGGGCAGAAAGAACTAATAGACATCAATACATTGTGTGATGAATATCTAAGACTGAGTTATCATGGCCTGCGAGCAAAAGACAAAAGCTTCAATGCAAAATTTGAAACAGATTTTGATCCTTCACTTCCGAAAATAAATGTAGTGCCACAGGAAATGGGCAGAGTGATTTTGAATTTGATTAACAATGCTTTCTATGCCGTTTCGGAAAGAAAGAAACTGAATGAAGCCGGTTATGAGCCTTCAGTTATTGTTTCAACAAAAACGGAAAATGAAAAAGTAATCATTTCTTTAATAGACAATGGCACAGGCATTCCTAAAAACATTGTTGACAAAATCTTTCAGCCGTTCTATACAACCAAACCCGCAGGAAGTGGAACGGGATTGGGTTTGAGTTTGGCGTATGATATAGTTACAAAGGGGCATGGCGGGGAATTGTCGCTGAGGACTCCTTCGGAGAAGGTGGAGAGTAAAGAAGGAGAAGGGACTGAGTTTGTGATTTTGTTACCTGTTTTGTAGAATGTGTCGTGCCGCTGGCACTCAGGTAGGTTGCTGGATTTTATTATCCCGGAATAAATTCCGGAATGAAAATATAAAACCGAGCCTACGGCTCTGAAGTATAAAAGGAAGAGTAGTGTTGTGGTAAACGAGTGGCGTATTATTTGTTTACCCCGGAATAAATTCCGGCGTGATAAAATACAACCGAGCCTATGGCTCTGAAGTATAAGAGTAAAAGTAGTACTATGGTAACCCAGTGGCGTAGCCACGGTGCTATTTTATAACATCGGACTTTAGTCCGATGTGTGTGACCCAAACAAAACCAAGTCCCATAGGCCTGCCTGCCGGTAGGCAGGGACGAAACATATAAAACGAAAGCCAATGGCCAACTCATACTCTTCAAATCTACCTACAGGCTGTCTTTGCTGTAAAGTACAGAGCAGCCGTTCTTGATAAAAAATGGCGAAGCCAAGTGCAAGGCGTAATCGGCAACCTTATCAATGAAACAGGTTGCAAAACCATCATTGTAAATGGTGTGGAAGACCACATGCACTGTTTCTTTGGGCTAAAACCTGTAATATCTGTATCTGAATTAATGAAAGTGGTAAAAGCAAAATCGTCCAAATACATCAACGACCATAACTTAACAAAAGAACGATTTGAATGGCAGCCGGGTTATGGGGTGTTTTCATACCGGCAAGGGGATATTGACCAAATATATAATTATGTGAAAAATCAGGAGGCTCATCATCAAAAACAATCCTTCAAAGATGAGTATCTTGAACTGTTAAAGGAATTTGAAGTGGAATATGATGAGCAGTATCTTTTTGAAGATTTAATGTAAAAGAAAGTTTATTGTTACTTTTTAATCTTTCTTTTTAACTAAGCATAGCGAAAGAAAAATGTGTTTGTAATGGTGTTGAACGTACGAAATTATTTAAACGAATGAAAGAGAAATAAAAAAGCGGAGAAATACAAACCAAAGATCAAGTTCAAAATTAACTTACCCGTTAATTAAATAAAATGAAATTATCTAAACAACTAAAAACAGACTTGGCAAAAGCATTCCAATGTGCCATGGAGGTATGCATATTGGATATGAAGGCACCGCTTAGATACATTAACCAATACATTGCCGAAGATGTAAGTGGTTTTGGCACGGCAGCCGATGAAAAAGTGCAGTCAAGAGCAGACTTTAAAAAGATGATTTTAGATGCCAGGCGGCAAGCCAAAGGGATGCCGTTTAAAACCAGGATAACCACACCTTGCCGCCCTAAGTTTATTGATGAAACTACTGCACAGTTCAGGGATGAAATGGTAGTAGAAATTGGTGATAAGAAGAACAAACATAGCATTCATTTATGGTTTAGCACCCTGTTTAAGTGCAGGCATAACAAATGGCAGATGGTAATGTTTCATGGCTCTATGCCCGATTTGGGCAGTAGCTCGGCTGATACGTTTCATGTAGCAGAAGCCGAAAAAAAATTAAAAGAACTGGAGCAGGTCGTTGCAGAACGAACAGCCGATTTGCAAAAGAAAAGCCGTGAATTAGAAATTGAAGCGGCATTGGAGGGAGAGGGTGCGCAGCCGGTCGCTTGCAGTTCATGCAAACTCCGGTATCAATGAAGTAATAAAAGTGGTTTTTAAAAACCTGAGAGACCTTGGTATGGAAGCTGGCTCTGTTAGTATGATACTTTTATAAAAAATTCAAACGACACGCAGGTATATATAAGTGACGGCAATCATGTAATTAATTATCTCCTGCCTTATTTTGAAAATCCTATTTCCAAAGATCGTATCAATGCGAAAGCAAAGCAATTGGAGTTTTTCTCCAAAACGTATAACAAAAAAGAAAAAGACAGCTTTTATAAAATCTTGCTTACCAATTCCGGTTTAAAGAATGTTCCGGATGAAATAAAAAAAATTATCAGGGGCAGTACTCTTTATACGATGTCGTATGCAGTTTGCCATGCATTCAATGATCGTTGTAAATGATTTTGCAGGAAATGTTTTATCGCAGGATAATATTGATATCTTAAAGCGATTTTCAAAAGTGTTTGAACAGTCGTATGTACGTTTCCTGGATTTGCAAAAAGCCGAAGCACAAGCAAGGGAAGCTACGATTGAAGCAGCTTTAGAAAGAGTGCGAAGCCGCAGTATGACTATGCATAAAAGTAATGAACTAAAAGAAGTGATACGGTTGATATTTGAACAGTTTATTCACTTAAATATAAATGTCGGGCATGCCGGTTTTTATATAGATTATAAAGTCCACGATGATATGCACATCTGGTTGGCCGACCCGAACATTGATCCTTTTTATGCAATCATCCCTTATTTTGACACGCCAACATGGAACAGTTTTAGAGATGCCAAAGCTCATGGGAAAAACTTTTTCACCAATCTCCTGGATTTTAAAACAAAAAATAAATTCTATAAATCTCTTTTTAAATTATTCAGGATACCGGAAGATGCAAAAACGTTTTACCTGCAATGCAAGGGGCTTGCAGTTTCCACTGTGTTGCTGGATAGTGTTGGCCTCTATATTGAAAACTTTGATGGAACTACCTTATTCGGAGGAAGAGAATATTTTACTGATGCGTTTCGGAAAAGTATTTCAACAAACCTATACCCGTTTTCCCTTGATTTTATTAGAAAAAAGCCGAAGGCTCAGGCGAAGGAAGCAAAGATAGAAGCAGCATTGGAAAGGGTACGTTCGCAGGCAATGGGAATGATAGAGTCGTCAGACCTGTTAGACATTGTGGTAACCATGCGCAATGAATTCACCGCGACTGGGTTATGAAGCCGGTTATTTCTGGCACATGATGTGGCTGCCCGATAAATACGAAAAAGCCATGACCTCCGGCGATGGAACAAAGATTGGTATGGTGATGGAATTGCCACGACTATATTCATGGTAATATTCCTTTGCTGGCTAAATGGGAAAAAAGTAAAAAGCCAACCGTTGTATTTGCAATGGATGTAGAAACGGCTGTGGATTATGTACACAAGATGATAACGCTGGGAAATTTTCAACAGGTAGATCCGCAGGCGCCCACTTTGGATGATATACGTCATATAGGTGGACTTACTTTTATTATGGCAAGAACCACACATGGTGAAATTGGTTACAGCCTCACCGGCGTGGTGAATGATCCACCCAAAAGAAAATCTGGAAGTATTAACCCGTTTTGCTGGTGCATTTGATATTGCCCATCGTCGTTTTTTTGGATTTGAAAAAAACCGAAGCGCAAACAAGAGAGGTGCAGATAGAACTGGCGCTGGAAAGAGTGAGAAGCAGAACAATGGCCATGCAAAAAAGTGAAGGAGCTCGCTGAATTATCTACCGAACTATTTAAGCAGGTGCAATCTTTGGGTGTTCCCTGTTGGTTTTGTGCATTCAATATTAATGATGATAACCCAGATAGCTCTTTTGGAATGGGGCAGTAATGGGGAATTGGCATTTCCAAAATACAGAACCCCAAGAGTGAATATCTTTCTTCGTTATTATGAAGCAGGGAAAAGAGGAGAGACTTTATTCATTAATGAAATTGGTAAAGATGAGTGCCCTGCCCACTACGAATACTTGTGCACCCTGCCCGGAGTAGGGGAACAACTACTTAAAATGAAATCGGATGGCATCCCGTTTCCTTCTTCACAAATTGACCATGTAGCTTTCTTTAAATACGGCTATATTCTTTTTATTACTTACGACCCGGCACCCGAAGCATACGATATTTTTAAA
>JBAOIB010000008.1:0-108086 GCA_037045195.1 Chitinophagaceae bacterium
TTTTTTCTGTTTTATAAAAACAGACACGATTATCAGATTCCTTCTAACATTCCCAATATGATCTTATTGAATATTGAACAAATGACTATTTGTAAAGTTGAATGTCATCGTACTTCTTCTTTCTCAATCACAAGTTTGATATTCTGAATTTCTTATGGTGGTTTTTCCAAGGGTGTTCACCTCTTCCCATACCGAACAGAGAAGTTAAGCCCCTTATGGCCGATGGTACTGCACAACAATGCGGGAGAGTAGGTAGCTGCCATATTTTTTAGAAAGAGCCTCAGTATTACACTGGGGCTTTTTTGTTTTTCATAAATTATTAATGAGCTGCACCATCCCTACAATACTGTGGGGACGGGAGAGTAGGTAGCTGCTTCCTACAATAATGTAGGAATAAACATATTTTTTAGAAAGAGCCTCAGTATTACACTGGGGCTTTTTTGTTTTAATAGATTATTAATGAGCTGCACCATCCCTACAATTCTGTGGGGACGGGAGAGTAGGTAGCTGCTTCCTACAATAATGTAGGAATAAACATATTTTTTAGAAAGAGCCTCAGTATTACACTGGGGCTTTTTTGTTTTTCATAGATTGTTAATGAGCTGCACCATCCCCACAATACTGTGGGGACTGGAGTGTAGGTAGCTGCTTCCTTCAATAATGTAGGAATAAACATATTTATTGAAAAATCCCTTCAGTTTACTGAAGGGATTTTTTTATTCGATATATTTCACTACTATAAATTTCAATAGAATAAACTCACTATACTATTCTTGAGATAATCTATTTTCTGGTTTATTTATTATTTAATTTTTAATCAAAAATACCTAAGACAGATAATTTACTATGGGCTTCGGGTCTCTTATCTTATTTTAGCACCTTATCATAATATATGTCCAAAAAGGAAATTACTATAATTGTATTACTGGCTTCCATCAATTTTACACATATTCTTGATTTTATGATAATGATGCCGCTTGGCAACTATCTGATGCCGGCATTTGATATTACACCCAAACAATTTAGCTTTTTAATTGCCGCTTATCCTGTAAGTTCTTTTATAGCAGGCATCACCATGTTTTTTCTTGCAGATTTATTTGAAAGAAAAAAATTATTATTGACTACATATATAGGATTTATCATAGGAACAGCGGCATGTGGCTTTGCGAATTCTTATCACTTATTATTAATTGCAAGAATTGTTGCAGGACTTTTTGGAGGAATTATTGGCGGTCAGGTGCTGGCTTTTATTGGAGATTTATTTACCTATGAACGACGAGGTGCCGCAATGGGTGCTGTTATGAGTGCTTTCGCAATTGCTTCCTCTGTTGGTGTTACAATTTCTCTTTATATGGTGGAAGCTTTTGGAAATAATTGGCATGTCCCATTTATGTTGGTAGCCTTTTTGGCCTTAATCATTTTCTTTCTATGCTATAAATTTCTCCCAACTTTAAAAAAACATTTAGCAGGAAATTTAAATAGTACAGGCTCAGAAAGATTAATGAAGATCTTTTCAAGTAATTAGTAATAAGCGAACCGGGCTGACACTGGTGTTCTCAGGAGTTACTATGATGGGACATTTTCTTATTATTCCTCTAATAACTTCATACATGGAGTTTAATATGGGTTATGAAAAATCCGTGATACCTATTGTTTATTTAGTGGGTGGTGTTTCTTCACTTGTTGCAGCTATTTTTCTCGGAAGACTTTCAGACCGTATCGGAAAACTTACAGTGTTCTCCTATTGCGTTCCCATCTCATTTGTTTTTGTAATCTTACTTACTAACCTGCCAGTATTGCCCTTTTCAATTGTGCTTGTTTTTTTTGCAATTTGGTTCGCATTAGCAACCGGCAGAGCAGTCAGCTCACAGACTATGGTAACAGGTGTTACTGATGAGCAAGGAAGAGGGAGTTTTATGAGCCTGAATAGCAGCGTACAACAACTGGGTTCTGGTATTGCATCTCTAGTTTCAGGATTTATTGTTACTGAAGACCGCACTACCCACAAACTTTTTCACTATGAGTGGGTAGGGTATCTTTCTGTACTAGTTTTGTTTGTCGCTCTTTTAATTGGGCGACACCTGTTTAAAAATACGGATAGTAGAAAGGCTGTTTATAAAACTCTGTAAACCGGGTATCTTAAATAGTCAGGTTCAAACCAGGGAGAGTTTTCAAATACAAAATTTAGCTGTGATCTTCCACTTTTTGCAAAAACAGTATCAGTCTCTTTGCGTTGATTGAGTTTTACTTTTAATTCAGGATTGTTTTTTAAGTAATCTGCTGCTACATCTTCAAATACATATCCACTATATCCTTCCTTCTGTCCTAAAATAGCGTCGAAATAATTCCAGGCAAAATAGGAATCTTCGGCAGTGGGCTCGAGTGTTTCTATAAGAAAACGGTTAGCTTCCTGATTTAATGGAATATACCAATCGCCTTTCTTAAAATTCATTTTTATGGTGCTGGAAGTAGTTTTTACATCATAATTCAAATGATGCATTTCATACTGACGAGGCATCGTTTTATAATCAACAATTTTATATACATCAACTTCAACGACACTGTCTTTTTTAAGTTGTGTCATCTTTACTTTATTAAGCTTTAGTAAATCAATCACTTTCCACCAACCTTGTGGAATGATATAGGCTTTTGGTTTTGCTATTTCAGATTTTACTGAATAGTAATTGAAAATTTTTACAATCTTTTCAAATGGTTTGTTTCTGTCATAGTATAAACGGGGAAGACCTGAAATTTCACTAGGCTTGCGTCCCGCTTCAAAACCTTTGTAAATAACTTCTTTATATTTTGATTTATCTAAGCTCCAGCTTAAAGGAAAGGTGGTTGCTGCTTTTGATATTTGTTTTGCTTGTTGTCTCAAGATTTTTATCTGATTGCTGTTATTGGAAGTAAATTCAATAAATGTTTGCATTAATGCATAAGTGGCTTTCACTCTTAGTTCGTAAGGTTTCAGCATGTGTGTTTCGGGCACAAATGAAAAGGTATGCCAAAGACTACCATAACCACTACCATAGCGGGGACTATCCCAGTATTCGGGCCAGCCGTTTTCTGGTGTATCACCAAAGGAGTTTACGTAGGGGACTAAATCATAACCTTTAGTTTTCATTGATGAGTATAAACCTGGCTCAAATGTTTTTTCTAAATATTCTCCCATTGCTCCGCCCAGTTTATTATGCTGAGAGGTGAGTAAAGTAATGATATGCTGATAATCGGCTCCATTGCTAACATGATTATCTATAAAGACATCGGGATCTAACAGATGAAATATTTCAGTAAAAGATCTTGCATCTTTTGAATCACATTTAATAAAATCACGATTAAGGTCAAGGTTTTGAGAATTTCCTCTGAATCCTTTTTCTACGGGCCCATCCTGATCCACCCGATAGTTGCTACTTCTATTTAAACAACCGCCAATATTATAAACCGGAATAATAGCTAAAACGACATTATCAGAAATTTTATATTTATTAATGACAATGTCCCTTGCCAAAAGCATACTGGCATCAATACCATCCGGCTCGCCAGGATGTATGCCATTGTTGATTAAAACAATTCGTTTGTTGTTTTTGCGGATGTTTTCAAAATTATAATCTCCGTTATTGGAAATAACAATGAGATGCAGCGGATAGCCTGCATCCGTCATACCCATGGTAAGCATTTTTATTTTGCCTGATTTTTCATCCAATTTTTTCCACCAGTCAATAACTTCAAAGTAAGTGGGCGACTCTTTGCTTCCTGATTGCTCAAATTTTGTTGTAATTTGTTGAGCCAATAATTTTACTGATATAAAAAGGAAAAAGGGCGTTAAAAAAAATGCTTGCTTCATTTCGTACAAAATTTTCTCTAAAATAAAAAAGGTATCCCGAATACAGGATACCTTTCAAATAAAATACAGTTACTAATTATTTAGCAGTAGCATTTGCTTTTTTTGCAAGTTTGCTTTTTATGTTTGCTGCTTTGTTTTTATGAATTACACCACGTTTAGCCAGTTTGTCAATCATTGAAGCTACATCAGGAAATTTTTTTCCCATTTCTGCGCCTTTCAGTTCTTTAAGATCACGGATGGCATTACGGGTTGTTTTGCCATAATATTTATTTCTTTCTGTACGTTTTGCTGCCTGACGGGCATCTTTTTTTGTTGCTTTGTGATTCGCCATTTTCTTTCCTATTTTTAACCGAAGTGCTTTCTTCGGAGGGAGTGCAAAAGTAGGGCAAAGAGTGCAATATTTTACAAAAATTGGTTGATTTATTTATTCAATATGAAACTTAATTCTAAAAGGAATTCTGCTGATTAATCTTTTTGTAGATGTTTTGTAAACCCCTCAAAATGAGGGTTTTTTTTGAGCATTTTAAGCGATATTTGCAATTCTTACCCCTATTTCTGAATTTTTTGTAATGGCTGTTATCATGAAGGACTTTTCTTATATCACCAATTCTTCCCCTGCTTATATTGAAAGTTTGTATAATGAGTTTCTGGCAAACCCGGAAAATGTAGATCCTGATTTAAAAAAATTCTTTGAAGGATTTGATTTTGCTTTAAGCAACTCCGGTGTAAATGGAAAAGAAATAAAAGTCAATAAACCTGTTGCTGTTCAGGTAAAACAATCAAGCACTTCAACGCCAGCTGACTTCAATCTGATGGCTGAGATTAATGTTTATAGAATGATCCTCGGTTATAGAAATAAGGGTCATTTACTGGCCAAGACCAATCCAATTCAGAGAACGAAAAGACAGGGGTGCAAATATTGATTTATCATTTTTTGGTTTTAGCGAAGTTGATCTTGATAAAGAATTTTATGCAGGTCAATTGGTGAAGCTTGGAAAAACCAGCCTGAGAAATATTCTTGCACATCTTGAAAAATGCTATGCCCATCATTTGGGTGTTGAGTATAAATATATTAGCGATCAGAAAAAAGTTGACTGGATTTCAAATGCAGTTGAAAACGAAATGCTTCAGGATATTTCTTTGAAAAAGAAGAAAAGAATTTTGGAGAAGCTGAATCAGGGGGTCATGTTTGAAAAATTTCTGCACACAAAATATGTTGGTCAGAAACGCTTTTCGCTGGAAGGTGGCGAAACAACCATTGCCGCATTGGATACAATTATCAGCACTGCTGCTGATTATGAAGTGCAGGAAGTGGTAATAGGTATGGCACACAGAGGCCGATTAAATGTGTTGGCCAATATTATGGGAAAAACATACGAGCAAATTTTCAGTGAGTTTGAAGGCTCGGCTCGAATGGACCAGACCATGGGAAGTGGAGATGTAAAATATCACATGGGTTATGGTAGTGATGTAAAAACGATTGATGATAAAGATATCCATCTGAAGTTGATGCCCAATCCTTCGCATCTGGAAGCAGTAGATCCTGTAGTAGAGGGATTTGCAAGAGCCAAGGCTGACATCATGTATAAAAGTGATTATAATAAAATATTACCTATACTTATACATGGAGATGCATCCGTAGCCGGGCAGGGTATTGTATATGAAGTGTTGCAGATGAGTTATCTGAAAGGATATTATACAGGGGGTACTATTCATTTTGTTATTAATAATCAAATTGGCTTTACTACGGATTTTGATGATGCCAGAAGTTCTGATTATTGTACTTCTTTGGCAGCAGCCATTCAGGCTCCAGTTTTTCATGTAAATGGCGATGACCCTGAAGCGGTAATCAAGTGTACTGAGATTGCTACAAAATACAGGCAGGCGTTTAACAGTGATGTGTTTATAGATATGGTGTGTTACCGTAAGCATGGACACAATGAAGGTGATGATCCAAAGTTTACACAACCACAGCTTTATGCATTGATTGATAAACATGCCAATCCCAGAGAAGTATATATTAAATATTTACTGGAGAATGGCGAATCGGATGCGCAGGAACTGGCTAAAGAAATGGAGAAAAAATTCTGGGCCGATTTGCAGGAACGTTTGGATGAAGTAAAGCAAAATCCATTATCATATCAATATCAATCGCCCGAACTGGAATGGAAAAAATTGAGAAGATCTACAGTCTCAGATTTTGAGAATTCACCAATAACCGCTGTTACAGAATCGAAAATAAAAGAGTTGTTTGATGCTTTAATGAAATGGCCAACTGATTTCAAGCCACTACGTAAGGTGGAAAAAATATTACAGGATAAAGTAAAATTATTTCAAACCGAGCAGAAAATTGACTGGGCAACTGGTGAATTGCTGGCATATAGTACCTTACTTCTTGAAGCCAAGGATGTAAGAATGAGTGGGCAGGATGTAAGAAGAGGAACTTTCTCTCATCGCCATGCTGTACTGCGTGATGAGGTAACCAACAAAGCTTATAATCGATTGAGCAATTTGCCCGATTCAAAAGCAAAATTCAGAATTTACAATTCACTGCTTAGCGAATATGGAGTATTGGGATTTGAATATGGATATGCAATGGCCAATCCAAATGCATTGGTAATATGGGAAGCTCAGTTTGGCGATTTTGGTAATGGTGCTCAAATTATAATTGACCAGTTTATAGCTGCCGGTGAGCAGAAATGGAATAGAATGAATGGCATCACTTTGTTATTGCCACATGGCTATGAAGGGCAGGGACCCGAACATAGTAGTGGAAGGATGGAACGCTTTTTACAAATGTGTGCAGAGCAGAATATGGTCGTTACCAATATTACCACTGCGGCTAATTTCTTCCATGCACTCAGAAGACAAACGACCTGGTCATTCAGAAAGCCATTGATCAATTTTTCGCCAAAAGCTAATTTGCGGCATCACGGAAGCTATTCAAGGATTGAAGAATTTACAACGGGAGGTTTTTGTGAAGTAATTGATGATAAATATGTTGATGTTTCAAAAGTTAAGAAAGTATTGCTTTGTAGTGGTAAAATGTTTTTTGATTTACATGAGCGCCAACAAAAAGACAAACGTAATGATGTTGCCATAATCAGGTTAGAACAAATTTATCCATTGCCCTATAAGCAATTAGAAGCATTGCATCATAAATATAAGCAGGCCACCTGGTTTTGGGTTCAGGAAGAGCCTTTGAATATGGGGGCTGCTTCATTTTTGAGAATGCATTTAACCACTATTAATTTTGGCATCATAAGTCGTCAGGCATCAGCATCAACTGCAACCGGATATAATAAAGTACATGTGCAGGAGCAGGCTGAAATCGTGGAGACGGCTTTTAGTATTTAGCTATGGCATTATTTCTTGAAAATTTTTAGAAGGGAATTTTTGCGTTTACTACTCTTTTTTCTCCTTTAGAGTTAAAAAGTGATAGTTCAGTAATTGTAATTGTCCTATTTGATACGTTAATACTGCCAGTGGAATTGTTGGATCCGGTAAACTGCAAATCGCCCATATTGTTTCCTACTCCAGAAAGTGCTACGGAAACAATGCCTGATTCTGGCTCCGTCATTGGTAGCTGTGAACCATCTTGATAAATTTTTAGTGAAGGGGCTTCCGTTGCCTCTTTTTCATTGTTAAAAGTGATTTGCAATAATTCAAAATTTGGATTTGTGTTATCGCCTTCATTGTGCTGGCATAGTACAGAAAAATTTGATTTTTCTTTATCACTTCCAAAATATTGAATACTTACATTTCCTGTTACAGTTTTGCCATCAAATGTGAAGCTGCCTGTTTTTTCATCTTCGCTGTTGTTAGTGGATGTTGTTGATTCGGTAGAGGTGCTGGTTGTAGAATTGGTTTTTTTCTTGTCGGAGCAAGAAATTAACAATGCTATTGAAGCTAAAACGAAAATTGATTTTTTCATATTTTTTAATTTATTTTTTTCCAAATGTTTTTTAATCTTTTAAGTCTTGTTGGTTCAGTATCGGCCGGTATCCATCGCTGTGCTCTATAAAACATAGATGCAGTAGCTCTTCTGAATTCAAGAACAATTTTTCCTTTTTCATTGTAATAGCACTCGCTGATAAATTTAATACCCTTTTTATTTAGTTCATTTGGCGATAGTGCGCTTTCAATTAATTTGTATAAAATTTGCCCCTTATATTCATATCTATCAATAGCAATTGATTTTTTGCTAAAAGCTATTTGCATTAAAGTATCTGAAACAGGATAAGGTTCTGAATAAATAGTAAATATTTTTTCTTTTTCTATTGAATCTGGTTTTACTCTATTCATTCCTGCAATCCCTCCTTTTATCCAGGTGCAAACTAGATTGCAACTATCGTTATAAAATTTTATAATTGTTTGGCGGTCAGAAATATTTGTTTCTAAAGTATCTTGTTTTTTACCTTCAAACACAAACCATCGCTGACCTTTATAATTATATTCAGAAACTCTTGCCAGATTATTTTTCTTCCATAAATTGATACAAGGGGGCAATAAAGAATCTGTAATTGAAGTCTTGGATTCATTTGTGGCACTACAATTGAAAACTAAAAATAAAAGAATAAGGTTTAATAGTAATGATTTTTGCATTAAATTCAGCTTATTACTAGTTTAATCAATCGTAGTGCTACATGGATTTGCTTTGCCTTTCAGGGGCTTCTGTCCATTTGCAATAAATCCGTTTTCATTTATGGTAGATATAATTTCTAAATAGGGTGTGCCATCGCTACTATACTTAATAAGTAGCTTTCCTGTTTTTGTGTCAATTTTTACGTCACTTACTCCTTCTAATGCCTTTAAAGAAGCAATTGTTTTCGTTTTCCCAACCATACATTTGATATTTGTTAGAATAACTGTATATCCGTTTCTATCTTTTTTCTCATCTAATGTTGATTCATTACAACTATTTTTTTGAGGTTCTGTTGAAGATTGTCCATCTGCATCATACCCATTTTTATTGAGTAACTCAAGAATCGTAGTATAGGGTGTACCGTCAGTGCTATATTTTATCTTAAGTAGTCCTGTTTTGATATCAATTAATACATCAAAAACACCCTCTTGTTCTTTCAATAAGTTTATTATTTTATCTTTTCCCTTTTCACAACTGATATTTGTTTTTATTGTAGTGTATTCTTCTTGATTAATCGGAAGCTGATTTTCCGAACCCGTTTCTTTTCTCTTAAAAAAATATTCTTGCCAAAGGCCATCTTTTGTAAATACCTTTAGCCAATAGGCATAATATCCTTTGAAAGCGGGGGCGCTTAGGTTAAACTGATATTTGTATACTGGCTTTGAGAAAGGATAAGTATGGTCAATTCCTTTTCGTATGGCTAATTGTTCTTTGTTATATACACTTAATACCGCTTTGGTTATTGGCGCATTTGTTGACCAGCTTAATGTCATGGTTTTTTCATCAATTGAGGAGGTCAGTTTGTATTTAGCATTAAAATCAGTTTGTTGTCCTGCTATTGATCCAAATTTTTCATCTTGACCTTTGGCAATTATTGATAAAAATGAAAGTACTACCAAAGTTGAAAGAATATTTTTCATTGTCGGAAAATTTTGTTACTAAAAGTTCTCATCCATATTGCTTGTCAAAAATACTTTTAGTTGAATGTTTGTTTTGAAAAAAACGACGAATATTCCATTTTTATCGACGAACGTAATGGATAGATTGTAGTTTATATTATTTTCTTCTGATTTTTGGAGGCAATGGATTCAATGACCAGATTATTTCATTATTTTTTCCATAAGCTATCAAATTTCCACTATCTGTTATTTCTAGTTTAGTAAATGGTTTATCTCCAAAAGGTGTAAATACATTTCCTTTCTTATCCATAACATATAGGGGGCTGTTTCCACTTGTACCTAATAGTGGCAGAGTAGAATATATCTTTATTATTGAATTAAAATCATTAAATGGCTTTATCATTTGGCTGGACATACTGTTTTCATTTTGTGTAGAAAACCAAATTGTATTATTGGAGTTTTTAAACTGATATTTTCCATTTGGAGAAGTAATTACAGAGCCATTTGGGAAAGTGATGCCAGCCACTAATTCGCCCGTTAATGTAACCGGTGGCGAATTTTCTGTTTTTGGAATTTGCAATCTACTTGGAACTTTTTGGGCAACTGCCCAAACTGCATGTTTTCCAATATGATTGGTTGTGAATTTTATCCAAGCATAACCATTGTCACCCCAGTTATTACCCCAACTATTTCGGATAAGCCATGCTTGTTTTTTATTATTCCAGCCAATAATTATCACCAGATGATTGACTGCTGAATCTTTATACTCGGTTTCTTTTTCTTCAAAAATTTCTGATGAAGCGAAATTTTTAAACGTTGGAGATGCATATAATGAAGTTGCAACTGCTCCATATTTTACAATGGCTTCTTTTATGTCATATTCATCTGCTAATTTGTCCAAGTCTTTCTCCTTTTGTACAATTCCCCAATCTGCGACTTGTATTAACCCAGATTTTATTTGTGATACATTGCAAAGTACATCAACAAATTCTGATGAGGCCGATGTGTTTTTTTTAGGGAAATAGTCATCATCTTTTAATGACTCTTCTGATAATATTTTCTGATTTGTATTTTTCAACCATTCTAATGCTTTAAAATGCCATCCACCGTCACAGTCGCCGGCAGCACTACAGCCCAATACCTGTTTTTCACTTAAATCAATCTTGCTATTCGTTTCAAATCCTTGTTGTGCCATATAGCTTATTTCTAAAAGTCCAATGGTGCCATATGCCCAACAACTACTACATTTCTGTGTCCTTATTTGAGGTATTTTAAGATAATTTCTGCTATCAAATTGAGGAAGTGATGCATCAGCTGTAGGTTTATAATTCTTCAAAAGCGTAGCAATTTCCGGATTATAGGCTTTGTTGTTTTGAATGGCTTTTAGTCTCAAAATTTCCGAATGACTGATAGGCTCAAATCCGGTAATGTCTTTAATGTTTAATTCGCTCACTTCAGTATTTGCAACTTGATATTTAAACCCATTTCTGGCAATCTTAGCTCTTTGTATTAATAATAATCTTTTAAGTTCGGGTGAGGCTTTGGTTTCTCTTTGCTGATAGACCAATTTTAGATCTGTAATTTTAAAAGGATGAATAGGAGTATCGATGCTTTGATATGGTCTTAATAT
Organism: Chitinophagaceae bacterium; assembly: GCA_037045195.1. Classification (GTDB taxonomy): domain Bacteria; phylum Bacteroidota; class Bacteroidia; order Chitinophagales; family Chitinophagaceae; genus JJ008. The sequence continues at coordinate 11,019 of JBAOIB010000008.1, forward strand.
CTGAACAGGTTGAGAATTAATTGGGCATAAATTTATGAATAGCAATGATGTGATTAACAGAATAATTTTCATTCATTTTTTTTCAAAAATAAAAGCGTTGTGGTTATAAACTCTTCTTGAATCTATAAACGCCTACTTTAAATTGATTAACGAATTTTATTTAAGCAATTTGAAGTCTGAGCTCAGCAACTGTAGTTTGGGTTAAGCTATCGGTAAATTTAAGTTTTGCATTTATTTTCTCACAAAGTTCTTGTGTTAACTTTAACCCCAATCCTGTAAGCGTTTTATTGATTTCTTCATTTAAGATTATTTGTTCAAATTGTTTTTGAGTAAAAGTGGGTCCTTCATTTTGAATTGACAAAATGATATATTGATTTTGAACCAGAGTATTAATGGCAATAGCTGTGTTGGGCGGTGCGGCTTTAATAGCATTTTGAATCAGATTGCGTATAATGGTTTGAAAATAGTATGGATCAGTTTGAATTTTTTGCCTTTCCGAAACATTAATTTGAAGTGTAATATTCTTTGCATCACAATTTAGCTGTAATAAATTTTTACAGGCAATGATAGTGTCTATAACCGGAACCGGTTGCATTGAAACTTTGAATTCATTCATTTGTGTTTTACTCCAAAGTAATAAGTCTTCCATTGTTTCCAGTAGAGAGCCTGTTGCGTTTTGTATTTTGTTATTGAGTTCGGTTTTTTGTTCATTGCTTAAAGCTTCTGGATTTAATTGTTGTAATTTAAGAAATTGATACACCTGACTAATTGGCGACCGAAGATCATGACTGATGATACTGAATAATTTGGCTTTCGTTTTATTTGCTTCTGATAACTGAGCATTAGTTTTTTCCAGTACTAAGTTTTTATTATTTAGTAAATAGGCTGACCGCTTTTTGTTTTTATATAGAAGTAAAAAAAGAATTATTGATAAGCCGGATAGAAATAGACCCAAAATGAGCCAAAAGCGTTGTTTTCGTGAGTAGTTTATTTCTGTTTTTTGAATTTGTATTTCTTTTTGCTTTTCTTTATTTTGATATACTGCCTCCATTTCTGCAATATTCAATGAAATCTTTTGGCTATTCAGTGAGTCTATGGCCTGTGTGAATTTGTGAAAATTTTGCCTGGCCTCTGAATAGTCATTTGTATATAAGCTGACCTCGGTTATTGATTTTAAATAGCTAACCTTTTGCTCAAGCCCATATTTTTCAGAAGCGGGCAATACCATCTTGAAATATTTTTTGGCATTGACAAAGTCACCTACAGCTAAATAATAGTTTCCAAAGGCTAATTGTACAGACGAAACAAGTAATTCTTTGTTATCCTTTTCTGCTTGGATTAAGGCTTTATCAAGGTATAATTTTGCAATTGATATCTTGTTTTGCTTTAAAGCTAACTCCGACATTTCTATATTTGAAGACACCGCTTCCGACCAGTTTCCTGGAGATAAAGAGATGGTTTGATGCAATAAATCATAATACTTTTTTGAATGGGAGCTATCATTTAACATTACATAGCTTCTGATATATTTTCCCAAAATTGAAATTTTTATTATAGCCGAGTTGTCTGTGTACGGTTCAGCTTTTGATAGGTATTCAATTGATTTATTTGCTTCCTTTAATTTTAAATATACTTCAGCGATCATAGACAAATTAGCAGCATAATCAATTTTTACTTTTGGAAGTGATGAAGTATCAGCATTTGCTTTTCTCAAATCGGCACTTTTGATAAAATAATCAAGTGCAATAGAATAATATGATTTTTGCTGAAGATTGTATAAACCTAAATTATAATATAAGTCTTGTAGATTTTTTAATGTATCTGTTTTTGCTATGATAGCCTTTAACTGTTTTACGGAAGAATCTGCCTTTGATTGTAGCCCCATGTAATGATAAACGCTAATTAAGTTTCCCAATGGTTTGGTGCTTAATTCATATAGATTTCCTTTTAAGGCAGTTTCGTATGCCTGCTCAAAAAAATAACTTGTTGAATCAAAGTTTTGTTTATAATAATAACCTGTGCCTATTGACTGGTTAAAGAAAAATTTGTTTTCATAGTCATTAACTGGAGTCAACTCAAGACCTTCTTTTCCTGTTTTTATTAAAAACTCGATCATCTCCGGCTTTCCTGAAAACGCAATCTGCTGTTGTTGAATCTTATTTCTTTTTTCTGAAATGAGATTTTTTATTTCATTTGATTGCGAATGGACAACAAAATGGAGTAAAACCACACTAACAAATACACTGATTGTTTTTTTCATATTCAAAAATGTAGAGAGATTATTTTATGAATTTTGCAGCAATTGGGCGGTAGGTTTTACCTATTGGAATAGTGGTGTTGCATACAATTAATTTATCATTGTGTATTTCATTTATTTTATTTATTGCAACAGCATAGCTTCTGTGTACTCTAATAAATGTATCCGCCGCCATTTTTTCCAGAAACAATGTTAAACTGGTTAGTGTAAGATAGTTTCGTTGCGGGGTTACTACTTTTGTATAGTCCTGCATGGCTTCTAGATAAATAATATCATTTTGTTGTAATTTAATTTGCTTGTGTCCTTCTTTTATTATCAAAGATTGCTGTTCAAACCGGACTTGGTACTCTTTCGCATTTTGTTTCATTTTCCAATATTCCTGAAGGCGATTGGCGGTAGCAGTAAACCGCTCTTTAGTAAGTGGTTTTAAAATATAATCAAATGCCGAAAGTTCAAAACCTTCCAGGGCAAATTCGGGATGAGAAGTAATGAAAACAACTATAGGAACTGATCCTTTTATTTGCTTCAGTATTTCAATTCCGTTTTTTTCAGGCATTTCAATATCCAGAAAAACTAAATCCGGATTATTTTTTTTTACTGATTCAAGTCCTTCATGAGCAGTATTAAAACCTCCAAGAAATTGAAAAAAAGGGAATTGTTTTGAATATTCCTGTAAAATCATCAAGTCAATTGGATTATCGTCTATTGCAATGTAACGGATGCTATTCTGCATTCAAAAGGTTAATTATCTCCTTCAAATATAAGAGTTTATATTGCCTTTTTCCCGAAATTTGCAATTGTAAATATTACAAATGACAGAGATAAAAGTTCCCGCGGTAGGAGAGTCCATCAGCGAAGTAACATTGCTAAAATGGAATAAAAAAGATGGCGATTATGTAGAAAGAGATGAAGTGATTGCTGAATTGGAAAGTGAAAAAGCCACTTTTGAGGTTAATGCAGAAAAAGCTGGTGTTATAAAACTTGCTTCATTTAATGAAGGTGATACCATTCTTATTGGCGATTTAATTGCCACTATTGATGAATCGGCCGCAAAACCTGCATCAGAAAATAAAGATATTCTTAAAGCAGAAATAAAGAAAGATGAAGGCGCTGCTAAAAAAATTATTGCTTCAATTGAGCCCCAAAAATCTGCCGAACCATTAAAGGCAAGCCCGGTTGCCTCCGCCATTATTGCTGATAAAAAAGTGGATGTTAAAACAGTTACTCCTTCTGGGCCATCAGGAAAAATATTAAAAGATGATGTGCTGGCTGCTTTGTCCAATCCGGGTAAGAAGGCTTTTGCAGGTGCTGAGCTGTTTACCCGTAATGTGCGTACAGAAAAAATGAGCAACCTGCGTAAAACGATTTCCAAAAGACTGGTAGAAGCCAAAAACACTACTGCCATGCTCACCACTTTTAATGAAGTGGATATGAGTGCCACCATGGAAATAAGAAACAAATACAAAGACAAATTTAAAGAAGCGCATGGCGTTGGACTTGGGTTTATGAGCTTTTTTGCAAAAGCCTGTGCAATAGCTTTGTCCGAATGGCCCACTGTGAATGCTTATATTGACGGCGACCAGCTCGTATATCATGACTATGCCGATATCAGTATTGCCGTCAGCACACCTCGCGGATTGACAGTACCTGTAATGCGTAATGTAGAAAGCCTGAGTATGGCAGATGTAGAGAAAAAAGTAGTAGAGCTTGCCGGTAAAGCCCGAGATAGTAAGCTGACTGCAGATGAACTTACTGGTGGCACATTTACGATTACCAACGGTGGTGTATTTGGTTCGCTCATGAGTACACCAATCATCAATATTCCACAAAGTGCCATATTGGGAATGCACAAAATTCAGGAAAGACCTATGGCTATAAATGGTCAGGTAGTGATAAAGCCCATGATGTATCTGGCATTAAGCTACGACCACCGTATTATTGACGGAAAGGAAAGCGTAAGCTTCTTAGTAAGAGTAAAAGAGCTTTTGGAAAATCCTGCATTGTTGCTTTTTGGAAAAGACCCTGTTAAAACTTTATTGGAATTATAAAAATCAAAATTTTCTTTAAACGGCTCATGCTGCTTACTTTGCAGTGTGAGCCGTTTTCATTCCTATATCAATACTGCTGCAGCTATGCTGAGCCATTACAAAGGTGATGAACCATTGGCTTCATTTCTAAAAAAATATTTTGCAACACAAAAAAAGATGGGATCTACTGATAGAAGACAGGTTGCCAGTTTGTGTTACTCATTTTTCAGACTAGGAAAGGCCGGCCTTCATTTATCGGCTGAAGAAAGAATATTAGTAGGCAAATTTTGTTGCACTTTGGCTGATGATACATTTCTGCAAACAGTAAAGCCTGAATGGAATTCAATTATTTCGGACAATATAGTTGACAAACTGAAACTGCTGGGTTTGGATGCGATTGAAATTTTTCCATTTAAAGATGCATTGAGTGATGGCATTGACGATGAATTATTTTCTTTATCGTTTATACAACAGCCCGAGTTGTTTATAAGAATAAGGCCGGGGAATGAAAATGCTGTAAAAAGAAAACTCTTGCAAGCGGGTTTAAGTTTTAAAGAATTGACCCCTCGTTGTCTCTCGCTGCCCAATGCCACAAAGCTTGACCACATTATTCAGTTGAATAAAGAAGCGGTCATTCAGGATTATAGTTCGCAAAGGGTAGGAGCGTTGCTTGAAAAGCTGATTCCATACAAAATTAAAAATGTATGGGATTGCTGTGCCGCCAGTGGGGGTAAATCTATTTTAGCAAAAGATGTTTTGGGTAATATTAATCTTACAGTAAGTGATGTGCGAGAAACGATTATATATAATTTAAAAAAGCGATTTGCAGAAGCAGGGATAAAAAACTATAATACAATCATTACCGATCTGTCGCTACGTGGCATAGGGCAGAATGATCATTTTGATTTAATAATAGCAGATGTACCCTGCAGTGGCAGTGGCACCTGGGCAAGAACACCCGAACAACTTTATTATTTTGAGAAGTATCGTATTGAAAAGTTTGTGCAACTACAGAAATCAATTTTGACAAATATTGTTTCCTCTTTAAAGCCCGGAGGTTATTTGCTTTATATAACTTGTTCTGTATTTAAGGATGAAAATGAAGATAATGTACAATTCCTTACAAAGAATTTTAGTTTGCAACTGCATGAGCAAATAATATTGAAAGGTTATGATATGCAAGCTGATACCATGTTTGCTGCGTTGCTTACGAAGACATAATGGTACAAACAATGATTTGGTGACTGATGTTTTATACCTGCCATTTTTAAAAAGCAAAAAGTTGTGAATAGAGAAATGTGCTGGAAGGGATTAATTTGCTGAGTAACTGAATGGAAAGAAGATAAGGGTGTAGGAATTGCATTTCATATCAGCCCAAAGTCAGCGGCCAGCACACAGGGCCGGGGTGAGACATCTGCTGTGAAGTTGTAAATTAGGTGAGACACGGGAGGGAAGAAAATATTTACCATTCATTACAACAACTCCGTTCTATCAATTTCAAACAACCATTCATTCCTCCATACCAAAATTTCCCTAAATTTATCTCACCCATTTTCAAAAGGATTTCATTAGCTCTTTGAAACATAATTTTTGGGTTACATTACTATCCGTATGGACTAAAAATAGCAACCCTGTCTGCAAAGAAATTAGCGGATGTGTATGAAGGAGTTGTGAAGAGTAATTATTTGTACAATGGCAAAGAATTATTAGATGAAGATGCTGACCTAGGCTGGCTGGATTATGGGTTTAGAAACTACGACCCGCAGATAGGCCGGTTTCCACAGCTTGATCCGCTTTGCTGGGAGTATCCATATTATACACCCTATCAGTTTGCCGGTAACGATCCTATTGCAAATGTTGATTTGGATGGATTGGAACCTTGGAATGTTGTATCAAAAGTTAAAAGCATATTGAAAGAAGGCGGAGAACATGTTGTAAGCGGTGTAAGAAAGAGTGGTTTGAATATTGGAAAATGGACGGTCAGTTGGTTTAAAGACGGTGCAGCATTCTCTCATGTTTTTCATTCCACAGGTTTTTTAACACAGCGGTTCGTAAGTGCAACAATACATCTTCTAAGCTCGGCAAGTAATATTGCAACCAGTGTACCTTTCAAAATGAGGGGAGACCTTGCCAACTCATTCAAAATTCCCAATCAGCAACAACAAGCGATAAATGCCTATAATGCAGCTTCATCTTTACTGAATGAAGCTATTGATAAAGGTTGGCATAGGGCAGAGACAGTTACTCCTGATGATCAAGGATTAAGTGGTTGGCAATCTTGGCAAGTAAATGATATAACAGGAGATAAAAGAATCAACGGTTTAATACAAGCCATTACGCCTGTCTATCCTGAGGCAGCTGCAATTCCTTTTCCAAAACTCGGGAAATTATTTGCTTGGTTAAGAAGTATTAAATTTGGGGTGGGAGTCGCTAAGACGGAAGGGAAAGAATTATTCAATTTTGGAACAACTGCTGCAAAGCATATGGCAGAAAAAGGTAGGGCTGTTTCTGTTCAAATTTTAGAACAAGCTATTAAAGGTTCAAAAGGGATAGCTGACCCACAAGGCTCACGAGCATTAATGCACAGCATAGAAATGTTTAGAAATGGTAAAGCGTATAAACTAGATGTGCTTTACGATAAAGAGACCAACTCAATTTGGCATTTTCAATATAGTCCAATAAAACCATAATGAATATGTACAACAAGAGCGATAAACAAAGATTATATTGGCTTATTGATGAGTACTTATTGAATAGAATAAATGAGCCTGTTTTTTGTAATGAATTTCACGATTCTTTTGTTAATGAAATAAATATTGAAATATTTACCGAATTAGAGTATAGTGTGTTTTCTGAATTAAGCGCTGTATCTCAACGATTTTCAGAATATGAAGAAGACCATAAATTATGGAAAGGATTTACATCAGCAGACGACTTGCGACAAAAAATAATAGAGACCAAAGAAAAATTACAAAAGCAAAGCCCGATTTAGTCGGGCTTTTGCTTTATTCAGGCACATATTTTAGGAGTTCGTCCAATTCTTTATCGGTTAAATTTTCTTTGTCAGATTTATCGTAAATAGAAAGCAAATAAATGGTATCATCGGCAATTACAAAATTGGTAATGAGCCTTGCTCCACCACTTTTACCTTTGCCTTTTGAGGAAATGGCAAGGCGTATTTTGTAGCAGTTTCTACCTAAAGAAGTTCCTTGTATAGGGTTTTCTTCCAAACTCTCAAATAAAACAGCTAAATCAGTTTTTAAGGAATGGTATTTTTTAGCCAACTTTTTTAACTCTTTCCTAAAAGTAGGAACAGCGATAATATTATAACTCATCTAAAAGCTGTTTTGCAGGTATGCCTTTCAATTTGCCTTGACGAACCAATTTTAGTTCTTCAACGGCTTCTTTTATCTCTTCCATCAACAATGCCTTTTCGTTAGAAATGGTTTTTGCTTTTACATACGACAAGCCTTTCAACACCTCCAGTAAGTGAGTGGCTTTGTTGTCTTTTATGTCTAATAATACTTTCATTACTAAATTTTTTATATTGTGAAACTCATTGCGCTGCTCAAAGCTTGTTTAATGCGTTTGTTTGCGATGACGGCATCTATCATATTGCTAAAATAATTTTTCTGTATTTCATCCAGTTTTTCCAATAATCTAACTTTCTGCAAAAACGATTCATTTACTGCTTGAACCTTTGTGTCATTGTTTTTAGTTTCAAAAAAATAAACCCCATAAATATCCAATCCGTGCAAAGAAATTAACGACACAAAGTTAGTCAAATTGCCAATTATTTACAATAGAATCAACAACATGGAATCTGATACTTGTCAATATGGAATTTTTGTTTTGCTTATGCAGTTACCAAAATGTCTAAACAAAAAACTTAACTCTATGGGACATTGGGCGGCAAGGATGTACTACTCCTTTTTTTCAGCTGATCATTTTAGATTTCTACTTCCAAAAATTTCCCTAAATTTATCTCACCCCTTTTCAAAAGGATTTCATTAGCTCTTTGAAACATAAATTTTGTATTAGCATTACTATCCGTATGGATTAAAAATAGCAACCCTATCCGCAAAGAAATTAGCGGATGTGTATGAAGGAGTTGTGGAGAATAATTATCTGTATCAGGGCGCATTTGCCGAGTTGGATGAGGATATACAATGGACAGATTTTCCATTAAGAAACTACGATGCACAGATTGGCAGATGGGTGCAGCAGGATCCGTATCAGGATTATGCATCGCCATATATTGGTATGGGCGATGACCCAGTAAATCTGGTTGACCCAAGTGGAGGCTTTTCATGGCCGCCTTCAGGATTCTTACATCTAAAAACTGTAGTCGCCGGGTGTTCAGGAGTCATTAGAAAAGCATTGCAAATATCCGGGCAAAATGTTTCTGCACTTAGTCTGCTAAGCAAAGTAAGTATTGCGATCAAAACGGCAAGTACAGCTGCAGGAATTATAAATAGTAATGTAAATTCAATACAAGTTGGAAGGCAGATTGCCGGAGCAAACCCAGAATCAACATGTATGGGATGCGCAAGTGCATCTACAAGAGCAAAAATAAAAAATTACGAAGCGTCATCAGCATCACGTTCAGTACCTCAACTTAATCCCGCATCTTTAAATGCAGAAGAAAAAACTGCCTCCCACAAAAGGGAAATGATGATGGAGCAGATGACTGTAGTTGAGCGGGCGAAATACAAAGGCGAAGATGCGCTACTTGACAGAATTCATAAAGGTACAGTAGCAGAAGTAGAAGGTTCTCATAGCGGAAGTTTTCCTATTATTGGTAATTTTTTAAAGGCAGGAAATTATTCTTTAAAAGGTGAGAGCTTTAGTGCTGAAGCCGGTGATGCTTTTAAAAAAGGCGTTATTGAAAGTGCGGCAACTTATGGTGTGGGTAAGCTTTTTAGACTCGGATTGGGTATGTTTGCCGCTAAGACGAGTATCAGTGCTCCAAGTTTTATTGTTAGTGAAGGAGGAACTGTTTTTCCTGTTCCCAAAGGAGCTACTGGACCTTTAGGTGTTGAAAGTGGAAAAGGATTTCAATTCGTAGGAGGAAGTGGCGGAAACGGTCTTAGTTCAAAAGTTACTGACTTTAGAATGATGGACCCAGTTACTATGGGTAAATTTCAGTATTCAGGAGGATATGGTTCATATTTGAATAATGCAGGTCAGACAATAAATCCTCTGACGGGTAAAACAATTTCAAAAACTGACTGGTGGTGGCATATACCAGCTAAATAGCAAAATGAATATGGAAAAAAATAATAATGTTCAAAAATTGAGGTCTCTAATAACCCTAGAGCTAATTGGTATAACTTTTATTAGAGATTATATTCAGTTTTTATTTGAAGAACCTCTTTTAAATATATACACGTTACCGCAAGTTAAAATTTTAGATAAAGTTTTACAATTTAATCAAAATGGATATTACGACAAGTTGTGCTCTTTAATCGGTAAAACAGTCATTGACGCGTATGAGAATAATGATAACTTAGTTATAAAGTTTGAGGGAGAAATTGAATTACAGATTTCCTTAAAGTTGGAGGATAGATCAACAGTAGAAGCGGCAATGCTTAGGCTGGGAGCAAACAGCCAATGGACTATTTGGTAGTGAATTAAAACAAAAGCAGCTAAGTTGATACTTACCTGTGGGTTGTCATTTTTTGCCATTGTTAAAGTTCAGTAATAAACAACACGCCGCTAATGTGTCTTGCGTGTAGGCATTACACTTTGCTGGTGTTACAAAATAATATCACACAATCTTTGTGTGTTGTCAAATTTCAAAAACTATTAAAGCACCAGCAGTGTGGCAGTGCCCAGTGTTTTAGTGCCATTCAACACTTTTATATAATATTTTCCTTTTGAAAGATGACTGGTTTGTATTTCAATTATCTTCTTGCCCGATGTTTTTGAAGATTGTATTAACATGACCTGTGCACCCTTACTGTCATATACTAAAACAGGCATATTGCTAATTGCATAAGGCGTTTCAATAGACAGGTTTGTGTTTGTATTTGAAACAGGATTGGGTTGCAATACAATTCTTTCCACTGTTTGTCCTGTACCACCAGTACCCGTAGCAAAACAACCACTGCTGATGGTTACATTCGTTGTATCAATATAAACAGCAGTGAAGCTGGCTGCATTGGTATCTATGACTTGACGTATGCGATAGGAAACGATTCCGGGTGTAGGGCTGATAATTGTATTATTGAATTGATAATTTCTTATGGCAAGTACATCACCGGCTTGTGCAGCTACATCACCCACTTTAGAATAATTGACTTCTCCCGGTACTTTTCTTTCTATTTCATATCGCATGGAAGCTACATCTTTTGATGTCCAGTTGATGGTGGCGTTGCACGAATTTACAGATGAAGTTGATGTAGCAAATTCAGTTAGTAATAAAGAAAAAGCAGTTTTCATATTTGGAATACCATAACCTACCCGGTCATCAGGAGTAGTGTATTTGCTACCCGATTGCCAGAGAGCAGAACGAATTTTCATATTGTTGTATTCGGGAAATGCCTGCCATAAAATAGTGCCAAGCCCAGCCATGCTGGGGCAAGCGAAAGAAGTGCCATTTCCCATTCCCACGGTATTGCCAGTAGTTTGTATTAAAGCACTTACACCTACCGATGCCAGATCAGGTTTTATTTGTCCATCCCCCGAAGGGCCATAACTAGAAAAACCTCCCACGACACCTGTAGCGGTTACTGCACCAACGGCAATAACACTATCCCCGTCAGATGGGGTAACTAAATAATGCCAGGGATTATTTCCTTCATTGCCATTTGAAAGAAATACCAGTATTCCTTTTTTTACTGCAAGGTCAGCACCCTTTGAGGCAATGGTAGTATTGCCATCCATTTGTGCATAAGTATAATTTAAAGAAGCATTATCAAAGGTGTTATATCCTAATGATGATGAAAGCACATCAGCACCCGAACTGTCAGCTCTTTCCGCACCACACACCCAGTTAAATTCTTCAATGGGATATTCGCTGGTATTGTCTTCCGTTTGATAAAGCCAGAAACTTGCTTTGGGTGCTCTGCCAATAAATTGTCCGGGGATATTTGCACTGATAATAGAGAAACAATTCATACCATGACTTCCATCATTCGCTACATTCGCTTCACGGGCAACAAAATCCCAGGTGCCTAAAACCCGGTTTTCTGCATTTACACTATCAAATGCTTTTAATGTCAGATAGTTGTTGAAACCGTTGTCCAGCATGGCAATTTGCATACCTTGTCCTCTCAATCCAATATTGTGCATAAACGCTCCGTTGTGCAATTGGATTTCATTGTATGAATTAGTACCATAGTTATAATAATCGGCTTGTATTCTTTGTGCTGATGGAGCAGGTGGTCTTGCATATTCTTCCTGTTCAAATTTATTTCGGCCAAGACCATTATTATTATTTCTTGAAGCAATGCCGTTTACACTTTGTACAAATGGAAATCCATTGATAGTGGTGATAGCCGCAGCATCTGTTGTTTGTATGGTAACGGCATTTTGCCAACGTGATATATTTAATAATGTAACATTGGAAACACCTTTTACCTGATTGATGTAAGTAGGTGTAACAGGCAAATCGGTACTGTCAATAGCTATTCCATAATGTGTTCTTCTATCTATTGCCCTTTGCGATAAATAAACAAGGGGATTGGAAAATGAATAACCACCACCGCCTTTATTTTTAAATTTTACTATATAACGATTTAGCTGGGCATTTGTATTTTCAATAATCAGCAATGAAAACAATGACAGAAAAAACAGTTTTTTCATGGAGATACCAATTTTATTGGTAAAAATAAATGTTTGATAGAAGTTAATTGTGATCAATCATCCACATTGTAATACCAAAACCGGTTTTGTAAGGCCCTCCTGAGCCGCCTGTATTGGGCTGGTATTCCCACATTTCATATTCACGATAAACCATTCCTATTCCTTTTGAATATTTTTCAACTGCTCTTGATTTGGAAGCATAAGCAGTAGGCACTGTTATAGGTACATTGAAAGCTTCATCGGCCTGTTCTATGGAAATGACATCTGTATAATTATTACTTCTGTAAGAGAATGGATTCAGTCCGCCATCAAATCTATAATCCCAGTCGGGCATATTATCATCGTTGCTGAAATTATACAACTCGCAATAAGGCCCGGTAGAGCCAGGGCAATTGGCCGTTGGCAAAAATTTATTTCCTTTCCAGTTGTAGCCATCGCTTACTGGAAGATGCATTTTAATAAAGCGTAGATTACTCTCACTTACCTCTGCCTGATCGGGAAGTAGTGTAACGGTGTAAGTAAGACCCGCAGGCTGCCATGATTGTAGCCCAGCGGAATCTCTGATATAACGGAAAACACGAAAAGCAGGTCTGCCTAAATTATCAGTAACTTGTGCATCCACAACATCTTTTACCTGATAGCGATGAATTTCAGTGTTGCGTCCAAAATTGGTAAACACCATTGAATCTAATCGGTAAGTAATATACCTGCCATTTATCATTTTGAAATAATCCTGCAGGCTGTCGGTGGTATATACTTCTTTCTCATTGCAAGATGCAAAGAAAACAGATATACAAATTGTAAATAACAGGCTGGTTTTAGAAATTATTCTCATAAGTGGTTTTTCGCTTTTAGCTGTTTATTAGTTTTAAGACAATGGTAACGGATTGTTGGCTGCCTAAAACTACAAACAAAAAACGGGGTTTAAAAGCCCCGGATTAAAAACGACAAAAAAAATGGATTATTGTTTGAAAACTATGTGATTAGCTGTAAAATCATCACCTAAAATCAATAAGACTGCCACGTTGAATAATGCCACCACCCAGCACATCATCGTCTTCATAAAAAACGGCACTTTGGCCTGGTGCAATGCCTTTTGCATTTTCGTAAAAACGAATCTTCATAGCTCCGTTTTCGGGATAAAGATTTGAAAGACTACCCGGATCCTTGTATCTGATTTTGGTTACGGCTTCCATTCCCGAAGTAATGGTGTCGTATTTTATCAAATTCAATTTTGACACCATCATTTCATTTTGTTCCAAATCTGATTCGTTGCCTAATGTAACCGTATTGGTTTCAGGATTTATATTAGTTACAAAAACCGGATGACCCAATGCTATATCAAGTCCCTTGCGTTGGCCAATGGTATAAAACGGATACCCTTTATGTTTGCCAAGAATGGTTCCATTATGATCAATAAAATTTCCGCCTGCTACACTTTCTTCAAGGCCTTGCACTTTTCTTTTTAAGAAGCCGCGATAATCATTATCAGGCACAAAACAAATTTCATAGCTCTCACTTTTTTTTGCCAGCTCAGGATAACCATAATCATGTGCCATTTGCCTTATCTCTGTTTTGCGATAGGGGCCAAGAGGAAGTAAAGTTCTGCTAAGCAAATCTTGTTGCAAACCCCACAATACATAACTCTGGTCTTTAGTATCATCAATGGCTTTGCTTACAACAAAACGGCCATTCTCATGTTGTCTTATTTTTGCATAATGTCCTGTGGCAATAAAATCGCACCCAAGTGCATCAGCTCTTTTTAATAATGCACGCCATTTGATATGAGTGTTGCAAAGCACACAGGGATTGGGTGTGCGGCCAGCCAGATATTCTTCAACAAAATTTTCAATTACAAAATCGCCAAATTCTTCTCTGATATTGAGAATAAAATGAGAGAAGCCATGCTCAACAGCGGCTTGTCGGGCATCGTTAAATGAATCCAGATTGCAGCAACCGGTTTCTTTCTTACCTCCGCCACTGGCGGCATAGTCCCAGGTTTTCATAGTAATGCCCACTACTTCATAACCTTCATCATGAAGCATCAATGCGGTAACGGTACTATCAATACCACCGCTCATAGCCACTAGTACTTTCCCTTTCTTACTCATAAAAAAACTCAATAAAACCTGAACTAAAAAATGAAGCGGCAAAGATACGGATTTATGAGGAGGGGGGTGTGATTGAGGATGAGGTTGAGATTGAGATTAATGTTGAGATTGAGGTTGAGGTTGAGGATGAGGTTGAGATTGAGGTTGAGATTGTGGAAGAGATTGAGTGTAGTTTATCAAATAAAAAGTTTATTTATTTGGTGGAAAGAAAATTATAATCTTTCAGCAAAGTATCAAGGAAATCGAATGGCGACATATCTCTTTCAATTTTCAAATGTGCTTTAATTTTTTCGGCAGCCGATTCGGCCATGTAATAATCGTTTTTCTTTTTGGATGTTTCTAATATCGTTTTTATTGCATTGATATCTCGGTCGCTCAGTTTCATTATTTCAGGGAAAACAGGTACATAACTTTCCGCTACTTCCTGAAAAACGGTTTCTTCAATGTTGCCTCTTCTTCTAATGTCAATAATAATTGTATTGGCCAGCAGGTCCCCAAGTCGTTGTCCCTTTTTTGAAGAGATAACCAATATTACATCTGTAATAAAATAGCCCAGCACTACCATAATCAAAAAAGTGGATTCTAGTTTATTTCCAGTTGCACTATAGTATTGCCCCATTTGGAATAAAAAGATAAACCAGATTTCACGCACCAGCCAGCGGATTAATAACTGACTGATGCTGGCTTTTCCGCCATTTTCATTTACCACTTGTATCCTCATCAACTTTTTTCCAATCGTTTGGCCATTCATGGTTATTTCTAAAAAAGGAAAATAAATAAGAACCGGCCCTAAAAGTACTGCGATAGCCATCCAATTCAGACTTTCGAATGAATCACTGTCATAGGGTGTTTGTATAGCAGCTGAATTCAATATCTCGGACGCAATTTTGGTGTAGAAAATAAGAATAATCCAGTCTATGAGCAGAGCAATAAAACGCTTGTAGAATTCGGGAATTTCAAATTCTACTTCTATATTAAAATTGGTTGGAACTTTTATCGTCGGCATTGTTTTTCTTTACCCGCAACAAATTACCGGAATTTTTATCAAATAATTCTGCATGGTCTGAAACATTCAGTTAAAAAAAACTATTATTTTACAATCAAATACTATTTGGTGAGAGAAGCCCTGTTTATAAAAAAGAATAAAGACCGATGGTTGCGCATCCAACACATGCCATCAGACGATCCTGATGAAATGGCTTCTGATTTTGTACAGTTGGTAGATGACCTGGCTTATGCAAAAACATTTTATCCCACAGGTAAAGTAACCAGCTACATCAATGCGCAAGCTTCCAATATTTATCTTGATATTTATCAAAACAGAAAAGAAGAATCCAATAAGTTGGTCAATTTCTGGAAGTATGATTTACCGCTTACCATTCGCAAGCATTATAAAGTCATTATTTTTTCATTCGCCTTTTTTGCGCTGTTTTATATCATTGGATTTTTTCTGGCAAAG
The DNA here is from genome assembly GCA_037045195.1 of Chitinophagaceae bacterium. GTDB lineage: Bacteria > Bacteroidota > Bacteroidia > Chitinophagales > Chitinophagaceae > JJ008. The sequence continues at coordinate 26,682 of JBAOIB010000008.1, forward strand.
CATGATGAAGATTTGATGGGGCAGATGCTGGGTGCAGGTGGCGATGGATATATTGAAGACACTAAAGAAAGAATCCGCTCCGGCAATCCTTTTGGTATTTTTGAAGGGGGCAGCTCTGTAGCTGTGTGGCTAGGTATTATGGTTAATAATATTTTGGTGGCGCTTAGAGATTTTGCATCTGGTATTGCATTTGGGTTACCTGCCTTATACAATATGGGAAAGTTTGGTGTTATGGTAGGCTCTTTTGATCAGTTGTTTGCTATGCATGGTCTGGGTGGTAGTTTTTGGCTGGTTGTATTTGCACATGGTACATTAGAAATTACCGGATTTGTTTTTATTGGCGCAGCAGGATTAATTCTTGGAAAAAGTTTTTTATTTCCGGGAACCATTAAGAGGATTGATGCATTGAAGCAAGGCGCAAAAGATGGAGCAAAAATTATGATTGGTTTATTACCGGTATTTGCAGTGGCTGCATTTTTTGAAGGATTTGTAACCCGGCTTTATAATAATGATGGACTTACTATTTCTATAAACGGGTATAACTTTCCTTGGTTTACCGCACTTATCGTATTATTATCTACCATTTTTGTTATTGGTTATTTTGTAATATATCCATACAAGTTGGGAAAGCGATTTGCAGAACAATTAAAAGAAGAGGAGGTTTAAGCAGTGTTGATGAATAAGTTCAAATTTTATTTCCGTTTCATTTTTTTCTCTGTTTTGCTGATGGCGAGTCAATCGTTATTTGCGCAGGATGGAAGCAACGTTGATATTGCCGACAGCTTACCTTATATAAATGAAAACACTGTTGTCAAAGAGGATACTACCGAATCTGTGATTGCGGCTCCGCCAGATGAGGTTGACTATAATTATTATTTTACTGATAAAAGTTATTATCACTATGATTCGCCTTATTTACAGCGAAAAGTTTCTCCATTGTCTATTAAAACGATGAAAGAAGAGGATGCTTTCTGGTATGCGAAAGGGGTAAAACAACCAACGCAAAAAAATATTAATACAAATAATAATGAAACTGTCAGTTGGACTGAGCAGCGATGGTTTCAAACTTTATTGTGGCTGATTATTATTGGCGTATTTGCTGCAGCAGTTATTTGGTATTTGATGAGCAGCGGTGTAAGGTTGTTTAGAAAAAAAGATATAACTGCAATAGCTGCAAATGAAGCATCACTCACTACCGAAGATATTTTTGCTATCAATTATAATAAAGAATTGGAGAAGGCAGAACTGGCCGGTAATTACAGGTTGGCCATACGTTTAATGTTTTTAAGAATGTTGAAAATTATGGCTGAGAAAAAAATTATCAACTACCAGCAGGATAAAACCAATTTTGATTATCTGATGCAATTGCAGCCAACGGGTTATTATAATAGTTTTTTTAAAGTTACCCGCAGCTACGAGTATAGCTGGTATGGCCAGTTTGATGTACAACCTGCCACTTATCAGATAGTGAAAAATGATTTTAATCAATTTAATAAAATGATTCATTAAGCATTGAATAAATTTATTCCATATCTGTTTGGTCTTTTTTTGATTGGCGCTATTGTATTGCTTCTTTCAACCAGCTCAACCAAGTCCAATAAAAAAACTCTTGATGAAAGCATCACTTTGTTTAAGCAAGATAAAATTCCTTATGGCAGTTATGTTGCTTATCAGGATTTGAAATATATTTTCCCTCAAGCAACTATTTCTGAGAATAAGTATGAACCCGGCTATTGGGATTCTTTATCTAAATACGAAGACAAGCAGGCATTGATTATACTCACCACCCGCTTTATTGCCGATGAAACCGAAATGAAAAAATTGGTTGCATTTGCAGAAAACGGGAATGATGTTTTTATTGCCTCAGGATATTTTTCACCTATTGCAAAAGAAATGATGAGCTGTGAAATTACCGGTTCTTATAATTCTTTATTGCGACCAGCTGAATATCTTGATGATAGTCTGCAACTGAATTTGAATAATTTGTTATTTGGCCCGCATAAACAGTTTCATTATCCCGGAAGAACCAGTAGCAATTATTTTTCTTCAGTTGATACGGCATTAACAGAAGTATTGGGTTACAACCGAAATTTTCAACCCAATTTTATAAAGTTACGGGCCGGTCATGGCAATTTCTATATACATACCGATCCTTTTGCATTCACCAATTATTTTTTATTGTTTGAAGATAATGTTGATTACTATGAAAAAGCTCTCTCACTCATCAGGCCTGATGTAAAGAAAGTAGTGTGGGATGAATATTATTTGATGAAAAAAGAAAATCGTAATCAGGCAAAACGCAGTGATAAAGAGCATAAACAAGGCTGGCTCGCTGCACTTATGAATGTGCAAAATGCAAATGGCGATAAATCATTTGGAGCTGCTTTTATCTTGCTTGCTGCCATATTGATGTTGTATGTTTTATTGAATATGCGTCGCAAACAACGCTATATTCCTGTAATAAAAAATCCAAGCAATGATTCACTTGATTTTGTAAAGACAATTGGGAGATTGTATTTCGATAAAGCAAATCATAAAAATCTCTGCCGGAAAATGGCTTCCTTTTTTTTGGATCATGTTAGAAACAGGTATAAACTTCCCACTGGAAATTTAGATGCAGGCTTCGTGAGTAAGCTGTTGGAAAAATCGGGGGCTGAGTCATACAACACAAACATGATTATCAGTTATATTAATAGTTTTGAATCGGACGCAAACATAAATCAGGAGCAGGTGATTCAATTTTATAATCAATTGGAAAATTTTTATAAATCAACAAGCTGAATAAACAGGCACTGAAATAGTTGCCACAAAATGTAAAATATGGAAGAACAAATTTTTCAGGAACGCACGGATTTAACAGCACTAAGTGATGCGGTTGCATCTATTCGAAATGAAATAAAGAAAATTATTGTTGGACAGGATGAAATGGTGAAACTCATCATCACTGCCTTACTTGCAGATGGCCATGTGTTGATAGAAGGTGTGCCGGGTGTTGCTAAAACACTTACTGCAAAACTGGTAGCAAAAAGTGTTGAAGCCGGTTTTTCCCGTATTCAATTTACGCCTGACCTTATGCCTTCTGATGTATTGGGCACACCAGTGTTTAATCCAAAGGATGCTGTGTTTGAGTTTAGAAAAGGTCCCATATTTAGCAACGTGATATTGGTAGATGAGATAAACAGGGCGCCTGCAAAAACACAATCGGCACTTTTAGAAATTATGGAAGAAAGACAAGCAACGATTGACGGCAAAACTTATCCTATGGCCTCGCCGTTTATGGTTTTAGCCACACAAAATCCGGTAGAGCAGGAGGGCACCTATTGATTGCCAGAAGCACAACTGGATCGGTTTCTATTTAAGATAACCGTTCCTTATCCCTTAGAAGCCGAAGAAGCCAGTATGCTGATGCAGTTTCATAGTATGGGAAATCGTTCGGCTTTAGAAACGATTCAGCCGGTTTTGAAAGCTTCGCAGATAATCGCTTTGAGGCAACAAATAAAAAATCAGATTATAGAAGAAAAATTATTGCAGTTTATAGCCCGTTTGGTAAGTCAGACAAGAAGTCACAAGTCCATTTATCTGGGAGCTTCGCCCCGTGCTTCGTTGGGATTGATGAATGCATCTAAAGCAACAGCTGCCATGCAAGGGAGAGATTTTGTAACACCTGATGATATTCTTTCGGTGGTAACTCCGGTGCTACGCCATCGCATCATTCTTTCGCCAGATAAAGAAATGGAAGGAATTACTGAAGATGAAGTGATCAAACAGATTGTTCATAGCATTGATGTGCCTCGTTAGTAATGATATTTTTTAAAATTGAGAAAGTCATTCTACATAAATAATATTATCTATTACATAGCAGCGGCTGCCGCCGTTGTATTTGTATTAAGCTATTTTTTGCCGCCTTGGTTTCGCATTGGGCTGCTCATTTTATTATTGCTGGTGATGGCTGTAGTGGTTGATGGATTGCTGATTTATAGCAGAAGCAAAGGAGTACAAGCCGAAAGATTGTTGCAGGATCGTTTTAGCATGGGCGACGATAATAAAATAATGCTGCTGTTCAAAAACTATTACAATTTTCCTGTAAACATTTCTGTAATTGATGAGCTTCCGGTGCAGTTTCAGGAAAGAAAATGGCTAAGAAAGTTGCGCATGGAAGCCAAAGGCAAATCGATGATTGAATATAAGCTAAGGCCGGTAACAAGGGGTGAATATATTTTTAACGACATTAATGTGTACGTACAGGCGCCTCTTGGTCTTGTAAAAAGGCGATTTACTTTTGCTGCTCAGCATACAATAAAAGTTTATCCTTCATTTGTGCAAATGCGGCGTTATCAATTGCTGGCTGTAAGTAACCGCCTGCAGGAAGCCGGCGTAAAAAAAATACGGAGAATAGGACATAGCCTGGAATTTGAACAAATTAAAGATTATGTAAGGGGAGAAGATTATAGAACCATAAACTGGAAAGCCACCGCACGAAAAGGCAACCTGATGGTTAATAATTTTACTGATGAAAGAAGCCAACAGGTGTATTGTCTTATCAATAAAGGCAGGGTAATGAAAATGCCTTTTGATAATCTAACCTTGTTGGACCATGCTATAAATGCATCACTGGTACTTTCCAATGTAGCTTTGATAAGACAGGATAAAGCAGGGCTCATTACATTTGAAAAAGAGATTGACACTTTTTTACCAGCGGATAAGAAGCCAACACAAATGAATCTGATATTAGAAACATTATACCGGCAACAAACCATTTTTCTTGAACCGGACTTTGAAAAACTTTTCTCTGTTATCAGAAACAGAATTACCAACCGCAGTTTATTGATTTTGTTTACCAATTTTGAATCATTGGAAAGCCTAAACCGGGAAATGCCAGCTTTAAAAAGAATGGCACATTATCATTTACTATTGGTGGTATTTTTTGAAAATTCTGAATTGAAAACAATAACAAATCAAAAAGCCGCCACTTTGGAAGGCATTTATATAAAAACCATTGCCGAAAAATTTGCTTATGAAAAAAGGCAAATGGTAAAGGAACTTCATAAGAACGGCATATTATCTATACTTACCACGCCTGCAAATCTTACAGTAAATACTATCAATCGATATCTTGAACTCAAGACCCGTACTTCAATTTAAAAGCAAGGAGTACATTTGCCGCATGGAGCAATCTAAAAACATTTTTGAAGAAGGTCAGGTATTATTAATTGACAAGCCCTTGCAATGGACTTCATTTGACGCTGTCAGAAAAATCAGAAATTTAATAAGAATAAAAAAAGTTGGGCATGCCGGCACACTAGATCCGTTGGCAACAGGATTGCTCATAGTATGTACTGGCAAGTTTACTAAAAAGATAAATGAGTATATGGCCCAGGAAAAAGAATATACCGGCACATTTACTTTTGGTGCTGTTACTCCTACTTATGATTTAGAAAGTGATCCAGAGCAGCATAAATCTTTTCAACACATCACCAATGAAATGTTGATGGAAACTACAAAGCAATTTACCGGCGAAATACTTCAAGTGCCGCCTGCACATTCTGCAATAAAAGTTGATGGAAAAAGAGTGTATGAGCTGGCCAGACAGGGCAAAGAGGTAAAACTGGAACCCAGAAAAATTACAATTAAGCAATTTGAAATAACCAATATTGATTTGCCCATTGTGGGTTTTAAAGTAGTGTGCTCAACGGGCACCTATATTAGAAGTCTGGCAAATGATTTTGGTGCTGCTTTGGGCTGTGGCGGTTATCTCAGCAGTCTTCGTCGTACACGCATTGGTGCATATAAGGTTGAAGATGCAATGTCAATGGTAGCTTTTGAAGAAAAAATAAAGTTGCTTAAAGGATAAATGGATAACTGATTCCCAATTGAAATTGATCGCCGTTTCTCAATTTATAACCGAACCATTTGTTTTGAAGGTTGCTGTTTAATAAATCAGGACTGGGGTCTTTTACTTTATATGAATAATCAAAACGAAGGACAAAGAAGCCGAAGTCGATTCTCAATCCCATGCCTGCACCTATGGCAAGATCTTTAAACAGATTCTTCGCATTGAAAACGGATACGCTGTCTCTACCCGCAGCGTGTTTTAAAAACCACACATTTCCAATATCAGTAAATGCTGCTCCATTTATTTTGGTTCCTGAAATATTGGCAATGGGAAATCGGTACTCCAGGTTTCCTTCCAGTTGTACATCGCCATAGCGAAAAGGATCTTGTTCAAAACTTTTAATTGAGGAACCTTGTCCCAATTTGCGTAATTGCCAAGCTCGCATACTATTTGGTCCGCCAGCAAAATATTGTTTAAAGAAGGGTAGGCCATTTCGCTTTCTTTCATTTACTGTACTGTTTAATTCGTAACCAACGCCTCCAAAAATTCGCATTGCAATTGCGGATTTTCTGAAACTAATCTTTCTGGTAAACTCAGCATCAATTTTTATAAACTTGTATAAATTAGTATCTAAAAATTTACTACTCTTTATTAATCCTGCAACAAATCCGGATGCTTCGGCATTCGCTCTGAAAAAATTTACATTTTTCTCTTTCCCTCCTGTTCTACTATAGCTTACACTGGCTGAAGAAATGAAACCATCTGTAAAAATATAACGCAAAGCAGGATTGGTGGTAAATAAAGAAAGTAGCAACGGCTTTGGTTTCAAATACGAATATTCTATATTGGGTAATCTGAAAGTCAAAACACTTTTCTTCCAGTTTAGTTCGTAAGCCCAGGAAAGATTAAGCGTTACCAGATTGAGTAGTTCCCTTCTTTCGGTAGTAGCCGCATTAAAAGAAAAAATGGTTCTGGCATTTTCTTTCATTTTTTGAGGCATAATTCTTTCAAAAAAAACAGCTTTGGGGAAATAAATGGAATGGCTGAAACTAACCTGTTTGGTTTGTACAAATTTTACATTGGTGAGTTTGTCTTTTCCGGTTTCTACACCAAAGCGGAGATTAGAAACTGATTGATAAGACCGCTTCCATACATTTCTGTTTTGAATTTGTGCATTAATACTAAAGCCGGCAAGATTACCAGATATTACGTTTTGATTATAGCTTCCTTCCAAATTAGCTGTAAAAGAATATTTTTGAGCAGGTGTCAATCGGAAAATAATATCAGCAGAGTCCTGATGCCCTTTCCATATTTTTTCAACCTCAGTCAATCTCCAGGCGCCCATACGGTTAAAATGAGTGATGGTTTTGTTAATGCTGTCAAGACTGTATAAACTTCCTTGCGACATAAATATATGCGGCGGAAAAATTTTTGGTTTGAAAAGATTTCCGGCTTGCCGCACCCTTATTCCATTTACAAATGTGTCATTATAACTGGAATCCTGTCCAAATTCAGGATAAACGATGATCTCATGAATATAATATTTTGTAAGTCGGGTGCTGTCGTATCCGGGTTTTAGTCTTATTTCAAGATTAGCAGTGGGATTTATTCTGCTTTTTTTAATTGAATCCAGCATGGCTATCTGGTCAAATGGATCCAATGTAGGATTAAAAATTGCCGGATTTAAAGTATCCCATACTCCTTGAAGCATATCTCTTCCAAATCGCATGTATCCTTTATTCTGATATAGGCCAGAAAGTCTGTCAAATTCATTGGACACAGTAGTCTTGGCAAAAGGATCACCTTTGTGCAAATAGGTGGCATTCATATTTTGCTGCGTTAAATGCTGTAGCTCTTCATGTTTTAAATTGTAACGAATTGAATCAAGCGTAACTGCTTTTCCGGGTGTTACATCAAAATTTATTGTGGTTTGAAGCTGATCTGCATTTACGGTATCAATTGTCGCATTATATTTTATATCACTTTTAAAATATCCCAATGAAACCATAAGTGCTTTCATATAGGTAACCGATCGTTCGGCACTGGCAATATCGTAAACGGGTGGTTTATCAAGAACAGGCCTGTTGAAGCCCCAGTTGGCAATTAGTTTTCTTACGGTTCTTGCTTTTAGGCTGTCGTCAAGCTGGTTTTGCAGTTTTGATTTTATGAAATCTACACTGTCTTTTGGTAAATTACCGATTAGGTTGATATTTGTTTCATAAACGAATGGTTTACGGGTAGGATAGTTTTTTACATACACTGTGTTGCATGAAATGAAAATGGAGGTAATCAGTAAAATAGTGATTACAGAAAAAATGTAGGGAAAATGAAAATGCCGGCCTGATAGCATGATAAAATTTAGGATATGCTTAGTAAAACGAAAGTCAAATATATTCAAAGTTTAGGCCAGAAAAAATTCAGGCAATCGGAAGGTTTGTTTTTGGCCGAAGGCCCCAAGCTGGTAACCGAGCTTTTGCAGGAAGTACCACAGCTGGTACAGGAAGTTTTTGCGACAGCAGATTGGATGGAAGAAAATGGTGGTTTGCTGAAGCAGTTAAACTGTATGCCTGTAAATGAAGCAATGCTTGAAAAAATTTCTTTATTATCAACACCCAATAAAGTAGTTGCACTGGTAAAACAATTTGAAGAAGCCTCTAACATTGATTTAAAGAATCAAATTGTACTGGCATTAGATGGCATTCAGGACCCCGGAAATTTAGGCACCATCATCAGGATAGCCGATTGGTTTAACGTTCGTCAAATTGTGTGTAGCCTTGATACTGCTGAGTTGTACAATCCAAAAGTAGTACAGTCCACAATGGGTAGTATTGCAAGAGTGGGAGTAGTATATAAAAATCTTGCTGAATGGTTGCCGGCTGCAAAGAAAGAGGTTTGTATTTATGCAACTGCATTAGATGGCATTAATGTAGCATCAGATAAAAAAATTAACGAAGGTGTTATTATCATTGGCAATGAATCAAAAGGCGTAAACCCGATCTTACTGCAAATGGCGAATGTAAAGCTAAACATCAACAGAAAGGGAAAGGCAGAGTCGTTAAATGCAGCTGTGGCTACTGGAATTATTCTATCGCACCTAACGACAGCGTAAAGAAATTTACTTCTTGAAATTTTTTTTTATCTGAACTGTATGGCTTTTACTGGCTGTATTTTTTTAACTAACCAGGTAGGAATAATTAAAATCAAAAGGCAAATAACAAATGTGCCAGCACAAATAAGTCCTACCTGCCACCATATAATTTTTACTGCAGCTTTATTTATAAAATAGGCATCTTCGGGCAGGCGAATAAAGCCGGTGGCTTGTTGTAACCACAATAAACCAAGTGCCAGTAATAAACCCAGTATAATGCCACTCACTGTTATTATCAAAGCATGACGAAGAAAGATTTTTTGAACTGTCCAGTCTTTGGCGCCCAATGCTTTTAATACACCGCTCATTTTGGTTCGTTCCAAAACAAAAATGATCAAACAGGTTATCATATTGATAATGGCAACAATGAGCATCAGGCCGATTAATAAATCCCTGTTCTTATTCATCAAGTTGAGCCAGTCAAATATGTTGGGCGAAATATTTTTGACACTTACGGCATCCCAGGTATCGGGAAAATCACTGAGATTATAAATCTCATCTGCTTTTTTATCAATTGATTTATAGTCATTCAAAAAAACTTCGTATCCTCCAATTTCATTTTCAAAATTATCTGTACTTAATTCTTTTTTGCTCCATTGTACCAGTTTTAAATCGCAGATAGCAAACAAGTCATCATACTCTGTAATGCCGGTTTTAAATATACCCGCAACGGTAAGCTTATTTACTTTTGACCGAAGCGAATCACCCGGCTTTAAAAAATAAACCAATACTTTGTCGTTTACTTTCAGGTTGAGTTTGGAAGCTGTATTGGCAGAAAGAATGATTTCTTTACTATAACCGCTATCGTTGAATTGAATAAATCTTCCCGCTTTAATAAAAGGTTGAATATGGGAAGTGTCGTAATGTTTGTCAATACCTTTCAGCAATGCACCTTCCATATCTTCTTTGGTTTTCAACATGGCATATTTGTTGGAAAAAGGGCTGATGCTTTTCACCCCGGGCATTGTTCTTATTTCTGTGGCCAAAGAATCTTTTTTCAAAATGGGTGTTTCTTCCGATATAATGGCTTTTGCCTGTTCTTTTTCTTGAATACGAATGTGGCCTAAAAAGCTAAAAACTTTTTGACTGATAGTTTGTTGAAATCCATTGACCAATGAAAGTGTAATAACCATCACTGCTACGCTGATAACTGTAGCCACTACAGACAAGCGGATGATAAAACGGGAAAAAGGCTTTTGCCCATCTCCGGTTTTAGATTTGCTGAATGCAATACGATTTGCTATAAAACCTGCAACCTTCAAAAGTTTAAAATTGTCTGTAGTTTTGAATAATTAAGACAAAAATAGGTTGCTAAAAAGATTTGACACGGTTTTTGAGCTATTTTAGACAAATCATTTTTCAATGCAAAAAATTCAAATGAAATATGCGCTGACATCTTTATTTGTATGCCTGATGCTGGCTAGCCAATCTCAATTGCCGGATCATATTTTTAAATCCAATATTCATAGCGTTAAATTGTTTAAGTATGGAGATGTTTATAGTTATCCGGTATTGAATCTGGGCTCCGGCGATCAGATTGAATTGCATTTTGATGATTTGGATGGAGATATTAAAAATTATTATTACACATTTCAATTATGCAATGCCGACTGGAATCCCGCTAATATTCAGGCTTTTGATTATATAAAAGGATTTCAATCCAATCGTATTTCCAATTACCGCATTTCATCAATTATTCCTACACGTTATACACATTATCAGGCGGTATTGCCCGAAAGAAGTATGGTGCCCACCCGATCAGGAAATTATTTATTAAAAGTTTATTTAAACAGTGATACTTCAAAGCTTGCTTTTACCAAACGTTTTTTGGTTGTAAATAACAGAATGGCGGTAACGGCACAGGTAATGCAACCTTACAATGGACATTTGGGAAGAACACATCAAAGAGTGCAGGTGAATGTAAATACTGCCAATGCACAAATAAATTCTATATCGCCGCAAGATATTAAAGTGGCAATCGTTCAAAATTATATTTGGCAGGAAGCATCTGTAATAGACCGGCCCACCATTTTCAGAGGCAACTATTATGAGTATAGCGATGAAAGCAGTACAACCTTTGCAGCCGGAAAAGAATGGCGTTGGGTGAATCTCAGAAGTTTCAGATTGCGATCCGACAGGGTGCAGCAAATTTTAGATACCAGCAAAACCCGAACGGATATTTATGTAAAGACGGATGCTGAGCGATACAATCAGGTTTATATTTATATGCCGGATATAAACGGGTTGTACACACTTCAAAATGATGATGCGACCAATCCTTATTGGCAAAGCGATTATGCCTGGGTGCATTTTAGCTTTGTTCCGCCAGGCAACAGGGCATTTGAAGGCCGTAGTATTTATCTATTTGGAGAGCTTACAAATTACGATTTGAATGGCGACTCCAAAATGACGTTTAATGAGGAAAAAGGTGTTTACGAAAAATCCATTTATCTGAAACAAGGCTATTACAATTATTCCTATGTTACACTTACCGACAAAAAAGAGGAAGGCGTAACTCCTTCATTTGATAATACAGAAGGAAATTACTGGGGTGCCGATAATGCTTATATGGTAATGGTTTATTATCGTCCTTTTGGGGCAAGAGCCGATGAGTTATTGGGTTTTACCCGTGTAAATTCTGTTTTTCAAAGATAGCTTTCCCATTTTCAAAAATCTGTTTGCCATCGCTGCCTTATATTTGCAGCGGCAGGTCTTACACGACCAGCTCCTGCTGAACCCTCCCAGGGCCGGAAGGCAGCAAGAGTAGGTGGTTGAGCGGTGCGATGTAATAAGCCTGCCTTTTTTTTCTTCACTTATTGGTCAAACAAAATAGCTTTCCATGAAATTTTTCTTAGACACAGCCAATCTGGTTCAAATTAAAGAAGCAAATGATTTGGGAATTTTAGATGGTGTAACAACCAACCCATCGTTGATGGCAAAAGAAGGTGTAAAAGGTGAAGCCGCCATTATGAACCATTACAAAACCATTTGCGAATTGGTAGATGGCGATATCAGTGCCGAAGTTTTCAGTACCGATTTTGATGGCATCATTGAAGAAGGAAAAAAACTGGCAGCAATTCATCCCAATATTGTAGTAAAAGTTCCCATTATTAAGGATGGTGTAAAAGCGATAAAATGGTTTACCGATAATGGTATTCGTACAAATTGTACTTTGGTTTTTTCTGCTGGTCAGGCAATCCTATGTGCAAAAGCAGGTGCAAAATATGTATCACCCTTTATTGGCCGTATAGATGACAGTGGCTGGGATGGTGTACAACTGGTAGAACAGATAAAACATATTTATACAGTACAGGGCTTTAAAACAGAAGTGCTTGCTGCTTCTATTCGCAATCCCAATCATATTATACGCTGTGCCGAAGTAGGAGCTGATGTGTGTACCTGTCCTTTAGATTCTATCTTAGGTTTATTAAAACATCCATTAACAGATATTGGCCTTGCCAAGTTTTTGGAGGATGCTAAAAAAACAGTTTAAGCACCGGGCAGTTTATTCCTCTTTTGTTTATTCTTTGTTTTTGGGTTAGTGGTGCCTTGTAAAACTTCATTTTTTGAAGGGAGCAATTCATCATCCGGTTTTTGTTTTATCCAGATGATTCTTTCTAAACTGATTGATGGATTAGTCTTCAGTGCAGCCTTCACCTTTACTTTTTCCAATTTAAAATCAATGGGAATAATCAGCTCGTTGCCTTCAAATTTTGCTTCCTCACAAGAAAATATGATTTCTTTATCAGTAAGGGGCAGCCAGCGACCGTTGCTTAATTTCCCATCTACATTGATATAATTATGTTGTCCTTTTTTCAAACTATCAGTATAAAGATGAAAATAAATACTGTCCACTTTCTGCGAAAAAAGCGACTGTAAAAGAAAAGTGAAAGAAAGAAGGGCTAAAAATATTTTCATACTCATATAATGTCGTTTGTTTCAGATAAAAAGTTGCTCAGGTAGAATTTTCATTTTCAGTCTGCATTTTCAAATGCTGTAAAATTCCTTTTTTGGCCTGCCGGATTTTTATATTGTGGCCAGTAGCGGCTGGCACACAAAATGCCTGTTACAAACAACAGCAATTTTATAACGGGTTCTACATGCACTTGTTTGAGTAAAAGACCAATGGTGATTAAAATGACAACCACAATTCCAATCAAAATAATTCCCTTTTGTTCCTTCTTTTTTTGATGGGTAAATCTGTTGTAAAATATCTTTCCTGTAAGACATCCAAACAGAAATGTAAACCAGAGCATGTGATTTTCGTGAGATTTAAATAATGAGCTGAAAGTGGGAAATCCTTTTGAGTCTTTAATTGCAAAAAAAGCATCGGCAACAGCAAGAATAACAGCAAGGGTAGCAACAAAAATTTTTGCCCACTTCCGTTGTTTTTCAGTGCTATTTGCTATTGTTTTATTGATGTTTAACATTGCTTCAAATTCAATCATTCATTGACCAGAAAAAATGACCATAAAGTAAGCCCGCCAGCAGCAATACGGTTAAAAATTCACGGCTTCTTGTTTTTATCCTTTTTGAAAACAAAACCAAAAGTCCCGAAATGACAGCTAAACCCATAATCACTAATAATTCATTGTCAATAGCTGTAATGATATTGTAACTTGGGAAAAGTTTTGATGTGGTACCCAAAAATAAATGTCCTGCAATGGCACCTATTGCAAATGGAATGAATAACATTCTTTTTAAAGTAGCCTGATACAAAATGACATTTGTGGTGTCGTCTTCTACATCATTCATATTGGTGAATACTTCAAATGCCACAAAGAATAAACCAACGATGACTAAAAGAAGTTGTACAATTTCAGTATTGCTCATCTTGTGGATTTAGATACTAAAATTAAAGGTTTCTATAGCAAACAAAAAAGGCCGGGCACCCCCGACCTTTTGAAATGATGTTTGAGATTTATTAAAGCGTCTTCAATACTTCGTTCATGTTTCTTACAGCTTCGGCGCTTTTCTTAAATGCTGCTTGTTCATCTGTATTCAATCCAAAGTCAAGAATTTTTTCCCAACCGTTTTTGCCAATGATAACCGGCACACCCAGGCATATATCTTTTTGTCCATATTCGCCATCAAGTGATACACAGCAGGTAAACAATTTCTTCTCATCCCTTACAATTGCTTCGGCCAAGGCTGCACCGGCTGCACCGGGTGCATACCATGCAGAAGTGCCAATTAATTTTGTAAGCGTAGCACCCCCTACCATTGTATCGTTTACAATTTTTGTTTGTTGTTCTGTGCTTAAGAAGTTTGTTACCGGTGCACTATTCCATGTAGCATGACGAATAAGTGGTATCATGGTTGTGTCGCCGTGTCCGCCTACTACTACAGCATTTAAATCGGCAGGGCTGCAGTTGAGGTGTTGGCTTAGCTGGTATTTGAAACGGCTGCTATCTAATGTGCCTCCCATTCCTATAATGCGGTTTTTGGGTAATCCTGTTGCTTTAAGAGCCAGATAAGTCATTGTATCCATTGGATTGCTGATGACAATGATGATGGCATTAGGAGAATGGTTTAAAATATTTTCGCAAACCGTTTTTACAATACCTGCATTAGTACCTATTAATTCTTCCCTTGTCATTCCCGGTTTGCGGGGAATACCAGAAGTGATAATGACAACATCGCTTCCTGCTGTTTTTGAATAATCATTGGTACTGCCAATAATGCGGGTGTCAAAACCGAGTAGTGCAGCTGTCTGCATCATGTCCTGTGCTTTACCTTCAGCCAGGCCTTCTTTAATATCTAATAAAACAAGTTCAGTTGCCAGTTCTTTACGGGCAATATTATCGGCACAGGTAGCACCTACGGCACCGGCACCTACTACAGTTATTTTCATCAGTAAAAATTTATAAAGTGAGGGATAATATTTGCGCCGCAAAAATAAGGATTAACCGCCGTTAGTGTCCCTGTTTCTTCAATTCGGCAGCTACTTTGTCTATGGGCATTGTACCACGAGAAACAGAAATCAATTTCCCCTTTTTATCATAAAAAGCAAGAAATGGCAAATTGCTTACTGCATAGAATGTAAAAAGAAAATACTGATCATCCTGCCCTACAATAATATTTGAATGTGCCGCAAGATTGTATCGTTCTCTGAAATTTACCATACTGTCATAAGGCATTGAAGTAGCCATAACAATGGTTGTATTTTTAAACCAATCCATGTGTTTAAGCAATTCATCAGTTTCATGTTGACAATGCTCACATTGGGGATTAAAAATCATAAGCATTACCGGCTTTTTAGCAGGTAAATCTTTTTTGTAAAATGCTGATTTATCTGGCAATACTAAACGAACAGGAGGGAAGATCGGCACTTTTTCGTATGGAGCCTTTATTGTATCTGTTTGAGAAAAAATTTTGGGAGCAATAGAAATGAGGGCAAAGGCGAATAATAATATCTTTTTCATACTTCAAAATAAAGCCTTTCGGTGCTTTAAAAGCAAATGACGGTTATCCTTTTCATAAAGTTGCCACCTATTAACATTTCATTATTTGCCCTTTGTGAGAAAAGCGGCTCACCTTATCTTTGCCGCCTCAAAAAAATATTATGGCAAATACCTCAGATATCAGCCGCGGCATGATTCTCAATTTAGATGGCAGCCTTTATAGTGTAGTAGAATTTGGCGAAAATAAAACCGCCAGAGCTGCCGCTAAAGTATGGGCAAAACTAAAAGGAGTAGATAATCGTCGGTCAATAGAAAAGACATGGAATTCGGGTGATACTATTCATCCAGTAAGAGTTGAAAGACGTTATTATCAGTTTTTATATAAGGATGACACGGGATATAACTTTATGGATAATGAAACCTTTGAACAAATTGCGCTACAGGAAGCTACCATAGACGCTCCTCAATATTTAAAAGAAGGGCAGGAAGTAGGAATATTGATTAATACAGAAAACGACTCGGTGCTAGGAGCAGAATTGCCTGATAAAATTGTTTTGCAGGTAACTTATACAGAGCCTGGTTTGAGAGGTGATACTGCCACCCGTACTTTGAAACCAGCTACATTAGAAACTGGTGCTACATTAGGAGTACCATTATTTGTAAACGAGGGAGAACTTATACGCATTAATACCAAAACAGGTGAATATGTGGAGAGAGTGAAAGAATAAAAATTAGTTATTGAAAAATGCCCGAATTTTAGAATATCCGGGCATTTTTTATTGAATTTCGGCTGATTTCTGGCTAAAATCACCGAAAATTGCTAAAATTCTCATTTTGATTTCATTACCTTAGTCTTCCAGCTTTTTTAAACAACAGTTTTATCAAAACCAAATCAAACTCTAAACATAAAAACATGGATTTCAAGCAAATTCAGGAATTGATCAAAATGGTTAATAAATCAAATATTGGTGAAGTAACCATTGAGCAAAAAGATTTTAAAGTTACTGTAAAGCAAAAAGAAGAACACATTACTCAAGTAGTGTCATCATCGCCGGTAGCTGTTGCGCAGGCACCTGTAGCTGCAACACAATCTGTTGCACCGCCAGTGTCGTATCAGCCTGTATCAGTAAGTCCAAATGTTGCAGAGTCTGCATCTACAAATACCATCACTATCAAAAGCCCGATGATTGGAACTTTTTATCGTAAATCTTCTCCTGATAAACCCAATTTGGTTGATGTAGGGTCAGAAATTTCGTCAGGTACGGTTGTGTGTATTATTGAAGCGATGAAACTATTTAATGAAATAGAAAGTGAAATAAAAGGAAGAATTGTAAAAGTATTGGTTGATGATGCATCGCCTGTTGAATATGACCAGCCATTGTTTTTAGTGGAGCCTGTTTAACTGTGCTAAATATTTCGGTTTCCGATTTATCAATTATTCAATTTTAATTAATATTTGTGTTCAAAAAAATACTTATAGCCAATCGTGGTGAAATTGCGCTTCGTGTTATTCGCACAGCTAGAGAAATGGGAATTAAAACGGTTGCAGTTTATTCCACGGCTGACCGAGACAGTCTTCATGTGAAATTTGCAGATGAAGCTGTTTGTATTGGTGGTCCCAAAAGTGCAGATTCTTATCTCAATGTGCCGCATATAATGGCCGCTTCCGAAATTACAAATGCAGATGCGATACATCCTGGGTATGGTTTTCTTGCAGAGAATGCTAAATTTTCAGGTATCTGTAATGATCATGGTATCAAGTTTATTGGCCCTACACCCGAAATGATCAATGCGATGGGTGATAAAATAACGGCTAAAGAAACGATGATAAAAGCAGGTGTGCCGGTTGTGCCGGGTGGGGAAGGATTATTACAAAATTTTGATCATGCAATTGGTTTGGCAAGAGAAATAGGTTACCCCATTATGATCAAGGCTACTGCTGGTGGAGGGGGTAAGGGAATGAGACTGGTATGGGAAGAAAGCGAATTAGAAAAAGCCTATAATTCTGCAAAGACGGAAGCTGGTGCTGCATTCAAAAATGACGGGCTTTATATGGAAAAATTTGTAGAAGAGCCCCGACATATAGAAATACAGGTAGCAGGCGATCAGTATGGCGCTGTTTGTCATTTAGGTGAACGAGATTGTTCCATTCAAAGGAGGCATCAAAAATTAGTGGAAGAATCACCTTCTCCTTTTATGACCGAAGATCTAAGACATAGAATGGGAGAAGCGGCAAAGAAAGCTGCATCAGCCATAAATTATGAAAGTGTAGGTACTGTGGAGTTTTTAGTAGATAAGCACCGCAATTTCTATTTTATGGAAATGAATACCCGTATTCAGGTGGAGCATTGTGTTACGGAAGAAGTTATTAATTATGATTTGATTAAAGAACAAATTCTGATTGCTGCAGGACAAAAAATATCAGGGAAAGATTATGTGCCTCAGATGTATGCCATTGAATGCAGAATAAATGCAGAGGATCCATATAATGATTTTCGCCCTTCACCTGGAAAGATAACTGTTTTACATCAACCCGGCGGGCATGGTGTACGTGTTGACAGTCATGTATATGCAGGTTATGTTATTCCGCCTTATTATGATTCTATGATTGGAAAATTAATTACTTCTGCGCAAACCCGACAAGAGGCAATTGATACGATGTATCGTGCCTTGAGTGAATATGTAATTGAAGGTATAAAAACTACTATCCCTTTTCATCTGCAATTGATGAAAGATGAAAGATTCATCAGTGGTAATTTCAATACAAAGTTTTTAGAGAGCTTTGTATTAAAATAAGTAGAATTAAACAAAATAAAAATGCCTTTCCATTTGGAAAGACATTTTTTAATATCGGCCATTATATTACCAGCTGTTATTGCTGTATGATGGTCTTTGTTGACGAGGTTGACGTGCAGGTCTTTCTTCTTTTGGCCTAGCAACGTTTACTTTAATCTGACGGCCTTCAATTGTCGCACCGTTCAGTTCTGCAATTGCTTTCTCAGCAGCTGCATCGTCTGGCATTTCTACAAAACCAAAGCCTTTGCTGCGGTTTGTGTATTTGTCCATGATTACTTTAGCAGAAGTTACTTCTCCGTACTCTGCAAAATAGCTCCTCATGTCTTCATCCACAACGGAGAAGGGGAGGTTAGAAACATAAATGTTCATTCAAATAAAATTGAAATTAAAAATTCTTGAGATAGACGTAACGTAAAGAAGACTAACTAAGGCAGAAATTTACTGATCAGAAAAGACGTTCACTTACAAAATTCCGTATTGCTCAAATTAACCCTGCAAAGATAAGACTATTTCAGTTAACTGGAATGCTTTTTTTGCAAATATAAAACAGTGAATAAATACATATGATGCAAAAAGTCGGGATAAAGTGGAGTTATTGATGTGTAATCTGATTATTTGATTTGAAAAGCGCCAGTTATTGCCCAAAAGATTCTTGAATTTTTCAGCATAATGTTATTCCAAAATATTAATTCTTATAAATTATCTATGTGATACTTTTTTTGATATTCTTTCTCAAAACATTGTGAAATCGGTTTAAGCTATTTTGAGATTTAGCTACAAAAAAGTTCTTATTTTAGAGTTGCTAAACCTGAAAACAATATGAAATCAGTTTCTAGTTTGATGATATTTTCATTTATATGTGCATTTGCCAAACTAAATGCACAGACAAAAAAGATTGCCTTTGAAAGTCATAGTGGGAGTGCTGAAAATTTCAATATCGCGTTAAGCAACAATTTTTTTCGAAACAGATGATTCAAATTTCGGTTTGCCTTCACACAAGAATGTTTATAAAATTGAAAAGATCATCTTTATTTCAGACTCGCAATCTGTACTTGTTTCCAAAGTATATGACCGTCCATTTGATGCATTAAATGATTCATCAGATATTTTTATAAATAAAAAGGTAGATACTTTGACTGGCAGCAATATGTTTAATAAAAAAGTGCCTGTTGATAGCCTGAAAAAATTACTTAAGTATTACGATAAGTATGAAATAAATGAAAAAACCAAGTTTATTAATAAAGGAGAAAAAAGATCTAAACAAAAAATTAGCAATAATAATACTGAAGATAAAAGCATGCAGGTAGTTACTTTTATCAGTAACAATAATGATGCTGGAAACACACCATTCTCCGGTTCACAATGGGCATTCCTCATTACCGGAATTTTGTTTTTTGCATTAATAGCTGGATGGATTACCTGGAGAATGTACTATTTGAAAAGACATCAGGAAATTTTATAAATCGGGCTACAATGATGCGTAGCTATATTCGTAATGTATCCTCCATATTTGCGCTGTTAAGTATTATTTTTATTCCATTCCCGTTTCATCTTTTTCAAATACAAATAGCGCTGACGGATTTCCTTTTTGGCGGCCTGATAAAGGTTTCGGCTCAAAATTTACTTCAAATTAATTTACAAGATACTCGGGTCTATTCTGATTTTGTTTCGATGTATTTACTGGTTTTTTTATTATTTATAA
This sequence comes from Chitinophagaceae bacterium, assembly GCA_037045195.1. Classification (GTDB taxonomy): domain Bacteria; phylum Bacteroidota; class Bacteroidia; order Chitinophagales; family Chitinophagaceae; genus JJ008. Next base: position 46,565 of record JBAOIB010000008.1, read on the forward strand.
TAGCCTTGCTCACTGCATTTTTGTTATCATTTAATAAGGACTGGAGAAAAAAGAACCATAATTTTTTTGAGATAGTCCGCTATGTGGCTATCGCATATCTCACGGTTCATCTTTTGAAATATGGGGTTGATAAAATATTTAAGAATCAATTTTATCAGCCGGAGCCCAATATTTTATTTACGCCATTTGGGAAATTAAATAAAGGCATGCTTTATTGGAGTACAATGGGCACTTCCCACTTCTATTCTGTTTTTCTTGGAGTGGCTGAAGTGCTTGCAGCATTATTATTGTTTTTCAATAGAACCCGTTTGTCGGGATTGTTATTGTCCTTGTTTTTATTCTTGAATATAGTTGCTATTAATTTTGCTTTTGATATTTCTGTGAAACTTTTTTCATTATTCCTTCTTTTCCTTACGCTGTTTTTATTGGCGCCTTATATTAAAAGTTTGTGGCGTTTCTTGTTTGGAAAATTGACAAATGAGGTTAGCGATTCATTATTAAAAGGAAAATGGCATAATGGGAATTATTTTATTTATGGGACTGTCAAAAGCCTAATTGGTGCTTTGATACTTTTAGAAGCATTTTATCCCTTTGCAAATAGTCACACACTCAACAGCGATAATCTGAAGAAGCCTTTGCTGTATGGGGCATATAAAGTTATTGAAAGCCCGGGCATAAATGATTCCTTACAAACTGCATCTGAAATCAATATGTTTTTTATTCATAAAGATGGGTATTTGATATTTCAGGACAAAAATAATATCATGAAAGATTATCGCTTGGAATATGATACTTCGGGCAACTATTTATTGCTTATAGATTATCAAATGAAGCGAACATTGGTTCCCTATTATTACTCATCAGGCGATAGCATATTAAAACTGAATTTTAAAATTGAAGGAGTTGGTCTTAATATAGAGGGAAAAGCAATTGATATAAGTAAACTGCCCGCACTAGAAAAAGGTTTTCATTGGACAGTAGATTAAAACAAAAACCCTCGCTTGTTTGGCGAAGGTTTTTTATTTATTTAGTATTCAGTCTATTAATTCCCTGCTTTTGCTGCAGTTGATAAAGATGACTTTCCTGAATTCTTTGATTTAGAAGGCGTAGTTACTGCTGTTGGAGCTTCTGTATTCTGCTTTGTAAGTATTTTGCCGCCGTCTTTTACATATTTATCATAAGCCTCAGTTGCTAGAACTTCTCCTGTAATATGTACGGTTTTTGGTTGTGGCGCTCCGGCTAATTGGATATATACGTCTTTATTAATGGGTGCTATTGCCGCAGCATTATATGTTACTTTAATCTTAGCTGACTTGCCAGGTGCAATTGGTCCGGCTGGTTTTTCAGGAACAGTACAACCGCAAGAAGCCCAAGCATTCTCAACAACAATAGGGGCATTAGAAACATTTTTTATTTCAAATTCATAAGACACAGGAATACCTTGTTTGATTTTGCCAAAATCGTGTGTCTCTACATTCATTTTTAGCATACTATCAACTTTAGATTGAGCATTGACAGTGTAAGCGAAAACAAAGGCAGTGGCCAATAGGGCGAACTTTTTCATGGTTTACTTTTTTTAATTTTTAGAAGGTCTGTTTTTTTAAAAGGTCAATAGAGGCATTGGCAGGAGCGGAACCATCTGGTGCTTTCCATACAGTGCCTTTTATGGTTATTTGTTTTGTTTGATTGTTATTATAAGTAATTGTAATGTATTTCTCAAAATAATTGGTTGCTGCGGCATTATACCCTACTCTTATTGTAGAGCTGGCACCGGCGGCAATGGGATCTTTACTCCATTCAGGAGTTGTACATCCACAACTGGCTTGTACATTATCAAGTTTTAAAGAAGCTTTTCCTGTATTTACAATTTCAAAATTATAAAATACAGGTTTGCCCTGAGGAATCTGCCCAAAGTCATGAACGGATTCCTTAAACCTTAAAACATCTTCTATAATTACATTTGATTGTGTTGGCTTATTGTTATGATCATCATGCTGTGCCTGAACAGTAACAGCAATGAAAAACAGAATAAAGAAGCAAGAAATTTTAACCATAAAACTGTTTGAAGCCTTCAAAAGTAGCAAAAAGATGCAATTAGTTATATAGAGGTTGCAGGTTTAAGTAAGTTTTTTGTCATTTTCTTTGGTACTCTTTATACTTATTTTTGTACTATGAGTATGCAAAATCCCGCCGTAGAATTAGAGTCTGGCAAATTGTCATTTGACCTTTTTAAAGAAGAAGTGCTTAATGATTTTAGTTGGGCATGTATCAGCCGGGAGGTCAGTCTTTTAGGGAGGAAAGAAGTATTAAATGGTAAGGCCAAATTTGGAATTTTTGGCGATGGAAAAGAAGTCGCTCAAATTGCTATGGCCAAATTTTTTAAACCGGGTGATTTCAGAAGTGGATATTACCGGGATCAAACCTTTATGTTGGCTTCTGGTCTGGCAAAAGTGGAAGAAATATTTGCACAATTATATGCTGATCCTGATGGCGAAAGAGAACCATTTAGTTCAGGCAGACAAATGAACTGTCATTTTGCAACAAAGTTCGTAGATGCTGAAGGTCAATGGTTAAGCCTGGTTGACTATAAAAATATTTCAAGTGACATAGCCCCAACGGGGGGGCAAATGCCCAGAGGCTTAGGACTGGCTTTTGCTTCAAAGGCATTTAGAAATATTGAACAGTTGAAAGAATTTAAGAGCCTTTCAAATAATGGGAATGAGGTATGTTTCACAACAATTGGAGATGCCTCAACAAGTGAAGGTCATTTTTGGGAAACCATTAATGCCGCAGGTGTCCTTCAGGTTCCATTTGCTGTTTTCGTGTGGGATGATGGCTATGGTATTTCGGTGCCTAAAAAGTATCAGACAACTAAGTCATCTGTTTCTGAAGCTTTAAAAGGGATACAGAAAAAAGAAGGTACCAATGGTTTCAATATTTACAAAGTAAAAGGATGGGACTATGCTGGCATGTGCGAGGTTTTTGAAGAAGGAATAAGACTTGCAAGAGAAACACATACACCAGTACTTTTTCATGTAGAGGAAATAACACAGCCACAAGGTCATTCTACATCGGGTAGTCATGAGCGTTATAAATCGGCCGAGAGACTGGAATGGGAAAAAGAATGGGATGGCATTAAGAAATTGAAAGAATGGATAATTGAAAATAGTCTTGCAGAAGAAACTGAGTTGAACGCAATAATAGAAAAAGCGAAAAATATTTCAAAAGAAGGAAAATCAAAAGCTTGGGAGCAATACATCACCCCTGTTAAAAATCAAGTTGCCAAAGCACATGAATTAATTATGGACTTGGCAGGAAAAATTTCATCTCATCAAATTCAACTACGTCAATTAGCTACCGAGCTTGCTGCAAGTAGAGATCCATTACGTCGTGATGTTTTAAAGACATTATATCAGGTTTTAAGTCTGATTGGAAATGATGATAGTGCAAACTGGCTTAGAGGGTATTATCAAGAATTACAAGAGGAAGGAAAAAGGCTATATAATTCTAAACTTTACAATGAAGGGAATAAAAGTGCGATGAAGGTAACAGCAGTAAAAGCTGAATTTGATGATGATGCCCCATTGCTAAATGGATTTGAAGTATTGAATACATATTTTGATGAAATATTTGCTTCCAATCCCCGTGTACTTGCCTTTGGAGAAGATTTGGGTTATATCGGTGATGTTAATCAGGGATTTAGTGGTTTGCAGGAAAAATATGGGGAACAAAGAATTTTTGATACGGGAATTCGGGAACTTACAATAATAGGTCAGGGTATCGGGCTTGCACTTCGCGGACTGCGTCCAATTGCGGAAATACAATATTTAGATTATCTGCTTTATGGACTTCAACCTTTAAGTGATGATGTAGCCACTCTACACTATCGTACAGCTGGAAATCAAAGTTGTCCTTTGATAGTTCGTACCCGTGGTCACAGGCTGGAAGGTATCTGGCATAGCGGCTCACCAATGGGAGTTATCATCAATGCACTACGTGGTATGTATGTATGTGTGCCAAGAAATATGACGCAAGCTGCAGGCATGTATAATACTTTATTGAAAAGTAATGATCCCGGGTTGGTAATAGAGTGCTTGAATGGCTATCGTTTAAAAGAAAAAATGCCAACCAACCTTACCACTTTTACTGTTCCATTGGGCATACCAGAGACTATTAAGGAAGGGAGTGATGTAACTATTGTTTCTTATGGTTCTACTTTACGCATTATACAGGATGCTGTGAATACATTGGAAAAACAAAACATCAGTTGTGAAATAATTGATGTACAAACCTTACTTCCTTTGACATCAATCATAAAATTCTTGATTCTCTTAAAAAAACAAACCGGATTATTTTTGTAGATGAAGATGTACCCGGCGGTGCTGCTGCATATATGTTTAATAAAGTGATGGAAGAGCAAGGAGGATATAAATATTTAGATGTAGCTCCTCGTACATTAACTGGTAAAAGCCACCGGCCCGCTTATGGAAGTGATGGGGATTATTTCAGTAAACCAAATGCAGAAGAAATTGAAAAAGTAATTAAAGAAATGATGGCAGAATAACATTATCTGCCTAATTTTTCATAACTTAATTGAATATTTTTTTTTCAAATTAAAACAACATTTATGGCAGTAGTTAAAGTAATTGAATTAATTGCATCTTCAGAAAAAAGTTTTGATGATGCAGTTCAAGAAGCAGTAAAGGAAGCATCAAAAACGGTACGTAACATTGACTCCGTGTGGGTAAAAGATATGAAAGTACATGTTAAAGATGGCAAAATAGCATCCTACGGTGTTATATGCAAAGTGTCTTTCAGAGTGGATTAATGCGAGAAGCAATAATTATCCTTTCAAGTTTATAAAATCTGGGTAGGCTATTTATGGTTGAATTAATTTTGCCACAACAATATTGAAATGCCTACACAGTTTCTTTTTATCATTGATATTCTTGGCACCATTGCATTTGCCATTTCCGGTGCTTTTCTTGCAATGGAAAAAAAGCTGGATCCATTTGGAGTATTGGTGCTTTCATTTGTTACAGCCATTGGCGGCGGTACTTTAAGAGACACTTTAATTGGAAACCTGCCTGTTAGCTGGCTTACCAATTCAATGGCAACTATTGTTATTTTCTCTTCCGCTGTTGCGACCATGTTTTTTGGACGCTACATAAAACAACTAACAACTACATTGTTTTTATTTGATGCTTTGGGATTAGGTTTATTTACAATGGTTGGTATCAAATTAGGAATGCAAAAAGATTTCAGTATTGGAGTATGTATTACACTCGGCACCATTACTGCTTGTTTTGGAGGTGTTGTTCGTGATGTATTGTTAAATAATATTCCGCTCTTATTTCGCAAAGAGATTTATGCACTGGCTTGTATTGCAGGGGGCTTATTTTATTTTTTTATACGAGAACTTCATGTTGAAAAAGACACAGCAACAATTATTTCAATTTTAGTCATTTTTTGTATTCGTGTACTGGCATTCCGGTATAAAATTTCATTACCTCAATTCTATAATAAATAATTTGCTGTTTGATGTTTAATAAAAACTTAGAATTCTAAAAATTTTTCTAATTCATAAGTTTGACCATCCTTCATCAATAATTTGACATTGATTGTAAATTGCCCCCAGCAGGTAAACTTGATTTTAAAGTTATTATTTCTGTCAGTTGATTTTCTGATTTGTGGATTAAAGGTTGGGTGTAATTTGTATTCAACTTGGCTTATTTTATTCAATGTAGCTGACGAGCTTTCAATAAAAACTGATAATTCTTTTTGATTGCCGCTGCTTTTATTGCGTTCCGCTGTTGATAAATTTCTAACAGTATAGTTTACATTAAAATTTTCTTTTTCTGGTATGTTTGGCAGTTCATCAAAGCTTAAATAATGGGCCAATATTTTTTGTGTTCCATCCTTGAAGTTAATTTTTGCTTTGATTTCAAACATTCCCCACACATAAATCCCTACACCGAAGTTTGAGCCTGGTTCATCAGCCGTTATAAATCTGTTGGAGAAGGAAGGATGTAACTCGTATTCAACATTCATGATATTTTTTAAAGCAGCAGCATTTCCAGAAACATAAATCTTGATAAACTTTTTGAGATTGGGCCTTTCAATTTGCTCTGCATCGGTCAGTTCTCTTAAAGTATGTGCAATCGCAATTGATTTGTCTATTGAGGGAGTAGTGGGCGTTTGTTTTTTTCCATAGAGAGTGGTTACACCTATTCTGTCTCCGGCACTTAGTTTCCCCCAATTACTATAGCTGGGGTTGCAGTAATTCATTACTGAAAACAAATCGCAGGTAGTGATATAATAATCGCCATCTGACCCTTGAGGATCATCATCACAGAAATGGCAATCTTTTCTGTTATGTTCATGTGCAAAACCCAAGGCATGCCCAAATTCATGAACAGCAATTGCAGTGATATAATCTTTTCTTCTGTTTTTCATAATTGGCGACCAGTTGTTAAACGAGAAATTGAGTACCATGCCATTTTCAACACCATCAAGCTGATTGCCGAGAAATTTGACATGAGGCCCATTACGGTCATCGCTTATTTTTATTCTAATCCCTCTGGAGTCGACAGTACTTGTTCCCCAACCTATAAATTCAATATCAGCATATTTTTCCCAACTGTTTAGAATTGCGGTACGCACCCATTCACGTTCCAGTTTATTTTTTTCATTTGGATTTTCCCAGCTAACAGCTATTTTTTTAGACCTCCATTTACTTCCTTTTAATGCAAATGCATTTAAAGACTGACTAAACACATCGCAATTATTAATAAGTAAAATGACAAAAATGATGTACCTGCAAATTTTGATTGACATATATGAAGAGGTGTTAAAACAAAAAGTAAATTTCGTTTTTGTTTAAAGTAAACGGGTAATGTTTAGGAAAGGTTGCATAATAAAATTGCCAGAATAACTCTGACAATTTTAATAACTATTGTAAAATTTTGAAAACAAACTTTTGTCTATAAAATCTATATTTTAGATGCCCAATAAGTATTGGTTATTGATAAACTGTGCAACGTCTTTCAGATTTTTTGTTTTTTCATAAACGGCAAGCTGCCTGTCAGCGCCAGTACCGTTTTCTAGCATTTTCATTACATAAGCAATTCGGTGCCTGCTGCCCAGATGATCTAAAACAGGGTCAAGAAAATCAAGTAATTCCATTATCAATGCCCGGGTATTTACTTCTTCTTCTTTTCCGAAATCAATTAAATAGCCATCAACACCATAGCGGCTGGCTCTCCATTTGTTTTCATTGAGAAGTGCTCTTGAATATTGGATGTAATTCATGTTTTTTGATCGCAGCATATAAATTCTGGCGCAAATCGCCTGAAAGAGTGAAGCCAGTGCAATAGTTTCATCTACAGTCAATGGAATATCACATACTCTGAATTCAACGGTATTAAAAAAGGGATGCACTCTTAAATCCCACCATATTTTTTTGGCATTATCAATACAGTTGGTTTTAATCAAAAGATTTACATAATTGTCATAGGCTTCAATACTTTCAAAAGCATCCGGTATTCCTGTTCTTGGAAATTTGTCAAACACTTTTGTACGAAAAGATTTATAACCAGTTACTCTTCCTTCCCAAAAAGGAGAATTGGTACTCAATGCAAAAACGTGAGGAAGAAAATAGCGGGTACTGTTAGCAATATGGTTTGCCATTTCCCGGCTTTCCATGCCTACATGTACATGCAATCCAAAGATCAGATTGCTTCTGGCAGCTTCTTGTAGTTCGTTTACAATTTCATTGTAGCGAATATGATCTGTAATCAATTGGCTTTCCCAATGGCTGAAGGGATGTGTGCCAGCAGCCCCCATTGAAAATCCCAGTTCGCCGGCAATACCTGCAATCGTTCGGCGAAGTGTGGCCACATCTTTAAAGGCTTCATCAGCATCTGCGCAAATATCTGTTCCCACTTCTACAACAGCCTGATGCATTTCGGCTTTTACCTTGTCTTTTATAACTTTCTGACCTTCCTGTACAATTTTTTGCTGATGACTTTTCAACTCATAGGTTTGCGGATCGAGTACCATATACTCTTCCTCAACACCCAGCGTAAAACTTTTATAATTCAAACTCATCTTTTTATTATGTTTAAATCAATGGAGAATTATTGCTGCTTCTTTTCACATACTCGCCCCAGGTCAAGTTATCCTGTCCGTCTTTCTGTGCCAAAGCTTTTTCAATAGCATAATTAGCAGCTGTTTCAACTACCCATTCAAAATTTTCATCACCCACACTGTTCCTATCTGCATCGGGTGCCGGGTTACAAAAATCAATGGCATAAGGAACACCATCACGTACTGCTAATTCAACAGTATTAAAATCGTAGCCAAGATATTTATTGATACGTAAAACGATATCCGTCATCTGTTGGAGTCTTTCTGCAGATGGTTTAAAGTCTGCCACATAACGAAGATGGTGTGGATTGCGAGGTTCATAAGACATAATGCGTACATATTTGCCTCCAATGCAATAACAACGATAATATTCAGTAAAAACAATTTCTTCCTGAAGCAGCATAACCAATTGACCTGTCTCGCTATGTTTAGTAAAAAAATCTTCTGAATCTTTTATTTTATAAACATGTTTCCAGCCCCCACCTGCAAAAGGCTTCATGTAAGCAGGAAATCCAACATAACTGAAAATACTTTCCCAATCAAGAGGGAAAGCCAGATTGCTGAATGATTCATTTGATGTGTCGTCTGGCAAATCTTGAGAAGGAATGATAGCTGTTTTGGGAACGGGCACATCCACTTTTGTCATTAAGCAGTTATTAAAATATTTATCATCTGCACTCCACCAAAATGGATTATTGATAACGGCTGTACCAGTTACAGCAGCATTTTTGAGCCAGGTACGATAGAAAGGAACATCCTGGGAGATACGATCAAAAATTACTGCATAGCCGCTGAATGTGCCTTGCATTGCTTTATCTATTCGCACAGGTTCTGCAATTATACCGGGAACGTTTTTACTGTTAACTCTTTCTACAAATGCTTCCGGGAAGGATCTTTCCTTGCCGTGTAAGATGCCGATTTTCTTCATGTCCTTTTTATTTTATTATTATAGTAGTAGCTGTACTACAGCCTTTTTCAAATGTATCTTTTCGGTTTGAAATAAACAAAAGAACAATACTGGTATTTTCGAATTTCTGTTTGAAATTTTGCAGTTAATTAAGCCTTAGATTTGCGCCATGTATTCATTGAATGAAGTTTCCGTACTTGCTGAACAAAATTTGATAAATTCTACTTTTCTAAAAAGAACTGTTGTTGTTGATTTTTATTTCCCTGCAAACGTTAACGCATTAAATTCTGCTAGTTTATTATTGATAAATGACGGGCAAGACATGGTTAAAATGGAGTTTGCCGAAATTCTTGAAAAGCTTTACGGCATAGGAATGATAAAGCCGCTTATTTGTATTTGTATTCATTGTGGAACAGAACGAAAAAGGGAATATGGTGTAGCCGGAGTTCCTGATTACAAGGGTAGGGGAGATAAGGCAAATTTGTACACCCGTTTTATTTTAGAGGAACTTTTGCCTGTTGTTCAAAGCAGATTTCCCAACTCGGCTAACAAGCCAAAGGCGTTTGCAGGATTTTCACTTGGCGGATTAGCGGCTCTGGATATAGTGTGGCATCACCCTGAAATATTTAACAGGGTCGGCGTTTTTTCCGGCTCACTTTGGTGGCGAAGTATGGATCAGGAATTACCTGAGTATAATGACAAGGAACATCGCATTATTCATAAAATTATTAGAGAGGAGAAGCCGAAGCCTGGTTTAAAATTCTTTTTTCAGTGTGGTAATATGGATGAAACAAAGGATAGAAATAATAACGGAATAATTGATTCAATTGATGATACACTGGATTTGATGTATGAGCTTAAAGAAAAAGGGTATGAACCTGGTAAGGATATTGAATACCTCGAACTTTCTGATGGGAGACACGATGTACCTACCTGGGGAAAAGCGATGCCCGTTTTTTTGAGATGGGGGTGGGGGATGAAAGATGAAGGTGAAAAGGTAGAAAGTGGAAGGTGATGGTTGAAGATGGATGGAAGAAAGAAGAAGGTAATGGATTGATTAATTAAAAGTTTGGTAGGTAAGGATTTCAGATAATATAAAAAAATCCCGCTTATGGCGGGATTTTTTATGGATTGAATTTCTTAATTAATTAAAAATATATCTCAAACCAAACTGAACGGAATAAGTAGATGCTGTGCTGATAACATCACTATAAGTTCTGGTAATTATTTGGTTTTGAGAAGTTGCCAGTCTGAACTGAGGCACTACAGAACCACCAGGAGTCACACTATTCATATTAGTAGGAACTAATAATGAACCGGCATTCAATGATTTTAGTTTGCCCCAGCTAGGGTTCAATAGATTACCAAGATTTAATACGTCAATAGTAAACTGAAGTGTATTTTTTGTTTTACCAGTTTTAGCAAATATGTCCTGAATAAACTTAGCATCTACTTGATTTCTCCAGGGGAAAAGACCACCATTGCGCTCAGCAAACTGACCACGATGAGAACGCAGATATTTGTCTTGCAAGATATAATCTTCAAAAAGTTTGCGTTGTGCATTTTGATCATACACTACGCTATTTACTGTTTGAGTTGCAAACTGCATCTGTGTTACTTCAAGCGATGATGGGATATATAATAAGTCATTACCATTTACACCATCTCTATTGAAGTCGCCACTATATACATAAGAGAAACGACCGTCAGCAGAGCCATTGTAGAATAGTGAAATAGTAGTAGCCAGATGTTTCAGATATTCTTTGCGATAAGAAATCATAGCAACTATACGGTCTGGTACTACATACTGTGATGTAGCCAAATTTGGTGTATTAAGTCCGTTTACTTGTTGTGTTGTCTGGTAAGTACCTAAGGCCTGGTCTCCGTTTCCGTCAAACAGGTTAGCAGCAAGTGCTTTAGTATAAGAAAAAGAAGCCATAAAGCCTTTGCTAAATGGTTTTTCAAACTTAGCAGTGAAATAAGCACTATATCCCCTAGTACCATTATCAATAATAACGGGAGTAAATGCAGAAGGTCCATTAATTACAAACTGACCTGCTGAATTCAAAGTATGAATAAACCTTGTTTGAACTGTTGCACCATATATTGGCCTGTTATCGGGATAGCCGCTTACATTAATATTTTGAGGAGCCTGATAATTGGGGCTTCTGAAGAAAGCAGTATTTATATCTCTATTAAAGCTAGCTTCTAATGAAGCCACAATACCCCATGGCAATTTAGTATCCATTGCTAAACTGGATTTCCAGGTTTGAGGATTTTTAAATCCTGGATCCATCGCAGTTACTGAAGAAGGCACTATCGTACCGGCAACAGGAACTGTAGCGGGTCTGTAAGCAATTGGATTTGGATTGAAAGGACCAGGAGTTAAAATTCCTGTTGGAGTTCCGTTAGTATTATACATATTGAAGGCCTGAGTTACCTGAATCATTCCATTGTCGCCTGATTGGCTTACAATCCAAACGAAAGGAATCTTTCCGGTAAATAAACCTGTACCGCCACGAATTTGTAAAGAACGATCACCATAAACATCCCAGTTGAAACCAATTCTTGGAGACATCATCACCACTTTCTTAGGAAGAACGCCTGTATTTACTTTCTCTCCAAAGTCAAAATTCTGAGCATAAACCAATGGGTGAGTTTGAATTTGAGGTACACCAGGATAAGTAGGCAGATCTAAACGCATACCTATTGTTAAACGGAAATTCTTATTCACATAAATTTCATCCTGAGCGTAAACGGAATATTGACGGAAGTCAAAAGCAGAAAACGCAGGAGCGAAATTTTTAGAAAGTGAATAAGTCATTACGAAGTCAGTAGGTAATTTGCGATTAAGTGGATTGGGATCCAAGGCACTTGCAAAATCTTCCCAGGTAGCAAAACGATAATAACTGGTACCAAAGCGCTGGAATCCATTGATAGTGCTATTAAAGTCAATTTGACCACCGATTGTCCAGTGATGTTTATTTACTTTAAAAGTTACATTATCCATTACGGAGTACATCTTTACTTTACGCAGATTACCAAAACTAAATGGTTCAAAACCAAAAGAAGTATAAGGAGCGCCAATTCCGGTTAAAGCCTGTGTGGGTACTCCACCACCATTGCTCATAATGTCAACAAATGGAAATATTTGACTTTCTGTTGAACGTGAATCATTTTGGTATGTGTATGTAGCACGAAGCATATTTGAGAACCCTTTAAAAGTAGAGTTCAGTTCACCGGCGAATGAATAGAAATTGGCACCTTGGAAATAATTTGAATTTTTAAACCAAAGGGCAGTAATAGCCTGTCTGTTGGCTGTTGTACCAGAAACGGTTCCAGCTCCACCTACTGAAGTACTTGGAGGGCTAGGCTCACCACCTTCAACCTGGCTATAACGAATATTAAATTTATGATTGCGGCTGATGTTCCAGTCTATCCGGGCCATAATTTTCTTACGAGTAATATCAGGTGTGTAATTATCAAATGGTCCGGTTACATAACCGTAATTAGATAAAAGATAATTGCTGATATAATTTAATGAGTCTGCTGTAGGTCTGGCTACACTTGTATTACTACCATAAGGATTGGCTGCTGTTGCTGCAAATCTTGTTTGTAATGATTTTGGCTGGGTTTCAGACTCAAAATTTACGAAGAAGAATAATTTGTTTTTAACCAATGGGCCACCAAAACTTACACCCCATTGACTGAATTCTTCAGGAGGTCGGTTGAAATAAGTTTTTTCAACTTTACGACCACGGAAACGTTCATTTCTGAAGTATTTATAAATGGATCCAGTCAATTTATTAGTACCGGATTTTGTAACTGCATTTATAGAACTACCTATAAAACCTGACTGGCGAACATCATAAGGATTGATGCTAACAGAAATTTCGCCGATGGCATCTAAAGAAATAGGTGCACCGTTTGCAGGCAGATTACCACCAATACCAAAACTGTTATTGAAATCAGATCCATCAATAGTAAAATTATTTTGACGATAATTACCACCACCAATTGCCTGACCGTTTGATTCGGGTGTCATTCGGGTCAAATCATTTAAACTGCGGTTGATAGTAGGTGCAATTCCAATTTGACGAGAACTGATATTGGTAATGTTACCAGTTCTGTTGGGGTTCAATACACTGATTCTTCTGGTGGTTGCAGAGACAGTTACTTCTGTCAAAGCGTCTTTTCTTTCCATGGTAGAGTTTAAAATAAACGACTCAGCCAATTGAAGATAGACATCAGTAAAAGTTACTGGTTTGTGGTCAACATAAGTTATATCAATTGTGTACGGACCACCGGGTCTCATATTCTGAATACTAAAACTACCACCACCTTTACTGGTAGTAGAGTACTTAGTTCCTGTTGGCAAATGCGTCGCAACAATTGTAGCACCTGTAAGTGTTTCAGTGCCATTGGCTCCGCCTTTTACCGTACCGTTCAGAGATGAGGTTGTTACTTGCGCAAATAACAACGGACTGACCATCAAGGTCAAAGCAAAGAAGAAGAGTATTCTCTTAAGCATAATTTTTGGTTTTCGGTTGCAAAGAAAAGGAATAATTCTCAATTAAAAATAGGCAAATATTAACAATTTGTGCCTGAAAAATAAGGCTTTATAATGACATTTAAATATACAATTTTGCTGCCCCCTTATTTTTACAAATAATACATCCTTTGGAAAGTATATCGTTTTTTATTTTTTAAACAGCGAATAGGGGAATACCTAATTTTTTATTTGATGCTGTTGAGTATTAATTTTTAATATCAAGATTCTCAATTGGTAGATTTTCGGGCTTTTTTGCTGACTTTTTTGCTCTTTTTTTAAAGAAAAGCCTCCAGAATTTATCTGCGTCTTTTCTGTATGCCACTCCTGCCCCCCATTTATTGGCACGTCCCGGACCCGAACTTGTAGTTGTCAGGAAGTCTGTGTTTTGTCTGAAAAATAAATTGGCTCTAAAAGTTCCTGATGGATTTAATAAAATTTCCACATTGGCATTGAATAGGCCCTGAGCTTCTTGTTGAATTGAGGATGTTTGTCCCAGACTAAGACCTTCAACTGTTCCGCCCATAGAAATAATAATACGGTCATTTAAAAAGGAACGTCCAATTGAAAGATTTAAATCGCTACCAATATTGAGTCCCACATCCTGATCCAGAACGTTTCTGTTATAAATTGAACTATTAAAATTGACAGTGTATTTTGGAGAATTGAAGATACCTGTGATTACTTTTTTAATCTGATCATTAATAACCCCAAAAAATATCCCTGAAAGACTGTTTGTAATTTCCTGTATGGAACTTTTAGCTGTTAACTCCACAGGTGCAAAGGAGCCAAACACCACCAGATAGGTAGCTTGTTTTTGTAATTCATTTGCATTTTTTTGTAATTGCTGTAAACCAAAAGCAAGACCAGGATCGTTTACCGCAGCACTGGTAGTAGGAAAATCCAGTCCAAATTCAATTTTTGGGCTAAAGAGATGTTCGGTAAGTTTAGCTACAACATATACATCGCTATAAGCATTGGCAACTTTATTATCTAATGCTACCAATGTTGATTTTAATGGGGCATAACTTACCCTACTGGCAGTATATACAGCCGTGAGGTTAATATTGGCATCATATGGGTCGCCATTCCATTCAATATAATTATCGCTGCCCTTGCGAAGCTCAAAAGGCTTTTTGAAATAGGATTGGAATGTGAAAAGATAATTGCCTTCATCAATATCAAAACGGCCACGCATTTGCAAAGGCTCAGCTGTTCCCGAAATAATATTTAATGTACCCTTGCCTCTGCCTTTAATAATATCTCCGGTTAATTCATCTATCTGAACTTCCAGATTAACGGCAGGAGTGGCAGTTACTTTTACATTATAAATAATATTAGTAGCATTTAGAGGGGCATCTATGTCTGCCATTTCTCTACCAAATTTTCTTTCAACAAGAAAATCAGCTGAACCTGATTCACGGGTACTGGATGGAGGAATAACTATATGACTACTGTCTTTTCCAAACGCCTGGCCAACGGCATCAATATCCATAAACATTTCTGACTGTGGACCCAGCAATGAAAAAGATCCTGTGCCAAATACACGGCCATAAAATTGTTTGTTGTCTTTTATGGTGGTATTTAATAATAATACTGGTTTGTTATTCTCCCTACCCGGGCTGTTGGGTTTTTGAGTGGTAACATCCATATTGTAAAACATGTTTTTAAATGACTGATGCTCTATGCCACCTCTTACATACACAGGATTTTTAGTTACAGTATCAGTAAGTACAATGCCGTTGAAGTTTATTTCTTCAGGAGTTATTTTAATGGTTGTGTCTTTTATGCGGTAATAGCATTGTGTAAAATTTACACGCATACCAGCATCAAATAATTTCCCTTTACCATTAATAGCTAAATCATCAAATTCACCTTTTAAACTGATGTCACCGGTGAGGTATCCCTGTATATCCGAAAATAAATTCCCCAGAAACCGTTCTAATACTTTTATTTGAAATCTTTTCGCTTTTAAAGAAATCAGGTTATTGTTTTTTGCTTTCTCGTGGTCGCCAATAATGACTTTGCCATCAAACCCTAAATAATTTTCCTGATTGAGTGTATTGCCTTTAAATACTAATTCGTTTGTTTTTTTATTAAAGTCAACAGATGTTTTTACAGCACCTAAAGAGTCATTATCTAATTGTAAATCTTTTGTAAGTAAATCATTAGAGTAAATATGTAGGTCATCCGTAAAATTTTCAGCAATTACAGTTCCTGAAATGGTGCCTACCAAACGATTCTTTGGCAATAAATAGGGGCCTATATCGCCCAGATTAACATTACTCAACACTGCCTGCAAATTGTTTTTTCCTGTCTCTCCTGAGGGGATAGTCTTAAATACAATTTTTTGTTTTCCCAATTTTTCATCGCCTTCGCTTAATATCACGCTTCCACTTACAGGGTTACCTTTACTAAATGTCATTCTTCCTTCCTGATCTATTGTCCATTGTTTTCCATTTACAGTAAATTCGGAAGGCTCAAAGTCGATACTTATAGAATCTTTACCTGTAAGCACCCATGCATTAATATTTGCTTTTTCTAATGCTTGTGTGGCACCAGTTTGTAATGAGATATGTGAAGAATCGTTGCCGGAATTGATGTTAAAAGTTACTAATGGAAAGTTCAGACTATCGTTAAGTCTAAAATTTCTTGCTTCACCATTTAAGGCTAGCCGGTTGTTTTCACCTTTCGCATCTAGTCTTACTTCGTCAAAACTGTATTTTCCCCAACTGAATTGAGGAATGCTGTCAAGCATATAAAATTTATTTTGGCCCGGGTTTAAATAGCCCTGAAATCTGCTATTATTAAATCCTCCTAACTTAGGATGAATCAACTGTGCATAATCCTCAAAGTAATACGTAGTGATATCGAAATTTATTTCCTGATTTTGTGGTACAACTGCCGGTGCCTTAAAATAGGATGGAAAATATTTGTGCAACATCCAGCTAAAACCATCGGCCAACTCGTTTAATTTATAAGAGCCATTGATATCAGCTTTAAACTCGTTGGAGGCTATCGACATTTTTTTATTGAGACCTGTACCAGTTGTTGCAATCACTAGCGTGTCAAATGGTAATTGTCTGCCGTCGCGGGTTAATGTAGCAGCACTGATTTTTGCTGTACCTAAAAAATTGTCTATGTTATTGCCGCTAAAGTTGAGATCAAGTTTACCGTCAAAATTTATTTCATCTTTTGTTATCCCCAGATTTTTCAGGTTTAATGTCTCCACATTTCCTTTCAGTTTAAAAACAGGGATTTGTTCATTAAAGTCTATAGCTCCGGTTAAATTTTGAAAAGCAATATTTTGATCCTTTATTGAGACTATTCCGGCAAAAAGATTTTTATCCAAATTCCCTTTTGCTTTGATGTGTTGGTAACGGTATCCATTAAAATCAACAAAATCAATATCTCCATCTATGCTTGTATTCCTTTTTCCTGAACTAAACCCTCTACCTAAAACCTTTATGTTGAATGCTGTAGCGCCAAGCTGTTTATTTTCTAATAATACACCCAGATTGAAGTTTTTAGTTTCAATTGTTCCTGAATATACGGGCTCTTTCCCATCAGGAAATTTCATATTTAAATCAGTACTTACGGTGCCAAGATTTGTACGAATAGTTCCAAATGTTACAAAGTCTTTTATAAAGCCAGTAAAGTTTCCTTTAAAACTTATATCTTGAAGTTTTCTTAAGTCAGGTTTTGTTATTTGACGCAAAGCTGGAATGACAGTGAGTGCATCACCATAAGTAGTGCGCAGATCGTTTGCTTTTAAGTCAATAAAAGTTTCATTTATGTCCGGTAAACCTGTAAGGCTAATGTCGCCATCTAATAAAGTTCCAATACCTGTTTTTACATTCAGGTTGCTTCCTTTGAGCGCACCAATTGTGCCCTGAACTTTTCCAGTAAGTTGAAAATCTTTTTTCCAACTACGAAGTGCAGGAGCAAAAAAAGCAATATCATCACTACTTATATATGAATTGTTAAAATCACCTTGCAGTTTTACGGCATGTAAAAAATCATCAAGGTCATCCATTTCCTTATAACTCATTCTGAAGAAATTCCTGATGGTGCTTCGGTTGGTTTGAATTTCCAGATCATTGAATGCCATTTCCTGCGGACTAAATTTTACAGCCGCCTCCATTTTTTTTACTTCCAATCCACTGCGTTCTTTTGTATTTAATGAAAGCGCAGCTGTAATGGTATCCTTTATCCAGTTTATATTGGTAAGTTCGGTATTTATATTGTTGAATTCAATATGCCGGCCATCAAAATATGTGTTTGCCGGTTTTTCTGATTGCTTTTCATTTTTAAAAATGCCATTTGTGAGATTTAATTTATCAAGATGCACCAGCCATTCGCCGCTATTCCATTTTAATAAAGTATCAATGGTTGTGGATGAAATTTTTACTTCAGTTAATGAAGGGGGTTTTTGTTTTTTGTAATTATAAATCATTACAAATGGCTGGTCAATTGATAAATAACTGATGTCTGCTTTTTTTGCTGAAAGATTGATATCTCTCGCATCCATATTCAAATTGCCGATACGTATGGTCATGTCATTTCCAAGCCAGACATCTTTTTTTAAAAATGTAACATTTTTAAGTTCCACCTTTTTAAGATTGAACCGCATTCCTTCTTTTTTCTTATTGCCGGAACCTGAAGAAGATCCACCCAAAATATCAAATAAGAATTGTTGTCTCCATACAGAATCGGTGCGTTGAAATTTCACCAAAGCATTTTCCAGACCGAAATATTTCAGCTCTGCATTTTTTTTAAATATGAACCAGTCGGTGATTCGAACTTTTGCATCGCCTGCATATAAAATGGTATCGCCTTGCCGGTCTTCAATCATCAGCCCTTCGAGGTGCATGCGGTTGAGGAGCGAAAAATCAACATGCTTAACCGAAACCTTTGTGTGTAGTGTTTTAGAAAGACGTTTTGTAACCTGTCGGGCAATCCAGTTTTGACCAAATGGTGTTTGAATAAATATCCAAGCAGCCAAAAGCAGGAAAAGCAAGGAGCCAATAAACCAGAGTAATATTTTTTTAAATCTCTTCAGCCTCAGTTATTTGCGTGTAAAAGTAATTAATCGCAACCTATGGACAAATTCAATACCAAAACCGTTTAATCAATTATTAAAATGTATTGGCAAAAGGCGGGAATGGGTTATGAGTGGCAATCCTACTTTAGAAGATGATGCTGGATGTAATGCTGAAAGAAATTTTATTAAATTTTTATGAAATAGGTAAAAAAATAGGGTTTATTATTCAATATTTTTTGTATTCACTTCCAGCTTTTTCCTATTTAGATATTTTCCAATTGTAAGACCATAAACCCTATGTCTGATTTTTGGTCCTCCATCTTCATTATTAATGCTGGCCGCACCGTGTGTGTATTGTGTAGAAATGAAAATTCCTGATTTCGTTTCATATCCAAGTTGTAATAGTAGATTGCCACCAAAATATCCATAGTCGCCATCAGTTGAAAATTTCATTTTTCTATCTACTGTGCCGCCTGAAGTATCAAATTTTTCTTTTCCGAAAAGTTGTAGATCAATAGAAGGGCCTGCTTTAATATAGAAATGTCCAGGTGTTTTCCCGAAATCGTACTGAAGTAAAGCGGCAAGCTCAAAACTGTGAATGGTGGTATTATTATTAATGGCTTTTGGCCCTGGCGGATAAACGAACTGTGTGAAAGTGACTTTATAACCTTTTAAACTGTAAAAAGCCTCGGGAGCAAAATAGAGGTTATTTTCAAACGGCACTTTCAAACTTACACCGGCATGAAACCCGTATTTTGAATCTTGTTTTTGTTTCTCATTTAAAATGGTGTATCGGGCAGCTGTTATCTGTGGCCCAGCAAAAATTCCCCATTCAACTTGTGCGTTTAGATTGCCTGCTAAAAGGAATATTAAAATGATGTAAATAGCTTTTTTCATTTGTGGCTTAAATAAGCGATAAAAGTAATTAATGTATTTGAGCTGTGCAAGGAATATATAATTTCAGAATTTTTTGGCAGGGTCTTTTATTCCTCCCCCGTCATTATATGCTTTAGATTTTCCTTTTGCTATAGAAAGAGATTTCCAGTTTTCATTTTTAATAAGCTTCCCAATAAATAATAGCTGACCAATGTGCAATGGATAATGAGCCAGTTGTCTGTTAATAGCATCTATTGCAGTAAGTGGTTCTTTGCGAATGTAAACGGTTTTCAAAAGATCATCTGGATGTAATGATTCTAATGTTTGCAACAGACAATTCCATCCCTTTTCCCATATATCCAATAATTGAGTGCGGTTGTAATGTTGATTTTCAAACTCAGCATCTCTTTGCCGCCATTCTTTTTCACCATCTTCTGTAAGAAAATTGGTGAAACGGCTAAGCATATTTCCGGAAATATGTTGAATAATAACGGCAATACTGTTTGATGAAGCATTAGCTTCAAAATGAAAATCTTTTTCTTCTAGTTGTTCAAATACTTTATCGCCCTGGTCTTTGTAATATTTGAATCTTCTGATTACGGTCTGTAAATATTCGGTGCCTATATTCATTTTGAGATTTATTTTTTTTTTAAAAATGTCTGATATACATTAATAGCCTTCAGCCGAATCATCACCTCTTACATCAGCCACTGCTTCAATTTTTTTATCGTATAACAATTTTATAACTTCTGTTCTTCCTATGGGTCCTCTTTCTTTTAAAGTATAACCCATTTTTCTAAGTGCTTCTCTGGTTGTTTCAGGTATAGCTCTTTCAATGCTTATTTCATCTGGCAACCATTGATGATGAAATTTTGCTTTCCATACTGCATCTTCTGTACTCATATTAAACTCGAGAATGTCAACCAACGTTTGAAATACGGATGTAGGAATGGTAGTGCCACCCGGTGTGCCTACTACGAGATAAGGATAGTTGTCTTTTAAAACAATGGTGGGTGCCATCGAGCTCAACATTCTTTTTCCCGGTTGAATGGCATTGGCCTCTCCACCAACTGCGCCATACATATTGGGAGTGCCGGGCTTAATACTGAAATCATCCATTTCATCATTCAGAAAAAATCCTGCACCACCTACTACGGTTTTGCTGCCATAAGAATCGTTTAATGTGGTAGTAACCGCCACTGCATTTCCATCTTTATCCAAAACACTCAGATGTGTTGTCTCTTCGCTTTCGTATCCGGCTATTTTTCCCGGAAGTATTTCGCTGCTGGGCGTTGCTTTGTTGTCTTTGTAACTTTGCATTCTTGATTTCAAATAGGCGTCGCTACTAAGTTCTGCAACGGGTACTTTATAAAAATCAGCATCGCCCATATAGCGGGCACGGTCGGCAAAAGCTCTGCGTTCAACTTCTGTCATTAATTGAATGGCTTGCGGAGATAAAAATCCCATGTTACCAATATTACGGTCTTCAATCATCTTCATCATTTGGTTTAATAAGAGCCCACCACTGCTGGGCATGGGCATGCCAATAATTTTATATTCTTTGTAATTAAAACTGTGCGGTTCTCTTTCTTTGGCTTTATAGTTTTTTAAATCATCAAGACTGATGATGCCGTTTCCTCTTTTCATTTCTTCAACTATCAGTTTTGCTGTTTCACCTTCATAAAATCCGGCCTGTCCATGATCACGAATGCGTTTCAAAGTATTTGCAAGGTCTATTTGAATCAACGTATCACCTTTTTTCCATTCTGTTTTTACAAACGCAGGCAGTACTGTATTGTATTTGATAAGTGCAGCCTGTAAGTTGTTAAACGATCTTGCTTCTCTTTCAGTTATACAAAAACCCTTTTCTGCAAGATCAATGGCTGGTTGAATGAGTTTCTCAAATGGGAGTTTGGCGTATTGATAGGATGCAAACAAACCTGCCACTGTGCCGGGTACACCGCTTGATAAATGGCCTTCCTGACTTTTTTCAAAAAGTGGGTCACCGGTTTTATTCAAATACATATCGCGGTGTGCATTGCCAGGGGCCATTTCACGATAATCAATTGCTTTGAGCTGACCGTTGTTCAAGCGGGCTACAAAAAACCCTCCACCACCCAAGTTACCGGCATTGGGATATACAACAGCAAGTGCCAGTTGTGTTGCAATAGCAGCATCTACAGCATTGCCGCCTTGCTTCAATATTTCCACACCTACTTTACTTGCCAGTGGATGGGCCGATACTACTGCACCATTGCTCGCAACAATTTTTTTATTGCCAGAATACTGATAGGGGTTGATGTTTATGGATTGCTGTGTTGCTTGCTTTGTAGCATTACAGGAAAAAAAGAGCAGCGCTGCCAGACAATAATATTGATAATACTTTCTCATGAATTTGATTTTCAAATGAAAGATAAATAATTTCTTGCGAATCTTTAGATGCCATTAATATAATTGTGCGTTATTGACTCTCAGGATTACGTAATTTGCCGCTTCAATTTATTTTATGAGAAAGAAAGGAATGTTGTTTGTAATCTGCTTGTTCAATGTGTTTTTTATCAATGCACAGTTGAAATCGCCTGAGGCTTTTCTGGGTTACAAAATGGGCGCCCGCTATACACCACATTGGAAAATTGTCAACTATTTTGAACAGGTAGCTGCACAGTCTTCAACAAATGTAAAGCTGGAAAACT
This sequence comes from Chitinophagaceae bacterium, assembly GCA_037045195.1. Classification (GTDB taxonomy): domain Bacteria; phylum Bacteroidota; class Bacteroidia; order Chitinophagales; family Chitinophagaceae; genus JJ008. The sequence goes on from JBAOIB010000008.1 coordinate 68,782, forward strand.
ATGGAGAAACAAATGAAGGACGTCCGCTGCTTTTAGCTTTTATTTCTTCAAAAGAAAATATCGCTTCATTGGATGAAATCAGAATGAATAATATGCGGCTTGCAAATGTTGCAAAAGACAAAAGAATGCCCGATGAACAAAAGGCACCTGCAATAGTGTGGTTAAGTTACAATGTGCATGGCAACGAGGCTTCATCATCTGAAGCAGCGATGATGACTTTGTGGGCTTTGACAGATCCTGCAAATTCAAAAACAAAAGAATGGTTGAAAAATACAATTGTAATAATTGACCCTTGTGTAAATCCTGATGGCAGAGACCGATATGTAAACTGGTATAATGGAATGGTGGGCACCCAACCCAATGCTTTGCCAGAAACCAGAGAACATAATGAACCCTGGCCTGAAGGAAGAATCAATCATTATTATTTTGACTTGAACCGCGACTGGGCCTGGCAAACACAGGTTGAAAGCAGGCAGCGAGTAAAAGTTTATCAGGAATGGCTTCCACAGGTACATGTTGATTTTCATGAGCAGGGCATCAACAGTCCATATTATTTTGCTCCTGCAGCACAACCCTATCATGATGTGATAACAAAATGGCAAAGAGAATTTCAGGAAATTGTAGGAAAGAATAATGCAAGATATTTTGATGCAAATGGTTGGTTATATTTTACCAAAGAATATTTTGACCTGCTTTATCCTTCTTATGGCGATACATATCCTACTTATAATGGCGCTATAGGTATGACATACGAACAAGCCGGTCATAGCACAAGTGGAACGGCTGTCATTACACAGGAAGGTGATACATTAACCCTGCTCAACAGGGCAACACATCATTTCACTACTTCGTTAAGCACTATTGAAGCAGCCTCACTCAATGCCGGAAAACTGATCAAAGAATTTAGAAAATATTTTAATGATGCTGTGAGCACCGGAGTGGGGGAGTATAAATCTTATTTGATAAAATATAGCGAGTCGGCAAAGCAAAGAATTGATGCATTAAAAGATTTATTGAATAAAAACGCCATTCGGTATGAAGTTGTTTCCGGTTCAACCCGTGGTTTGATGACAGGCTATCATTATTTTTCCGGACATGAGGAATTATTTGGCGGCAACAACAATGATATCATTATACCCGCACAGCAGCCACACAGTGCAATGGTCAAAGTATTGTTTGAACCCAAAACACAATTGGTAGATTCCGCCACTTACGATATAACGGCCTGGTCGTTGCCGTATGTATTTGGATTGGATGCTTATGCATCTAAATATCGTCTTGAATACGGACAGGATGACGATCAAAAATGGGTCTTTAATAGTTTACCTGATGCTTATGGATATGTATTACCCTGGCAGGGAGTACGCAGTGCAAAGGCGTTAAGCAGTTTGTTGCAGCAGGGAGTAAGAGTTCGTTTTTCCGAGACAGATTTTGAGTCTGGCGGTAAAAAATTTGAAAGAGGTTCATTAATTCTTTTGAAAAAAGGCAATGAAAAATTTGGCAATAAGCTGAATGAAGTAGTGACGAAAGTGATAAATGAAAATAAACTGGAAGCGACCACTGTAAGTACAGGAATGGTTGAAAAAGGATTTGATTTTGGCAGTGAAAAAGTAAAAGTAATTAAATCTCCTAAAGTGGCTGTGCTTGCCGGCGAAGGCGTCAACCCGAATAATCTCGGCGAAGTCTGGTATTTCTTTGATCATGAAATAAAATATCCTGTTTCACTTATTAATGCTGATGATTTTGAAAATGTAAAGTGGGATGATTACAATGTTATTGTGATGACCTCGGGCAGGTATTCATTTCTAGATGAAAAATCCGATGCTGAAAAATTACGTGATTGGATAAGCAATGGCGGCAAATTAATTGCCATTGAAGGGGCTGTCGGCAGTTTATCAAGACTAAACTGGGGGCTTAGTGAAAAAAAAGGAGCTGACAGTGCAGGTAAATCGGAAGAAAAAAATTCTTATAGTTCTTTGCGCCGATATGAAGACAGGGAAAGAGAGGGTTTAAAGAGTTTTGTGCCCGGTACTATATTTAAAGTGGAATTAGATAACACACATCCGATGGCTTTTGGCTATCCCGATTATTATTATACAATGAAGCAGGATAGCAGGATGTATGAATTCTTGAAAAGTGGATGGAATGTAGGTGTGATAAAAAGAGATAATCAGGTAGCCGGTTTTGTAGGAAGTAGTCTAAAAAGCAAATTGAAAGACGGAATGATTTTTGGTGCACAGCCATTGGGCGGAGGTCAGATAATTTATTTAGCAGATAATATATTATTCCGCAATTTTTGGGAGAACGGAAAATTGTTGTTTTGCAATGCCCTGTTTATGGTTGGCAATTGATGGACTTGAAAAATGAACTGTTATTTTATAGGAATGGTTCTTTACAGCTATCAATTACACTTATATTCGCTGAATAAATTTGCCTATGTCACGTTTATTCCTCTCGTTATTTTGTATTACAATTTTAAGTAAGATCAGTTTTGCGCAAGCACCACAAAGCTGGACTTCCGCAGAAATGTATCAAGCAATAAAAAAGCTGAATGTATTAGGTTCAGTTCTATACATCGCCGCACATCCTGATGATGAAAATACCAGATTGATAGCTTTTTTATCAAAAGACAAATTGTATCGCACCGGATATCTATCGCTTACCCGTGGTGATGGTGGTCAAAATCTGATTGGCGACGAGCAAGGTGTTGATCTGGGGTTGATACGAACACAAGAATTATTGGCAGCAAGAAGAATTGATGGAGGGGAACAGTTTTTTTCACGGGCTTATGATTTTGGTTATTCAAAAAGTCCTGAAGAAACTTTTACTAAATGGGATAAAGAAAAAATATTGAGTGATGTAGTGTGGGTAATCAGAAAATTTCAGCCGGATGTTATCATCACCCGTTTTCCAACAACAGGAGAGGGAGGACACGGTCATCATACTGCTTCTGCTATTCTTGCCAATGAAGCATTTAGTGCAGCTGCAGATTCCAATCGGTTTCCAGAGCAACTGAGTAACGGGGTAAATATTTGGCAGGTAAAAAGAGTATTATGGAATACATTTAGTTTTGGTACTACCAATACAACCCGTCCCGATCAATTTAAAATAGATGTAGGCGGATATAGCCCGTTGCTTGGAAAAAGCTATGGTGAAATTTCAGCAGAAAGCAGAAGTCAACATAAGAGTCAGGGTTTTGGTGTGCCGGCTTCCCGTGGTGAGTCGCTTGAATATTTTAAAGCTACACAAGGAAGTACTCCGGAAACGGACTTGATGGAAGGTGTTGATTTAAGCTGGAGCCGTGTGCCCGGCAGTGATGGCATAGCCGCATTGATAGATAATCTTGCCGCAGGATTTGATTTCTTGCGTCCTGAAAAATCGGTAAAAGCATTAACACAACTGTATCATCAAATAAGTGCAATGCCTGATTGTGATTGGCGAAATAAAAAACTGGGTGAAGTAAAGGATCTGATTGTTCAATGCAGTGGATTATTTATAGAGGCAACAACGCAAGAACATTTTGCTGTACAAACCGATTCTGTAAAAATAAATTTCACATTAAATAATCGTTTGGGTGCTGATGCGGTATTCAGTAATATTTCAGTGGATGAATTTGATTCTGCTTTTAGCCAATCGCTCTCAAAAAATAAAAATCTTTCCTTTTCAAAAACCTTTTTTGTTCCTTCAAAAAAATCAATCACTCAACCTTATTGGTTGGATAAGCAAAAAGCAGAAGGATATTTCAATGTAGCCGACCCTCGTAAAATAGGTCAGCCGGATGTAGATCCTGCTTATGTTGCCGATTTTGAAATAAAAATTTACGACCTGCCTTTGCATTTCAAAAAAGCTGTAAAATATAAGTACACCGATCCGGTGCATGGCGAATTATATCAGCCACTTGTAGTAATACCACCAGTACTGATAGCGCCGGATGAAAATATAAAAATGACAAAGAATAGTAACCTTGTACAGGGTGTGCTCACTTTAACGGGGAAGAAGAAAAATTTTAAGACCAAACTTTTGGGCGCCGGGGTTGAGCATCCTGCTGAGTTCAAAATAAAATTTGATACAGAAGAAATTTTATTTGAAGAAAAAAATAAAACAGTAACTGTAAATTATTCAATTAATGCTAATGAGGATAACCAATACTTTTTTGCTGCTGATGCTAACAATGGCAGAAAAGATGTTTACCATGTGGGCTTGAAAGAAATAAAGTATGATCATATACCTGACATTACTTATTTCAACAGAGCGACTGTAACCAACAAAAAATTAGATTTAAAAACCTATGGGCAGAAAATAGGTTATATAGCGGGGGCTGGCGATAAGGTACCTGAAGCGCTAATGCAGATGGGATATGATGTAACTCTGATTGGCGAAAAAGAATTAGCAAAAAATAATTTATCTCAGTTTGATGCCATCCTCACCGGTGTGCGGGCATACAACACACATGAATGGATGAACAGGTACTACGATAAACTAATGCAATATGTAAAAGAGGGCGGTAACCTGATTGTGCAATACAATACCAGCAATCAGATTGGCCCGGTAAAGGCCAAAATAGGGCCATATCCATTTGATATTACTCGAACCAGAGTAACGGATGAAAATGCAACTGTAAATTTTTTAAACCCTGAACATCCGGTGTTTAATTTCCCAAATAAAATAACTGATGCTGATTTTAAAGGTTGGATACAGGAAAGAAGTATTTATCATGCAAAGGATACTGAAGGTAAATTTGAAAAATTGATTGGGATGGCCGACCCCGGAGAAAAATCGGATGATGGAAGTTTGATAGTAGCAAAATATGGGAAGGGTTGGTTTACCTATACTGGTATTGTATTTTTTAGAGAACTGCCCGCCGGTGTGCCGGGTGCTTATCGGTTATTGGCCAATATTATTGCATTAAACAAAAAGAAAGCGTTCTGATGACGACAAATAAAAAGCCGGATACACGAAGGGCTGAAATGTCTTTCATATTTGCAATTGTACTGGGATTGGCTTTGGGGCTGGCAATAAAGAAAATAAGAGTTGGAATTTTAATAGGGTTGGTTTTGGGAATTACAATTGTGCTTACCGGCTGGTTACGTTCGGTGCGAAAATGAAATCGTATTTTTTAGTTGAAAATTTTCAATGAATACAGAAGACAACGATAAGGCTCCATTTTTTAAATCTTGGACAGGTTGGTACATGTTGGTGCTGCTGGTTTTGCTGGGGCTTATTGTTTTATTTTATTTTATTACAAAAAGATTTCAATAAGCTTAAATGAGTCAGTTAGATTGGATAGTGCTTATCGTTACCCTGCTGGGCATTATTAGTTATGGACTCTATCGCAGCCGCACTACACACAATCTGGATGGATATTTTCTTTCCAACCGCAGTATGCACTGGGGTTTGATTTTATTAAGCATTATGGGTACACAGGCCAGTGCCATTACATTTCTTACCGCACCCGGGCAGGCATATGATGATGGGATGCGTTTTGTGCAATATTATTTTGGACTGCCTATTGCCATGATAGTTATCTGTATCTTTTTTGTTCCCATATTCAACAAGCTGAAAGTTTATACAGCTTATGAATATCTTGAAAATCGTTTTGATAATAAAACAAGATCGTTAACATCCTTTCTGTTTTTATTGCAAAGAGGTTTGTCAACAGGCATCAGTGTATTTGCACCTTCTATTATTTTATCTTCTTTGCTGGATTGGAATATTTACTGGACCAACTTGTTTATGGGTGGGTTACTGATAATATATACCATCAGCGGTGGTGCAAAGGCAGTGGCCTATACGCAGCAGTTGCAACTCATTATTATTTTCAGCGGCATGTTTATAGCGGCATATATGCTGGTGAAGCTATTGCCCACTGGCGTAGCCTTTGTAGATGCACTACAATCGGGTGGCAGTGCAGGTAAAATAAATGTCATCACCACCGGATTTACCAATGGAAAATTTAACTGGGGCGATCAATACAATATTTTTAGCGGCATCATTGGTGGTTTCTTTTTGGCCTTATCCTATTTTGGCACCGATCAAAGTCAGGTAGGGCGATATCTCACTGCAAAAAATTTAAAAGAAAGCAGGATGGGTCTCATCATGAATGGTTTTGTAAAAGTGCCGATGCAGTTTCTGATATTACTGATTGGTGTTTTGGTTTTTGCATTTTATCAGTTCAAAGGGGCACCCATATTTTTCAATCTGTCGCTGGCGGACAGAGCACATCAAACAGTGTATCATAGTGAACTTGCCCAACTTGAAACTAAATATGAAAAGGAATTTTCAGTAATTCCCGGTTATCAACAGGAGCTTACGGTGCAAAAAAAATCGGGGAATGTGGAAGCAGCGAATGTGCTTGAACAAAAAATAAAACAGGCAAATGCCTCGGCAGCAGCCACCAGAAAAGAATATAAGGATGTTATAAAAAAAGCGATACCCGGCGAGGACACTAAGGATACCAATTATATTTTTCTTCGCTTTGTAGTAGATTATTTACCTGCGGGATTAGTGGGTTTGTTAATAGCCATTATTTTTCTTGCATCATGGGGAAGCATTGCAGCTGCATTAAATTCTTTGGCTTCCAGTACCATGATAGATTTTCATAAACGATTTTCAAAAAAGCCAGCTGACAGTGAATATGAATACCGGCTTTCAAAATGGTACACCTTTGGCTGGGGTGTGTTTTGCATTATTGTAGCCATGTTTGCTTACGATTTGGGCAATAGTTTGATAGAAGCCGTGAATGTTTTAGGCTCTTTATTTTATGGAGTGATATTGGGTGTTTTTCTGGTAGCTTTTCTTTTAAAAAAAATAACCAATGGCACGGTGGTTTTTATAGCAGCCATTGTAACGGAGTTGCTGGTATTATTCATCTTCTTTCTTACAAAGGCAGGTCATTTAAAATTGGGATTTCTCTGGCTCAATCCTATTGGGGCATTGGGGGTTATTTTGTTTACAGTAATAATAAATTGTGTGTGGAAGAGGAAGCCTGTGAGATCTAATGTTATAAGATAGGCAATGCGCTTGAAATTTAGAGTCCGATTTTATACAAACATGGAATTAAGTATGACAAATTGCAATTTATAAAACTCATTTGTTGGCCTTTATGAAGGGTACTGGTTGGCTCTCAAGACACAACAAAGACTAATTATAAATTCGAGAAAACAACAGAAGTGTAAAAACTAACGGACAGGTATTTGTTAAGTATGAGTATTTTGTGTTCCTTTTGCCCCGTAATGCGGCTGAGCGAAGGTATGCCAAGCTTATTAAAATTATATTTCCATCTTTTACTATTGACACGCCTAATCTTTTTTTGTTTTTCAAAATATTAGCAATCACAAAAAAACAAACTGTTGTTATCAGTTTGCTTAGCTATTATGGGGTTGACTAATTTTTACCTTTTAATTCAACTTTTGTAATTGCAATCCATAGACAGATTTTTCTGTAATGGGAAAGTGAATAATCAGTTTACCATCATCTTCTACCTTCATTAAGCAGCGATAGGTTTTGCCGGTCAAATACAAGGTTAAAAACTGGGCGGTTATTAAAAAAGTTCCCTTTTCTTCCACATCACTGCCCGATGTTACCAAAGCAAACTGGCCATTGGGAGCAAACTCCCACAAGGCAGTACCAAATAATTTTTTATAAACAGCTTCCACATCTGCCTGTTTGGCTTTTAGCTCAGGCTCTACAATTTTAATTTCAGTAGCGGTTGTTTTCCAGCTCCCCATTATACCCTTTACATTTTTGGCATGGGTGGCTTTCTCCTGTGGTGTTCCTTCACGGCTGTCCTGGGCAAACACAGATACAGAAGATGATAATAAAACTACGAATGCAATTAAATATTTTTTCATCTTACTGTTTTATAATTTGTGTAGTATTGTTCATATCAGCAGTAATAGTCAACAGCAACGGCCCTTTGCTGCCTTTTACTTTGTAAAACACTTGTGAGCCCGGCTCTACATTAATGGTAATGGTTGAACCCTGGTTGATAGTAGCACCTGATAAACTTTTAGAGCCGGCAGTTTCCTGGTAAAAAATTTCAATTTTATCATCGCCTTTGTTCTGCAGTTTTACCTTTACTTTTTCGCCAAAGGGAATTGCGTTAACAATAACGTTGCTGTTTGTTGTGTTGCCTGCAATAACGGTTGTGGTAATTGCTGCAAAGGCAAGACTTGCCAATAAGATCTTTTTCATACTTGATGTTTTTTGTGTTTGATTTATTTGTTACTTTTAATTTGCTGAATAATTTTTTCTAAAGCGGCTTTGTCATTCATGCCGGCTTCAAAACTCATTTCGTTGCTTTTACTTTCGTTGTCAAAATCGTAAAAATGGCTGCCCTTTTCGTAAGTGGTAATATCATCCTTATCATCTTTACATTTAAGGGTTACATACAAAAAGCCACCGCCTTCGTAAGCATCATTTTCGGCAGTTTCAACTTTTAAATCGCTGGCAGTAATGGCTGCCGCCGGAATAAGGTATTTGTAAATAAGATAGATATGTTTGCCTTGTGCAGTTATATTGGTTTTTACAAGGTGCACAATGTGTTGCTTGGCAGCTTTATCAAACCAGTAATAAAATTCCTGCAGCATGGCCGCTGCGTTTCCCTTTGCAACAATATTACTCTGGCTTACTTTGGTGCCTGTAAAAGTAATGGTGCTGTCTTTCCATTTAATGCTGGTTTGTGCTGTTGCAGCCACACTAAAAAAAAGCAAGCTTATTACAACAAATAATTGTTTCCTCATTTTAAGTTTACAGGTTTAGTGATTTTCTAATATCGGCCGATTTGTACTTGCTTAAATCGGCTTTGTTTTTAGACAGCACATATTGCAGCATGGCGGTACCATCAAAATTTAATCCGCTGGTACTAAAAAGATGCACCATTACGCCCGGTGCAATTTCAAGCAGGTAATACGCATCCATAGTTGTATGCCTGAAAACCAGTTTGCCTTTTGCTTTTTTAGTAAGTACCTCATCATATATCATGGGGAACTCAACTTCTGAAATGGTATAAGTCAATTTGGTTGGGTTATCATTGCTGGTAGTAAATACAATATTATCTTCTCCAAGGTCGGTGCTGTAAGTGCCAGCTACCTTTGCAGGGCTGGTTTGTTTGGTAGCACTAGTTGTTTTTTTTGCTGCAACAGGCTTTGCTTTTTGTGCATGGCTTATGCCGGTAAAAAGTAAGCAGGCAATTGCTGCTGTTAATATTCTTTTCATAAAAATGATTGTGTAGTTTAAGTTTTAAAATCCTCCCATTGTTTAAGGCAAAATGCCTTAAACAACAGAAGAAGAGGTGTAATTATTTGCCTTTATTAGCCATAGCAATTGCTTTTGGAATACCATAAGTTGCTCCAGCAGAAGTGGTATAATACTCTCCAGTAAACTTAGATCCATCCATAACTCCAGGTACCACATCTTCATACATTTGAAAAACAGTATAATAATGTTCGCCTCTTGTGTTTTTAGATACTACTGTTAATGTTATAGCTCTTTTTGTAACAATTTTATCTAATCCTAAATCGTTTCTGCGTGCCTCTTTGATTATTTGCCAATTATTATCTTCGGCTGAAAAGCCCTTTTTATATCCTAAATAATAATATAACACTTCAACATCAGCGTGGTATTTTGCCATTGCTTTTTTAACTACTTCTGGCATTGCTTTTTTAGCAGTAGCTGGCTGAAATTTTGAAACCTCGGGCAATTCTGCGTATTTATTAGCTTGCTCATGTGCAGCTAATTTATCACCATCTTTAGCAGATTCTTTTGCTTTATTAATGTCTAAAGCTTTTTGTACATAGCTTGTCAATACTGCATCTTCGGTATATTTATAGGGGTCGCCTTTTGCTTTTATTTTCTCTAAAACCGATTTGTCTTTCGACCAAATTTCCATCATAATGCAGTCGTTGATGGTTAATTTATCCCAGGTTTTTCTATCCAACTGCACCACAACAAGTGTATTGTCGTCAATTTTCATCAAGAATTTTTCATTTCCATTATCATCAAAATAAACCTGGTCTTTTGTAATTTCTCTTCTGAATAATTCTCCAGATCCAGTTCTTCCATTTTCTGTATAAACAGTTTTTAAAAATAATCTTAGTGAACCGTCATCATTTTTTCTAGAATCATCAATTAGTTCCACTTCAAAAATGGGCATTACCTGATAAGTTGACTTTCCTCTAATGGTTAAACTGTGGTATTTCCCCAAAATCGTTAAATCTGATTTTATTTTCTCCGGTTCTTTATAACCGTACTTAGATGTTGAACCTGAAGAGGAACTTTGTTGTTGATTTCCTTCGTTAACTTTTTCTTTTAGCTTTTTAAAAAACTGTGCATTTGCCTGGCTGGCACATAAAGCCAGTACAAATAAAAATGCGGTTGTTATTTTTTTCATTGTTTTAATTTTTGGTTTGTTATTTTATTTAAGGTTGAATATTATTTATACATCATGGCATTTTCTGTATCCAGTATCGGCACGCCAAAACCCATAATGGTAGCATAATACTTCCCACTAAAACTGGTGCCGCTGCCATCTTCTCTTATCGTTGTAGGAAAGGCAATAAATTTTGTTTTGAATTTGTAAGTATTCAGATCATTTTTATCGCCGATCTCTTTGTTTTTGCATACCACAAAAAATTGTACCTGCCGTGCTGTTTGGTTGCCGGCATTATCTTTTACTATGGCAAACTCAGTACCGTTGGCCATTTCGTAAGCATATACAGGCTCCAGGTTTGTGTAGCCTTTACCAGCCAGCCATGTTTTTGCAGCAGCCACAGCAGCAGCTTTTGCGTTTGCATAAACCGGTGCATTAAATGCATTACCGGGTTTTGGCATTGGCTTTCCTTTATCGCCGTTTTTTAAAGCTTCTTTGTAATTGTTGTGTGCAGTAGCTGCCAGGTCTTTTACATTTTCAGATGTTACCGCATCCAGTTTACTTTTGTCTTTGCTCATTATAATCAATCCCCTGAAATCAAAATCCTGTATATTTCCAATAGACAAAATACCATCTGCAAACGAACTGATATCACCTTTTACAAACCAGGCAGACTGTGCTTCTGCATTTGCTTTTGCCGGGTCATCAAAATAATCCAGCGCACGGTATCTTACAAAACCAGCCGCATTGGTTTGGGCACAGGCACCACAAACATTATTTTTATAACTGTAGCAGCTCCTGTTTTCGCCTCCCCATGCAAGCATTACTACTTCATCTTTTCCACTTTCTACACGCTTAATGGCAATTGTGCCTTTTTTAGGTAAGCTCTGTTCTACATTGTAAGAGTCGTAAGCAGGTACAGGCCTTGCTTTTACACCATGTATCACTTTAAAATAATAATTGCCAAAGATGGTTCCGGGTTCATCTTCTGCTGTTGCATTTGCCGCTTCGGTAACATTATCTGTGGTTTTATCTTTTTTCTTAAGTAAGCCGCCCAGTTGTGCCTGGCTGGTTGCTGTAATTGTTATTGCAGCTATAGCAATCAAAAGCTTTTTCATTGTTTTAAATTTTGGTTTGATGAGTTGTATTTAAGGTTTGTTGATTTTGATGAAGCAAAAGTATCAGTAGCATTTTGCTGCATTTTGCCTGCTTTGTATAGTTGGTTAACCACTTTGTAAAACCGGTAAATTGGTTTGTGGGAGTTTTTTTTAAATACTGGCAAGACGATGTTTAATAAAATAACCGGATAAGCAGAAAATGCCCGAAAATTGGTTATCTTATTTTAATACAACCAGAAAATGGCAAAAAACTGGTTACGTTTTTTTAATATAACCAGAAAATGGTGAAAAATTGGTTACATTTGGCTTACAAATTTTGCAAAATGGACACTTTACCGCTACAAATTGATGTACAATCGGTTCCGATACTTAAAAAATTAACCACTTCAAGGGCTGCATTGGCAGAGTTGAAAGGGCTTATAACAAGCATTCCTAATCAAAATATATTAATAGAAACACTCACGTTAAGAGAGGCCAGAGAGAGTAGTGCTATAGAAAATATCATAAGTACCATTGCAGAAGTGTATCAATCTAATTTGTTTTCTGGCGAATTAGCCTCAGCAAGTACAAAAGAAATTCACTCTTATGCCGCCGCATTAAAAAGAGGATTTGAACTGGTAAAGAAAAACAACCTGCTAACCAATAATATCATTTTAGAAATACAACAAACCTTAGAACAAAATAATGCCGGCTTTAGAAAGCTTGAAGGAACAAAATTGTTAAACGACAGAACGGGTGAAATTGTATATAGTCCACCACAAGACTATGATACCATTGTGCAGCTGATGCAAAACCTGGAGCAATTTATTAATGATGATAGTATTTCTGATCTGGATCCGCTTATTAAAATGGCAATCATTCATCACCAGTTTGAAAGCGTACATCCTTTTTACGACGGTAATGGGCGTACTGGTAGGATAATAAACATTTTGTACTTAGTGCAGAAAGACCTGCTTCATTTACCGATATTATATTTAAGTAGCTACCTTATAAAGCACAAAGCAGATTATTATAAATTGCTGCAACAGGTAAGAGAAACAAATGAATGGGAAAACTGGATATTGTATATGCTGCAGGGCATTGAAGAAACCGCCAAAGAAAGCATCATTATGATTACAGGGATAAAAGACGAGATGCAACGGTTTAAAAATATTTTAAAAACAAAATTACCCAAAATTTATAGTCAGGATTTATTGAGCAACCTGTTTAAATACCCTTACACAAAAATTGAATTTATAGAAAGGGATTTGAATGTAAGCAGAAATACAGCAATAAAGTATTTAACTGATATTGAAAACGAGGGCTTGTTGCAAAAGCAAAAAATTGGCCGTAATAATTTCTATCTAAACCAAACATTATTTGCCCTATTATCTGCCAGCTAAACAGCCCCAATCATCACCCACACAAACTCAATCCACAGTTTTACAAACCGGGCAGGTATAATAGCCTGTAAACATTTATTTTGCATAATTGCACAAATAACAACCAGCACATGACAAAAACCTGCATAATAATAGACGATGAGAATATGGCCCGGGCATTACTACGCAATGTTTTACAGGATGTAGCGCCCAATGTAACCATACTGGCCGAGTGCGATGATTTACCAAACGGCATTAAAGCCATTAAAAAACACAACCCCGATATTGTTTTTTTAGATATTGAAATGCCAGGCCACAGCGGCCTTAGCATTCTTGATTTTTTTAATGAAGAAGAAGTGAATTTTGATATTGTATTTACCACCGGTTATAGTGAGTATGCTATACAGGCTTTTAAATTATCGGCTGCCGATTACCTATTAAAGCCTATAAACCCAGATATGCTGCAGCAAACCGTAGAACGTATTTTTAAAGCGGAAGAAAAAAACAGGCTGGTTAACTACAAAACATTACAGGATAATTTAAAAGGAAGTACCGATGCTAATGATAAGTGCATTGTGGTAAACCTTACCGGTGTTACCCGTTTTATCAAAGTAAAAGATATTGCCATGCTGGAAGCTGATGGATCATATTGCAGGTTATATTTAAAGAATGATGAAAAAATTACCAGCAGCAAAAATTTAAAATATTTTGAAGAAACGTTAAGCGGGTTGCCTAATTTTTTCAGAAGCCATAAATTGAATATTGTTAACTTAAAGTATGTAACCGAATTTAACCGGGCTGAAGGCGAAATATTTTTAGAACATAGCCTTAAAGCAATGCTTAGTACCGATAAAATAGATTTACTGATTGAAAAAATGAAACAGCTTGTTTAAAAAGCATAGCAACTATTTAATTATACTGCTTTTTTTGGCAATGCGCTGCTTTGCTCAGGCACAGGTACAGCCCAATTATATACAATACCTTACCGATAAGGGCCTTCAATCGAACAATATTTACAATTTACATGTTGCAAAAAACGGTTTGCTATACTTAGCACATTCCAAAGGCCTCAGCAGTTTTGATGGCAATCATTTTGCCAACTACTATCACAAAGAGCGGCCCTTTACCGAGGTTACCAATATTATGGAAACCGATAACGGTGATATTTTTTGCAAAGCTTTCAATAATGTGCTGTACAGAAAAAAAGAGGATTCACTGCGTTGGTTTACCAACATCATTCCTTATTCGCATGGTTTTGCATCAAGCGCAGTGTATAAAAATGATGTTTACTCCATAACCAACGATAGCCTTTTTATTTTTAATGCCGTTACCAATACCAGACAAAGTGTTTCGTTAAATGTGTCACTTGCAGTGAGCAATACAGTACCTGTAAAATTTATAGCGAACTCTAGTTATAAAAATAGTGGTGCCATGTTTGCTGTAAGTGATAACAAAATCCTTTACCGCCTGCCGCAAAAGCCCAATTTTAATACACACTTTAGCAATGGCGATGTTTTTTTTGTAAATAATAAAGCTTTTGGCACCATAGAATTTTACAACCAGAACGAAATTATAAATGTTAAACTGCCTGCCAGAAACAGTACCATCAATTATATTTCCACAACAGATAGTGCCATCTGGATATGCACAACCAACGGATTGTTTTACCGTAATAAGCTAAATAAAGGCAGCAGCTTTACCTACATGTTCAGCGGTTTTGATATTAGCGATGTTGAACAAACCAAAGAAGGCAATTATTTTATAAGCACACTGGGACAAGGTTTGCTGTTTGTACCCAACTTCAGCGTACATATTTTAAATAACTTATCGCAAAGCATCAGTTGCATTACAGGCAAAAACAACAACCTGTTTTTAGGCACTAAAGATGGTAGCGTGCTGGAGTATGATCTTGCAAAAAACAATATAATCAAAAAAGACCGTGGCGATAACTGGACGGCCACAAAGTTTATACTGCAAAATAGTACAGATGCAACAAAATTTATTACCCGTAGCAGTACACAAATAGGTGCAAGCTCCGTTCCTTTTCTAATAAAAGATTACTGCATTGTAAATAGCAACATTGTATTAGCCACCAACCAAGGTATTTATTTATACCAGAATGTGCCCGATAAGCACTGGCTGAGCCAATACATACTTGCCGAAGAAACCGGCAACAGCAAACTAAACAAAATTTCCTTTTCCAACGAGCACACCTCTACCATTAAATACAATGCTGTTACAGATAGATTTTATATCAGTAATTATACCGGCATTTTTGAAATGGTAAACGGTTATACCGTTGCAAAAAAATTGCCTGAACCCGATTGCGTTTTAAAAGACATGTGTGTGTGGAACGGACAATTGCTGCTGGCATCTAAAGATAAAGGCATTTTAAAATGGAACGGTAAAAGTTACGAAACCGCTTTCCCAAAAAACCAAACCAGCGGCATTTTATACAAATTTGAAACGTATAAGAATGAATTGTGGGTATTGGGAGAAGATGCCATTTTTTGTTACAACAATGATAAGCTTACCATATACAATATTCAGGCAGGTATTAATGCCGAAAATATACGAGGCATTTATGTTGCGGAAAAAACAGTATATGCCAGCATTGGAAATGCGGTAATTCAGTTTTCGAAAGACAATACCGTTGGTGCTGTTACACAACCAGGCTTCATACTCAATAAAGTTATTAGCGAAAATTCCGGTAAAACAATTACAGCTAACAGCAGCCTGCCTTACAACGAAAATTTTATCAGTTTTCAATTTTCACTGATTGCCTACGCCAATGCAGTAAACACACACATTGCATACAGCATTAACAATAAAGACCTAGTACATTTACCAGCCGACAGAAGGGAAATAAACCTGGATTTTTTGAAACCGCAAAATTATACGGTGGAGTTTTATGTAGTATGCAATGGTATTACCCCGTTGAAGCCAATCAGCAGCTTCTCCTTTGTAATTGTAGCGCCTTTTTATAATACCTGGTGGTTTTATGCGCTTTGTGCAGCAGCCACTGTTTCACTTATTTATTTTGTTTTGCAAAGAAGGTTGAAAAAAGAAAGGTCTGAGTTGGCATTAAAAGAATCTAAATTATTGCTTGAAAAAGAATTGGATAAAACAACACTCAGCAGCATTAAAGCACAAATGAATCCTCATTTTATTTTTAATGCACTGAATACAATACAGAGTTATGTGTACATGAACGACAAAAAGAATGCCGGTACTTACATCAGTAAATTCAGCGATCTTACCCGTAGTATTTTAGAAATGAGCACCAAGGAAAATATTACGCTGGGTGAAGAAATTAATGCACTGCAACTCTATCTATCTCTGGAAAAAATGCGTTTTGAAGACTCGTTTACTTACAGCATTACCACTGCCGATGATGTAAACAAAGACAAGATAACTATTCCATCTATGTTAATACAGCCTTATGTAGAAAATGCCATCAAGCACGGGCTGTTACACAGAAAAAACAATAGGCAACTGCAACTGGCTTTTACAATAC
The DNA here is from genome assembly GCA_037045195.1 of Chitinophagaceae bacterium. GTDB lineage: Bacteria > Bacteroidota > Bacteroidia > Chitinophagales > Chitinophagaceae > JJ008. The sequence goes on from JBAOIB010000008.1 coordinate 85,147, forward strand.
AAGACGGGCATCTTAAAGTGGTAATAGATGACAATGGTATAGGGAGAAAAAGAAGCTTAGAAATTAGCAGAAATAGCACCAGAAATCACAGCTCATTTGCTATGAGTGCCAATAAAAAAAGATTGGATATTTTAAAGCAGTATCACACTAATATAGTTTTAGATATTATTGATAAATTTTCAGAAAATGGTGAAGCATTGGGTACACAAATAATTATATTACTGCCGCTAAGAGGGTAGATTGAAAACATCATATAAAACTCATATTAAGACGTTACATGGTGGGTAACAACAACGCTGGGTTCAAAAAAATTCTGGAACACATGGGCGCCAACTATCATTTTGTAATGGAGGCAACCGATGTGTACTTCATTCGCCTGGCTTTTTATCTGCATGAGCAGGGATGTCGTTTAAGCGTGGTAAATGCCATCAGCATCAAGCGTTATATTCAGATGCATTTAGAGCGCAATAAAAGCGATAAAAAGGATAGTGGCTGGATTTGCAGGTTTGCCATTGAACAGCGTCCTGATTTTTGGGAAATGCCTGACAGTGCTTATTTTGAGAGTAAGCAGTTGTATAACACCATCCGGGAATACACCGAGCAGATCAAGCGGTTTAATAATCAATTGCACAGCCTGAAGCTATTGCCAGTTCCCAGCAAAGACACCATTAAATCATTGCAGAAAGTAAAAGCTCAGTTGGAAAAGGAAGTAAAGCTTTTAGAAAAAAAATTAGAACTACTGTTAAAAGAATGGCAGCCACAACAGCACAAAAGTATCAGCAGTGTAAAAGGGATAGGCAAACGGGGTACGGCCATGCTTATCATATTTACCCAGGGCTTTAGAAATACAAAAAACCATCGGCAGCTAATCAGTTATGCGGGCTTAAGCCCCACCGAGTACAGCAGTGGCAGCAGTATAAAAGGAAGTGGGCGCATATACAAAAAAGGAGGAAAGGCCATGCGTGATGTGCTATACATGTGTGCCATGAATGCCAAGCTAACCAACCCGGCCTGCAGGGCGTTATACGAACGGCTAAAAGCAAACGGTAAAACGGGTAAACAAGCTCTAATAGCAGTGATGAATAAGTTGCTCAAACAAGTATTTGCAGTGGCAAAAAAAGGAACTATATATCAACCAAATTACTGTTCACAAAAACTTTAAAATTTTGTTTTGGTTTTGTGTACAGTTCATGTTAGCTGCATACCCTTCTTCGTGGTCGGTCAAGCCGCATTATAAATTGTCTGTCACAAACTGTTTGCAATAGTCTTTGATAAGTTGTCTTACGTTACGAAACTGCTGTAAAATTTCTTGCTCTGTCCCTGTGGCTTTTGCTGGGTCAGGAAAATTGTAATGAAACTTTTTTGCTTTTGATGGAAAGAATGGGCAACGTTCTTTTGCGTTGTCGCAAACTGTGATTACAAAATCAAAGTCAATGTCTGTGTACTCGTTAATATTGTTTGAAGTATGATTTGAAATGTCTAAGCCGTCCTCTTTCATTGTTGCAACGGCTCTTGGATTTACTCCGTGAGTTTCAATGCCTGCACTATAAATTTCTGCTTTGCGATTCGCAAAGTGTCGCAAGTAACCTTCTGCAATTTGACTTCTGCAACTGTTGCCTGTACAAAGCACTAATATTTTTTTCTGTGTCATAATTAAACGAATAGCCAAATAATATTGATGATGCAAAACTTTGGGTCAAAGCCAAAGATGAGTTGCAAAACAATTACTGATGTTGTTATGATAATTGCTTTGCGATACTTTTTAAAAAGCGGTTTAATTGCAGCAGTCTGTGTCGCAGCCGCAAGATTTAGATTTTTCTGCATAAACTGTAATGCTAAATATTCCTGTATTACCTGTTTTGAAACTTGTTAGTTCTTGTTCGTTCAAATAGTTTTTTAAAATGTCGTCTGGAATGTTGATTGCTTTTTCTTTTTGAATTGTTACGTTGCTAAATCCGTTTGCGGTGATTAATTCCAAATAAACTTCCTTTGGAATTGCACCTGCAACGCAACCTGCATACATTTCTGCGTCCTTGCGTAAGGCTTCGGGAAGATTGCCAATTAATACAACGTCAGAAATACTGAAATGTCCGCCTGGCTTTAATACACGGAAAATTTCTTTGAATACATTGTCTTTGTTAGGCACAAGATTTAAAACGCAGTTGCTTACAATTACATCAGCAATATTTGCAGAAACGGGAATGTTTTCAATGTCGCCTTGCCTGAACTCAACATTTGCAAAGCCTAATTTTTGTGCATTAGCTTTTGCTTTGTCAATCATTGCAGGTGTAAAGTCTATACCGATTATTTTACCATCTTCGCCTGCTTCGGCTCTTGCAATAAAGCAGTCATTACCTGCACCGCTGCCCAAATCAATTACAGTATTTCCGTTTTTGATTTTTGCAAATTGGGTTGGCAAACCACAACCCAAACCTAAATCTGAGTCAGGATTATAACCTTCCATTTTTGTGTAATCATCGCTCATAATTTTGTACACTTCTGTGCTGCAACAAGTAGAACCGCAACAGGATGCTTCGTTGGTTTCCTTGTCCTGTAAAGCGATTTCGCTGTATTTCTGTCTTACGATTTCTTTTAGTTGTTCTGAATTTTCCATTTTGATTTTATTTTTAGATTAACAACAATTTTCTTTCTTCTTTGTGAGTTTGGTTGAAATGTTTGCGAAATAGATTTGCAGTTTCTCAATAGCTTTCTCGTCAATGCAGTAGCAAATGGTGTTACCTTCTATTTCGCCTTTGATAAGCCCTGCGTTTTTGAGTTCTTTCAAGTGTTGTGAAACTGTCGGCTGTGCAAGCGGCAATTCGTTAACGATGTCGCCACAAATGCAAGTGTCCACTTTGATTAGATACTCAACGATTGCTATTCTTGCTGGATGTCCTAATGCTTTGGCAAGTGTTGCAATAGTGTTTTGCTTGTCGGTAAAATGTTCTGTTTTCGTCGCCCCCATATTGTCAAGTTTAATATTGCAATATTACGATAAAGATTTTAACAACCAAATATTTTCTTCAATTTTTTTTGCTGTGTCCGAAAAAGTAGAGTGGTTGAATTTGTCTGCCTGAATTAGTAGAGAGGTTCAAATAGGGTTGCAGCAATACCAATGTTACCAGCTTGTGCCATCTACGCAATGTTCTTCAAGGCGGTCAGTTGTCCAACCAAAAACTGTAACCAAAAATAAAACCGTTTTGTCTTGGTGAAGACACCGACCACGGAAAGAATAACACTAACCATTGCACATAAAATAAATATCACTCCTCTTCATCTAATCCTGTAAGAAACTTACTAAAACAATACAAAGTAAGCCTTCCTGAAAAAGGCACATTCTTTGCACCCATTGGGTACATGCTAACTTTTATGCTGTTAGTAGAGTTTATTTGGTAAATGAAAACTTTATAAGGCGATGAAGGGGAACATTCAATGAGGTTAAGCTTGGTAATTGTAGCAGAGTTAATGTCATCCTTTTCATAGGTTGCTTTAAAGTGAACCCATTCCATATCGTTGCCAGTAAAAGCAGCAAAATATGTGTACTTGTCTGCTATGTATTCAATCTTAGGATTGCGTATGCTGTACCTGTCTTTGTTTAAGGTGTTCAAATAATAAAGATCTGTGCTAACAGATTTGATTTTCTTTTTTTTCAAACCTTCTTTCATCACAAGCATAATACTGGTAACAGCATCCTCGGCTTCGGCCAAAGTGCTATAATACATTAATCCATCAGTGGGCTTTTTAGGCTCACCTTTGGGTTCTGTCTTGTCGGCAGTTTTATCAACCATAGCATCTTCCACATAACTTGAATTTTCAAGTTTATACCTTCTTACAAAAAGCCATATATAAGGGCTACTATCAAAAAAACCATTTAAAGTAAGGTCAAATTCTAGTTTATATACCATCTTATTGTCTTTGGCTTTCATTGGCGAAGTGCTCCAATAATAGGCATTCGGTTTAAATTTATCTGCTCTAAAAGTGGCAATACCTGCCAATAATGAGTCCATTACATTCTTAATTAGCGTTTGGTGCATTTGAGCCTCGTTGCCATTTTTATAATACCGACGTGCAAAAAAATAGTTTCCATCATTTTTGTAGTTAACTACATTTTCTTTAAAACCAAAAAATGGAAGGCTGTCTTTTATTGTGGTAAAATTATTTTCTGAACCATTAATTAAACGTGCCAGGGTACTTGCTGCCTGTTTTTTGGACATGGCATCTACACTGATTTGAGCCACCGCATTAATGCTTAAGAGGCAAAAGGCAATGGTGAAATATTTAATTATTTGCATGGTTTATGAGTTGATTACTGAAAACTTTGAAAAATAAAGTTATCTTTTTTTTGAACCTTTATGATACCCTTGTTACGGTATTTTTTTAAAACTAAATTTATAAACCGCCGTGGTTGGTGTTATCACTAACCACTAACTGTAAGCCACTTATAAATGATGGATGGTAAATGGGGTATTGGCTAAAAATGCATCAATTATTGAATCAATAAAACATAATGATTTTTGTCTGACTGTAACTGACCGAAAGTTGTCCAACGGCATAGCTGGTAACGTCCGGCGGCTTTCTGATGTATGGATATTTGAAAAATGTCAGCCTGGACTGTTGCTGAATAAAGATATGAAGATGATAGTATATTCCAAAGCTCATCTGTGTTCCTTCACCCGGAGCAAAAGTTGATAGCGAACTGAAGCCGGGATTTCCATTCCTCAGCCCATATATCAGAAAACCGAATGTTGTATGAATGCCGGTCATCCTCAACCGTAAAGTTGAATAGATCCTTGAATGCTTTTTTATCTAACGAGTCTACAAAAGTTGAAAGCAGTTTCAAATTATCCATCTTATTAAATCAAACTCAAAACCCGTTTACGACATCGGAGTTACTGTTGCTGGGCTGTGGCCGTGCATATTCTGTCGCTCAATCAGGGTACTACGCAGCAGCATCATCAGAGTAACTCAATGCGGCCATTACGCTTTTGTCAACCGAAGCAAACTTTGAAACAAGAAAAGTATTTTCAAAGTATTTCTCTTATTAAAAGCATCTTCGAAATTGTTTACGACATCGGAGTTACTGTTGCCCGGCTGTGGCCGTGCATATTCTATCGCTTAATCAAGGCTCTACGCCGCAGCATCATCAGAGTAACTCAATGCGGCCATTACGCTTTTGTCAACTGAAGCAAACCTTAAAACAAGAAAAGCATTTTCAAATAATCCATTTTATAGAAACAGTTTTCAAATTTGGTTACGAAATCGGAGTTACTGTCGCTTGGCTGTGGCCGTGCATATTCTATCGTTCAATCAGGGCTCTACGCCGTAGCATTATCGGAGTTTCTCAATGCGGCCATTACGTTTCTGTCGCACAAAGAATATTACTATCAAAAAGGAATGTTTAATCTGTTAGAAGTCGTAAGGCAGGCTTTCATACGAATAGGGCTTTGCGATGGGCTGGCATTAATAATGTCAAGCCCCGAACAAAAGCCCAGTTGGAAAACTGAAGATGAAGTTAAGTACAAAAGTTAAATTATTAACGTCAAGCTGGGGCAAATGCTGATAAGCGAACTAAAAGCCGATTGTTATTCCGTCAGCCAGCCTATTGCAAAACCCCATGTAAGGCGTTCGTGCTTCTCTGTCACTGTTTAGAAAGCAATACAATTTCAGTGGCAATTTGTCCTATCACTTCCTCGTTCTTTATTTTTTCCTTTTCACTGAAAACGACAAATACATTTCCGCCAAACTTTTTTGAGAAGTCTGTAAAACTTGCTTTCATTCTTTCCGTTGATGAGTAATTGCCAAAATTCGCTTTTGCAGTTATAGGTTTAATCTGAATTCCAAATGCTTTTTTGCCAACCCAACCCAAATAATCAATATCGCCGGCATGGTCAAGCTCTGGGTCACTTTCTTCAAAACGAACCTGTGGAAATTCTTTAGCAAGATTATCTTCAACAACAGATTTTTCACGAACGAACCCGTCAAAGGTTCTATTGATTGTTAGGTTGATGATATAATCAATACAATCCTGTAATGTTAGTTGATTAAAGGCTTCAGTCCATTCAGGGATAACAATTTCTTTAATTTTAACATAAAGGCGTTCGCCTAACTCTTCTAAGCTTTCTTTAGTGATTTTGATAGGAGTTTTTCCATCAGTACGGGCATTTTCAAAATACCATTGCTCCCATTCCCCAATTGTTTTTGGTTGGCATTCACGAATGAGAGCCATGACGGCACCAACTTTATTTGGTCTTGATAGTTGATAAGTTTGGGTGGCATAATTAAGAACTTTCTCTTTCTTGCCGAACTCTTTTGAATATCTTTTCATTTATGGTATGTAATTTCCGTTTCTTCTAACAGCTTCCGCCCGGTTATTTCTCTCAACAAATTTTGCAGCAATTTCACGTTCTGCATCATTTAATATTATGAATACTCCATTTTGGCAAGTGCCAATTTGTTTTTGCTCGTTAAGAACCATGTCTGTTATCCAGCCTCTAACATCATCATTATTTGTGCCTTTTGGCGGAATGCCAACTGCGTCAGCCAAATCACTAACATTTATTGCGTTATTAATTCCTTGACAATTATTTATAAGGTAATTCCAAATATCATTTTGTTCTGCTGTCATGTTAGCTGGTTTTTTAAATTGATGAACTTTTCTTTGTACTTAAATTCAATATTATTATCAACATCTACTAAACCACTTTTAATCAAATGGGCATTAACGAAAGTTTTATTTTCTAAATATAAGTAGCAAAGCAAATTGTTTTCTTTATCATACTTAATATTGTCATACCTAAGGAAAACTCTCTTTCCTTTTGTTTTATCAATGAGAAAGTCAGTTGCTTTTCCATTAATAATTGGGTCTTCTTTTATTCCAATAAGCTTTATTGTTAAATCATTGTTCAATCGTATTTTCTCAGGGCTGATAACCTCTTTTACAGTGAACATTTCTTCTCGTTGATTTGAGCTTTCCTTATCAATCTTAGAACCGAATTGCAATTTCTTAACATCAATTTTTTTGTCTAAAGTGTGAGGGTCTTGAAAAATATATGGTTGCTTTTGGATTTCTTGAACAAAATCAATGTCCAAATTTTTCTGTTTCAAGAATTCATAGGTTGTACCATTTGTATCTGTTTGATGAACTTCTAATTTCTCTTTTATTACAGGAATAAAATCTGGATTAATTTCAAAGCCAACCGAATTTCTATCAAGATTTTTTGCAGCTAATGAAGTTGTTCCACTACCAGCAAATGGGTCTAAAACAGTTTCGCCAATAAATGAAAACATTTTAATTAACCGTCTTGGCAATTCTTCGGGGAACATTGCAATATGATTATTTTGTCTTGCTCCTGCGAAATTCCAATGACCTGCAAAAAAAGTGTTCCATTCTTCTGCAGTCATTTTAGAAAGTTCCTTTTGCTCTTTTGTTGGTTTTGGAGCATCTCCTAATTTTTTAAAAACTAAAATAAATTCATAATCCAATTTCAAAATTCCGTTTCGTGGATATGGATATGAACCCATTTGAACACCACCACCTGTTGTATTTGATGTTGTTACTTTTTGCCAAATGATAGCACCCATATAATCAAATCCAATATTCTCACAAAATTTAATAATCTCTTCTCTAATTGGAATGACTTTATATCTTCCGTAGTAAACAGCTCTTGCAAACTGGTCGCCAATATTTACACACAACCTGCATCCGTTGTGAAGAGTGCGGTAGCACTCTTTCCAAACTAAATTCAGGTTATTGATGTAATTCTCATATGTGTCATGGAAGCCAATCTGGTTGTCTGTGCCATAGTCCTTGAGTTGCCAATATGGTGGCGATGTAATAGCTAAATGAACAGAATTGTCTGCTAATTCCTTCATTTGTCTACTGTCCCCGTTTATTATTTTATGTTGAGTTCTCAATTGCTAAAAAGTTTGGTCAAATTTAGTTAAAAAGTCTGTCTTATGGTCACCTGTTGAGAACTTGTACTGTCGCCATAGCATGACGCCTTACGAACAGGGCTTTGTGCAGGTTGGGAATTAGAATTCCGTCTGCCCGGAACCGCTGCTGATTGAAAATATTTTGATGAAGATATATACAAAAGCTGATAGTTAATCGTCCTTTAGCTTTGTTTTCAAATTTATTCAAATATTAATACTATTACTACTTTTCTTTTTTTGCTTCTTTTTTTCTTTTACAATTCACATTTATATTGTGTATAAACCTAACCACCGGCAGCAGCTCATTAATACAACGTCAGGGTTTAATACCCATGGCTGGATACAATCTGCTGCCGGTTTTTTTCCCTTAGTGTCTATATAGCAATTAGGGTTTTTATACCCATTATTAAGGACTAAGACGATGGGGCAAAAATGGTTAGATTATTTAGTAAAATTAAAATTATAAAAAATGAAGATTTCTAAGAAAAATTATCTCGGCATTGATGTATCCAAACCCTGGTTTGATGTATCGCTTCTCACAGAACTCAACCACGTAAAACAACCTATGCTTACGCTGCGTTTTGACAACACTGCACCGGGTCTAAAACTGTTTAAAAAATGGCTAACAGCACAGCGGGTTTCCTTTGATAACAACACATTGCTGGTGATAGAAAATACAGGGGTCTATCATCGGCTTCTCTGGAGTTTTTGCAGCACACACAATTTGCAATTGCATATAGGCAATGCGGCACATATTAAGTGGAGCCTGGGCATTACCAGAGGCAAGAGCGATGCGATAGATTCTAAAAGGCTGTGCCTCTATTGCTGCAAACAGGCAGATGAGCTGAAAGCCACGCCTGCACTCAATCCTGTATTTATGAAGTTGAAAGATTTAATGACCAGCCGCAGCCGCCTGGTGGCACAGTTGCACAGCACAAAAAATTATCTGAAAGAAATACAATGTACAGAGGATAAACAATTGTTGCTGGTACTTGAGAGAGTGCACAAAGCTGCTATAGAAGGATTAAAAAAGTTGATTCTGAAGATAGAAGAATGTATCACTAAAATGATAAAAGAAGATGCCGCCATTTATACTAATTATGAGTTGATAAAATCAGTGCCAGGCATTGGCCATCTTACGGCAGTATATATCATTTGTTGCACTAATAATTTTGCTTCAAAAATAAGCGGCAAACAACTGGCAAGTTATGCAGGTGTAGTGCCATTTGAACACAGCAGCGGTATCAGCATAAAAGGTAAAAACAGGGTGCATAAAATGGCGAATAAGGATCTAAAGAAAATGCTGCACCTCTGTGCGCTTACAGCGATTAAATACTACCCTGAATTCAGCAATTATTTTAACCGAAAAAAAACAGAAGGTAAAAACGGAATGAGCGCATTAAATGCAATAAGAAATAAACTGGTGTTAAGAGTTGTTGCTGTTGTGAATAAACAAACACCTTATGTGGATTACTCGGTTAAAGCTGCTTAAAAAAAACTGAAAATAAATTTTTTTAGTCCATAGCAATCAAGCCCCACTATTGGCAATACCAATGTAAGCAGCCGTTATTTTTTGTCTATAATGTTGCTCATTTTTGTAGTTACATCTTCTAAATATTGATAGGTCGCTAAGTTGTCCCAAAGGATTTCTTCTGTCAACGATATATAATGCTCTTTTTTGTTTGGTGGTTTAACTCTTAATATTGGATTAAAGTCTGGGTAATGGAGAAAAAGTTGTCCGTGAGTGTAGCAATCTCGGTCATAGACATAATCTGCGTATGTCTTTGTGAAGGAATTTCTTTTTTCGCCACTATTAAGTTCTTCAATACCGTGAAATGTCGTGTCACTTTTTATGATGCAACTGAAGAGATTACGAAGTTGCATAAAAGAAAGTTTAGAGAAATTGTCAGATATGTCATAGCCTGCATACTCGTTACACTTTTTAAACTTTGCAACCGTGTCGTTAAAGTTGTTAACATGAAAATAATGTCTGATGAAACCTTGAAGTCTGTCAAGATTGGATTCTGCGAGGCGATTTATTTTCCCTAAACTATATGTCAGTCGGTTAAACTTTTCATATTTGTCGTCAGTGAAAAAGTCAGGTGAGATAGGCAAAATGGGTTTGTCTTCGCCTTCTTTAAGTTCTGTCTCAACCAAAACTGGAGAAATATGTATGTCAACAAGTTTTTTAGTTTCCTTGTTATAAATAGGTCTCGGTATTGAGAGTTCAGCAAAAATTTTGCTGTTGTCAATATTAACCTCTGTCGGTCTGGCGAAGTTGGTCATATTATGGCTGCTTACGTTTCGGGGGTTTGCGATGGCGGGGAGTTTTAGCACTAAACTTCATTCGGAGAACTGAACTTCCACCTTGCACTAATGTGTCTGCGAAGCACGGAACCCCCGCTATCGCAAACCCCTTGTTACCGGCAGTAAAGCTTTATGCTTTTTGTCGCTTGCCGACTTTTTCATTGTTTATCTTTTTTGTTTCGTCCTTAAATTTGAAGTCCGTTTTTAGTTTGTCCAAATAGTCAAGAGTTTCAGGTGTCAAGAAAAATTTGTCAATGTTATTGATTGCCCACTCAATATAATCCGAATGTGTCCTGAAAACTTCTTCAACTGTCTTGCCTTGATGTTTGCCAAAATAGAATTGTGAACTGATTGTGTAAGCAGCTTTTACTGTTTTCTCTGTTGCTTTAAGTCCATCTTTATATTTTGATATGTCTGCGTTTTCTACAAGTGTCCACTGATAACAACCACAACAAGGAATTATCTTGTGTTTCTTCCATTTGCTGTCATACTCATAATGCGTTGAATATTGTCCGTTGAAAGTCGGATAGCCAAATGCTTTGCCGTAAGGCAAAGTTTCACACTCAATGCTTTCAACAATCGTGTAGTATTCTTCCGTCCAGTTGTCCCGTCTAACAGCGAAAGGTGTCTTACGCCCAATGCTGTCCCATATTTGAAAGATGTTTAAGCTCATAACTACTTACGCTGTCTGTTCTTCTTTTTCGTCAATTGGAATGTGCTTGTCCTTGCCGTATTTAATAAACTCTGTGTCGCTTTCAAAATAGTCATCGCAAAACTCGTCAAGCTCTTTTTCTGTTGACTTGTAATATCGTTCTTCTGCTGTCATCAATTTTTCAGTCTGCTCAATAAACTTTTCAAACTCTTTGTTGATTTTGCAAAGCTTGTCAATTGTTTTGAAGTCAAGTTTGCGATATGTTGGTTGAAAAAGAATTTTGCTTTTGTATGGGTTTGCATTGAGTTCAATTACTCCAATTCCAAATGATTGATTAAGTCGTTCCATTTCTTCAGATAGGTTGTCGCTGAATTCAAATGCAACAAGATAGCCATAGTTAGCCCAGCTTGAATTTGAAACAGCTTGGAAAAATGCTTTCTTCAACTCTGTGTCGCTATTTATTTCCCTCTTGATTTCGTAAGAAAACATTTTGAAGGTGTCAACTTGATTAATAGCTTTTAGAAAGCTTTGGCTCGCCTTTGATTGAAGTTTTAAAAACTGAATACCCACCATGTCAGGATGTGTCCAGATTTGGTTATTGTCCTTGCCGTTGGATGTTTCGTGAAAAATTGTCTTGGAATAAATACCAGTGTTTTTGAGGTAGCTACTTAAAAGTTTATGTAAATCTCTTTCGTCATAGGTTTTTGTCTTGTCAACTTTTTTTGAAGCAGGTTCAACATCTTGTGGTAAAGTGTCAATGCCGATACTTTGCTCATGCTTTGTCAAGTAGTATGAGTAAACGCCACCATCTTGTTTAATCCTTTTAACTCTGGTGTCGCCTAAGCGAATGAAGTCGCCAAGTAATGCTGAAACGGTTGATGCAGGTGTCTTAGCTTCCTTACTAAAAATGTAGTAACCCTTCGCAACCATGTGGTTGTAAATCTCCGTTGAGTTAGCAAGTCCCTTTATGTCGTCCAGGCATTTTATTACTGCTTCTTTTATTGTCATTGTCGTTTAGTTATTGAGTTGTCAAAGTTAGTTTCTTGCACAAAAGTTTCAAGTTAGCACGGTCGCCAATTTTATTGCCGGTAACGGTTCACGTATTGGCGATGGTGGGGCATTTGGAAATCGTCAGCCCAACATATGCACAAATGCTCAATAGAATTACAAATGTTGAGTTTACAATTGTCAGCCCCACTATTGCCAATACGATGTTAGCGGTTCGTTGTTTTATCTTCATCGTTTCTGTCAAAGTTTGTAGTATGGTTTATACATCCCGCCTGCAAATGATACCGTTTCGTCAAACAGTTTTTTTAAATGCGATACATTGTCAATAAGCGTGTCTTTATTACAACTTAAAATGAGGTCAATTTTTAATGACAAAGTTTCAGGTCTGATTTTCGTTTGTTCTAAAATGCTAATTGCTCGTTTGTCGCCCATAGGATAGAGTTCATTGATAGCAAAAAGTGATGTTATAATACTTTTAGTGGCTCTGGTTAAACAGCCAACTGTGTTGAATGTGTCATTTTTACCAGCAAATTTTTCAGCTTGCCAAATTGTAAATTCTGCCGACCACAAAGATTGCTGGATTACAGATTGCTTTAACTTTTGCGGATACTGCTTTACACTTTCTTTTAAATTCTTTACTACATCATCTGGGTCAAAGAGAGTAAAACTGCTTTGTGTTTCGGAAAGAAAGATAATAGACGAAAATCCGTAGGGTGGTTGTTGTTCAAAATTGTTTTCCCAAATGCCGTTTTTGGAATTGTCAATTGTCCTCGTAATTTGTTCAATGTTTTTATAGAGAAAGTCAACTTCGCCACTTGTGGTATTTATCCAAGCACCCCCATTTACCCAAGGTCCCCATTCGTAAAAGCCTGTCACGATTGGTTGGTCGTTATTGGAAATGTTTTTAGCGATCTCTCTTAATTTTTCTATATCAAATGGGTTAAGCTCAGAATAGTATATACCAATATCAAGGTCTGAATTTTTTGTCGCCATACCAATTGCATACGAACCGCCAAGAACAATTGCCTTCACACCGTCAACTTGCTTCAATTCGTTTGTTATGTCGTCTAACAATTTTTGTTTATCCTCTGGTAAAGTCATTTTTATAATATGTCTGTTGAGTATTGTCGGTTTACAATGTGTCTCGTCCTAAAATCAGTTGACTCATTTTTACGTTATTCACAGCGGGATAAGATAGCTGTGTTTTACGTTTTGAGTTTAGTTGTTCATCTTTGTTTTATCAGTTGAAGCGGACTTCATCCAAGTTCTGGGGAGATCTTGATGAACAGGAATAGACTGATGCGACGAAGTATTTATACTTTACAAAATGGTTGCTGTATCCGGCAGCCATTTTTGTATATATACTTTGGAGCCTATGCCTCTGTCAAATCACCCCATGCAGGTTGCTTGCGCCGGTAGGTTTTCCAAGCCCGGGTTAAGATACCTGTACATTGATGCGCCTGGTGGGGCGTAAGCCATGCAACACTTCTATGCGGCCGCTGCTTGTTGTAAAACTCAATGAACTTCTTTATCTCTTTTTTTGCTTCGTCAATATTACAAAAATTTATCTGCCTGTCGGTCGTAAATTCTTCTTTAATGGTTCTGTGTATTCTTTCCGCTACGGCATTCTCCAGCGGGTCGCCGGTTTGTGTCATACTGATTTGTATGTTTTGTTTCTGCAAAAGCTTTACGTACGCATGGCAGCAGTATTGCACGCCTCTGTCGCTATGATGTATCAGCGGCTGATTTGTATCCCTTCTGTTTTTCAATGCTTGTTTTAGGGCTTCAATGCAACCTTTTACACTTAAAGTTTCATGCACACAATGGCCTACAATTTTTCGGGAGTACAGGTCTGTAATGATGCTGAGATAGCAAAATTTATCCTGCGGTTTCAGCCACAGGTAAGTAATGTCTGCCACCCAAATTTCATTGCAACGCTGTGGTATGGCGGTTTCTATTAAATTTTTATAACGGTTGAAATGATGATAACTACAAGTGGTTTTCGTTCTGCATCGTTTTGATTTGATGAGCAGTTGGTTGTTCCTGAGCACCTCAAAAAACTTGTCTCTACCTATTTTAATGCCATGTTGTTTCAGTTCGGGCAACAGGCATTGATGCAGGTTACGGCCGCTTCCCCGTTTCCATATTTCCCGTTTCTTTTTAATAAGCCCAACAACCGTTTCTTCCTTTACAGTGGTATCGGCTTTATGATGCAGCTGCTTGTAATAAGCCTGTTTGCTGCGACCAAATACGCCGCACATTTCCGTTATTTTTCCTTTTGGCCTTTGCTTTTGGAAGGAGTGGATTGTTGGGCACCATACTTTTTTAGGATGTCAATATTGAATTTTTTTTCGGCTACTTCAATCGCATGTTGCCATAGGTCGGCACGAAGCTCTGCCACCCGTAATAATTCTTTGAGTTCTTTGTTTTCTTCTTCCAGTTTTTTGTCCTGAATGTTCTTTTTCATTTCGGCAAAGTTAGCCGGAGATTTTGCTTTTGCTTCATAGCCTTTCAGTCCCTGACTCTGGTTAATCCAGTAAAGAATAGTGGCATTACCCTTAATGCCATAGATCAGCGAAGCCTGGCGTTTATTGAGTTTACCGCTCAATACCTCATTTACGATTTTTTGTTTAAAGGCTTCGGTGTAGAATAATTGCTGCGCTCCCCGCCGGTTGGAGCTCTGTTTTTTACTTCCCGAAGTATCGGGACTTGTTTTACGTCGCATTTTTTTGTCCTGTTTTAAGTTGACTTATCCACATTTTTGGAGTCAACCTATTTCAGGACTATACAATGACCGCTAACGGACAGGGCTTGCCGAAGTACGGGAATTAGTATTCCGTCCGCCCGGTACCAATGCTGATTGAAAAAATGAAGATGAAGATAACGACAAAAAGCTAAATAGATATTCGTCTGCCCGATATGAAGCACAATAGAATTACAAAAAGCCGAAGATAACTTCCGTCCGCCCGTATTTTGGCAAGCCCCTATGCTATAAAAAAAGGCGTTTAGAGTTTAGTAGTATCTTAAATAATTTAAGAGCTACAAAATAAATCTTTCAAATTTAAAACGCTAAACGCCATGACTAAAGTTAAAGCAAATTTTGAAAATCAAATTGTTTATGTTGGATTAGACATCCACAAACGCAGTTGGAACGCCTCCATTTATTTGGGCGACCAATACATCCGAAACATTCATCTGCCACCCAGTCCTCAGGCTTTGTTTCATTATCTGCAGCACAGTTTTCCTGATGCACAATATGTATGTGCCTATGAATGTGGCAAGTTTGGTTACTGGATACAACGGGCATTTAGTCAAATGCGTGTGGAATGTCTGGTCGTCAATCCTGCCGATATTCCCAGCACCCATAAAGATGAAGTGTATAAAACCGATCACCGGGATGCCAGGGGCATTGGTCAATCATTAAGTGCCGGCCTGCTCAAAGGTGTTTTCATTCCGCAGGAGGAACAAGAAGCCGATCGTCACCTGGTACGCCAGCGCAAAAAAATCTGGCGGGATCTGGTGCGTTGTAAAAACAGGTTGAAAGGCTTTTTAGATTATACAGGCACCACCGTTCCGGCAGCATTTGACAATGCCAACTGGAGCCGCAATTTTATTAATTGGCTGAATGATTTAAAATTTGTTCACCCAAGTAACCGTGTTACCCTGGATTATCTCATTAAAGAACTGGAACTACTGCGCAAAGAACTCTTAAGCATCAGTAACACTATCCGCAAACTGATGCGGAGTAAAAAGTATAACCGGTTGTATTATTTATTAAGAAGCGTAACTGGCATTGGGCCGCTTACAGCGGCATCATTGCTTACCGAAATTGGTGATATGAAAAGGTTCCAAAGTTTTTATCATTTAAACAGTTTTATAGGCTTAATGCCCATGGAGCACAGTAGTGGAGAAAAAGAAATGAAAGGGAGAATAACGGTAAGAAAACACCGGCAGCTCAGAAGTGATCTGGTAGAATGTGCCTGGACCGCCAAACGCACCGACCCGGCACTGGCCCTTTATTACAGTGAGCAAATAAAAAGGGGAAAGAATGGCAAAGCAGCCATCGTAAAGGTTGCCAGAAAACTCTTAAGCCGGATAAGATATGTGTGGTTGAGTGGTGAACCCTATCAAACATCTATAGTAAAATAAAGGCAGAAAATATTTTTTTAAAACATTCATTATCTAAACAATTAAGTAACAGCAATCAGACTACAAAACATGGGTTGTCATCGTAACATAATCAAACGACGAAGTATTGACTTTGCGCAAGACTGTAGCTGGTTGTTTTTTCCGCCGGAAGAGCGGAAAGCTATTATTTATTTAATCACAGGGACTTGTAGTCACGCTGCAGGCGAGATCTACTTATAGGATGCTGGTAATGAATAATAAAAAGATGCTGCAACAGCAAAAAAAAACTTGTGTAGTTGCGGAGGTTAAAATAATTTTGAAATGGACAAAAAAAATCTGGCGAAGGTGAGGGGTGAATAAAAATATTCAATCTATTCATCTCTTACTTTCAAAAGAAAATAATAGATTTACCATATAAACTCTTTAAGGCCTATATACATAGGAACCCCATGTTACCGGCTGCCCTTCTTTGAGCCGTCAAAAAGTGATGTGTCAAACTGCGAAACTATTATAAAAATGTATGTGGATATACTAAAAATAATAGCTAATTTGTCAAAACAAGTTAAATTTGAACCGTAATGGAAAATAAAATAGGAATATTCTCATTTTTTGCTGGTGCTGGTTTTTTAGATTTAGGTTTTGAAACCACCGGTCAATATGAAACTTTGTTTGTAAACGAATACCACAAAGCGTTTGCTGATATTTATATTGGGTCAAGAAAAAAACTTAAAATTGAAACGCCTCGTTTTGGTTATCAAGTTGCTGATATAACAGAAAATTTAACTAACCTAAATTCATTGTGGTTAGCAGAAAATTTAAAAGAAGCAAGAAAAAAAAATGATATAATTGGTTTCATTGGTGGTCCACCTTGTCCTGATTTTTCTGTTGCAGGAAAAAACAAAGGTCAAAACGGAGAAAATGGAAAACTGTCTGGAACTTACATTGAATTAATCTGTCGCAATAAGCCTGATTTCTTTTTATTTGAAAATGTCAAAGGATTATACAGGACTACAAAACATAGAGAGTTCTTTGAAGCAATGAAAGTCAAGCTGATTAATGCAGGTTACTACATTACTGAAAAACTCATTAACGCAATTGAATTTGGAGCACCACAAGATAGAGATAGAATTATTTTGATTGGTTTTCAAAGAAGTGTTTTAGGCGATTTTGGTTTTAAATTGAACGGGTCGCCGATTATAAAAAATTTTAATTGGGAAAGCAATACACTTTATAAAGCTGATGATATTTTTGCGTTGAATTGGCCTGGCTTAGAAAAATTTAAAGAATTTTCAAGTAAACCAAAACCCAAAGGTCTGCCGATTGAATTAACCGTTGAGCATTGGTTTAAGAAAAACAATGTTGAAAAACACCCGAATGCTGAAAATTATTTTACGCCTCGTGCTGGTTTGGAAAAGTTTAAAGTAATTAATGAAGGGGATGATTTGAAAAAGTCCTACAAACGTCTGCACAGATGGAGATATTCGCCAACTGCTGCTTATGGTAATAATGAAGTCCATTTGCACCCTTATAAAGCAAGAAGAATTTCGGCAGCGGAAGCATTAGCAATACAATCTTTGCCAAAAGATTTTATAATTCCACAAAGCACTACACTTACTGATATGTTTAAAACGATAGGGAACGGCGTTCCTTATATGGCTGCTCATGGACTTGCAAAAACCATTACAAATTTTATTTACGACAACCCGATTAAAGACCTGAAAGTTTCATATGAACAAATTAACAGCAAGCAATATAGTAGCGTTCATTAATCAGTTAGACAAGACAGCAACCTATAATTATTTGAACCCGAAAAATAAGGGACTTATTCAAATCGTTGAAGTGGAAATGCCCGAAGGTCCAATAAGAATTAAAAGATGGGATACTGCAAAAGGTGAAAGTCCAAAGGATAAAAAAGTAGAACCAATTTCATCCGAATTAATTTGGAGAATTGCAAATGCCTTTAGTCCGAACCATCCAATAAATTTTGATAGGGTTTTAGGTGGAAGCTATAATACAAGGAGTGTCCTTGAAGCATTGCTTGCACATACTCCGCAATTTCAATTTTGTTATCCCGGTCGTATTGAAACAACTGGCGGAAACCCAACAGTAAAACGTGGTCATAAACATTTAATGTGGACACCGGATGAACTGCACAAAAAAGGGATAGTAAAAGAAACGAAAACTGAAATTGTAATTTCAGAAGTTCCAACACTTGAAGCCTTTTATGATGCGTTGGTAGTTCCTTCCGATGCAAAGTCAACGGACTTAGATATTAATATTCAACGCCGCCATGCACAAATACAAGTTGCTTTATATTTCATTGGTCGTCAATTAAGTTTTAGAACTTGGATTGCTCAAAATGACAAAGGCATTTTGTACCAAAATAAAAAGCTCGGTGAATTTGATGGAATAATTGTGTCGCTCAAAGATGAAAAATTAATGTCTGCTTATGATGACGCAATTAGAGCCGCCTTGCTAATTGATTGCATTTGGTTTAAAAACGGAAAGTTGATGCCTGCGGTTATGGAAGTAGAACATTCAACTGGTGTTACAAGTGGACTGTCAAGGATGAAAAACTTTAAAGATAAATTTCCACCGTTCCCAACTCGTTATGTAATTGTCGCACCGGATGAGGATAGAGATAAAGTAATTAAAGAAGCTAACAAACCACAATTCCACGATTTAAACACTCGCTTTTTCTCTTACTCTGCAGTTGAAGAACTTTATGCGTTGTGTCAAAAGAGAAAATTAAAAGGTGTCACAGAAGAATTTTTAGACTGCTATATGGAACCGGTGCTAATGAATTAAAATGTCGCTTTCTGTCCTGCCATGAATTTAAGGAAATTTGCGATAGGGTTGCCGGTAACGGTAGGGCTTGCTGTCTGTGCTGGTATTCCGTGATTCTTCAGCCCGGAACAAATGCGCAGCCGCGAACCGAAGATGAAGATATGTACAAAAGCTCAATAGTAAAAGTCAAGCCGGGACTGAAGATGATAAGCGAACGGGACGATGAGTTTATATTCGTCAGCCAGCATAGCAGCAAACCCCATGTAATAGGCCGCCGGTATGTTCTTATACATTTACTACCCTGTAAACAATATTTGTACTTTAGAATAATGGACAGTAATAAAACTTCCATCCGCAGCCCTGTCCATTTGCAACAACATTAAAACCGTAAAGCCTTCCTTGAATTATCTGTCTGACTTCTTTGCTCTATAAAACCTGTGAACGACATCGGAGTTACTGTCGCCCGGCTGTGGCCGTGCATATTCT
This sequence comes from Chitinophagaceae bacterium, assembly GCA_037045195.1. Taxonomy (GTDB): domain Bacteria; phylum Bacteroidota; class Bacteroidia; order Chitinophagales; family Chitinophagaceae; genus JJ008. The sequence goes on from JBAOIB010000008.1 coordinate 104,447, forward strand.
GTAGCTCAATCAGGGCACTACGCCGCAGCATCATTGGAGTAACTCAATACGGCCGTTACGCTTCTGTCACACAAGGTAAACTATGAAAGCAGTAAAACATTTTTAAATAATCCATCTGCTGAAACGACTATTAAAACCTGTGTACGACATCGGAGTTACTGTCGCCTGGCTGTGGCCGTGCATATCCTGTCGCTCAATCAGGGCGCTACGCCGCACAAATTTTCGGAGTCACTCAATGCGGCCATTACGCTTCTGTCGCACAAGAAAACTTACAATGCAGGAAAGCGCTTTCAAATAATCTGTCTTATTAAATGCCGCCTCAAAATCTGTGTACACAACTTGAGTCGCACCAAAAGAAAATTATGAATAAGAAAAGACTGATTGAACTGAAGGTTGCCGAAATGCAGGTGGCCTATTACGAACAGGTATTGCCGATGGTGGGATATTTGAAATCCGTCCGACGGAACCGCTGCCTGGTTTTTTGATAAAGTTAAATATTAAGAACTAAAGCTGGGCTTTATTCGTCAAGCCCCGAACCGCAGTACAGCAGAATTACCGCTGCTGATTACTCCAATGTCCTTTAGCTTTGTTTTCAAATTTATTCAAATATTAATACTATTACTACTTTTCTTTTTTTGCTTCTTTTTTTCTTTTACAATTCACATTTATATTGTGTATAAACCTAACCACCGGCAGCAGCTCATTAATACAACGTCAGGGTTTAATACCCATGGCTGGATACAATCTGCTGCCGGTTTTTTTCCCTTAGTGTCTATATAGCAATTAGGGTTTTTATACCCATTATTAAGGACTAAGACGATGGGGCAAAAATGGTTAGATTATTTAGTAAAATTAAAATTATAAAAAATGAAGATTTCTAAGAAAAATTATCTCGGCATTGATGTATCCAAACCCTGGTTTGATGTATCGCTTCTCACAGAACTCAACCACGTAAAACAACCTATGCTTACGCTGCGTTTTGACAACACTGCACCGGGTCTAAAACTGTTTAAAAAATGGCTAACAGCACAGCGGGTTTCCTTTGATAACAACACATTGCTGGTGATAGAAAATACAGGGGTCTATCATCGGCTTCTCTGGAGTTTTTGCAGCACACACAATTTGCAATTGCATATAGGCAATGCGGCACATATTAAGTGGAGCCTGGGCATTACCAGAGGCAAGAGCGATGCGATAGATTCTAAAAGGCTGTGCCTCTATTGCTGCAAACAGGCAGATGAGCTGAAAGCCACGCCTGCACTCAATCCTGTATTTATGAAGTTGAAAGATTTAATGACCAGCCGCAGCCGCCTGGTGGCACAGTTGCACAGCACAAAAAATTATCTGAAAGAAATACAATGTACAGAGGATAAACAATTGTTGCTGGTACTTGAGAGAGTGCACAAAGCTGCTATAGAAGGATTAAAAAAGTCGATTCTGAAGATAGAAGAATGTATCACTAAAATGATAAAAGAAGATGCCGCCATTTATACTAATTATGAGTTGATAAAATCAGTGCCAGGCATTGGCCATCTTACGGCAGTATATATCATTTGTTGCACTAATAATTTTGCTTCAAAAATAAGCGGCAAACAACTGGCAAGTTATGCAGGTGTAGTGCCATTTGAACACAGCAGCGGTATCAGCATAAAAGGTAAAAACAGGGTGCATAAAATGGCGAATAAGGATCTAAAGAAAATGCTGCACCTCTGTGCGCTTACAGCGATTAAATACTACCCTGAATTCAGCAATTATTTTAACCGAAAAAAAACAGAAGGTAAAAACGGAATGAGCGCATTAAATGCAATAAGAAATAAACTGGTGTTAAGAGTTGTTGCTGTTGTGAATAAACAAACACCTTATGTGGATTACTCGGTTAAAGCTGCTTAAAAAAAACTGAAAATAAATTTTTTTAGTCCATAGCAATCCAGCCCGGAACCGCAGCCCAACAGCGAACTGCTGCTGATGCTTACAACGTCCAGCCACACTTGTACAAAACCCCATGTTGTAGGCAGTTTTATTCTTCGCTTATTTTGTTTTCTTGTTTCAGTTTATACTTTTCCCTTGCTTTCACTTTCCAAGGTGCGTCAATTTCCCAATCCCCTGCCATAATGCAACCATAAGGTAGAATTTCGTCTAACACTTCACCAAGTCCAAACTCTTTCATTTGTCGTTTAACCATTTCAGCATTTTTGTATGCACTTGGCAATTCAGAAATGTCAATATGGTTTGAGAAGAAACGAATGTCAAAGCCTTCTGTTTCTTCTTTAAACAATTGCTCAATTGTTTTATGTGAATTGTTTTTCTTGTGTCTTCCACGACTAATATTTCTGCCTGCTCCGTGAGGTGCAAAACCTAAATTATTGTCTGTGGTATTTCCTTTCACAATTAAAACTGGTTGGCTCATATTCAAAGGAACTAATCGCAAACCGTCTTTACTGTCTGGCACAAATTTATCGTCTAATGGGGTTGCGCCTTTGGCATGAAAAAACAAATCCTCTTCTCTAAACACAAAATTATGCTCATTCCAAAATCTGTCAAATGGTTCAATATTTAGCTCTTGAGAAGTTGCGTCATGAATAGTTGTATGGTTAAGTTTTGTCCATTCCCTAACTAATTGCAAGGCTTCCCAATAAGATTTTCCTTCGTCTGTATCAAAAGGTATCCAAGCATTTTTTTCAGATGTCTTTGGTGAAATTTCTTTTCTAAAATATTCTGCAATTTTTGTTCCCTGTGTATAAAGGTTTGCACCAAAGCCACGACTGCCGTGATGTGTAACCATCATTGTTTCTCCTGTCTTTTTGGAAATACCTACGAATAAAAAATGGTTTCCATCGCCTTGTGTCCCTAAATGTGATTTTGCAAAACTTACGCTTCGTTCTGAATTTAAAAATTTGTTCTGCATAATCTTTTCCTCAAATTCCGTTGGAAGAGTTGAAAATTCATCTCTGCCACCCCCACCAAAATGAGTAACTGAATGAGCCATATCCAAAACTGTCTTTGGCGAAACGTTACCAAAATTAGTCATCATTACAGAGCAACAAATATCTGCACTGTGCATTGAAGGATGAATAGCATTTTTTGCAATTACAATTCCACCAACAGGAATTTGTCCTTCTCCAGTTGGACAAGCGTCTGGCATAACTGCACCGCCAACTAAAGTAGGCGTTTTCATTAGTCCTTGCATTGTGTCAATTACCATTTTTACATTTTCCGCTTCTTCATCATTTTCCGCTTTTATGTTCTTATAAAAATGAATTGGTTCTGAAAATGGCTCAATGTATTTTGGTCTTACACTTTCAATGTAAGTTTTTAAACTGTCGCCACTCAAATTGTTTTCGTTTGCGTATGCAATTACTTCTTTAAACCACTTGTTTGGTTTAAACCCTAACTCAATTATGTCTTGTCCAGTAATCATTCTTAATTTTATTGTTGATTGGTTGTCTTGGTGTAAATGGTCTGCAAAAATTGCCTACAACGGACAGGGCTTGCTGCTGTGCTGGTATTCATTGAACGTCCAGCCCGGTACCGCTGATGATTGAAAAACTGATGATGAAGTTAACAACAAAAAGCTAAATAGAATTACGTCGGCTGGAACTACTGCTGATAGCGATAAAAAGATGAGGATATGTTCGTCAGC
>JBAOIB010000007.1:0-448850 GCA_037045195.1 Chitinophagaceae bacterium
CTTTCACCTGCTACCAGTCTATTGCCTCCTTTTTCCATAAATCATCAAAGGGGCTTACTATGTTTACTAACTGCTTTTTGCTTACATGCAGGTACCTCTCCGTTGTTCGTATATCAAAATGACCAAGCAGGTCTTTTATGTACCTTATATCTGTCCCCTTTTCCAGCAGGTGGGTGGCAAAGCTGTGTCGCAGGCTGTGTATGCCCACATCTTTCTTTATGCCTGCCTTATCCTTTGCATTCGAAAAAATCTGCTGTATTGTACGCACCGGGTAAGCCGTATTCGTCTGGTTAGATTCAAATAAGTATTCAGTTGGCCTTGGTTTGCTGCCTTTAATATAGTTTCTCAATATATCCAGTAGCACCGGGCTCAGGTTTACATACCTGTCTTTTTTCCCCTTGGCTCTGCTTATTAAAATTTGCATCCACTGGCTGTCTATATCTTTTAGCTTCAGCCGCTGCTCCATAGCGGGCAGCACATGTGCATTTATAGATGAAATTCCGGCGGTTTTATAAATGGTTGTTTGGATTTTAGTAACATCCGGCAATTGCCGGTTATATTTTTCATTTTTTATTGGTAAGATATTGACGCAGCGCAGCGTTTTCGATCTTCACCTCAGGCTTTAGTACAGAAAGCAGTTAATTGTAATTTTCTTTTGTCAATGGCATCCACCAGCATTTATGTGTTCGGCTCCATTTAGCAATTGCTTCCTTACGAAAGATATTGTTTAATGCTGAGTCATGTTCAAAATAAATTCCGATACATTCCCGGTTGTGATGCAATAATAGCTTGATATGAACCAACTTCATGTCTTAAACTTAAAAAAGCAAAAGATATAATTGCTCTCGTCAATAAAAATTAATTCTTCAAACTTTTATTTTACACTTGTTGGTCTTACGCTACCTGCGAACTGCCTTTGTTGGTATTGCGTGCAGGCTTGTGCTTTGCAAAATCACCAACAAACAAATTTAGTAGCCACAATCCTTATCATGTGTCAGAAAGCCCCAATAATCAATCCCTGTTTCATAAAACAAAGCCGATGAATATTTATATTCTTCCGAAAATTTACACTATTCAGCTTTTACGGGATATTCCTATGCATGTACTCCATCATACTCCTGCTGTTGGTCTCTTGCCGGTGCACTATGCCTACACGCAAGACACAACAGCGGCGTGTTGTTTCTTGCTGAACACCAACAATTGCAAAAAAAATAAATATTGGAATTGAAGATCTTTAATCCTTCACAAACAAAGCCTTTAACTCGGTAGCATCAGCAGGCTTTAATTTGCCACCCAGTATCAATCGCAATTGCCGGCGTCTTAATGCACCATCAAATAATTTTTGCTCTTCATCTGTTTCAGGTAACAGCTGTGGCACCTGTCTTGGTTTTCCGGTGGGGTCGAGCGCTACAAAGGTATAATAGGCTTCGTTGCTTTTGTATTTGTATTGCTGTGTATAATCTTCACCCCATACTTTCAAATGTACTTCCATAGAAGTATTAAAAGCACGGGTACATTTTGCTTCAATACGTACAGCGTTGCCCAGCTTTATTGGATTTTCAAATGAAATATTATCAACCGATGCGGTAACCACAGGGGCATTGCAATGTTTTTGTGCAGCTATGGCAGCAGCAATATCCATCCAGTACATCAATCGGCCTCCCATCAGATTATTAAAAGTATTTGTATCGTTGGGGAGTACAATCTCCGTCATGATCGTCAGACTATCAGATGGTTTTCGGGTTATCATTACAAAAAATTTTGGCAAAGGTATTTAAAATCAAGGGCTGTTTCTAAACATTGTTCATAAAAACCGAAAGGACTAAATTTGTCTCTCTTTTTAAAACTAATTGACTTTATGGACGCTTCTCCCGCACCTATTTCATTCGACAATACCGAGTTTGCCTTTCAATACAAAACAGACGAAGAACTTAAAAAAGCTAAGTGGCTTTTTTCTCTTATGTCGAAACCCTGGATCGTAAAAGCCGGTGTAAAACTGGCACCCTGGTCGTTGAATGTTGGCCTGCCGGTAAAAGGATTGATACGTAAAACCATTTTTAAACAGTTTGTAGGTGGCGAATCATTGGAACAAATAGCTCCGGTGGCCCAAGTGTTAGATAAGTACAACGTAAAAATTATTCTGGACTATGGCGTAGAAGGGAAGGAGGGAGAAGAAAATTTTGATAACGCCTGTGAAGTTTTTATTAGCGTAATCAACTATGCTGCTTCTCAATCCAATATTCCATTTATAGGAGTAAAGATAACCGGCTTTGCCCGGTTTGCACTTTTAGAAAGGCTGAATGAGCTGATGCAAAAAGAATCGGGCACATTAATGAAGCGCTTTCTTACTGCCATTGAAAATTTATCGCATGATGAAAAAGAAGAATGGCACCGCGTTCGCTATCGAGTGATGCGGGTATGCGATGCCGCTGCTAAAAACAAAATAGGTGTATCAATAGATGCTGAAGAAACCTGGATTACCGATCCACTTGATGCATTAACCATCTTGATGATGGATCAGTTTAATAAAGAAAGAGCCATTGTTTATAATACCACACAACATTACCGTACCGACAGACAACAATTCTTAAAAGACTCGTATGAAGCAGCGGTTGAACGCAATTTTATACTGGGAGCCAAAATGGTAAGAGGCGCCTATATGGAAAAAGAAAGAAAACGTGCCGCCGAAAAAGGTTATCCTTCACCCATTATGCCCGATAAAGCATGCACCGACCGCGACTATGACGAAAGCCTTAAGTTTTGCATAGATCATATTGACCGCATCGCCATTGTAGTAGCATCACACAACGAAAACAGCAATATGCTGGCGGTAAAACTTTTACAAGAAAAAGGACTGCCACTCAATCATCCTCATATACACTGGAGCCAACTCTATGGAATGAGCGATAATATCACCTTCAACCTGGCACATGCAGGATGCAGCGTGAGCAAATACCTGCCCTTTGGCCCCATCAAAGATGTAATTAAATACCTGATGCGCCGTGCCGAAGAAAATACATCAGTAAAAGGACAAACCAACCGGGAGTTGATGCTTATAGAAAAGGAACTGGATAGAAGAAAATCTAAAAAAAGCTAACAGCTTCCCCACACTACTTTTCTTCAACATTTTGTGCTTACACCTTTTCACTAACTTGCGGCAATGCAGGCATACCTCAATTTATTGAAACATATACTTGAAACCGGAAATCAAAAAACCGACCGTACCGGCACAGGTACTCAAAGCGTTTTTGGCTACCAAATGCATTTTGATTTGCAAAAAGGTTTCCCATTGGTAACTACCAAAAAAGTGCATTTAAAAAGTATTATTTACGAATTGCTTTGGTTTCTAAAGGGCGAAACAAATATTGCTTACCTCAAAGAAAATAGTGTAAAAATTTGGGACGAATGGGCAGATGCCAATGGAGATTTGGGACCGGTGTATGGCAAGCAGTGGCGTAGCTGGGAAACAAAAGATGGAAAACTGATAGACCAGATAAGCGATGTAATTACTCAAATAAAAAATAATCCCGATAGCAGACGCATGATCGTAAGCGCCTGGAATGTGGGCGAACTGTCGGAAATGGCATTGATGCCCTGTCATAATATGTTTCAGTTTTATGTAGCCGATGGCAAACTTAGCTGTCAGTTGTATCAACGCAGTGCCGATGTTTTTTTGGGAGTACCATTCAATATTGCTTCCTATGCATTACTCACGATGATGATGGCGCAGGTTTGTAATCTGAATCCTGGTGAGTTTGTACACACATTTGGCGATGTGCATATTTACAGCAATCATTTAGAGCAGGTAAATCTGCAATTAAGCCGCACGCCCTTTCCATTGCCGGTGATGAAAATAAACCCTGAAGTAAAAGATATTTTCAGTTTTACATATGAAGATTTTCATTTGGAAAACTATCAATCACATCCGGCAATAAAAGCGCCGGTAGCTGTTTAATGTTTTTTTTGATTTGTAATTGCTTGACAAAAACAGATAAAACTAATTTTTTAACATGAACATTTCACTTGTTGTAGCTGCCGCCTCCAATAATGCAATAGGCAAGGATGGTAAAATGCCCTGGCATCTGCCGGCCGATATGAAGCATTTTAAAAATATAACCTGGGGCATGCCGGTGGTAATGGGGCGCAAAACATTTGAATCATTGGGCAAACCGCTGACTGGCAGAAAAAATATTGTAATCACCCGGCAGACCGGATGGAAAGCCAACGGTGCCATTGGCGTGCAGAGCATTGAAGATGCATTTTTCGTAGCACAGCAGGCCGATGTAAATGAAATAATGGTGATAGGTGGTGGCGAAATTTATAAAACCTTATTTGATAAAGCCAAACGTATCTACCTCACAAGAGTAGAAGCGGAGCCTGAAGCAGATACTTTCTTCCCTGTGCTGCTGCGGGAGCAATGGCGTTTGATAAGTCAGCAAAATTTTGAAGCTGATGAAAAAAATCCTTTCAATTATTCTTTTCAAATTTGGGATCGATAATTTTTCTTTAATACACATCATTTCAAACATAAGATGTACAGTCCCTTTAAACTTGCTTTAAAATATCTAAAATATTATGCCACTGCATCCAATGGCAAAGGGCATGGCATTCATTCTCCCTTTGTATTTGACTTTATAACACAATTATTAAACGATCGTCATCTATATCCCGAATATGAAAAAGTAGAAACGCTGCGCCTGAAAATGAAGGCTGATAACCGGGAGGTAATAGTGGAAGATTTTGGTGCCGGTTCTGCAATGGCTAAAACAAATAAACGAAGCATTGCATCCATTGCCAGACATGCTGCCAAACCCACTAAATGGGGGCAACTATTATTTAGAACGGTAAAAAAATACCAGCCGCAAACGATTATAGAATTAGGTACATCGCTGGGTATTACCAGTTCTTATCTTTCATTGGCTCAAACAGCATCTCAACTGAAAACGCTGGAGGGTGCAGCCGCAATAGCGGGTGTGGCACTGCAAAATTTTGATAATCTTGGATTAAAAAATATTGAATCAGTAACTGGAAATTTTGATGATACCCTGCCCATAGTTTTGAATAAACTTGACAAACTGGATCTTGCTTTTATTGATGGCAATCACCGGCAGCAGCCAACAGAAAATTATTTCAACCTGATGCTAAAAAAAACACACCCGGGTTCTATACTTATTTTTGATGACATACACTGGAGTGCTGAAATGGAAGCAGCCTGGCACACCATAAAATCGCACCCATCGGTAAAATGCAGTATCGATTTATTTTTTTTGGGTTTTGTGTTTTTCAAAGAGGAGTTTAAAGAGCGGCAGGAGTTTGTTATTAGATTTTAATTAGTTCTTTGTGTAAGCATAGTAATATACCCGCTGATTTTTTTCAAATCAACCAGATAGACTTTATTCTCGTAATCAAAGCTCAATAGCATTGTTTCAGTACAAGTGTGCGACGCAATCCCCACAATACTATGGGGAGTGATAAGCGATATGAAGCCGGCTACAAAAAATATTCAGTTTTTTTGTTCTTCTTGTCTAATGTTTTAGCCACCTACATAATTTTATTTTACCCGAAATAGCGGCTAACAACATCATCCGTTTGCCTGAATTAAATCATTTCCACGCAAATGGTCACTTTCCCAAAATTCAATATCTTCACCGCTTTATAAAATCAACCTGAGAATAACTCAGGATTTACTATGACTATTGGCATTCTTAAAGAACCCGCCCATGAAACTAGAGTCTCCCTTCTTGCTGAAGTTGTGGCGATGCTTACCAAAAAATCAATAACTGTTTTTGTTGAACCCAGTGCCGGAGAAAAAGCATTCTGCAGCAATGCAGATTATGAAAAAGCTGGTGCCCAAATCAAAGACAGAAATGAAATTTTTAACAGTGCTGACATACTTCTTGGTATTCACCCTTTTTTGCAGGATGAAGTTGCTAAACTTTCGGGCAAAATTTTGATTGGCGTTTATCAACCATTGTTTCAAATGGAAATGATGAAGCAATGGGCTGCTGCCGGCATTACCAGTTTCTCATTGGATATGTTGCCCCGCACTACCCGTGCACAGGCAATGGATGTACTAAGTTCGCAGGCAAATATTGCAGGCTATAAAGCTGTATTGACTGCTGCAAATGTTTATGGCCGCTATTTTCCTATGTTTATGACTGCTGCAGGCAGCATTGCTCCTGCAAAAATTTTGATATTAGGTGCCGGTGTTGCAGGTCTTCAGGCTATTGCTACCGCCAGAAGACTGGGTGCTGTAGTAGAAGTTTTTGATACAAGACCCGCTGTAAAGGAAGAAGTACAAAGTCTGGGTGCAAAATTTATTGAAGTAGCAGGAGCAGCTGATGCCAGTAAATCTGGCGGGTATGCAGTTGAACAAACTGAGGAATATAAACAAAAGCAACAGGAAAGAATAGCCGAGAGTGTGGCAAAATCAGATATTATTATTACAACCGCTCAGATACCCGGCATAAAAGCACCCATACTGATTACCGATGCAATGTTGCAATCGATGAGAAACGGGTCAGTGATTATTGACCTTGCCGCTGCAACCGGTGGCAATACACCTTTTACGAAAAACAATGAAACGGTTTGTCAATATGGTGTAAGCATTGTGGGCAATTCCTCATTGCAGTCTACTATGCCATCGGATGCCAGTAAGTTGTATGGGAAGAATGTGTTGAATTTTTTACAATTGTTGATTACAAAAGAAAGTACACTGCATTTGAATTGGGATGACGAGCTGGTAAATGGTGCCTGTATTACTCACAATGGAGCCATCGTACACGAAAGATTAAAATAAACTAAATGAATAGCTTTTTAAATTGGATTACCACTCATCAGGAAATGATTTACATCGTTGTGCTGATGATTTTTGTAGGCATTGAAGTGATAGGCAGGGTGCCCAGTGTATTGCATACACCTTTGATGAGTGGTGCTAATGCCATACACGGTGTGGTTATCATAGGAGCCATTATTGTAATGGGAAAAGCCGAAACAGATAATTATCTGGCACTGATTCTTGGTTTTCTGGCAGTGATACTGGGTACGTTGAATGTGGTAGGTGGATTTGTAGTTACCGACAGAATGCTGGAAATGTTTAAAAAGAAAAAAGCAAATCAGAAAACTGATAAGGCATAAAAAATTGAAGTAAGGAAAATAAGCGAAGCATGATGGAATTAAACATATTGACAGTTTGTTATCTTATTGGCGCCATTACATTTATTGTGGGTTTAAAAATGTTGTCCAATCCGGCTAAGGCACGCAACGGTAACTTGTTGGCGGCGGCAGGAATGGGTATTGCAATTTTAGGCACCATTTTTTTGTATCGTGATGATGCCGGAAATAAATTGGGTAATTACGGTTGGATTTTTGGCGGTATTGCCGTTGGCGCCATCATGGGTACTCTGGCAGCAAAAAAAGTAAAGATGACCGCTATGCCGGAAATGGTGAGTATGTTCAACGGAATGGGTGGTGCTTGCGCAGCATTAATAAGCATTGTAGAATTTGATCATTTTATGGAAATGTTTGGCCCTGGAAAACATTATGAATCTATGCCTGCTTCATACACAGGTCATGTGCTGATTATTGTTTTGGGGTTAATCATCGGCTCTGTTTCTTTTGCAGGCAGTATGATAGCCTGGGGCAAGTTGAATGGAAAGATTAAAGATTATTCTTTTAAAGGGCAGCATCTGTTTAATTTATTATTGCTTTTTGTTTCAGTGGTGCTGGCTGTTTATTTAATTGGCTGGATGCCCGCTAATGCAACTTTGATTTTCTATACCATTTTTATTTTAGCTATTCTCTACGGTATTTTCTTTGTAATGCCCATTGGTGGTGCCGATATGCCGGTGGTAATTTCATTACTAAACTCTTTTACCGGAGTAGCCGCAGCCTGTGGCGGATTTTTGTACGACAATAAAGTAATGCTTACCGGTGGTATTCTGGTAGGTGCAGCAGGTACCTTGCTCACTATTTTAATGTGCAAGGCGATGAACCGTTCACTAAAAAATGTATTGATAGGTTCATTTGGTGGTGGCAGTGGAGCCACAGTAGGTGGAGTTGCAAAACAACAGGGCGCATATAAAGAAATTTCTTTAAGTGATGCCGCTGTGGTAATGAGCTATGCTAATAAAGTAATGATTGTACCGGGTTATGGCCTGGCGGTAGCACAGGCGCAGCATGCTTGTCATGATCTGGAAAAATTATTGACTGAAAAAGGAGTGAAGGTAAAATATGCCATTCATCCTGTAGCGGGCCGTATGCCGGGCCACATGAATGTATTGCTGGCAGAGGCTGATGTGAGCTATGATAAACTGCTGGAGATGGAGCAGGCCAATGAAGAATTTTCTACAACCGATGTTGTTCTGGTATTGGGAGCAAATGATGTGGTAAATCCTGCTGCCAAAACGGATCCTGCTTCACCCATTTATGGCATGCCGATATTGGATGTAGAGCTTGCCAAGCATTGCATCATCAATAAGCGAAGTATGAAACCCGGCTATGCAGGTATTGAAAATGATTTATTCTTTCGCCCCAAATCATCCATGCTCTTTGGCGATGCAAAAAAAGTTTTGCAGGATTTGATTGGTGAAATCAAAAATTTATAACTTGTTTTACAACACAGTAATTATTACTGTTCTTTGTAAAAAAAATGTAAACTGTTGCAGTTCCCATTAACATTATTAAATGCCTTAAAAAATGCAAAAGGGTTTCAAGAAGCCCCTTTTTTGCAGGTACATCAATCTGGCGAGCAGGTAACTTCAATACGGATTAATCCATTCAAATCAATAGCACCTTTTCCGGATCTGTCATCTGCTATTCCCTGGGCTGAAGCGGGGCAATATTTATCACAAAGACCTTCATTCACTTTCGATCCTTTGTTTCATGCAGGATGCTACTATGTACAGGAAGCATCATCCATGTTTATAGAACAGGTTTTTAAACAACAAATAGATTTATCTAAAACAATAAAAGTACTGGACCTTTGTGCTGCACCGGGTGGTAAGTCAACACATATACAGTCGCTAATTTCAAAAGACAGTTTGCTGGTAAGTAATGAAGTGATAAAAAGCAGGGCTGGTATTTTGAAAGACAATATCATCAAATGGGGATGCGAAAATGTAATTGTAACCCAAAACGATCCTCAAGATTTTTTAAAACTTGAAAATTATTTTGATGTGGTGGTGGTAGATGCTCCTTGTAGTGGTAGTGGGTTGTTCCGCCGTGATGCTGATGCTATCAATGAATGGAGTGAAAAGAATGTAACCCACTGTTCATTTAGACAGCAACGTATTCTGAATGATGTGTGGCCGGCATTAAAGAAAAACGGGATTTTAATATATTCAACTTGCTCTTTTTCAACTGAAGAAAATGAAGCAATGGTAAATTGGTTAAAGAATAATTTTAATGCTTCAAGTTTATCGTTATCAATCCCCGATGAATGGCAGATCGTTGAAAGCGATGGTGGTTATCGATTCTGGCCGCATCTTGTAAAAGGAGAAGGGTTTTTTGTGGCTGCTATTCGCAAGCAGGATGGAGATAGTGGTATTTACAAAAAAAATAAAAACGTTGTTTCAAAAACTTCTAAACAGGAACAAGAGCTTGTAAATGACTGGGCAAAAACAGAAAATAGCTGCATTATAAAAAATCAGCAAACTGTATATGCATGGCCATCAGCATTGTTTGAAGAAATGAATTATGTACTTCAAAATTTACGTGTAATTTATTCAGGTGTATTAGCAGGAGAATTACTACGAGATAAATTTATTCCGGCACATGCATTGGCATTAAGCAACTTGATTTCAACAACTGTCAAAAAAGTATCACTCAGTAAAGAGCAGGCAATTGCATATCTGCAAAAAAAAGATTTCATATTAAACACATCAGAAAAAGGCTGGGTATTGGCTACATATTCGGGTTTTTCAATAGGTTGGATGAATATTTTGCAAAACAGAATCAATAATTATTATCCAAAAGAACTGCGAATATTTAAAGAGAAGGAGTGAGGTTGGGCATTTTTTTGCATCTTTGCACTGTATAAATCTTTTTTATGAAAAAATATTTGCTTGCGGGCATCATGACCTGCGTGGTTGCAGTTTCCTTATTTGGTCAAAAAACAAATTTCCAAATTCATAATAGCGACAAAGGACTTTATCTGGAGCATAAAGTAGTAAAAGGCGAAAGTTTTTATGCCATTGGCAAAAAGTACAATGTTGCCCCGGCTGCGCTTGCTTCATTTAATAAACTGGACATCAACAAAGGTTTGAAGATTGATCAAAAAATCAGCATACCGCTATCAGAAAACAATTTTACTCAAAAGGGGAACAGTGGTACACCCGTTTATTATATCTCCGGTGATAATGAAAAATTGAGCAACATCAGTAAGAAAAACGGGGGAGTGGCTGTTGCTACCCTAATACAATGGAACAACCTATCCGGCGAATCAGTAAAAAAGAATGAGAAATTGGTTATAGGTTTTATTAAGAGTAAAGAACTTCCATCAGTTACCATCAAACCCAAACAAGTGCAGGACGTTGCGGAAATAGCTGTTGTGGAAGGTCAGGATATAACAAAAAAAGATAAAGAAGCAGAAAAGAAAGAGGCCGAAGCAGAAAAAAAGGCAGAAGAAAAAACAGAGAAAATAGCAGAGAAAAAAACCGAGCCTGTTCCACAACCCATACAACAATCAGTTGTTGTATCAGGAAATGGATATTTTAAAAATGATTTTGAGAAGCAAGTAAAAGTGATACCTGTTACAACGGATCAAACAGTTACTTCAGGTATTTTCAAAACTACCAGTGGCTGGGAAGACGGAAAATATTATTTGCTGATAGATGATGTAACTCCTGGCACCATTGTAAAGATTACTAATCCCTCAAACAATAATGCTATATATGCGAAAGTCTTAGGTGAAATGGCTGGCATCAGGCAAAATGAAGGTTATGGAATTAGAATTTCCAATGCCGGCGCTTCATTATTGAATGTATCTGATCAGGAAAAATTTATTGTAAAAATTAATTATTAAAACAGATAATGAAAAGTTCATTTACTGTAGCAATATTTTTACTTGCATTAAACGTTGTAAGTGCACAGTCCGATCTGGTTTTTAAAAACCGGTTTGTAGAAAGTGAAGACCGATGGGTGGCTTTCCCAAAATCTAAAGACAGCAGTTTTGCTTATGGATTTATTTATTTGGATGCTGCTGCAGGTCTTACTTTGCATTATCAGGGCAAGTTTACCATAGACAAAAATGGAAGATATTTAGCACAACCCATTATAGATTCTGTAAAAGGAATATTTAAAGTAAGGCTGAAACCCGATAATACTTTAGTTGCGTTTATCCCTCCAACACGATTTGAGGAATTAGCCATTCAGGATCCACCAGATTGGTTGAAATTTTATAAGAACGATACAAATGCTCCCTCACGACTACAACGCTGGGGATTTTATTACAACGATTTTGGAATGAGTGAAAAAGCATTGACCTACCTGGAACCGGGTTATAAATTGGCACCTGATTATAAAGACATGGCTGTTGAACTGGCATTTGCTTATAATGCTTTGAATCAATTTGAAAAAGCAATTCCAGTAATAAATAAGGCCATCAAACTCACTCCGGAATATTGGTATTTATACAAAGAGCTATCTTATGCACATTTACAGTTGAACAACCTGGATGCTGCTGCAGAAGCCGCACAAAAAGGAATTTCTCACACAAAAGCAAACTCTTATAAAGCAGAAATGGCTTATAATATGGCTTATTCTTTTTCAGAAAAAAAAGATAAACCAAATTTTAAAAAATGGGCTGATGAAACTTTAAAATGGGCAGTAAAGGGTGATCAAATTTATAACACTATAAAAACTTTGGAAGCGAGGATGAACTGATAAATTGCAAAGTTGCTTATTCTTGCGAGCAAAGTTCTTTAATAAGTTACAAATAAATATCACCACAGAACAAATCAAATAATCATTTTTCTGGTCTGTTTTTTGGATCTCGTTTATTGTGAAAACAGGAGAGAACCCTTACAGTACTTTTTCTTTCATTTATTACAAAAAACAAAGAGTAAGGAAATCGTTTTAATTTAATCCCTCGAATATTTTTATACCTGATTCTGAGATAAGGTGTTGATTCTAGAATCTCATAAGCCTGTTTAATGATTGAAATAAATTTAGCTAAAGCTTTGTCGCTTTGCAAAATATAATAGTCAATTGCGTTTTCAATTTCTATTTGAGCTCGTGGAGATACAATAACTTTATACTCCATATTTATTTTTCAACTGATTGATAGACTCTTTGGTGGTTAAATATTTTTTTTCATCTTCCTGTAAGCGGTTCTCCAATTCGGCTTTCATTTCGGTTGATAACTCCTCATCATTTATGTCTTCTTCAACAATAATAGTGATTGGTTTAGATTTAAATGTAGCTTTAATGGCGTCCAAAATATCAGAATTTACTTCTTGTGCAGACTTTAAATGGTAGGTTGTGTACATAAAATTATTCTAAAATATTTTTATAATTGATACTCCTGATGTAATAAACTATTTACAATGAGGTTGTATATCATTTCAGTTAAGAAAACTTTGTTCTATCAAAATTACTTAAAATACTTTAATGTTTTGATTTGATACGTATCCACACAAAACAGTAAAAAGAAATTCATACCCTTCACTCAAACCGGAACCCTCTCAAAAACTCATCTACCTTCATTCGTTTTTTACCTTCCAATTGCAATTCCTGTACATCAATAACGCCATCGGTGCAATAAAAATGCAGAAATGTTTTTTGATCGGTTGCGTATGAGCTGGGGCCTTTGTCAGGTGTTTGAGTGCTTTTATTACACCGAAATATTTTTAACGTCTTTCCCTGTAATGTGGTAAATGCTCCGGGAAAAGGTGAGAGGCCGCGAATCAAATTATACACTTCTGTCACCGTTTTATTGAAATCAATTTTGCAAGTTTCAGTAAATATTTTTGGCGCATGTTTTATAACAGAATTGCGTTCAATAGCTTCAGTTTGTGACCGCTCAGTCAACGTTCCTTCTACAATTCCCTTTACTGTTGCTACCAGTAGTTGAGCACCTGTCTCTTTCATTTTGTCATGCACATCTCCGGCGGTTTCATTTTCAGCAATTGGAAAACTTTGTTGCAATAAAATGTCTCCTGTATCTATTTCATGTTTTAATTTAAAAGTGGTTACTCCGGTTTCCTTTTCTCCATTAATCACCGCCCAGTTGATAGGTGCGGCTCCACGATATTGAGGTAATAAAGAACCATGCAGATTAATAGTTCCCTTTGTTGGCATATTCCAAACCACTTCCGGCAACATTCTAAATGCAACCACTACCTGCAAATCGGCATGAAGGTTTTTCAATTCATTTAAAAAATCCGGGTTCTTTAATTTTTCAGGTTGCAAAATATTAAGATCATGCTCCAGTGCATATTTTTTTACTGCACTTTGCTGCAATTGCATACCACGACCAGCTTGTTTATCAGGAGCAGTAATGACACCTACAATATTGAAGCCCGCTTTTTTTAAAGCATCTAATGAAGCAACTGCAAACTCCGGAGTGCCCATAAACACAATACGCATACCATATAAGGCAAGATTAAAAGTAGCGGGCCCGGTTGCTTTGTTTTTTAGCTGATACTCTAACATAAGGACGAAGGTAAATATTCATCCCAAGTAACTTAAATACTATTAATGAAAAACAAAGTTTAAGATAAAATTTATGTTTCTTATCTGATGGGGTTTAGCTTTCGGTTAATGGGACCAAAATCATCGTACAACAAATATTTTTTCCGTATAAGTTTATATTCACTCAGTTTGGGTTCCCAGCTTTTTCTTATTTCGGTTTCCGATTTGCCTGCTTTTATTTGCTGCCACAAATCATTATTTCCAGCAAGTTTGTTTAAAAATGATTCTTCCATTTTTCCCGATTTTGGTAACAGGAAAAAATTATTTTTATCTGGAAACAATTTATATGCCTCAATCAGCCATTTAAGTTGTATTTGTGATCCCGTTTTTGCTAATACTTCATCAACCGTGCCACTCAAATCCCAACCATAACATTGTTGTCCGTAAAGTTTTGAACTTTTTGCACCTTCATTTGGATTGGGGGTAAAGCTATAAAGTGTTTTTGGATAGGAGGGATGACCAAATACCTGAAATGGTTTTGTAGTGCCTCTGCCTTCGCTCAACACAGTGCCTTCAAAGAAACAAGTGGAAGGATATAAATAGATTGATTGAATATTGGGCAGATTGGGCGATGGCTTTACAGGCAACTCATACTTTGTGTTGTGTGTGTAATCCTTGCATTTGATTACCATAAAATGAAAAGGAGTATCGGTTGTTGGTTTTGTGGTAATGTTAAAGGAATTTACATCGTTTGCTTCTTTGCTCAGCCATTTTTCACCCAGCAGCATCATCGCATATTCGCCCATAGTAAGGCCATACACAATGGGAATGGGCTGTTTGCCTACTCCGCTTTTATATTTTAAATCCAAAACAGGCCCGTTGACATAAAATCCATTTGGGTTGGGTCTGTCTAGCAATAATAATGGTTTGTGATTGATCAATGCAGTTTCCAGGAAATCCTGCATAGAATTGATGTAAGTATAAAAACGACAACCTACATCCTGCAAATCAAAAATCATTATTTCCACATCTTTTAAATCTTCAGCCGAAGGATAACGCTTGCTACCATATAAAGAAACGACCGGAATGCCTGTTTCTTTATCTACATAGTTCGCTACTTTTTCGCCAGCATCAGCAGTGCCTCTGAAACCATGTTCGGGTCCAAAAATTACGCTGATTTTAACACCCAATTTTCTTAAAGTGTCCACCAAATGGGTGTTCCCAACCATTGAAGTCTGATTGGCAAAAATGCCTACATTTTTGCCTTTAATCAATGGCAAATAAACATCCAATCTGTTGGCGCCTGGTATAGCCGTTTGTGCCGATGAAATTGATACAGCAACTAAGAAAAGGGCTACAAAAAATGTGGTTATTTTTCTCATGTTTTAAATTATTAAATAACAATATTTATAACTTCAAATTTCAGCAAATTCTTTTTAAGATTGATATAAATATTAAAAGGGTTGCTTCTCGGAATTAAGATTAACTTGCACCCCAAAATTTTTAATAAATGGCACAAGTAAAAAGTGGAGACAAAGTAAAAGTTCATTATCACGGCAAATTAGTTTCTGGTGAAACTTTTGATGCTTCAGCCGGAAGAGAACCATTGGAATTTGAAGTGGGAAGCGGAATGGTGATTAAAGGCTTTGATGATGGTGTTACTGGAATGACAGTTGGAGAAAAAAAGACAATTCAAATTCCAGTTGATGAAGCTTACGGACCCCGCAATGCAGAAATGGTTATTGAATTTCCTAAAGAACAATTTCCGGCCGATATGGAATTGGAAAATGGAATGCCTTTAATGATGGGCGATCAGCAGGGACACCAGACTCAAGTGATTGTTGTTGAAATAAGAGAAAATTCAGTAATGTTGGATGCTAACCATCCATTGGCGGGGCAAGAATTAATTTTTGACCTGGAGCTTGTGGAAATTGTGGGAAGCAAACCACTTATTATACTCCCATAATTTTAATACTTTTTTATCTTCAAATGGTTTGTGTTGATCAAAAACACAAACCATTTTCTTTTCTGTATATTCGTTACCCAAATTTTTTTACTTATGTTTTCTAATTATAATTTCACAGCAGCTGAACGTTTTATGCGCTATGTACAAATCGATACACAAAGCGATCCGCAATCAAACTTATATCCCAGTACTGAAAAACAAAAAGACCTGGGAAAAATATTAGTCGCTGAATTGTTGCAAATTGGACTTGCTGATGCACACATGGATGAATGGGGATATGTGTATGCAACAATCCCTTCCAATGTAAAAAAAGAAGTTCCTGTTATCTGCTTTTGTGCACACATGGATACAGCACCCGATTGTAGTGGTACAAATGTAAAACCCATTCTACATAAGAATTATCAGGGTCAGGATATTGTATTGCCCGATGATACAACTCAGGTATTAAAAATGAGTGAATTTCCTTATCTGAAAACACAAATTGGGAACGATATCATTACTGCATCAGGCACTACTTTATTAGGAAGCGATGATAAAGCAGGCGTTGCTGAAATTATGGATTTGGCAAATTTTTTAATAGCTAACCCACAGGTTGAACATGGAACTTTAAAAATATTATTTACACCAGATGAAGAAGTGGGCAGAGGTGTTGATAAAGTGAACATTGAAAAACTGGGAGCTGCATACGCCTATACTTTAGATAGCGGTGATGCAGGTGCTTTGGAAGATGAAACTTTTAGTGCCGATGGTGTAAAAGTTACGATTCACGGTGTGATATCTCATCCCGGTTATGCAAAAGATAAAATGGTAAATGCCATGAAAATTGCAGGCGAAATATTGGCCGCACTTCCAAAAGACAGACTTTCACCCGAAACAACAGAAGGGAAAAGAGGGTTTATTCATCCAGTGCGAATAGAAGGCATCGCTGAAAAATGTACGATCGACTTTATTATTCGTGATTTTGAAACTGATGGTCTTGAAAAAAAAGAAGATTATCTGCGAACACAAATTGAAGAAAGATTGCGAACTTATCCCAAAGCAACATTTGATTTTAAAGTTACCGAACAGTATCGCAATATGAAAGAAATGCTGGATCAACATCCACAGGTTGTAGCTTTTGCAAAAGATGCAATTGAAAGAGCTGGACTTACTGTAAAAATGGAAAGCATACGTGGCGGTACTGATGGCAGCCGGCTTTCATTTATGGGATTGCCTTGTCCCAATTTATTTGCGGGCGAACAGGGAATACATTCTAAATTGGAACATATAAGCGTACAGGATATGAATAAAGCAGTAGAAACAATGGTTCATCTGGCACAAGTGTGGTTTGAGAAAAGTTAGTTGTATCTTGCACACTTAAATTTTATTTTATGGATATCAGAGTATGGCTTTCACAAAACTGGTGGATCATCGTTTTAGTAGTTATCTTTTTTGGTTCCTTATTTACCATTAATCAGGGATATATTGGTGTCATCACGATGTTTGGAAAATATCGGCGTATTGCAAAACCTGGACTGAATATGAAAATTCCAATACTGGAAACTGTATTCAGAAAAGTATCAGTTCAAAACAGATCAGTTGAACTAGAATTTCAGGCTGTTACAGCTGATCAGGCAAATGTCTATTTTAAAAGTATGTTACTTTATTCAGTACAAAATGCCGATGAAGAAACTGTTAAGAAAGTAGCATTTAAGTTTTTTGCTGATAAAGACTTGATGCAAGCACTTATCAGAACCATTGAAGGAAATATTCGCTCTTTTGTTGCTACCAAAAAACAAGCTGAAATATTGGGGCTTCGCAAAGAAATAGTAGAGTATGTAAAAGCAGAAATAGACCATACACTTGAAGGATGGGGCTATCACCTGCAAGACCTTCAGATCAATGATATCACTTTTGATAAAATGATTCTGGACTCAATGAGTAAAGTGGTAGCAAGTAATAACCTGAAAGCTGCTGCCGAAAATGAAGGTCAGGCATTACTAATTACCAAAACAAAGTCTGCAGAAGCTGAAGGAAATGCAATTAAAATTTCGGCTGAAGCAGAAAAAGAAGCGGCTCGTCTTCGTGGCCAGGGTGTGGCACTCTTCCGCCAGGAAGTTGCAAGAGGTATGACAGAAGCAGCTGAACAAATGAAACAAGCTAACCTTGATACCAATGTTATTTTATTTAGTATGTGGACTGAAGCCATTAAGAATTTTGCTGAATATGGCAAAGGCAATGTAATCTTCCTTGATGGCAGCCCCGATGGTATGGAAGGCACTATGAAACAAATTCAAGCACTCATGGTTAAACAGGCTGGTACGAAATCTAATTAGATTTTATTAAATTTTCCCTTATATAAAAGGCGCATTTCTCCAATGAAAATGCGCCTTTTTTTGTTCAGAATAATCTTTTGCTTTGCCAGAGATTCTTGTTAAAGAACTCTAAAACTTAAACAACTATTACAACGTGGCACTATTTTTTTCGTTGTAGCTGCATTGCTTATTGACAACTGTTGATAAACGATAAAAACAAACAGATATTCAACACCTATTTTTACACCTAAAGAAAAAAAACTATGATTGATCTTTTACAAATCGCAGAAAATGTAACCCAGGTGGTAAAACATGTAGCTGCTGACAGAAACGGAGACGGACATATCAGTTTTGGAGAATTAGTATTGGCTGGTGGCTGGTTAATGGTTCCCATCGGTATTATGCTTGGTTTAGCCGTTTACTTCTTTGCAGAAAGAGTATTGGCCATAAAAGCTGCATCAAAAATTGATGATAATTTCATGAACATCATCCGTGACAATATTGTGAGCGGAAATATTTCTGCCGCCAGAAGTTTTGCAAAAAATACAAACAATCCTGTGGCAAGGGTAGTAGATAAAGGCATTCAGCGAATAGGCAAGCCCATCGACAGTATTGAGAAAAGTATGGAGAATGTGGCTACTTTGGAAATGTACAAATTAGAAAAAAATCTGGGCGTACTTTCTATTGTTGCAAAGGCAGCACCCATCTTTGGCTTTGTAGGTACACTGGTAGGTATGATGCAATTGTTTTCTGGCATCAAAGATTCAGGTTTTGATCTGGGCGATCTGGCAGGAGGTATTTATACCAAATTAATCACATCCATTACAGGATTGCTTATTGGTTTGGCGGCATATTTCGCCTATAACTACCTGAATACAAAAATCGAAAAAGTTGCAAACCGAATGGAAGCGGCGTCATCCGATTTTCTGGATATTCTTCAAGAACCCACCCGCTAAAATTACCGAACAATGAAACGAGCTATAAAAACAAACAAGCAATTTATTAAAGCTGTTGAAGTTAATTTTTATGGCAAATAACATGTGGCGAATTCCTTAAACAAAACTTAACACATGAAACTCAGAAAAAAACATAAACAAGAGACGGAGATCTTTACCGATACGCTGGTGGATATTCTCTTTATCGGTATGATGTTCTTTATGATTGTGGCGGCTACACATACATTGAAGATGATGAAACTGAACAATCCAAGAGCTTCCAGCGATACAAAAACGAATCAAAAAAATATTGCAGTATCAGTAGATAAAGACCAGAATTTTTACATTGGCAAAACAAAAGTGGATGCGGCACATTTTGATTCCTTATTACACATGGAAATTTTGAAATACAAACTACTGGTGGATACGCCTTCTGTAATCATCAATGCGGATACAGCTGCTTATTACGGCGAAGTTTTCCGGATTATGAGGATAGCTAAAAGAGATACTGCAAAAGTAGTTGCAATTGTAAAATAGCATTGGGCCATCTCTAAATTTTTGTCATGTCCCTTATTTTATGGATTAAAACCTTTGGTTTGACAAAAAATATTTTAGAGGTGGCCATTTGTATTTAAAAAGCAGGGTTCAGTTACTTTTGCAACATGAAAGTTGCATACCACATTCATCAATTACGATTCAGATATCCCTTTACCATTTCAAAAGGCACCAAAACACATCAACCCACTTTTGTAGTTGAGTTGGAACACATGGGAATTAAAGGCTATGGAGAAGCATGTGCCATAACGTACTACAATATTCCTGTGGAGAAAATGCAGGCAGACCTGGAAGCAAAAAAAATGATGGTTGAAAAATTTGCTTTCACCGAGCCCGAACGCTACTGGCATTACCTGCATCACCTTTTCCCAAATAATAATTTTCTGGTTTGCGCTCTGGATATAGCTGCCTGGGACTTATTTGGAAAAATCAGAAATAAAAAACTATACGAACTATGGAATGGTGATATTTCAAAAAATCCGGTAACTGATTACACTATTGGTATTGATAATATTGAGACCATGGTAGCAAAAATGAAAGAAAAGCCCTGGCCCATCTATAAAATAAAAGTAGGCACTGCCGATGATTTGGAAATTGTAAACGCTTTGCGAAAACAAACAAATGTCACATTACGGGTTGATGCAAATGCTGCATGGGATTTGGAAACTGCACTTCACTTAATTCCCAAATTAAAAGAACTGGGTGTAGAACTGGTAGAACAACCATTGGCAAAAGACAACTGGGAGGGCATGAAAGTATTATATAAAGAATCACCTTTGCCACTCTATGCCGACGAATCATGTGTTGTGGAACATGATGTAGAAAAATGTAAAGATCATTTTCATGGCATTAATATCAAATTGACCAAATGCAGTGGCATTACACCAGCAAGAAGGATGATAGCCAAGGCTCGTGAAATTGGCTTAAAAGTTATGGTAGGTTGTATGAATGAATCAACAATAGGCTCGGCTGCCATTGCACATTTACTACCTTTTATCGATCATGTTGATATGGATGGTCCGCTTTTACTGGCTGAAGATCTGGCAACAGGTATTGAATATGATTTTGGAAAAATAGGTTATAGCCAAAATCCTGGGCTAGGAATAGAATATAAAGGCCTGTTTCAAAAATAAATCTGTTGCTCACTTATTAAGCGCAAAAAAAAAATCACACAGCTCAAATGAAACTGTGTGACTATTTTTTTTCAGAATAAAACTTTACCAGATTCTTACTCTTAAACTATCGGCCCGATACATTTTATCACCTGGTTTTACATTGAAGGTGGTGTAAAACTCATCTACATCTTCAAATGGACCTATTACACGATACTTGGCTGGTGAATGTACATCAGTTAACAATTGATTCTTTAATTGTTCTTCACGGGTATGGCCAAGCCAACCAAGTGCATAGCCCATGAAATAACGTTGCATAGGAGAGAGCCCGGCTTTGGATTTATTGTCTTTATACTCAGCTGTTTGTTTATATGCATCAATGCCTAATAGAATACCTCCAAGGTCTGCAATATTTTCCCCTGTTGTAGCTTTTCCATTTATATGATATCCGGTCACCGGTTCAAAACCGTCAAATTGCTTTATAATAACATCGGCTCTTTTATTAAACTCAACTTCATCTTTTGATGTCCACCAGCTAACCAGATTCCCTTTGGCATCAAACTGCCGGCCTTGGTCATCAAAACCATGCGTTATTTCATGACCAATAGTTGAAGCACCGGCATATCCATATACAACGGCATCATCCAGTTCTTCATCGCGGTAGCCAGGTACAGTAAATATTCCTGCTGGAAGCACTATTTCATTATTAGAAGGATTATAATAGGCATTATAAGTTTGAGGAGTCATTTCCCAATCATCCCTGTTTACTGGTTTGCCCAATTTATTTACACTGTAAGCATGCCACCACATGTTGGCATTCATTAAGTTTTGGACAAAACTTTCTTTTCCTATTTCCATACTGCTGAAGTCTTTCCATTTATCAGGATAGCCCACTTTCTTTTTAATAGCAGCCAGTTTTGCATAGGCCTTTTGTTTGGTACTATCACTCATCCATGTCAACTTTTCAATTCTTGATTTTAATGCGCCGCGAATTGCTTCTACTAAATCTTCATACCGCTTTTTTGCTTTTTCATTAAAAAATTCTTTTACATATAGCTTACCCAGCATTTCACCCATTGCATTTTCTTCTGCACTAATTACTCTTTTCCATCGTGGCTTTCTTTCTTTTGCACCCGAAAACAGTTTTGAAAACTCAAAAACCCTTTTCCCAAATTTATCAGGTAAGGCACCTGCAAAGTCATTGATCAAATTGTATTTCAAATAACTTTTCCAGTTATTGAGTGGCGTTGATTTTAATTCATTGTCCAGGGCTTTAAAAAATTCAGGTTGACCTACTATAACGGAATCAATTCCTTTAATTCCGGTATTAGCCAAAAAATTTGCCCAGTCGACTGAGGCATTCATTTTACCTAAATCTGAAATTGCCATTTTGTTGTAATTAGTATAAGGATCACGCAGGTCTTCAATCTTGCGACTGGCTTTAGCAAGCTTGGTTTCTAATGCTAAAATGTTTTTTGCAGCGGTAGATGCCTCAATACTTTCTTCACCCGACATCGTTAGTACATCAGCAATGTATTTCAGATACTCACTACGGATATTTGTAGTGGTTGAGTCCGATTTAAAATAATATTCTCTTTCAGGCAATCCTAATCCACCCTGCCAAAGTTTATAGGTCATTACTTCGCTGTTCTTATCATCCTGAGTTACAAAATCTGCAAATAGAGTGCTGGAGCCTATCTTTTTTAATTCGGCTACAGTTGCTACTAAAGATTTTAAATCATTGATGGCATTAATTTTATCCAACTGTTTTTGTAAAGGCTTAAGTCCATCCGCATCAATCTTTGCGCTATCCATTCCTGTACTCCAAAAATCACCAATCTTTTGTTCATCACTTCCATTTGATCCTTTGGCAGAAGCCGATTTTTCTGATATTTCACGAAGTCTTTTCAAATTTTCTTCTATTACCAGATTGCCAATTCCCCATGAAGACTGATCGGCAGGAATAGGATTTCGCTTTATCCAACCACCATTCGCATATTCAAAAATATCATCACCCGGTTTTACGGTAGTATCCATATTTACGGACAATACATCAGGCTTTGTACTATCATTACCCGATTTTTTTGATGAGCAGGATGCTAAAATAAATATGGAGGCGCTGCAAATCGCCATTAGTTTGTAAATCTTCATGAATTAAATTTTTGGATACTAAAAGTAAGCATTCAGGTTTTTGAAATAAAAATTAATTGATAAACGGGAAATGAGCTGCTATCTGCTGCTACGGGTTTAACTTTGCAGTATGGCATTTAAAAATCAACAACATTTTATTGAATCTCTTGATAAAGCAGGTGAACTGATCCGTATAAATGCTTATGTGAATCCGCATCTTGAAATTGCAGAAATAACAGACCGGATGAGTAAACAATCTGGTGGCGGCAAGGCTTTGCTATTTGAAAATACTGGCTATGAATTTCCAATATTGATGAATGCCTATGGAAGTGAAAAAAGAATTTGCATTGCACTTGGCGTAAAACATCTGGATGACATTGCAGCAGAAATTGAAGGGCTTTTTAAAATGCTTGCTTCTCCCAAAGAAGGACTTATTGATAAACTCAAATTGCTACCCAGGCTAAGCGAATTTGCATCCTGGATGCCAAAAATAAAAAAGGGAAGAGGACAGTGCCAGGAAGTAGTGATGGCTACACCTGATATAACTAAACTTCCAGTAATTACCTGCTGGCCCAAGGATGGTGGCCCATTTGTAACATTACCCGTAATTCATACGAAAGACCCAATTACAAATATCAGAAACGTAGGCATGTATCGTATGCAGGTTTTTGGTCCCACACTCACAGGAATGCACTGGCACAAACATAAAGTGAGTGCCAAACATTTTAACGAGTACAAAAAATTAAATAAGAGAATGCCGGTAGCAGTTGCACTTGGTGGCGATCCGGCCTATGCCTATGCAGCCACTGCACCCTTACCCGAAAATGTTGATGAATACATGCTAGCAGGATTTCTCAGAAAAAGAAAAGTGGAATTGGTAAAATGCATCACACAGCCAGAAATAGAAGTTCCTGCCGATGCCGATTTTATTATTGAAGGATATGTAGATCCCAATGATGAATTGATTTGGGAAGGTCCCTTTGGTGATCATACTGGTTATTATTCTTTGCCCGACTGGTATCCCCGGTTTCATATTACTGCCATCACACATAAAAAAGATCCCGTTTATCCAGCCACTATAGTAGGCATACCGCCACAAGAAGATGCCTGGTTAGGCAAGGCCACAGAAAGAATTTTCTTAGCACCCATAAAAATGACTTTGGTTCCTGAAATTGTAGATATGGATATGCCTGTTGAAGGAGTATTTCATAACCTGGTTATAACAAAAATTAAGAAAGACTATGCAGGACAGGGATTGAAAGTAATGAATGCCATGTGGGGTGCCGGGCAAATGATGTTTAATAAAATTCTTGTACTGGCAAGCGGAGACGTAAAAATTCAAGACTATCTGGGACTTGCAAAAGAAGTTTTCAAAAATTTGAACCCAGCAACAGATATTAGTTTCTCAGCTGGCCCCATGGATGTTCTGGATCATAGTTGCAGCAAGATGGGTTTTGGCGGTAAAATGTGTATAGATGGAACTTTAAAATTTGAAGAAGAAAAAGATGAACACTACGCTAATCCTGCGATAACATTACAATGGAACAATGATTTTTTAAAAGATCAATTTGTAGAAATAAAATCGGTAAATAGCAGCCTTATAAAAAAAGATATTCCTTGTTTGATATTGAGCGTAGAAAAAAAGAGAAATGGTCATATTAAAGATCTGCATGAACAAATATGTAATTTAGAAGCATTAACAGGAATTAAACTGATTCTCTATGTTGAGCATACAGTAAATGCAGGCGACCTTACAACAGCACTTTGGCGTTTTTGCAATAATCTGGATCCCAAAAGAGATTTTCATTTATTCAAAAAACAAAACGAAATCGGAAAATATATTGCTTGCATGGGATTGGATGGAACCAGAAAAACAAAAGATCACGACAATTTTCAGAGAGACTGGCCCAATATTATTGTGGCGGATGAGGCTACAATAAAAGCGGTAGATGAGAAATGGGATTGTCTGGGTATCGGAACTTTTATCCAATCTCCTTCATTAAAATATAAAGACCAGCTTTATGGCGAAGAAGCCGTTGTTGAATAATTTTTCATTTCAAAAATTTGCTTTTACCATTTACATTTAAACTGTGAGCCATATCAAAATACTTATAACAGGTGGTGGTGCCCCAGGTGCTGCAGGAATCATCAAATGTTTGAAACAGGATTCAGGTTTTTTTGTAATTGCTGTTGATGCAAACAGTAATGCCATTGGAAAATATCTGGCCGATGAATTTATTCCTATTCCAAAAGCTGATGACCCCTTATTTATTGAAGCATTTTTAAAAGTCTGCAAGGAGCATCAACCTGATTTGCTTTTGCCATTAGTAACTAAGGAACTTCCCTATTTAGCTGCTAATAAAGAATTATTTGAAAATGCAGGCGTAAAGGTCTTGATTTCAAATGTAACTGCACTCGAAATTGCAAACGATAAGGGACAACTTTACCAGTTTTTACAATGGAGAGGAATCGCCGTACCCGAATTTCAAATTGTAGAAAACAGACTTCAGTTTGAGGAAGCTGCGAAAATTTTGAATTACCCTTTAAAAAACATTTGCTTCAAGCCTTGTATCTCCAATGGAAGCAGAGGTTTTAGAATTATCAGTAAAGATGTGGACGAACTGGATTTATTGTTCAATCATAAACCTAATGCAACTTATATCAGCTATCATGATGTTATCCGAATTTTAGCTTCCGGCCATTTCCCACAATTACTGGTAAGTGAATATTTGCCAGGTGAAGAATACTCGGTTGATTGTGTAGCAAATCATGGAAATGCTTTTTTGATTGTACCAAGATTGAGAAAAAAAACAATAAATGGAATTACTGTAGAAGGTACTTATTTAAAAAATGATCCCATTATTGAATACTGTAAACAAATTATCAAGGAGCTAAACTTGCATGGCAATATAGGCATACAGGTAAAAAAAGCTGACAATGGCAGATTTCTTATTCTTGAAATCAATCCAAGAGTTCAGGGAACTATTGCCGCTGCATTGGGAGCTGGTGTAAATCTTCCATTGATTGCCATAAAGCAGGAACTGGGTATTACTATATTACCTGAAGAATTGAATGTAAAATGGGGAACGGGCTTTTCAAGACATTGGAGTGAAGTTTTTTATTAAAAACTGACAGTAAGGCATAAATATAATTTCGGTTTAAAGATTGTAGCCAATTACACTTCACAATTATCAATTTTGAATTAAAATGAATTTCATGAAATATCTAAGCAATTTTTTCCTCTTCAGCCTTTCTTTATTAACAGCCTGCTCGCAAAAAACAAGCAATACTCCAAAAGATGTTGCAGAAAATAAAGAAAATGAGAATACACTACTTTGGAAAATAAGTGGAAATGGTCTTACAAAACCATCCTATCTTTTTGGCACTATGCACATGCTTTGCGCTGATGATGCCGTGCTGAGCAATAACTTGAAAAATGCAATCGCCGAATGTGATGATGTTTATCTGGAAGTGGATATGGATAATATGATGGAAATGTTTGGAGCATTGGGAAAAATGAAAATGAGAGGCGATACAACTTTAAAAGACCTGCTCTCTGAATCTGAATATGAAAAAGTGAAAAAATATTTTAACGATAATAATACAATGATGCCCTTTGGCATGTTACAAACTTTCAAACCGTTATTAGCAGCATCCATGTTGGAACAAAATTCATTGCCTTGTGAAAAAAAAGCCATGATGGAACAGGTAATAATGGAAGAAGCAGAAAAGAATAATAAAGATCTAAAGGGGCTGGAAACAATGGCCTATCAGGCTGGAGTACTTGACAGTATTCCGTACAAATTGCAGGCACAGCAACTGGTACAATATATTGACAGTGCCACACTGGGCGATACAGACAATAAACAACTTTTGGAAATGTTTGATGCCTACAGAAATCAGGACTTGAAAAAACTAGAAGCATTTATGATAGATACAGATGCAGGATTGGCGTCCTTTACCGATATTTTACTTTACCAGCGAAATGCAAATTGGGTAACAAAATTGAGAGAGATTTTACCCGAAAAATCATTGGTGATAGCAGTGGGAGCGGGACACCTTCCTGGAGAAAAAGGTGTTATTAATCTCTTACGTAAAGGAGGATATAAGGTGAGTCCGGTGGAGAATAAAATAAAAGCAGTAAAAGAAATATAGAATAGGGGAGTATTCATTTTTTATTTAATTTTAAAATTGTAATCATTAAAAAATGAAAAGGGGATTACTTTCTTTACTAGCATTTTTTTCAATGCTTTTTGCATCTCAGGCAAAAAGCGATGTTCCTTACAAACTTCAAACTGCTGATCCAAGTGCCGTTTACGATTCTATTTGGATAGATTATGATGTGAAGGAAAACGATGTATTGGGAATGCGCATCCATCTTGCATTTACCACTTACAATATGAAAGGTATGGATGCCTATGTTGCTATTTATTATACTTACAACGATGAAATAGCCGGTGTGTTAAAAGATAAAAATAATAAGCTGGTAAGTACAGCCGGCGATGTAGCGGTTTATAAGTCCATCAAACCCAACTATGACCCTGCTGTATATAAAGACCTTCAGATTTTTATGCCATATTCCGAATTTGATCTGGAACCCGGTTTATATGACCTTACGCTAGACGCAAAAGTTATTTACAAAGCAGGAGGCATGATCAGCCGACTTACTTATTTCGATTTTGAATATACAAAACCCGGAAGCCCTGCTGACGCCGTTTCAGAGATGAAAACGGATGTATTGTTTCGTGAAATAAAGGTGGACTATGATTATACTGAAAAAGGACAACTGGGATTAAGAGTTCATCTTAATTTTTCAACAATAAATATGAAAGGTGTGGATGCCTATGCCGCTGTTTATTTCAAGCTTCGGAATGGTGATAAAGTGGAAGGGAAAACATCAACATACAGAAGTAAGAGTGGACAATTAGCTGTTTACAAAAGCATTAAACCCAATTATGATGAATCCGATTATAAAGACCTGAGTCTGTTTTTGCCTTATGATGAAATTCCTGGCTCAGGAAAAATACGAATGAAAATGGTGGCAGAAATTATTTTCCCCAGCGGAGATTTGATAAAGACACTTGGTGAAAAATATTTTCTCTTTGAGAGATAATTTTTTTTTCAACTTACAAAAAAAGAGCCGGTATGAATAAAATCAAACCGGCTTTACTTTTTATTTAAATGAATTAGATTTGTTCCAAACCCGAAAACATAAAGTTGCCTTCTATAGCTGCATTCTCATCACTATCACTACCATGCACAGCATTTTCTCCTACCGATGTAGCAAATTGCTTACGAATGGTACCCTCTGCAGCCTGAGAAGGATTGGTAGCACCAATTAAATCACGAAATGCTGCAACGGCATTTTCTTTTTCCAGTATAGCCGCAATAATGGGCCCGCTGCTCATAAACTCAACCAACTCACCATAAAATGGTCTTTCTTTATGCTCAGCATAAAAGGCACCGGCTTTTTCCGCTGATAGTTTCAACATCTTTAAAGCCTTGATTTGAAATCCTTCCTTAATAATCTTGTCTAAAATAGCACCGGCATGACCATTCCTTATTGCATCCGGTTTAATCATTGTAAATGTTCTGTTACTCATAATTTCTTTTATTGTTTTTGCGCCGCAAAGGTAGGGCAGAGATATTGATTTTAAATACAATTTTCAAAACAAACGCTAATAACACTTTTCATAGTTTTTGTTTACAATATTCTATGCAATCGCCGGAAAATGAATGATTCCCGTATCTTCGCACACATTTTTTATGAAACCTTTACAGCACATTTTCCCTTTGCTTCAACAACCTAAAAAGGTTGCAATTACAACCCACTTGAAACCCGATGCTGATGCTATGGGATCATCCCTTGCATTGAAAAATTTATTGCAACAACTGGGACATGAGGTTACAGTTATTTCTCCTACCAACTGGGCCGGATGGGTAAACTGGATGCAAGGTGCAAATGAGGTGATTGATTATGAAAAAGACAAAATGATAGCAGATCAGCTATTGGAAAATATTGATTGGTTATTTTGTCTTGACTACAATAATTTTTCACGAACCAAAACTTTGGCTGAAAAATTAAAAAGCATTTCCTGTAAAAAAATACTCATTGACCACCACCGCGAGCCTGATGAAGCATCATTTCAATTTGGCTGGAGCGATACTTCAAAAAGCTCTACATGTGAAATGATTTACGATTTTATAATTGCTTCCGGAAATGCCGAAAAAATGAATGAAGTGATTGGAGAATGTTTATACGCAGGTGTGGTTGGCGATACGGGCTCTTTCCGTTTCGCAGCTGCTTCAAGCAATGTACATTTACTTGTTGCCGATTTAAAAGCAAGAGGATTGAATCATGAAAAAGTTCACGACAAACTTTTTGATAATTTCCTTGAAAACAGATTACGATTTACCGGCCATGTGTTATTGCACCGTATGGAAGTATTTTATGAATACAATACCGTACTCATTGCCATTCCAAAATCAGATTTACTAAAGTATCAGATAAAAACAGGTGATACGGAAGGGCTGGTTAATTTTCCACAATCCATTCAAGGAATTAAAATGGTAGCCTTGGTAATTGACCGCGACGAGGAAAGAAAATGGAGTTTTAGAAGCAAAGGTGATTTTGACTGCAATAGTTTTGCCCGAAATTACTTTGAAGGAGGAGGACATTTTAATGCTGCCGGAGGCCGAAGTAGTGACAGCTTGGAAGAAACAGTAAAAAAATTTAAAACCGCACTTAAAGAAAACGAAAGTCTATTTCAATAATCATAATAGCCTAGTATCCTATATCAATTAAATTTAAATATTTACAAAAAAAATAAACGATGAAAAAAGTAAATGCGTATTGGATGATATTGGCCGCGGTGTTTATAGTTGCCTGCAGCAAGGTAGATTATAAAAAAACTGCAAGCGGATTAGTGTACAAACTTTTCCCTGCCAGCACAAAAGATTCATTATTAAGAGATGGACTGGTAGTAAAAATGGAAGCTACTTCTAAAATCAACGACTCCGTTGTGTTTAGCAGTTATGGAAAAGTTCCGGTGTTTTTAAAAATGCAACCTCTAAGATCCGATTATAACATTCTTGAAATTTTAAAACTGATGAAGGTAGGGGATAGCGCCGTTATTATTCAAATGGCCGACTCACTTTTAAATAGAAAAGAACAGTTGCCGCCAATGGCAAAAAAAGGTGATCGCATAGTTACCACACTACGTATTCTTAAAACCTATGATAACGATAGTATAGCTATGATTGATTATAATGCTGCTATGGAAAAAGACAGACCCCGCCAGGAGCAGGAACAAAAGGAAATGATGGCGAAAGCTGAAAATGAAAAAAAGCAAAAATTGGAAGAAGAAGGAAAGGTTATTCAAAACTGGCTAAACGACAAGAAAATTAAAACTGAAAAAACTCCCTCTGGCGCTTTTGTTCAAATTATTAATCCTGGTACAGGAAACCTGATTGATTCTGGTAATTATGTTTCACTTGATTATACCGGATTTACGTTTGAAGGCCGACCTTTTGACAGCAATACTGATTCAGCTTTTCATCATGTAGAACCATTAAGTTTTGAGGTGGATGCTCCGGGTATGACAGAAGGCTTTAATGATGCAATGAAGTTTTTGCGTAAAGGTGCTGTAGCAAAATTATATATCCCATCAGTTTTAGCTTATGGCGGCAATCCAAATCCGGCTTCGGGAATCAAACCTTGGGAAAACCTGATTTTTGACATAAAGGTTACCAATGTTCAGGAGAAACAACCGATTGCGCCACAAGCTCCGGTTCCCAATTCTCAAAGAAAGAAAAATTGATGCAACTCAAGTAGGAACTATTGGTTAGTATTGAAAAAGGGAGCAATTTTGTATCGTCAATTTGTTCACATTAATATGCTCCGTTTTTAGTCTAATTATCCTTTATCGTCCTCTTGAAAACTAATGTGACAAAGAAACAATGTAGGAAATTCTCTAATGGATCTGGGTTAAAATTGTTGAGAAGGCAGCTTTAGGGCTGCCTTCAATTTTTTAATTATTATATGCTGCTACCAGTTGAATTACCTCTTTTGCTTCCTTAACATCATGCACTCGTAATATTGAAGCACCGTTCAGTAACCCTATTGTATTTAAAACGCTGGTACCATTTAAAGCAGCTTCTGCCGATACATCCAATGTTTTATAGACAGTTGACTTGCGGGAAATGCCTAAGAGAATGGGAGCGTCTAACGCTTTAAAATCAGAAAGATTTTTCAGTAGTTCAAAATTTTGAGCTATGTTTTTTCCAAAACCAAAACCAGGATCCACTAATATATCTTTTACTCCAGCTTGCAATAATTCAGATTTCTTTTGATTCAAAAAATTAAAAACAGAAGAAGTAACGTTTTCATAATCGGTTTGTTCCTGCATGTTTTGTGGATTTCCTTTCATGTGCATCAACACATATGGAACCTGTAAATTGGCCACGGTTTCTATCAGTTTCGCATCTAAGCTTCCTGCACTAATATCATTAACCATATCGGCTCCTGCTTCTATGGCTTCTTTAGCCACAAGGGAATAAAATGTATCAATAGAAATAAATGCTTCTGGAAACTCCTTACGAATTAACAATACTGATTCCATCACTCTTTCCAGCTCTGCTTCAGCACTCAACCTTTCGCTTCCTGGTCTGCTGCTTTGTCCACCAATGTCCAAAATAGTAGCACCATCATTCATCATTTGCGCAGCCTTATTCAGTATTGCATCTTGACTTTCATACCTGCTTCCGCTATAAAAAGAGTCTGGCGTAATATTGATAATTCCCATTACGATAGGTTTATCAATATGCAGTATCCTTCCTTTACAGTTGAGCGTAAACATTTGCAATTGTTTGCTATTAAGGGAGCTAAGATAAGATGCAGTGGCTTTTTTATCACCAATAAATCAAAGATTTAAGATTTTATAACTTCTTAAATTCTATTGTTGGTCTTTGTCTTTCGCACAATGCCGACGCACAAGACACAATAATGGCCGCTGAAAGATCACTGAAGTAAGGTAACTTTAAAAGCATCTTATTAATTATCTTGCAACTCTTTATGAATACCAATCAACAATACGATCAGGTCATTGATTCCTGCAAAGAGATTTTTTTAAAAAAAGCCCGCGACTATGGCACCGCATGGCGGGTACTCCGTATCATTTCTGTAGTTGATCAAATTTTTATAAAAGCGCAACGCATACGCACCATTCAAGAGAAAGGCAATCAAAAAATTGATGACGATATTACTGCTGAGTTTAAAGGCATCATCAACTATGCCGTTATTGGACTTATTCAACTGAAACAACCATCCGATGCCCCTGAGGAAATGGCTTTAGATGAAGTAGCCTCTTTGTATCATAAATACATCAATATTGCCAAACAATTAATGATTGACAAAAACCATGATTATGGTGAAGCCTGGCGCAGTATGAGTCAGGAAAGTTTTGTGGATTTGATACTGATGAAGCTTCAACGTATTCGTCAGATTTTAAGCAATGATGGTAAAACCCTCATAAGCGAAGGCATTGATGCCAATTATCTGGATATTATTAATTATGCAGTTTTTGCATTAATACTTATGTAAATGAAATATGCAGTAAATACAGCCAGAATAGTAGTCGGTCTTCTTTTTATCTTTTCAGGCCTCGTTAAGGCTAATGACCCATTGGGACTTAGTTATAAGATGGAAGAATTTTTTGAAATATGGGGCATGACCAAATTTAACGACTGGACGCTGCTGATGTCCGTTTTGATGAATGCCTTTGAAATCATTGCAGGCTTTGCAATTTTAATTGGCTGGCGAGTAAAATTATTTACCTGGCTTTTACTCTTATTAATTCTTTTCTTCACATTTCTTACCGGTTACACCTACATAACAGGTATGCCCAAAAACTGTGGATGTTTTGGTGATTGTTTGCCCATCAGCTCCAAAACTTCGTTTTTGAAAGATGTGATACTTACCGTTTTAATTGGATTACTTTTCTGGAAACAAAAATTGATAAAACCCATACTATCTCTTAAGCTAGCAACAATTACACTCTTTGTGGTAACCGTTTTGGCATTCGGATTTCAATGGTACACATTAAATTATTTACCTGTAGTAGATTGCCTCCCATTTAAAAAAGGGAATAACATATCGGAGCAATTGAAGCTTCCGGCTAATGCGATACCTGATAAAATTGAAATCACTTTTTCCTATATAAAAGATGGCAATGTTTTAAAATTTCCTGCCGATAGTATTCCTGCGGGTTTTAATGCAAAAGATTATACCGAAGGGCTTGATGAAAGTGAAGACTTACCAGATGGCAGTTTAAGGGCATTAAAAGTATATGTAAAAGGAGGCACCCCGGTTGAATTTTCCGCTACAGGCTTCCCCGCCGACTTTAACGAAGAAAAATATACTTTGATAAAACGATATGATAAACTAATACAAAAAGGAAGTAATAACGAACCACCCATAAAAGGTTTTGTTTTGAAAGGAGTTACTGATGTGGACTCTACAGAAATTGTATTGGCGCAGCCATATGCCCTCTTACTTATCAGCACCGACTTTAATGTGCCGGTTTCAAAATGGAAAAACAGTTTTGGTAAAGTATATGCTACAGCAAAAGCAAAAAATATTCCTGTATATATGATTAGTGGAAAACCTTCAAAGGCTCCTCAAATGGTGAAGGAAACAAATTTTAGTGATATACAAATTTTCAAAAGCGATTATACCACCATTAGAACAGCAGCAAGGGTAGATCCTACCATCTATTTTTTGAAAAAAGGAACGATTGATGGCAAATGGAGTTATAGAAACATGAGTCAGGTATTGGATGCAATTAAAAAAATAACCTCTGGCACACAACCTTAATATTTTTATGATCAGGTATATCTTAAAAAAAATATTTTATGGTTTTCTTGTATTACTGGGCGTAGTATCGCTGGTGTTTTTTTTATTTCAGGGTTTTGGCGATCCATCAAGAATGGTAATGGGACAAAGTGGCGACTCCACCACCCAAGCCAATATTCGGAAAGAATTATACCTGATCAATGAAAAAGGAGAGAACATCCCAAAGTTTCAGCAATTTTTATATTACCTCAATGATATTTCTCCCATTTGTATTCATTCAAAAAATGAAATAGCAAAAAAGAAATTGAAAGGAATTTTTATTGGTGGCGAAAGAAAATTAGGATTTAAAATTCCTTATCTGCGTATATCTTATCAAAGCAAAAGGCCTGTATGGAATATTCTGATGCAGGCACTACCCGGTACTATTATCCTTGCATCTGCAGCTATGTTGATTGCTATTTTAATTGGTATTCCACTAGGAGTTATTGCTGCAGTAAAGCAAAATACCTGGATGGATACTTCTTCAGTATTTGGAAGCATCATCGGTATTTCGGCTCCCTCATTTTTTATGGGAATCATCATTGCCTATCTTTTTGGCTTTGTATTATCCGACTACACAGGTCTTCATCTTTCAGGAAGCTGGATGGCTCTAGATGAAGTAACTGGCGAAAGAAGATTTTCTTTGCAAAACCTCATACTGCCAGCTATTACTTTAGGCATTCGCCCCCTTGCAATTATTACACAGTTGACCCGCAGTGCTATGCTCGATGTTTTGGATCAGGATTATATGCGCACTGCTTATGCAAAAGGATTAAGCAAACGAAAAGTAATTTGGAAACATGGATTGAAGAATGCACTCAATCCCGTTATTACAGCAGTTACCGGATGGTTTGCCGAGTTGCTCGCCGGCGCATTTTTTGTTGAATATATTTTTGGCTGGCAGGGGCTTGGAAAAATTACAGTAGATGCGCTGGAAAAATTGGATTATCCTGTTGTAATGGGTTCAGTTTTAATAGCAGCTACATTTTTTATTCTTGTAAATATTCTGGCTGATATTTTATATGGGTGGGTTGACCCACGAGTAAGGGTTGAATAAAAATCTACTACTGAATAATTACTTCTGCAATCACTTTTTCTTTTAGCGCTTCGTTTACTCTTTGTTTTATTTTTTCCTTTTGATAAAGCAATTCCTGCTTGAGCGGCGCTACATGTGTAGTGATGATGAGTTTGTCGCCAATGATCTGCAATTTATCTGTATAGCGGGCAATTGTTTTACCCATGATGGTTTCCCATACTTCTTCAATCTGTAAAGCCTGTATGCCGCCACGCAGCCGGCTGCTTTTTAAAAATGATTGTAATGCTTCACCAATGGAGTAGGAGGACATAACAACAAAGTTAAGCCAACCAGCAGGTTATTTATAACCTAATTAACTGATATTTCAATTTTAACTGATCAAGATGTGCCGCCAGTCTTTCTTCATTGGTGTCAGTAATTAAAACCTGACCTTCATTTATTACGCATACTCTTTCTAATAAATTTTGAATTCTTGATTCATCCAGTTTTTCAAAAACATCGTCTAAAAGCAGGATTGGGGCAAATCCTTTTTCTTCTTTTAAAACTTCCAATTCGGCAAGTTTCAATGCAAATAACAAGCTTTTTCTTTGTCCTTGAGATGCCACCTGCTTAAAAGGCAGGTTATCCATTAATATTACCAATTCATCACGATGAATGCCAGAAACAGTGCGCTGAAGCAGCATATCTTTTGAACGATGCGCTTTCAATAAGGCTTCCATTTTATTATGCTGCAATTCGGTTTCATATAGCAATGAAATGTTTTCACCCGATGCACTGATTTGATGATAAAGAGAAATTGCTTTTTGAAAAAATGGGATTAAAAAGTTAT
This sequence comes from Chitinophagaceae bacterium, assembly GCA_037045195.1. Taxonomy (GTDB): domain Bacteria; phylum Bacteroidota; class Bacteroidia; order Chitinophagales; family Chitinophagaceae; genus JJ008. The sequence goes on from JBAOIB010000007.1 coordinate 35,381, forward strand.
TGCGGGTTTGAAAAATTAAATTCCCCGGTGTGGCCAGTTGCTGATCAAGTATATCCAATAATGCAAAATTGGATTGACCCGTTTCAGCAATGTTTTTCAAACAGGCATTACGTTGCTGTAAAATTTTTTGATAAACTATCAGTTGCTGCAAATAATTTTTATCAAACTGAGAAATGATGGCATCCAGAAAATTTCTTCTTTCTCTGCTATCGCCAGTAATCAAAGCTGCATCATCTGGCGCAATCACCACACAGGGGTATCGGCCAATATGATGTGAAAAGCGGGAATAATTTTCTTCATTTACTACAAATTCTTTTTTACCGGTTTCTCTTAAAATACAAACCGCTTTTTCTTCCATTTCTTTTACTAAAATCCTTCCTTCAATTCGAAATCCGGTATTTCCATATTTAATATTTGGAACATCTGATCTGCTAAAATAACTTTTGGTAAAGCAGAGATAATGAATGGCATCAAGCAAGTTGGTTTTACCCACCCCATTTTTGCCACAAATTCCTGTTATACGCTCAGAAAAGTCAAATAATCTTTCTTCATAATTCTTAAATTGAACGATATTAATTTGTTGAAGATGTAACACAGACTGCAATGTACTAACAAACCCTACAAACAGCCTGCTATAAAAGGGGTTAATGATGTAATAATCAAAAAAATATAGCTCAAAACTCATTACGAAAATTTGTATTTTTACCCTTATTTTTGCGCTCCCCAAAGGAATCCGTTTGGAGCAATTTCTCTGGGAAAAATTTTTTGCCTTGGCTACTAAATTTTCAAAAGATACTTACCTGTATTGGTACGAATTGATGCAACTGATTCGTCAGTTTGAACTCATGTCTGAAGAAAAGTATAAAATGGAAGGAAAAATCCGTGGATTTTTTCATGCCTATATAGGTCAGGAGGCGATAGCTGCTGGATGTATTACAGCTACCCGTCCCGAAGATCTTTTTATAACTGCCTATCGTGATCATGGGTTAGCAATTGCAAAAGGCGTTTCAGTAAATAGCTGTATGGCCGAGCTTTATGGAAAAGCTACCGGCTGTGCCAAAGGAAAAGGTGGCAGTATGCACTTCTTTGGGAAGGATGTGAATTTTTTTGGCGGTCATGGTATTGTTGGCGCTCAAATAGGAACTGGAGCCGGACTGGCATTTGCTGAACAATATCGTGGAACTGATAATGTGGTTCTTTGCTATTTTGGTGATGGCGCTGCCCGTCAGGGAATTTTACATGAAACCTTCAACTTAGCAATGCTGTGGAAGCTACCTGTAATTTTCATTTGCGAGAATAATAATTACGCAATGGGAACATCAATTGAACGTACTTCCAATGTTATAGATATTTACAAACTGGCTGATGGTTACGAAATGCCTGCTGATACCATTGATGGAATGCTTCCGGAAGCGGTACATGAAGGTTTGAGTCGTGCTGTAAAAAGAGCAAGAGAAAAGGGCGGACCTACTTTATTAGAAATTAAAACATATCGCTATAAAGGGCACTCAATCAGCGATCCACAAAAATATCGCTCTAAAGATGAGGTGGACGAGTATAAAGCAAAAGACCCTATTCAACAGGTTTTAAAAACCATTTTGGAGAATAATTTTGCAACAGAAGCTGAAATAGAAAGTATCAATAAAAGAGTGGATGAAATAGTTGCAGAATCTGTAAAGTTTGCTGAAGAAAGCCCGCTGCCAGATGACAGTGAGGTATTGGGCGATATTTACATGGATAAAAACTATCCATTTATAACCGATTAAAATTTTTATCAACTAAGAAAAAATAAAATGGCTGACAAAAAAGAAACAACAACACCAAAGGCAGGGGGCAATGATGCTGTCATTGCAAAGGCAAAAGACTTTTGGTCAAAGTACAGCAAGTACATAACCGGCATTTCCGCTGCTATTATTGTTATAGTAGGTGGTTTTTATATCTATAAAAACTTTTTTAAAGCTCCTAAAGAAAAGAAAGCAAGTGATGCCATGTTTATGGCTGAAAGTTATTTTCGTAAAGATTCTCTGAATCTCGCCTTGAATGGGGACGGACCTAATGCAGGATTTTTAAAAATTATTAAGAACTACAGCGGAACTGAAGCTGCTAATCTTGCCAATTTTTATGCAGGTGTCTGCTATATTAAGCTCAATGAAAATGACAAGGCAGTTGAAAAATTAAAAAAATTCAGCACAAATTCTAAACCTATACAAGCCCGTGCATACAAATTACTGGGTGACGCTTATGGCGATTTAGGTAAAAATGCCGAGGCTTTGAGCTATTACAAGAAAGCTGCACATCATTTTGAAGAAGATAAAGATGCTTCATCTGATGCCTTGTTTGATGCAGCCTACCTGGCAGACAGAGTAATGAAAGACGCTAAACAAGCAATAGAATTATACAAAGAATTAAAATCCAAATTCCCAGAAACTACTGCAGGCCGCAATGCAGATAATTATTTAGCACAGTTAGGAGTTACAGATTCCGGTAAATAATCATTACTAAAATATTTTTTCAACAGGCATTCTTTATTGGGTGCCTGTTTTGTTTTAATATTGCTGAAACACTTTAGATTGAACGTACAGTTATTTATTCCCTGTTTTGTGGATCAACTATATCCGCAAACCGGTTTCAATATGAAACAGGTACTGGAAAAAGCAGGATGTACAGTTTCGTACAATCCTAAGCAGACCTGCTGTGGTCAACCCGCATTTAATGCCGGGTTTTGGGAAGAAGCAAAGACAGTCAGCACAAAATTTTTAAAAGATTTTAAAGACAGTACATGTATTGTGGCACCCAGTGCCAGTTGTGTAGGTTTTGTCAGAAACTATTATACTAAACTTTTTGACAATTCATCTGTTCACAATGAAGTAAAAGACCTTGGAAAAAGAATATTTGAGTTTTCAGAATTTATGGTAAAGGTGCTCAAAGTAGTGGATGTGGGTGCCAGTTTTAATGCAAAGGCTACATATCATGATTCCTGTGCAGGTTTGCGTGAATGCCATATCAAAACTGAACCCAGAAAATTACTTGCACATGTAAAAGGACTTGAACTGATAGAAATGAATGATGTAGAAACCTGTTGCGGATTTGGTGGCACATTTGCTGTAAAATATGAAACCATTTCTATAGCTATGGGAGAACAAAAAGTGGAAAACGCATTAGCTACAGGTGCTGATTACATTATTTCAACCGATCTTTCCTGTTTGATGCACTTACAGGGATATATCAATCAAAAAGGATATCATTTAAAGACTCTGCATCTGGCTGATGTATTATCGGGCTTTACTGATTGAGTTATTCAAAAGATTCATTTTAATTTTTTTTATGGCATATTGGCTCTTAAAATCTGAACCTTCTGTTTATAGTTTTGATAATTTGATATTAGATAAAAAAACCTGCTGGAGCGGCGTTCGTAATTATGCAGCAAGATTGCATCTGCGAAATATGAAAATAGGTGATCAGGCTTTCTTTTATCATAGCAATGAAGGAACTGCTATTGTAGGTATTGCAAAAATTTCAAAAGAAGCCTATCAGGATCCCACCACTACAGATGATCGCTGGGTAGCTATTGATATAAAACCTGTGAGGAAAATTAAACTTCCCGTCTCGCTTGCTGATATAAAAAATGAAAAACGATTGTCAAAGATGGCATTGGTAAGAATTGGCAGGCTTTCTTGCCAACCGGTGTCCGAAGATGAATGGGACATAATAATGGAAATGGCTGGAGAAAAATAATGTTGGCATTTCCTACAAAGTATTGATCTTATAAAACCATGAAATCTATTAACTCAAAGCCGAGGCTCGTTGTACTTACAGGTGCCGGCATCAGTGCCGAAAGTGGAATTCGCACTTTTCGTGACAGTGGTGGGCTTTGGGAAGGTTATGATGTTAACGAGATAGCCACACCGGAGGGATGGAGAAAGAATCCAGAAAGAGTATTACGATTTTACAACGAAAGAAGAAAAAATATAGCTGCGGCTGTGCCCAACGCGGCTCATATTGGACTAGCAGCACTTGAAAAATATTTTGATGTTACCATCATCACCCAAAATGTAGATGACCTGCACGAAAGGGCAGGCTCTTCAAAAGTTATCCACTTGCATGGTGAAATTTTTAAAATGCGAAGCGAGTATGATACATCAATTATAAAAGAAATTAAAGGCGATATTCAAATGGGAGATATGGCAGAAGATGGCCACCAGTTTCGGCCACACATTGTATGGTTTGGAGAAGCTGTTCCTATGATGGATACGGCCACAGCAATTACTTATCATGCTGAAATATTTGTAATAGTGGGCACTTCAATGGTAGTTTATCCCGCCGCTGGACTTATCAACTATGTAGAAATGGATGTTCCAAAATTTGTAATTGACAAAGAAATTCCTTCCTTACCTGCAATGAAAAATCTTACACTGATTGAAAAACCTGCAACAACAGGTGTGAAGGAGCTTAGCAAATTGCTTAAAGATTTGACTTAAGGTATTTTTCAAAAAAACCATTGCTGGTTTGTACATCAATGTCAGCAAAAAAATAATCAGTTACATCTTCTGTAATAATAACATCACATTTTGAAGCCAGCGCCGCATAATATTCTAGTCCGTCTTCAAAATCACTAATTTTTTTATTGCTGATAGTTTGTAGTACTTCATCTTCCCCCGTTTCTGCAATTCCAATATGTGATACCAATGTTTTTATTTTTTCTTTAGCTGCTTTTCTTCCACTCTTTTTCTCAGAAAAATAAAAGGCAATGGCTAAGCAGATAGGAGAAGTGTAAATTTTATACCGTGGTTTATCTGCCAGACTCAATATACGGGCAGCATACGTAAATACCGGATACTCTTTATTCAATACAGCTACTAATATATTCGCATCTAAAAATATTCTCATTTCCGCGATTCAAAGAATTCTTTCTTAATCGTTTTTTTTGATATCCTTTTTGCAGTTTGGTAAGTGACTGACCCTTCTGCTACTGAATTTACCCAATCGGATATTTCAAAATCTTCCAGACTGGAATAGTTGCCAGAAGTGATTTTTTGATACAAAAACTCGGTAAGGCGGCTCAGGCTCATATGGTGAGAATCAGCAAACCGCTTTGCTTTTTCTATTACTGACTTCTCAAAGCTCAAAGTGATTTTTGTATCCATAAACCGCCTTTTTTACAAAAATAGAAAGAGTTACGTACAAAAAAAATTATTTCTACGTATAAATTGAATTTAACAGGTTTGATCAATAAATTTCACACCCAGGGTTTCCAGTTCAGCTAGCACTGGTTCATAAATTTCTTTTAGTGTTGGAATTTGCAAACCTGTCAATTTTATTGTACCGTTTAGAATAAGTTTGGCTGCAATGCCTAAAGGTAATCCTACTGTTTTGGCCATGGCTGTACGAAGGCTGTTTTCACCTTTCACGATTAGTGCACTTTTTATTTCTGATTGCTTTCCATCTTTTTTAAAACCGATTTCATGTAGCATTACGATCATGTCTTTGTCGTATGGCCGCAATGCAAGTTTTTTCTCCATTGCAAACTGTAACAGTGATGCAGCACTACATTTACCCTGGTTTATTATTGTATCACTATCATCCATACCCAGAAAAAATAATTGTTTGAGGGTAAGATTGGCTTCATGCATTTTAGCAGCAAGGTAAGCAGCCGCTTCATTTTTCACTGAGTCAATTTCAATTTCTTTTAATGCGCCTGATTCATCGGCAGCCAAAAATGAAGAAGATATTTCTGCTCCAGCTTCTTTAGCTTCATTTTCAAATTCGGCAAGTTTCATCAGGTTATCCATTATATCTTTGGTAGCATCTAACTGTTTGTTGAGTTGCTGGCTCAGCCAGTCGCCAAAATTGTTTTGATCCATGTGTTGTTTAAACACTGCTGCTAAAGTTTTACCATCCGTTTCATAACGTGCTTCTTCATCAGTCAGTTTAAGTTCAAGTATCTTTTTCCACCCATATATAAACTCAGGATGACGCAGCGTGGTTCGCAGAAAGGTTTCGGTATTTCCCAGCCCATAAAGAGGCGCATAGCTCAGCGAATCTCTGTTTGGGTACCAGCCCATCATTCCCAATTCGGGAACATCCACTATGCGTTCGGTATTAAACAATTCTTCATATTGCTCTTTTACTTCTAAAGCATTTAGTCTGTAATGGGCACCTGCTTTACCAGCCAATACTACATTTCTAGGATTCCAGCTTATTTTATAATGCCAGGGATTATCATCACTTTCAGGTGCTACCAGTCCGCCGCAGTGCGATTTAAATGAAGTGATGGTGCCGCCATTAGTTCTAATTTCATCAATTAATTTCATTGCGCTCATGTGGTCAATACCTGGATCCAGACCCATTTCGTATAAAAACAATAAATCATTCACTTCAATATCTTTTTGCAAAGCTTTTATTGCAGAATCGGTATAAGAAGCAGTTAATAAATGTTTTTTTAATGTAATACAATCACGAGCCACATTGATATGTAGGGCAGGAGGGAGCATTGAAATAACCAGATTTGATTTTCTGACGAGTGCTTTTCTCAATTCATCGTTGTTAATATCTATCAACACAGCCTCGCCAAATGAAGCGTTTCCAATTTTAGATTCGGCCAGCTTTTTATCGGCATCGGCTACTATCAATTTCCAGTTTTCAGATGCAGCATGTTGCAGTAAATAATCAATTAACACAGTGGTAGATTTCCCGGCGCCAAATAGAAGGATAGTTTTCATAATTGAACCTGAAAAATAACACGAAAAAACCAGATTTCGGGAGTAAAATCATAAGGATTCTCTATTGATTTTGCAATTCACACAAGTGGAAAAAACAAGGTAAAAAACAAACAATTTTATCAGGTTTTCAGGCCATAAAAAAGTAGATTTGCAGGCTTTGAAAATGGGAACTATAAAGTCCATATTCAATAAAGCAATTACATAATAGCAAGTCTATATTTTAAGCAATGGAAGAAAATCAGGGACCACAAGAAACACAGGACAATAACAGGATTATTCCCGTTAATATTGAAGAGCAAATGAAAACCGCCTATATCGACTATTCCATGTCGGTAATAGTAGGGAGGGCATTGCCTGATGTTAGAGATGGACTAAAACCAGTACACAGGCGTATTCTTTTTGCGATGGACAATCTGGGGCTACGCCATAACCGTCCTTTTAAAAAATCGGCAACCATTGTGGGTGAAGTGTTGGGTAAATATCATCCGCATGGCGATACAGCTGTTTATGATTCACTGGTACGTATGGCGCAAGAATGGAATATGCGCTACGAGCTGATCGATAAACAAGGAAACTTTGGTAACCAGGATGGCGATGGTCCGGCAGCTATGCGTTATACAGAAGCCCGATTGAAACAGTTATCCGAATTTATGCTGGAAGATTTGGATAAGGAAACTGTGGACATGCAATTGAACTTTGATGACTCATTGGAAGAGCCCACAGTATTACCTACCCGCATCCCACAATTATTGGTAAATGGATCCAGCGGAATCGCCGTAGGGATGGCCACTAATATGTTGCCGCATAATTTAACTGAAGTGATTGATGGATGTATTGCCTTTATCGACAACAGTGAAATAAGTATTGATGAGTTGATGCAGTATGTAAAAGCCCCCGATTTCCCAACTGGCGGTATTATCTATGGCATGGAAGGAGTAAAGGCAGGAATGCATATGGGTAGGGGAAGAGTAGTGCTGCGTGGTAAAGTAACTATTGACACTAAACCCAGTGGCAGAGAACAAATCATTATTACCGAAGTACCCTATCAGGTAAACCGCGATGCACTTACCAATAAAATTGGTGAACTGGTTAATGAAAAAATTATTGATGGTATAGCTCATGTCAACAATGAATCAAACAACAAAGAAGGCACAAGGGTTGTAATAGATTTAAAGAGAGATGCCATTTCTAATGTCGTTGTTAATCTACTATACAAGCATACAGATTTACAAACCTCATACGGCATCAACAATGTAGCCATTGTAAAAGGAAGACCCAAAACACTGAATCTTAAAGACCTGATAAGCGAGTTTGTAGAATTCAGACATGAGGTTGTAGTAAGAAGAGCAAAATATGAATTGCGCAAAGCAGAAGAAAGAGCTCATATACTGAATGGTTATCTTATTGCACTAGATCATCTGGATGAAGTTATTGCACTCATCAGAAGCTCTGCTACACCGGATATTGCAAAAGACAAATTGATAAATGCAGGATGGGGACTGGATGAAATACAGGCAAAAGCCATTTTGGAACTAAGGCTTCAGCGATTAACCGGAATGGAGCGAGATAAGATAAAAGAGGAGTATGATGAATTACAAAAACTGATTGCACATTTAAACGAGCTGTTGAGTAACGAAGGCATGAGGTTTGATTTGATAAAAAAAGAACTGACAGAAATCAAAGAAAGATTTGGAGATGCGAGAAAAACAGAAATTACTTACTTAGATGATGAAGTAAAAATTAAAGACCTCATCAAAGAAGAAGATGTAGTGATTACCATCTCGCATTTGGGTTATATTAAAAGAACACCTGCAGATGAATACAGAGCCCAACGCAGAGGCGGCAGGGGAGTGATGGGTGGCAAAACAAGAGATGAAGATTATATTGAACATCTTTTTGTAGCATCTACCCATCACACTATGTTATTCTTTACTGAAAAAGGCAGATGTTTCTGGTTGAATATCTGGGAAATTCCAGAAGGAGAGAAAACGGGAAAAGGAAGAGCCATTCAAAACCTGATACAACTACCACCTGACGATAAAGTAAAAGCTATCATTGATGTACGTGACCTCAAGGATGAGGAATTTGTAAAGGGGCATAATATTGTTTTATGTACACGCAAAGGAATCATTAAAAAAACCGCTTTAGAAGATTTTAGCCGTCCGCGACAAAATGGTATCAATGCGATTACCATAGTAGAAGGTGATGAACTGTTGGATGCTAAACTTACTGATGGTAATTCTGAAATCATGATGGCAGTAAGAAGCGGACGAGCTATTCGTTTCTCTGAAGAAAAAGTAAGAGCAACAGGACGTGGTGCCATTGGCGTAGCCGGTATAGAAGCTGATGCGGCAGGAGATGAAGTGGTAGGCATGATTTGTGTAAATGAAACTGACAAAGCATCCAGAACCGTATTAGTAGTAAGCGAGTTGGGTTATGGAAAACGAACACCAATTGATGAATACCGTTTTACTAATCGTGGCGGTAAGGGAGTAAAGACTATTAATGTAACGGATAAAACAGGTAGCTTAGTGGGTATCTTGGCTGTAGCAACTATAGAAGATTTGATGATAACTTGCAAGAGCGGCGTTACAATTCGAATGCCAGTGTCAGGTATCAGCGAGCAGGGAAGGGCCACACAAGGTGTAAAACTAATAAGGCTGGATGAAGGAGATGAAATAGCTGCCATTACTCAATTAACTGATCAGGAAAATAATGGTAAAGAGGAAAATGAAGAAGAAGGTAATCAACAACCCGATTCTGGAGGAGATAACGCAACCTCTGCAGATGCAACTTCATCTACAGAAAGCGAAACGGAATCATAATATTTAAAACAACTAGTATCTTATTGGTCACTAAAACAATAAAATCTGATGAAAAAAATCATTCTCATTCTTACTACATTCTTAGTGGCAACAGGTATGTATGCCCAAAAGTATGATGCCATCCGAAACACTGCGCTTTTGCAACAATTTCAAAAAGCAAAAGATGATCTGGATAAAGCAATGACAAATGAAAAGTTTACTTCAAAAGCTGAAGCTTTCATTTTAAAGGCTTATGTATATGCCAGCCTTGCAATGGATCAATCAAAAAAAGACACACCGGAAGCAAGTACTTTATTACATGAAGCCGATGCTGCTTTTAATAAGTATAAAACAATGGATGCTTCATTAGCATTGGTTACCGATCAGGTTTATCAAAATGGTGCTGTTAACCTTTATTCGGGTTTCTACACACTTGGATATAATGATTATAAAGATAAAAAATGGAATGAGGGATATACTTTGTTGAAAAAGGCAATGGAATATTCTGACTTACTTATCGATAAAAAATTAATTTCTTCGCCTATTGACACCAATCTTTTGATATTGGCTGGTATAACAGCAGAAAACGCAAAACAAAAAGATGATGCAGCGCTATACTATGGAAAACTAGCCGATAATAAAGTAGGAGGTGATGGTTTTGAAAGTGTATATCGTTTTCTGGTAAATTATTATTTTACAAAAAACGATTACGTAGCATTTGAAAAATTTAAAACACTGGGCGGGCAATTGTATCCAAAAAGTGAATTCTTTAAATATGACAAAGTTGATTTTGCAGTTGGATTACAGGACAATTTTGAAGCTAAGCTAAAAGCTGTTGAAAATGTTTTAGCATCGGATCCCACAAATTCTAAAGCCAATCAGGTATTAGGAGAAATCATTTACGATACACTCAATCCTCGTGATGAAAATGCCATATTACCTGCCAATGCTGATGCGCTGGAGCAAAAAATGATATCGGCTTTCCAAAAATCAGCAGCAGAAAATCCTTCAACAGAATTACCTTATTTATATATAGGCGACCACTATATTAATAAAGCATCTAAAGCCGGGAAAGAAAGGGAAGCACATCAGGCTGATATGAAATCAAGATCAAAACCCGGTAAACCAGATTCTAAAGAAGATATAGCCAAACGAGATGCGCTGGATAAAAAATATGGAGATATCTTAGAACAGGCAAAAGATCCTTACGAAAGAGTCGCGGCTATATATACTAAAAAAACAAGCCTGGATTTAAAAGATAAACAACAATATAAAAAAGCAGTAGGCTATCTGGCAGATATTGCAGCTTTTAAAAAAGCAATGTCAAATAAAGTGAAGAATACAACAGATGCTGCTAAGTATGGCGCAGAAGAGAAGAAGTGGAATGACCTTTGGGAATCGCTTTAACTACTTGAAAAAGGACTATCAAATTAGATGGTCCTTTTTAATTTCATCCTTACTTAACATAATATAAATTATAAGAATATTAAAGAAACTTCAAGCATCAATAAAAAATACAATGTAGCTTAGTGAACTAAACCATATCAAATGAAGAAATTCATAAACACCACTGCCTTAATAACATTAATATTTGTCTTCGCTTCTTGTGGTACATCAGAAACGAAAGCTGATATTTCCGACACTTTAAAATCAGAAAAAGAAATAGCAGTTAGGTCGCCTGAATCCGCAACTGATTCTACTACTACACCAGTTATTGCACAAAACACTGCCATTACTGTAAAGAATCCTGCAACTGAAAAAAACGGAATACTGTCTCATATTGACAATTATCTTGTCTCTCATATTGACGCCTCTCAAGGCGCTATTATTATTGAAAACAAGTTGTCCAATATATTTATTCAAAAAGTCGTGGCTGAAGTTGTCTTTACCAGAAATGATGGCACAGAAGCTGCAAGAGACTTTTATATCATAGAGAACATAGAGCCTAATTCAAATAAGGCTGCGAAATTAAAATCTAATCCTGATGGTGCTACAGCCATTATTCATATTGTAAAATTAAAATGTGATGAATTGACTGATGGTTCACTAATCTTAGTTGGCGACAAATTTGCTCCTAAGTAGTTTTACCGGGTCTTCTGTCTCTGAATATCAGCCTTAGATTTTGATCCCTGGTAATATAATTATCAAGCCAATTGATAAAAATAAAAAAACGGTTTTTTACACCTAAGATTAACATCAGGTGCAAACTCATCCATATCATCCATGCCAGAAAACCACCAAAGTGTAGTTTTGGTTTCGGAATATCAACTACTGCCAGATTCTTACCGACAGTGGCCATAGCTCCTTTATCTCTGTATTCAAATTCATATAGTCCTGACATATCTGATTTTCTCTCCATCAATCTTAAATTATGAGCCAGTACATCTGCTTGCTGAATGGCAACCGGCGCTACTTGCGGATGCCCGTTGGGATATTTTGGCGTCTCCATAAAAGCTATATCACCAATGGCATAAATGTTTTCTGCATTTTTCAATTTACAATGTCTGTTAGTTATTAAACGATTTCCCTTGACAATTAAATCATTAGATAACCCATTTAAAATATTGCCTTTAATACCAGCTGCCCAAATTACTATTGAAGAATCAATTTGATTACTATTTTGCAAGGCTACAGCTGCCCCGTCAAAATCTTTTACTAAGGTATCAGTAAGCACTGTGACACCCAATCTTTCCAGATATTTCTTTGCCTGTTTAGATGACTTTTCACTCATTGCACTTAATAAACGGTTACTACCTTCCAGCAAATAAATATTCATTTTAGAAAAGTCCAGTTCAGGGTAATCTCTGGGCAGCACATATTTTTTCATTTCTGCTAATGCGCCACTCACTTCCACGCCGGTAGGTCCACCCCCTACCACTACTATATTCATCAGTTTTGCTAATTCAGATGCATCTCTTACGGTTAGTGCCTTTTCAAAATTTTGAAGTATCCTGTATCAAAGTTGCAACGCCTCTACAGTTGTTTTCATTGGAAAAGCATGAGTAGCTATTTTCTCGTTGCCAAAAAAATTTGTGCCTGCTCCTGTTGCAATTACCAGAATATCATAACTTATTTCTTCTTCCTGTGTAATAAGTATATTGGCTTTCTCATTAATTTCTTTTACCTCAGCCAGTCTGATTCTAACATTTTTGCTTTTATGAAAAACCTTGCGAAGTGGAAATGAAATATTACTGGCATCCAAACCTGCAGTAGCTACTTGATAAAATAAGGGCTGAAACTGATGAAAGTTGAAGCGGTCAATCAATAACACTTCAAAACCGGGCTTGTTATTTAGCTTGCGTGCCAGCCTTAGGCCTCCAAAACCTGCACCAACGATTACAACTTTCATTTGCTTTTCTTTTGGGTATCAGAAAAGAATCAAATACGTGACAAAGTTATGAAATTTTCAAAAAATATTGAAAATATAAAAAGATTTTCCCTTTTCAATAATCTTTATTGCTCAATACAACACCCTTACTTTGATGGTTCCTTTTACATCTTTCAACAATTGAATAGCGTTGCCTGAGATATTTTTGTTTACATCCAGCACTACATATCCAATTTCATTATTTGTTTTAAGGTATTGACCCAGAATGTTTATTTTATGCTGAGAAAGCCGGGTGTTAATCTCTGACAATACGCCAGGAATATTATTATGAATATGCAAAATACGGTGACTCCCTTCTTGTGGAGGAAGCGCAAGTGCAGGAACAGTATGGGAGCCAAACGTAACTCCCTTTTCCAGAAAGTTAAACAACTTCACACTTACATCTTCACCAATATTTTGCTGTGCTTCTTCAGTACTGCCACCTATATGTGGTGTTAATATAACATTGGGACAATCTTGCAAAGGCGTACGAAAATAATCACCATTTTTTTCAGGCTCTGATGGAAACACATCCAGAGCAGCTCCACCAATATGACCGTCTAAAATTGCTTTGCGAAGCGATTCCAGTTCAACCACTTCTCCCCTTGCATAATTGATTAATATGGCACTTTTTTTAAAACTCTTCAGATTGTTTTTATTAATCAGGTTTTTAGTTTGAAGCGTTTCCGGAACATGTAAGGTTACAATATCAGATTTGGAAAGTACCATCTTCAAAGATTTTGCATCAGTTGCATTTCCCAATGGCAATTTTGTTTCCACATCATAAAAAATTACTTTCATTCCTAAAGCCTCAGCTAACACGCTAACCTGACTTCCAATATTTCCATAGCCAATTATTCCCAAAGTTTTACCCCTCAGTTCAAAACAACCACTGGCTTCCTTTAACCATAAGCCCTGATGAGCAGCTTTGTTTTTATCAGGAATACGCCGTATGAGCATTATTGCTGCTCCAATTACCAACTCTGCAACAGACCGTGTATTGGAATAGGGAGCATTAAAAACCACCACCCCGTTTTTTGTTGCTGCATTTAAATCAACCTGATTTACTCCAATACAAAAACATCCTATTGCCTGCAATTTTTTGGCTGCTGCCAATACTGCTGGTGTTATCAGTGTTTTTGAACGTATTCCCAGAATATGTACATCTTTTATTTCATTTATCAGTTGAGCTTCAGTCAATGCTTTGGAAATTTTTTCGACTTTGCTATATCCTTGTTGTCTGAAATTTCTTACTGCTGCATCACTAATATTTTCCAAAAAAAGAATTCTGATTTTTTCTTTGGGATAACTTGTACTTCTTATGATTGCCATATTGCAATATTAAGATTTTTAAAGAGGTGGGGAAAACTTATACTACAGTTACATGGCTTAGCCTCTATTTTTGAATGAATACAAAGATTCATGAGGAAAAAGTTTTTTTTTATACATTTTATTGCTTTACTACTTTTTAGCTGCCAAAATATTTCCAATTATAAAAAAGAAGATGATGATTCTTTGGAATACTACCCCCCCACTCCATTAAATTTAAGTAAACAGGAATTTCGTCATTACCACAGGTTACTTCAAAATTTTATGGATACTTCACTTCTTAAATCTGGTTTTAATGGAGGAATTATTATAGCCAAAAACGGTAACCCTATTTATGAAAAATATGCAGGTTTTGTCGACATTTCGAAAAAAAAGATACTATAAATGAAAATACTTCATTTCATATTGCATCAACCAGTAAAACATTTACAGCTATAGCTATTTTACAATTAGTGCAGAATGGGCGGTTATCGTTACAGGATTCTGTGCAAAAATATTTTCCGCGGTTTCCTTATAAAGGAATTACAGTTAAAATGCTTTTGAACCACAGAAGCGGATTGCCCAACTATCTCTACTTTATGAGTAATTACAAATGGGGAATGGATGAAAAAGGAAAATGGAATCATCAGTATGCAACAAATAATGAAGTACTAGAGGTGATGATTAAAAAAATTCCAAACCCAACGGGAAGTCCAGATACAAAATTTAATTATAGTAACACCAATTTTGTTTTGCTCGCATTAATTATTGAAAAGATCACCGGAAAACCATTTCCGGAGTATATGAAACAACAAATTTTTGACCCGCTACACATGGATCATACTTATGTTTTCCAACTAAAAGACTCACTTACGGCAACTCCTTCATTTACAGCAAAAGGCACTTATTGGAATTTTGATTTTCTTGATGCTACCTTCGGCGATAAAAATGTTTATACCACACCCCGAGATTTATTGAAATGGGATCAAGCACTTAATAGTGATTTTCTACTCAGTGCTGCACTGCTTGATTCGGCATTTGCCCCCTATAGTTTTGAAAAACCCAGTATTCATAATTATGGTTTAGGCTGGCGGCTTCAACTTTTAACCAATGGCAAAAAAGTAGTTTATCATTTCGGAAAATGGCATGGAAGTAATGCCGCATTTGCCAGACTCATTGATGAAAATGCTACTATCATCATTATCGGTAATCGTTTTAATCGAATGATATACGATGCAGCCCATCTGTGCTACGATTTTTTTGGAGACTATCAGCAGCGAAAAACTACCGCCGACATTGAAGAAGATAGCTTATCAAAAAGTCAGGAATTAAAACCAGAATTAAAAAAAAGAAAAAAATCAGCTAATTAATTTCTATACTTCAAAGCGTAAAAAATATCTCTTTTTTTGGATGATGACATAAATAATAATCTACTTCTGATTATTTATGATTTTTCTTTCACAACTTTATATAAGTGAAAATATTAAATTCCATACAAATAAGGGAATGGGATCAATACACCATCCTTAATGAACCAATAGCTTCTTTAGATTTAATGGAAAGAGCTGCTTTTGCCTGTACTGATTGGCTTTTAAAAAACGGCTACATCAATAAATCATTTTCCATTTTTTGTGGTAAAGGCAATAATGGTGGTGATGGAATGGCTATGGCCCGTATGCTGGCTTCATATGGAAATCAGGTAGCAGTCTATATCATCTCACCAGTTGAAGATATGATGCAAAAAGGCACACCTGAATTTCAGATTAATCTTGAAAGACTGAGACAAGCTACATCAGTAAACATTAGTTTAATTCAAAATGAAGAACAATTTCAACAGTTTCAAAAAGGAGAAATCATTATTGATGCTCTTTATGGTTCAGGCATCAACAGGCCTTTAGCTGCACTAGCATTGCAAATAGTAAACAATATAAACATTTCAGGTTGTGAAGTTATTTCAATTGATATACCCAGTGGATTATATGTAGATCATTCTTCTCTGGGTAATGCAACGATCCATGCGACACATACACTCAGTTTTCAATGTTACAAACCTGCCTTTATCGTTGCAGAAAATGCTTTTTCAATTGGCGAAGTGCATTTACTTGATATCGGATTGCACAAAGATTATTATCAATCGCTTACTGACCTTCCAGAACTGATAGACAGAAAAAAGATACTTAACCTCTATCTGCCCCGAAACCGGTTTGCACATAAAGGAAATTTTGGACACTCATTAATAATGGCGGGTAGTAATGGTAAAATGGGTGCTGCTGTATTGGCTGCCAAAGCCTGTTTGCGTAGTGGCTCTGGTCTGGTTTCCTGTTTTATTCCAAAATCGGGTTATGACATTCTGCAGAATTCCGCTCCAGAAGCAATGGTTTTAACCGAGCTGCATTTTAAGTCAGATACAAAAAATGATCTGGAAAGATTTTCTTCAATTGGCATAGGACCAGGTTTAGGTATTACCAATGAAACAATTGATTTGTTATTTCAAACCTTAAAAAACTTCAGCCGTCCAATGGTATTTGACGCTGACGCTTTGAACATTATTGCCGGAAATAAACAATTGTTTGACATGCTACCACTCCATTCAATTTTAACTCCACATCCAAAAGAGTTTGAAAGATTATTTGGCCCATGCCAAAATGAATTTGAAAGAATAAATAAGGCAACTGCAAAAGCAATTGAACTAAAATGTTTCATCGTGTTAAAAGGCCATCATACTCTTATTACTACACCTCTTGGCCAGCAATATTTTAATAGTAGTGGCAATGCCGGTATGGCTAAAGGTGGAAGTGGCGATGTTCTCTGTGGTATTATTTCCGGCCTTCTGGCACAGGGTTACTCTCCCGAAAATGCCTCAATTATAGGTGTGTACATTCATGGTTTAGCAGGCGATATTGCAGCACAGGAATTTTCGCAAGAAGCGATGCTGGCTACAGACATAATCAACTCATTGCCACAGGCCTATTTAAGAATTTTTAACTCAGAAAATGCTTAATTAAAGGGCAAAATTTTGAGCACTCAACCTTCCATCATTAAAAGCAATTTCCCCTATCTTTGCCGCCCCGCAGAAATGCGGTTTTTGTTAAACTTCTGACTAAGAATCAACACTTATGGATAAATTGATTTATGTAGTTCCGGTACTTGGACTGGTTGGGCTTTTTTACACATTTATTAAGTTCAATTGGGTATCTAAGCAAGATGCCGGTAATGATAAAATGCAAGAAATAAGCAAGCACATTGCAGATGGTGCAATGGCCTTCTTAAAAGCAGAATGGAAAATATTAGGATACTTTGTAGTGATAGTGGGTATTCTTCTGGCCGTAATGGCTTCTGCCAATCCTCACTCCCATTGGTTAATTGCAGTTGCATTTGTAATAGGAGCTGTATTTAGTGCTACTGCTGGCTATATAGGAATGAAAGTGGCTACCAAGGCCAATGTAAGAACTGCACAAGCTGCACGCACCAGTCTGAGTAAAGCTTTAAAAGTATCCTTCACCGGAGGGTCAGTTATGGGCTTAGGTGTTGCGGGTCTCGCAGTACTCGGATTGGGTGGGCTTTATATTATTTTTAAAATGTATTTTGCTAATGGTGCACCAATCAATAGCGAAGAAATGTTCAGAACAATAGAAGTGCTCACTGGATTTTCACTGGGAGCAGAATCAATCGCATTGTTTGCCCGTGTTGGTGGAGGTATATATACCAAGGCAGCCGATGTTGGTGCCGATCTTGTAGGCAAGGTTGAAGCAGGTATTCCTGAAGATGATCCAAGAAATCCTGCTACAATTGCTGATAATGTAGGTGACAATGTAGGTGATGTTGCCGGTATGGGTGCCGATCTATTTGGCTCTTATGTTGCAACGGTACTTGCTACTATAGTATTGGGTCAACAGACTGTTGTTTTAGAAGGCAATGATGGACTGAATGGTTTCTCTCCAATAGTGCTTCCAATGTTGATTGCAGGAGTTGGAATTTTATTTTCAATCGTTGGTACCTGGTTTGTTCGCATCAGCGAATCGGCGGGAGTAAATACTGAAAATGTTCAGAAAGCTTTGAATATGGGGAACTGGGGATCTATTGTTCTTACTGCAATAGCATCAGCGGTATTAGTATATTTTGTTTTGCCCGATGCAATGATGTTGCGCAATTTTCCATTTACAAAATGGGATGTATTAGGCGCTATAGGTGTGGGTCTTGTTGTGGGTGCTTTAATGAGCATAATTACGGAATATTATACTGCAATGGGCAAAGGCCCCGTTAAATCAATTATTAAACAATCATCTACTGGGCATGCTACCAATGTTATTGGTGGGCTGGCTGTAGGTATGGAATCAACATTTTTACCAATCATTGTTTTAGCTGCCGGTATTTGGGGTTCATATGAGTTTGCAGGACTTTATGGTGTTGCTATTGCTGCCGCAGGTATGATGGCTACTACAGCCATGCAACTGGCAATTGATGCATTTGGACCTATTGCCGATAATGCCGGAGGTATTGCAGAAATGAGTGAATTACCAAAAGATGTTCGTGAAAAAACAGATGTGTTGGATGCTGTTGGAAATACAACAGCAGCTACTGGTAAAGGCTTTGCCATTGCTTCTGCAGCATTAACGGCGTTGGCATTATTTGCAGCCTTTGTTGGCGTTGCAGGTATTGATGGTATTAATATATATAAAGCAGATGTGCTTGCTTCATTATTTGTTGGAGGTATGATTCCGCTATTGTTTTCTTCTTTAGCCATTCGTGCAGTTGGTGAGGCAGCTATGAGCATGGTAGAAGAAGTGCGTCGTCAGTTCAGAACCATACCAGGAATTATGGAAGGAACTGGCAAACCAGAATATGATAAATGTGTAGCCATTTCTACTCAGGCATCTATCAGAAAAATGTTATTACCGGGTGCTATTACAATCATTTCTCCTTTGGTAATGGGTTTTTTAATGGGTCCGGAAGCATTGGGTGGTTTTCTGGCAGGTGCTACGGTAAGTGGTGTATTGATGGGTATGTTTCAAAACAATGCCGGTGGAGCCTGGGATAATGCAAAAAAATCATTTGAAAAGGGTGTAGAAATAAATGGCGAGATGTATTATAAAAAATCAGAGCCTCATAAGGCTTCTGTAACAGGTGATACGGTGGGTGATCCTTTTAAAGATACATCCGGCCCTTCAATGAATATTTTGATTAAATTGATGTCCATTGTATCTTTGGTTATAGCCCCAACCTTGGCACAGATGAATGCAAAGAAAACTGTATCTTTGGCGCCTTCTGCCGGAGGCACAGGGCAGATAAAAGAATTAAAAGTAACTGAACCTGTTGCTCAAAATAATAACAACAGCACTGTTCAGTATCAATAAAAACTTAATCAGAACCATTACATTGAGTCCTGCTGTTTCTACAGTGGGACTTGTTCTTTTGTAACCTTTCTGTATTTCAACCGTCCTAACTATTACATTGTTAAAAAATATTTAAGAAATAAAAGATTTTTACGTTTTACGAAATCAGTCGTATATTCGGTTAAAATTTAACTAATGAGCACAATAAGAGCTATAAAACCTACAGAAAGCGAATTGGAAATACTCCAGGTATTATGGAAAAACGGGACAGCGACAGTAAGAGAAGTGCATGAGGTGCTTTCTAAAACTAAAGACGTGGGTTATACTACAACACTTAAGCTCATGCAAATTATGCATGAAAAAGGAATTGTGAAAAGAGATGATTCAATGAAAACACATATTTACCAGCCTGCAATTAATAAAGAAAAAACACAAAAACATTTATTGAATAAAATGATTGATAACCTGTTTGGTGGCTCCCCTACCCAATTAGTGATACAGGCACTGGGCAACAACCAACATAAGGCTAGCCCGGAAGAGTTAGACAAAATTCAGACATTGCTTGACAGTTTAAAAAAATAAACTAAATGACCGGCCAACACTTCATCCTTCAAATTTTTGGTTGGGCTTTACTGCACAGCCTTTGGCAGATGGCATTATTATGGGTCGTTTACAGGTTCATTACCGCTGTTTTCACTGGTCTCAAATCTTCTCAGAAAACTTCTCTTGCTTCCATATTTATTATGGGAGGATTTATATGGTTTGTAGTTACACTCTTGCTTTTATGGAATAATATAATTCCTGATTCAGGGTTTTACACAGCAACCCCATATATAAAGCCTTATTTGCAAAATGCTGTACCTGTAGTTGCTATCATTTATTTTATTTTATTAATTATACCAGTTTCCAGATTTATTAAGAACTACAGATATGTTGGAGTTATTAGAAACTATGGGCTTTCTAAACCATCTCTTGATTGGCGCTTATTCGTAAATAGAATTGCAGCTCAAATGGGAATTAAAAAAACTGTTCAGGTATGGGTTTCAGAGTGGATAACCTCTCCCGTTACTGTAGGTTTTTTTAAACCTGTGATCCTTTTGCCACTTGCAGCTATTAATCATTTGTCTCCACAACAGGTGGAAGCTGTTTTGCTTCACGAATTGGCACATATTCGTCGTCACGATTATTTTATTAACCTGATAATCCGGATAATACGAACACTATTATATTTTAATCCTTTTATAAAAGCACTGACAAAAGAAATAGAAAAAGAAAGAGAAATTCATTGCGATGAAATGGTATTGCAGTTTCAATACAATGCTTATGAATATGCTAATGCTTTATTAACACTTGAAAAGCAGGCTGCAGCATATCAATATATGGTGATAGCTGCTGCAGGTGACCACAATCATTTGCTACACAGAGTAAAACTAATTTTGGGACAGAAAACAAAAAACCATTTTTCCTTAAAACATTATTCAGGAATCATAATTGGTCTGTTTTGTGTATTGACTATTGGCAATTTGTCGCAACGAAATCAATCTGATAAATCAATTCCTGAAAATAAAATTGTTTCTAATTTTTCTGTAACCCCCTTTGATACCGAACCTGTTGTTGCCGCAGCGGAAATTCCTTTACCTCAAAAAACGGATATAGCCTCAATTGCTAACAGTCAAAGGAAAAAGATTGAGTATATAAATACACTAACAGAAAATGCAGAATTAAATAAAGTAATCAATCCTGCCATAATACCCGTTAATTATTTTCAACCTGTAGATGCACCTGAATTAAAAAATTATCAGGAAGCAATCGTAAAAGATGTGATGTCAAAATCAAAAACAGTAATTGAGAAAACTGAATGGAAAGAAATTGAAAAACAAATTGCTGAAGTGCTAAGCATGAAAGAGAAAGAAGAGCTAAAAGCTGAAATGAAACAAGTTTTTAATGATTACGACTGGTCAAAAATTGGCGACCAACTTAGGCTTTCTTTTAACTCAGTCGACTGGAATCAAGTTAATGATCAATTAAATGAATCAATAAATCAGTTTAAAACCGATAGTCTGCAAAGAGTAATTAATGATGCAGTAAGCACTTTAAAAATAAACAGAAAACAAATTGAAGAAAATGCACTCAAAGCTGCAGAATCAAAAGTGAAAGCCAAAGCCTTGGATTTAAAAATTGCAGAACTCAACAGAAAATTGCTCCAAATCAAATCACTTAAGAATAAAAAGATAATACACCTTTAAGTCAAAATATCAAAAGGGATTTTCTTTTCTTTTTTCATTACCAACAACGCGGACATTTTTCGCTGTATTTATTCCCGAAGATCAAGCCTATTACAAACTCATGAGTTCCTCTACTCACCGTATTTAATGCTGTGGTTGTAAAATCATAAGCATAACCTACATTAATTTTATTACTCAGGTTTACACCAGCCATGGCAGCATATCCGTTTTGATAACGATAGCTACCGCCAAGCCAAAGTAAATCCATGTATTGCAGCTTAAGATTTAGTTCTGGTTGAAAATTTGTTTTGGAACTGTTTTGAACATATTTCAGCATAAGAGAGGGAATTGCATTTATTTCATCAGATAACAAAAATCTGTACCCTGCTGTAAAGAATACATGAGGGATGAGTCGTCCTTTTGTAAGAAAAGCTGCATCATCAACAAAAGCCAATTTTTGAGGAATGATTTGCTGCGCAGCCAGTCCTAAAAAATAGTTTTTGGAATATAGCCAAAGGCCCACTCCCAAATCTGGTCTTATTTTATTCAATTCCTTACTTAACGATGCACCTGTAGCAGGGTCAAATATGTCGCCATTACCATCAAAATCATGTTTACTCCGATCAATACTCACATTTGTAATACCGGCTGAAAAGCCTGCAGACAGATTAGTAGTTGGATTTAGACCTAGATGATAAGCATAGGTAGCATTAGCGGTAAAACGGTTAAAGCTACCGGTTCTGTCATTTACAATAGTAAGTCCAACACCATGATGTGGTTCCGCTGCTGTATAATTCTCCCAATAATATGTTCCTCTTGGATTTTGACCGGGTACCTGAAATGAAGTAGAGTTGGTACGATAATCTTTTTTTCCTATGGGCCCCTGAATAGAAAAATAAGTTGTTTTAGGTGCTCCACTTAGCCCAACCCATTGATCTCTTACACTGAATTTTACATCTGTATAATTTTCAATCCCACTCAATGCTGGATTCAAAATATAATTATTGAGAATGTATTGTGTATAATGTGGTCGTTGCTGCCCCCACCCTTTTACACACACCAATAATGTGATGATGATTATAATTTTTTGTTTCATATTCATTAACGGATTACATCTACATAACCGGAAATTTGATTCCTGCCGTTTTTAGGATTTACAATATAATAATATGTACCCACAGGAACAGGTTTGCCATTTACAGTTCCATCCCATGGAGTTGTATATCCATCTGAGTGAAATACTTTTTGACCATAACGGTTAAAAATGTCAACAGTACTACCGGGATATGTATCCAGATAATCAATCTTCCATGTATCATGAACGCCATCCCCATTCGGGCTAAAGATGTTTGGAATAGACGGCATTTTCAATACTTTGATAAATACCTGATCTGTAGCACTACAACCTTTATCACTTGTAACTTTCATAGTATAAGTGAAATCATCAGGAGGTGATGCTTTTGTATTTGCAATATTTGGATTATTGAGATATGAAATTGGTGTCCAGGAATAATTTACAGTTAGATTGGTAACCAATACTGGAGTCAATTCAACCTGACCGCCTTCCAGCATTATTTTATCAGGACCAGCATTGGCAATAGGATAAAGATTTGCCGAAACTGTTTTTACAGCTGTTGAACTTTTACAACCATGACTATTATAGATAAACAGACTTACATTATATGTACCAGCATTAGGGTAAGTATAAGTAAATGATGGAATATTCCTGGTGTCACCATTATCCAACGACCAGTTATATTGAGTAGTAGTACCATCCAATGGATTGCTTGTATTGGTAAAAGTCATGCTGCCACCAATACAAACATCAATCTTGTCAACATTAAATGAACCAATTGGCTGCGGATGAATAGTCGTGAGTAATTTTGAAATACTGTCAACACATCCTGCATTAGTCGTTGAAACTAATTTAATTGTAAAAGGCCCTGTTGAATTGAAAATATGTGTTGGTGTGGAACTGGTTGCGTTATTATTTGGTCCGCTTGCCGGATCACCAAAATTCCAGAGAAAACCAGCCGGTACACTTCCATCGGGCACCATCACATTACTGTTAAATACAATACTTGCAGAAGGTAAACAGGCACTTAGAGGCAATGTAAAATCAGGAATTGGCAGTGGGTTTACTATTACAGGTAAGTTTTGTGTAGTGCTTTTACAGCCATTACTTGTTCCCACTTGAAGGCTCACTGTGTAATTTCCCCAGTTGTTATAAGTATGACTAGGGCTTGCTATGGCAGATGTATTTAATGGGCCACTTGCAGGATCACCAAAATTCCAACTCCAACTGTTAATTGTTCCAGCTCCAGCAGGTATGGTGGAAGCACCACTATTAAATGCAATTGAATTTTTTTCGCAGGTAATAGTTGCAATATTGATTTTTGCAGAAGCGGTATCCCAAACTGTTATGGTTTGCGATACTGAATCACGACAACCACCTGCTGTAGCAATATATAAATATTTAATGGTGCTTGTACTTCCCGGAATTACAGAATTAGGTGTAAAGATTCCGGTAGGAGAAACTCCTGTACCACTATAAAATGCTGTACCAGGAACGCCACCTGTTTCACTTGCCTGTGTTATCTGAAACGGAACCGCGTCAAAACAAACATTTGGCATTGTAAGAAACTGAGTACTTGGAGCCGCATAAACTGTAATGTTCGCAACTTTATTACTAAAACATATGGTGCCGGAATAGGCAACCATTCTTATTGTATATGTTTGAGTTATTGGAAGCGTTGGATATTTATGTTTGTGAATTCCATTAAATACAGGAATATCTATTGTTTCAAAAACACCTGGAGCTCCCACTACATCCCAATAAATTTCAAGTTTGGTAACACTACCCTGGCTGATGGTTGATCTGTTTACAATTGATACTGAATCGTTGGCACACATAGTAGCAGGGAATGGAACATTGAAATCTGCTACAGGATCGGCTGCATTGATAAATATGGTATGATAAACTGTGTCTTTACAACCGGTGTTGCTGGTAGCAACATGCATTACATTATATGGGCCAATAGCCGTAAATAAATGAGAGCCGTCCTTAACGGTTGAGAAATTAGCGGCACCACTTGCAGGGTCACCAAAATCCCAATAATATCCAGTAGGATCAATACTGCCTACAACAATACTACTAGTATCAGTAAATACTGTTGCCACATCATTAATACATACTTCAGGGACCATAAATCCGGTTTTAGGTTTATGGTTAACTACTACTGGTATTGTAGGTTCAATACTAACACACCCTTTATCAGTTGTAACAACAAGCCCAACATTAAATGTTCCGGTAGATGTAAATAAATGTGATGGATTTTGCAATGATGATGTATTATTTGCACCACTTGCAGGATCGCCAAAATTCCATTGCCAGCTATTGACTGTTCCAGAATTAGGTACAGAAATATCTGTAAAATTGATCGTTCTGGTATCACAAGTCGGGCTGGTAAAATTAAAGTTGCTATTGGGCAATGCGTTTACGAAAATAGTGCCTGTTGCAGTTGCAGCAAGACAAGGCCCGTTGGCTGTAACAGTATAATTAAAAGTACCGCTAACGGTTGGTGTACCGCTTATGGTTATCACACCACCTGCATAAGTACCTGTAACTCCTGCAGGCAATCCGGTTACTATTCCTGCATTGCCACTACCGCCTACTGCATAAGTAATATTTGTAATGGTTGCATTTACACACAATTCCTGGTTTGCAGACGGAACTCCAGAAGTTAATGTTACGGTTGCATCAGGTGTAATGGTAATAGTGCCTGTTGCACTTGGTTTAACGCAGGGCCCAGTTGTGTTTACTGTATAATTAAATGTACCACTCACTGTAGGTGTACCTGTAATGGTAATGATGCCACCAGCGAATGAACCAGTAACACCGGCAGGCAAACCAGTAACGGTGCCACCTGTGCCACTACCTCCTACTGCGTAAGTAATAGTAGTAATGGGTGTATTAATACATTTAGTCTGGTTATTTGTACCTGGTGCAGAAGTAAGGCTTATGGTTGCATCTGCAGTAATTGTAATAGTGCCGGTGGTTGAAGGAGTAACACAGGGTCCGGTTGTATTTACTGTATAATTGAAAACGCCACTAACAGAAGGTGTACCAGTAATTGAAATAACACCACCTGCAAAACTTGCATTGATACCAGCGGGCAGTCCAGTTACAGTACCACCAGTTCCGCTTCCTCCAACAGCATATGAAATAAGCGATAAAGGAGTATTGATACAAATAGTTTGATTATCGCTACCAAAAGGAGATGTAAGATTGACTGTTCCATCTTCAGTAACAGTTATTGTGCCGTTTGTATTGATATTGAGACAGGGTCCAAGTGTAGATGCCGTATAATTAAAAGTGCCACTTACAGTTGGAGTTCCACTTATGGTAATAACACCTCCTGCATAATTGCCAATAAGACCAGTTGGCAAGCCAGTTACCGTGCCACCATTTCCACTTCCCCCAATTGCATAGGTAATATTGGTAATTGGTGTATTGATACAAATGGTTTGATTATCGGTGCCCACACCGGAACTTAATGTAATGGTCGCATCGGGTTGAATAACTACCTGAAATGTAAATGGTGCACTTGCGCAATTTGTATTAGATTTTACAATTAAAGTAACTGTATAGGTGCCTGGAGTTGCAAAAATGTGAGAAGGATTCTGGAGTATAGATACATTATTAATACCACTGGCAGGGTCGCCAAAATTCCAGTCCCATTGCGTGATACTACCGGGGCCAGTTAAGGAAGATACATCTGTAAATGGAATAATTGCATTACTGCAGTTGACTGCCGGAACAGTAAAATTTGCAGAAGGCTGATTTGTTATATCTACGAGTTTAGTAGCAGTATCGCTTAAACAACCAGCACGAGTAATATTTGAAAAACGTACTGAATATGTGCCCGGATTAGTAAATGAATGTGTTGGATTTTGAAGACCTGAATTATTATTAACTCCACTTGGTGGATCATCAAACTCCCACCACCATTTGTAAGGTAAGCTACCAGAAAAAGGAGTAACATCCGAAAACTGAATAGGCGAATTTGTGCAAAGTGTTGTTGCAAAATTAAAATCAGCAACAGGAGGTGATGTTACAGTTAATGGGAACTCATAAGTCTGTGAATTTCCACATCCTTCATTTGAAGTGCGATAAGCTGTAATAGTTATTGTATAAACTCCCGGAGTAATAAATGAAAAACTTCCCGGTACGGAGTACCAAGCTACATTTTTCCCATTTCTGATATTAACGGAATCTGGTAAAACCAGTGGTGAACCATATTGTATATAAGGAAAGCTGGCCGGAATCATTGCACTTACATTGCTACAATCCCATCTGATGGAGTCGTAGCGAATAGTAGTTGGAGGTGTCCCATTTGTTTCATCAGGTAAATAAATCTTGAATTGAAAGGGAGATCCTGTGCAGGCATTGGGAAAAGATTCAATTCCAAATTCATTATTAATTTCAAGAGCGCTATTAAGGTCTTTTACATTGGTACCAGCAGAATAGGCATAAGACTCATACTGTCCTTGCTGAAATCCATAACAAATGGCATTAAAACCTGTGTCAGCTGAAATACGATGTGATCCTGATAAAGCCGGCGTAAATTGATGTTGTAAATAAGAAAATCCAGGAATATTAAAAGCAGGTTGAAATGGCGTGGATGGAATTGCTCCATCTATTCTAAAGCTACCTGCTGACACAGTTGGAATAAGCACATTAATCCATTGCCGGTTAATATTTTGTTGTGTAGAGGTAAAAATGGTGATGTCTTTAATATTTTGTTCAATTGGATTGAGAACTACCATATCCGGGTCTCCATTATTTGAACCGGAGCAATCACGACACTGCGCATATTCAATTACTGAAATAGGTTTATCTGCTGTTATACTAGTAGGAGTAGTTAAAGTAACAGGTGTAAGATCAAAAGGATTTAAGCTTCCTGAGTAAACCTGCCCCGCATTTAATGTAGCAACCAACATACCGTTCATTAAGACCTGTGTATTGTCTTCTGAAGCCATGATTCTGTATGGATTACCATTAGTGTAATCTCCAAAAGGAATAAAACCAAAGTTTTTGCCCCAGGTAGAAATAGGATACATCTGTTGGAATAAAGGATCATAAGATGTAGTTCCGGGAGAACAGGTTTTTGTAAAAATTGTAGCTGCAGAACTTCCAGAAAAAACTGCGATAGGAAGACATGTTCCGCCGGAGCCAGCCACTGATTCAATAAGGGTACCAGTTACATCTGTGGTAGCCTGGTATTGATACATATCACCCGCATTTGTAAAATTGATACTAAAAGGTGTTCCTGCAATACCATCAGAAAATGGAGTTACTTTAACCTGAGTAAGAGGACGGGTTGAAATAATTTGAAATTGAGAACGTGAGTTTTGACCTCCTGATGAAGTAGCGGAATAAGTAAAACTGGCAGCACGATATTTTTTACCCAAAACATTAGAAGGTAATAATAATGTAGCTGCACTTCGGGCATTTCCATATTGTTGAGCATAGGCAACAACTGGAGGCTGACCTGTATTGACACTTAATTTTAATGATTTTTGGATAATTGTTCCGGATTCGGCATTGCTTATATGAGCCAGACTATGTGGAATATTAACAGAAGTAATGCCATTTGCTGGCACACTCCAGTTTGCAGAAAATGAGCCATTAGTCATCGTAATGGTGCCTGAACTTGCCTGGTCGGATGTAATCCAGATACTCATGCTACCATTGGCCCCTGAAGGAATATGGTTTGGGAAACAAAACCAGAACTCCTTGCCTTTATTTGAAAAATCCTGAGCAGTTGAATCCTTACAAGTAATAAGGATAAGCAATAGGGCGGTAAAAAAGTGAATACTTCTTTTCATTTGAGAACAATAACCTTGTTATGAATGAGGGAACGAATTTAAGTAATTGAAAGGACAAAAAATACATTCATTGCCAACCGAAAGCACATTTAAGAAATGGAAGTAAACAGATAGGCAATTATTATTTTGATATAGTTCAGAACTCAGGGGATTACTGACAAATTTTTGAAATCAGACGATTTTAGAAGTCAAAACAGAGTTCATTTTCTTCATTCATATTGAAAGAAAAAAAGCTAAATAGCTATTTTATATTATGTAAAATTCATATGCCATGAAGTATTAAATGTTTTTTAATAAACAATCAACATACTTTATTCATTATCAATTAAATATAGAGAATAATTTATGTAAAATAATTGTCTTATAAATTTTCAAAATTATACTAATAATGCTAATAATATTTAAATATTATTATTTAAATAACTACTTATAATAAATTGATTTACAATATTATATTTTCTATTTTTCATAATCATTTAATTAGTATTTAATTTCACCCATATTTAATTAAATAAACTAACATATTTAGCTACAATTAATTGAATTTGAAATGCTTTTTTTAGAACGGATTGTTTGATTTTTAAATATTTTAAGAAATGAGCTACAACATTTCTGCTAATTTTCAGCATCAATAATTTATGAAACCTGCTCCTTTCCTACCCTTTGTTTTGGCTGTATTTGTTGCAGTATCTGCTTTGAGCTGCAAAAACTTTAAAACCCCTGAATTAAAAGGAATTGAAAAGCTGAATATTGAAAAAATGGGGATTAAAGAATCAATTGTTCATTTGAAAGTACATTATTTTAATGCCAATAATTTCGGAGTGAAACTTAAAAAGGCTGAAGGCAATGCCTGGATTGATGGCAAGGCTCTTGGACATTTTACCATGGACTCGCTAATAAAAATTGGGCCTAAATCTGATTTTTGGATTCCTGTAAAATTGAAGTTAGATATGAGCCATTTTGTTGAAAATATGGCAGCTGCTTTTTTGGGCAAACAAGTTATGCTAAAAATTAATGGAACAGCAAGAGTAGGAAAAGGATTTTTATTTATGAATTATCCTTTAGAATACGAAGGAAAACAAAGTCTGGAATCGTGGCTGAAATAGCCAATTGAATTCGCTTTCTGAAATACAAATGCAAGCCTCTACCCTTTATCTGATACGGCGGCTGCAGACATATATTCCCTGTTAAGTCTTGCGATATTTTCAATTGAAATGCCTTTTGGACATACCGCTTCGCAAGCACCGGTATTGGTACATGAACCAAATCCTTCTTTGTCCATTTGAGCTACCATTGCCAGTGCTCTCGATTTTCTTTCGGGTGCACCTTGTGGAAGCAAGGCCAGATGCGAAGCTTTGGCAGAAAGAAATAACATGGCAGAGGAATTTTTGCAGGCTGCTACACAGGCACCACAACCTATACAGGCCGCAGCTGCAAATGCTGCATCTGCTCTATCCTTTTCAATTGGAATTGCATTGGCATCAACTGGGCTGCCAGTATTCACTGAAATATAGCCACCAGCCTGAATGATACGGTCAAATGAAGAACGATCAACTATTAAATCCTTAATAACTGGAAAAGCATTTGCTCTCCAGGGTTCTACAACTATTGTGTCACCATCTTTATATGCACGCATGTGTAACTGACAAACTGTATTATTTTGCCAGGGGCCATGAGGCCTTCCATTAATATACATAGAACACATGCCACAAATACCTTCACGGCAATCGTGATCAAATGCAATCGGCTCTTTGCCTTCTTGGATGAGGTCTTCATTCAACACATCAATCATTTCCAGAAAAGACATTTCTGACGAAACGTTTTTTACCTGATAAGTCTGAAATCCGCCTCTGTCTTCTGAATTTTTTTGTCTCCACACTTTTAATGTGAGGTTCATATTATAATTCTCCATAAGTGCTATTTGCTCTCTGTTATTAATTGATTTTTCATTTGGCTATTCCAATATCTTATTTATAACTACGTTGTGTTGGTTTAGCTATTTCAAATACCAGTTCTTCTTTGTGCATATCCCATTTACTTTCAGATTTATATTCCCATGCTGACACAAAAGTAAAATTGGCATCATCTCTTTTTGCCTCACCTTCTTCTGTCTGGCTTTCTTCACGAAAATGACCTCCACAACTTTCTTTACGATATAATGCATCTTTGCACATAAGTTCACCTAGTTCCATAAAATCAGCAACACGACCAGCTTTATCTAACTCTGGATTCATTTCATTAATAATACCCGGAATTCTTAAATCACTCCAAAACTCTTTTTTTAGTTCCTGAATTTCTGTGATTGCTTCATTCAATCCTTTTTCATTTCTTGCCATACCGCATTTTTCCCACATAATCTTTCCCAATCTCTTATGAAAACTTTCAACTGATTTACTTCCCTTAATATTCATCAACCGGCTGATTCTTTCACTTACTGCTTTTTCAGCAACTTCAAAAGCTTCATGTGTAGTTGGTATCGGCTTTATAGCTATTTCATCAGCCAGATAGTTGCCAATGGTGTAAGGGATTACAAAATATCCGTCTGCCAACCCCTGCATCAATGCTGATGCTCCTAATCTGTTAGCTCCATGATCGCTAAAATTGGCTTCACCCAAAGCATACAATCCCTTTACATTCGTCATCAACTCATAATCTACCCACAACCCTCCCATAGTATAATGAACTGCAGGATAAATTCGCATCGGTACTTCATAAGGATTTTCGCCTGTTATTTTCTCATACATATCAAACAGGTTGCCATATTCTTCTCTAACCACATCTTTTCCCAATCTTTCTAAAGTGGCTTCATCCGGATTTTCAATTCCATGTTTACTGGCTTCTGTTCTTCCATATTTGTTTATCAGATTGTATCTGAAGTCAAGATAAACAGCCTGCTTAGTAGTTCCTACTCCATAACCCGCATCGCATCTTTCTTTAGCAGCTCTTGAAGCAACATCTCGTGGAACCAGATTACCATAAGCAGGGTAACGGCGTTCCAGATAATAATCTCTATCTTCTTCCGGTATATCTACCGCCTTACGATTATCATCCTTTTTCTTTGGCACCCAGATTCAACCATCATTTCTCAATGATTCGGACATTAATGTGAGCTTGCTTTGATGTTCACCGCTTACTGGAATACAGGTAGGATGAATTTGTGTATAACAAGGATTACCAAAAAAGGCGCCCTTTAAATGTGCTTTCCAAGCAGCGGTTACATTACTTCCCATTGCATTGGTAGAAAGATAAAATACATTACCATATCCGCCGGAGCAAAGTAAAATGGCATGTCCAAAATGTCTTTCCAGTTCACCTGTTACCAGATTACGTGCAATTATACCTCTTGCTTTGCCATCAATTATTACAACATCCAGCATCTCATGTCGTGAATATTGCTTTACATTACCAAGTGCGATTTGTCTTTCTTGTGCCTGATAGGCACCAATCAATAATTGCTGACCAGTTTGTCCGGCTGCATAAAAAGTTCTTTTAACCTGTACACCACCAAATGAGCGATTATTCAACATGCCACCATATTCTCTTGCAAAAGGTACTCCCTGAGCGACACATTGATCAATTATATTTGCGCTAACCTCTGCAAGGCGATGTACGTTGGCTTCTCTTGAACGATAATCACCACCTTTAATAGTGTCATAAAACAAACGGAAAACAGAATCTCCGTCATTTTGATAATTTTTTGCTGCATTGATACCACCCTGTGCGGCTATACTGTGAGCCCTTCGGGGAGAATCCTGAAAACAAAATGATTTTACCTTATACCCCAACTCGCCTAATGAAGCTGCTGCAGAAGCACCGGCAAGTCCGGTACCTATTACAATGACTTCCATTTTACGTTTGTTCGCAGGGTTGACAAGTTTACAATGTCCTTTATAAAAAGTCCATTTGTCATCTAAATGTCCTGATGGAATTTTTGAATCAAGCATAACCACTGGTGATTATAATGAAATAAGAGTTTTATTTTATCCAGCCTAAGTAAAAACTAATGGGCATCAACGCAAATACCAAAGGGACAATAATAGAAAATCCAACGCCCAGTGCATTCAGCATTTTTAAATATTTTTTATTTGTCACCCCTATAGTTCTGAAGGCGCTTTGGAAACCATGCATCAAATGCCAGGCTAATGAAATGCAACCCACTACATACACAATAACAACCCACAGCTCCTGAAAGGTTATTTGCATTCTTTCGTAAAGGTTAATCTCTTCACCCAGCAACCAACCCTGATTGCTTCTATTGGGAATCCAAAAATGAGATAAGTGAATGATTAAAAAGATAAGAATTAAAGTACCCAGCAAACCCATGCTGCGGCTATACCATTTACTTCCCTTGTTGCCCATTGCGACTGCATACCCAATCTTCCGGGTTTTTCTATTTTGAATTTCAAGCATTATGCCTTGAACAATATGTAAAACGAAGCCCAACATCAACCCTACTTCAATGATTCGGATTACTACAGTAGAGCCCATAAAATGTGCACCGGCATTAAACATAATGCCACCATCATTTGCCCAAATACAAGCATTAAGACCTGCATGAATTATCAAAAATGAAATTAAAAACAAACCCGTCAAAGCCATGATCCACTTTTTGCCAACAGAGGAATTGAAAATTTCAGACCATTTCATAAGCGTAGTTGTAAGAATCAGAATTTTTGCAAATTTACTGTACTATGGTCAAAGTTATAATAAAACTTTAATCATTGTTTCTATAAATATTATTCTGTAAGACGGCCACTCAATTCATTGTATATTTTTTTAAACAAATGAAAAGGTTTGTAGGTTCTCCAGTTTTCAAGTTCCATTAATTCAACATATCTATTCAGTTTTGCCATTTGAAAATCATGCTGTGTCTGTATTGGCATATTTATACAAATCACCCAGCCATTTTCATCTATCAACTCTTCGTATAATTCCTCATAATAGTCTTTTGTATCATTATGAAAGTTCAAAACATTTTCGCTAATGAGGATAAATTTATAAATTTTTTGTTCCATAAATTTCTCCAGTACTTCTCTTTTTAAGTTCATAATGTCGTTCTCAATGGCATCATTCCACTCCCCTATCAATTCAATAATAGCATATTGTTCTTCATAATCAGCTAAAAGAACTTTTAGATAAAGCGTACGGCTTCCAAACTCGTCCCATTGCGGATGGATATAGTAGTTGTACACCGTTTGTGAAAATTCAAACTCAGAATAGGTACGGCCATAAAAAGGAGAACGATCATCTTCTTCACTTACGTAAATATGAAGCCAGTTATTATATGGTTCTATGTGCTGCATAATTCAAAATCTGATGCAAAGATATTATCCTTTAAGCAGGAAATCTTTTAACGCATTATATTCCGGTTTAATAATAGTAGTAACTTTTTCTTTTTGCATCAATTGTTTTAATTGTTTGGGCAACTTAATTGATTTGCCTGTGGCATTTGTAACTGCTTCAGGAAATTTTACGGGGTGTGCTGTTTCCAGAAACATCCCCTTTAGATTCTCATTTTGTGAAAGGTATTGCTGTAATGCAAAGTATCCAACTCCTCCATGTGGATCCAATAAATATTGTGACTGATGATAAACAGCTTGAATAATTTCAGTTGTTTCCTTATCTGAAACGGATACAGCAGACAGCGTTGATTGTAATTCGGGAAAATGATGATTGAATATTTCTAAAATGCGAACAAAATTGCTCGGATTTCCCACATCCATTGCATTACTGATGGTGGCTACTGCTTTTTTGGGAGTAAGCACTTGTGTTTTCAAAAAATCTGTAACAACATCATTTGCATTACAAGCTGCAATAAAATGCTTTACCGGTAGCCCCGATTTCTTAGCCAATATTCCTGCACAAATGTTACCAAAATTTCCACTGGGAACACTGATGACAGGAGGTGTTGATTTATCCTTCCATTGTTTGTAAGCAAAAAAATAATAGAACTGCTGTGGCAGCCAACGGGCTATATTGATTGAGTTGGCTGATGATAAAAAAACTTTATCACTCACTTGCCTATCCGCAAATGCCTGCTTCACTATATACTGACAATCATCAAAAGTTCCCTGCACTTCTAAAGCATGAATATTTTTACCCAAACTTGTTAGTTGCTTTTCCTGAACTGGACTCACTTTGCCTGATGGATACAAAATCACCACTTCCACCCCTTCCACATCATAAAAACCATGAGCTACTGCACCTCCGGTGTCGCCCGAAGTAGCAACTAAAATGGTTACTTTCCTTTTTTCATCTTTCAAAAAATATCCGAGACAGCGACTCATAAATTTGGCACCCACATCTTTGAATGCAAGTGTAGGCCCATGAAAAAGTTCAAGCGATGAAATATTGTCTGTAATCTTAACTAATGGAATTGGGAAGTTGATGGTTACGCTTACCATCTCAAAAAGTTTATCTTCGGGGATCGTGTTACCCACATAAGGTCTTATAACTCGAAAAGCAATGTCTTCGTTTGAAACATTCTCAATTTCATCAATCAGTTTTTTTTCAAATTGCGGAATAGTTTCGGGGAAATACAATCCTTTATCGGGTGCCTGACCAAGAATCGTTGCTTCTTTAAAATCAGCTATTGGAGATTGTTTATTTGTACTAAAATATTTCATTAATGAAAAATTTCAAAAAATTAAATTGATTCTATAGACACACCGTTTGGGTTAATATTTGTTACATACGTATTATTATCAATCCCCAGCTTGTTATAAATATTTTTCATAACAGTTTCTACAGCTATTGCAGTTTCTTTATTCTTACTCAACATAAATACCGATGGCCCTGATCCTGAAATGCCTCCGCCTAATGCGCCTGCATCTTTACATGAAGATTTTAATACATCAAAACCCGGTATTAAAATACTGCGTACGGGTTCAATAATAACATCTTCTAACGAACGACCGATAAGTTCAAAATCATTTTTTAGAAATCCAGTTACCAAACCTGCAATATTTCCCCATTGTTTGATGGCGTCTTTCAGAGGTACCTGTTGTTTCAAAATCTGTCTTGCATCGGAAGTTCGCACTTCTATTTGTGGATGTACAACAGTTACAAATAACTCAGGGGCAGGAATAGTCACAATATCTAATGGATGAATAGAACGAATGAGGCTGATACCTCCATAAATACAAGGCGCAATATTGTCTGCGTGTTTTACGCCAGAGGCCAGCTTTTCTCCATTCATAGCAAACTGCACCAATTCTTCTTTTGAAAAAATATTGCCCAGCAATTGATTGGCTGCTACTGCAGCTCCTGCAGCACTAGCGGCACTGGAGCCAATACCACTCCCTGGTTTTATATGTTTTTCAATTTTTACATCAAACCCAAATTGATTATTCATTTTTTCCAATATTGAAAGCAAAACCACACCGGCCACATTTTTTTCAGGTTCAACAGGTAAGTTGAATGAATCAAGATTTTGTATTCTCACTTTTGGTTCATCAATAAGCGTAACTTCCATCACATCGTATGGCTCGTTCAATGCTAATCCCAGAATATTGAAAACCACAAACCAAATTGGCCACAGTACCCGGACTATGTATAACAACTTTCTTCATTTAATTAAGTTTTATTGGCTCTGATAATATCGGCAAAAACTCCTGCTGCAGTTACTTCAGCACCGGCACCTGCCCCTTTTACAACCAATGGTTGTTCTTTATATCTATCAGTATAAAAAAGCACAACATTATCTTTTCCATATAAATGATAAAGGTCATGTTTTGGATCAATATGCTGCAAACCCACTGAAGCTTTGCCATTGTCGTAGCTGGCAACAAATTTCAATTTGCATCCAGCAGCGTTAGCCTGCTGCAAAAGATTCTTGAAATGTATTTCTTCTTTTTCCATTTCGCTATAAAAATCGTCAACAGTACCTTGCATACATTTTTCAGGCATAAAAGAATGGTTGATCACCTCATTCATTTCCAAATTCTGGCCTGCCTCTCTTGCCAATATTAATATCTTTCTCATCACATCTGTTCCACCCAAATCCAAACGTGGATCAGGTTCAGTATATCCTTCAAGTTGAGCCTGCATTACAATATCGGCAAACTTTTTATTGCCATCATAATTATTAAATACAAAGTTGAGTGTACCACTCAATACGGCCTGAATTTTATGAACCCGATCGCCACTTTGTACAAGATCGTTTAGGGTTGCAATGATGGGTAATCCTGCGCCCACATTCGTTTCAAAAAGGAAATGACAATTAAACTCTCTGGCTATTTGTTTTAAAGTTTGATAATTCTGAAATGCAGCTGAAGCGGCCACTTTGTTACAAGCCACCACAGAAATACTTTTACGGAGCAGTTGAGAATAAGCAGAAGCTACTTCTTCACTGGCTGTAATATCAACCAAAATTGTATTACGCAGGTTCTTTTCAATTATCGATTCAATAAAATTATTCAGGTTGGCTTTATCTCCCATTTGCAACTGTTCTTTCCAATTGAGTAATTCAATACCCTCTTCATTTATGAGTTGATTGCGGCTGCTACTCAGTCCTGCTACCCTTACCTGCAAATGCAATTGATTTTGCAGATAATTCATTTGCTGTTGCAATTGCGCCAGTAGTTTGGTTCCTACATTTCCGGTACCGATTATAAAAAGATTAACCTGCTTATAGCTGGTTTCAAAAAATTCTTCATGCAAAATATTTATTGATTTTCTAACATCAGCAGTTGCAATTACGGTAGAAATATTTTTTTCGGATGATCCCTGTGCAATCGCACGGATATTTACACCATTGCGACCCAATGTATGAAACATACGACCGCTGATGCCGGTATGATTTTTCATGTTTTCGCCAACCAATGCTACAATAGAAAGATTTACTTCAACTTTTAAGGGCTCAACTTTTTGCAATGCTATTTCATTGGCAAACATGGCGTCAACTGCCTGTTTTGCCCTGGATGCTGCATGTGAGTCTATTGCAACGCAAATAGAATGTTCGGAAGAACTTTGTGTAATCAAAATCACATTTATCTTTTCATCGCTTAATGCTTCAAAAAGTCTTTTAGAAAATCCCGGAATGCCAATCATTCCGCTTCCTTCCAGACTTATCAATGCAATATGACTTATACTGGAAATCCCTCTTACGATATTTGTATTTTTTAAATCCGCTTTTTTTAATCCATTATTTTGAATTATTGTACCGTTTTCATCAGGTGCAAAAGTGTTTTTTATAACAACAGGAATATGCTTCCCCATTACAGGCTGTAAAGTAGGAGGATAAATCACTTTGGCACCAAAATGTGAAAGCTCCATTGCTTCCTGATAAGTAATAAGCGGGATAATTTTTGCATGTGCTGCCAATCGTGGGTCTGCGGTCATCATACCGCTTACATCTGTCCATATTTGCAAATGAATTGCGTTTAACGCGGCAGCTATAATAGCAGCCGAATAATCGGAGCCTCCCCTTCCCAATGTAGTGGTAATCCCATTAAAGTCTTTTGCAATAAAACCGGGGATAATAAACAGCTGCTCATTTTGTCTTTTAAAATAATCATTGATACTGATGTTCGTTTTATTGAAATCAACATTGGCTGCTGTATAATTATCATCGGTTATAATTAATTCTCTCGCATCTTTCCAAACTGCATTTATACCTTTTGCCAGAAATGTAGCTCCAATTATTTGAGAAGAAAGCAACTCACCATAACTGGCTATCCGGTCTTTTGTTCTTTTTGTAAGTTCCTGTAATTGAAAAATACCATTGCATAGCTCTTCAATATCGTTGCTTGATTTTTTAACAACGCTCAGCAGTTGGCTTTGATGCACAACCGGAATTAATTGCTTAACAGTTTCAAGATGTTTTTGCTCAATGATGAATAATTTTTCTTTATAAACTTCATCACCGGCAGCGGCAAGGGATGCAGCCGATAATAATAAATCGGTTACACCGCCAAGCGCAGATACAACAACAATGGTTTTTGTTGACGATAAAGATTTATTTACAATGTCAATGACTCTTAAAATATTGTCGGCATTAGCCACCGAACTGCCACCGAATTTTAAAACCTGCATAATTAATTTTTTGAAAATATGTAAATGTTGGCTGATATGAAATCATTTCATCAATCAGCAATTGCCCTATGGTAATATGATATAATACTCCGCTATTGCGGAGTGGTAGCTGTTGTTGTAGTTGTTACAGCTAAAAGAGAAAGTTGATATGAATTAAAAGAAATCATTTGTTATTTCAGTGATGCAATATACGGTTCTAATTGAAAAGTAAAAACTATTTGACAAAAGAATCTGTTGCCCTTTTTACGCTGCCATATTTCATCAATAATTCTTTTGCCTGCTCATAGCTTGAAATATTTATTCGTTCCATCAGCATCTTAGTACCTCTGTCAACCAGTTTCTCATTAGTCAATTGCATATTCACCATCTTGTTGTCTTCAACTCTCCCGAGTTGAATCATAATGCTTGTTGAAATCATATTCAGTACTAGTTTTTGAGCTGTTCCACTTTTCATTCGGGTGCTTCCGGTCACAAACTCCGGGCCTACTACTACTTCAATAGGGAACTCTGCAGCATTACTTACAGGGGCATCTGGATTACAAGAAATACTACCAGTTACGATACCTCTTTTCCGGCTTTCTTCTAAAGCTCCTATAACATAAGGAGTAGTACCACTAGCGGCAATGCCGATCACCACATCTTTATTGGAAATATTGTAAGTTTCTAAATCTTTCCAGCCCTGTTCACGATCGTCTTCAGCATTTTCAACTGGGGTTGTTATTGCTTTTTCACCTCCTGCAATTATGCCAATTACTAAACCTGAAGGTACGCCATAAGTAGGTGGACATTCACTGGCATCCAAAATACCCAGTCTTCCACTAGTGCCTGCCCCAATATAAAACATGCGACCACCCATCAGCATTTTATCGGCTGCTGCATCAACCAGTTTTTCAATTTGCGGAATTGCAACTGCCACTGCCGCGGCTACGGTGTTGTCTTCCTGATTAATTGACTGAAGTAATTCATCAATACTCATTTTCTCAAGGTTCCGGTAATGACTGCTCTGTTCTGTAATTTTCTTAAAAGCCATGTATTTTCTTTATCTGTGGTAATCAATTAATCCTTCCATAGGTGTTTTAATCACCTTGCCTAGTTCAAATTCATAACAGCTGCAAAGGTGCTGTAACACATCTTTAAAGCCAAATGCAACACTGCCAACAAAATTAACCGGCATAATCCAGGTTTCCCTGAACTTGCACAAATGTTGAAAAAAGAAATCATTTAAACCATCTTCAATAATATTTTCTATCATATAATGACCGCGGTTTTCTGCAAGAAATTTTGTAAAGCTTGCCAGATAACGGTTTGGCATTGGTTTCTTATAAACGTTTTCCAAAATTTCTGAAGCATTTGTCATATAAGTGAGGTCAAACCTGCCCCTTAATTCATCATCAAATGTGTTATAGAGATAGTATTGAATGACCCTTTTACCCAGGTAAGCACCACTGCCTTCATCGCCAAGTGCATAGCCTATACCCGGGCTATTCTTTACAATTTTCTTTCCATCATAATAACAGGTATTAGAGCCGGTTCCCAAAATACAAGCCATGCCCTTTTTATGACCGCAAAGTGAACGGGCAGCTGCCATCAAATCATGTGTCACTTCAGCCTTGGCACCTTTAAATACGGTGAGTAGTGCTTTTTTAACAGATTTTGCATTTTGAAGATTAGCGCAACCGGTTCCGTAATAATAAATTTCGTTAATAGAAACATTTTTCAGTTTAGGAAACAATTCCTCCTGCAACAATGAAACAATTTGATCTGTTGTAAGAAAATAAGGGCTAATCCCCTGTGTAAAAATTGTCTTCTTTTTCCCATTACTTAGCAAACACCATTCTGCTTTGGTAGCACCACTGTCAGCTATTAGTTTTATTGATGCCATGTTTTATCTGTATCCAGTTTAGTTTTCATTTAATTTGCACTCCCGAAACGCAATCTTAAGAACAAAATAAGTAATATATACAAGATGGTAAATAAAAAGTTGAAGATATGGCTTCCATTGATTTTTTCCATCGTTATGGTTATAGGCATGTTTCTAGGCTACCTTATGAAAGGCGGCAATGCAAAAGGATTCTTTAGTGTAGAAAAGCCAACTCCATTTCAGGAAGCTTTACAAATAATCAAAACAAAATATGTTGACTCTGTAAATATTGACAGTCTTCAAGGCAATTCAATTGAAGCAGTCATGAACGATTTGGACCCACATTCCGTTTACCTGCCTCCGGTTGAATTAAAAATTGCCAACGATGATCTGGAAGGAAAATTTGAAGGAATTGGAGTAGAGTTTAATCTATACAAAGATTCTGTGCAAGTTGTTTATGTGATACCGGGTGGCCCGGGCGAAAATGCTGGTATTAAAGCTGGCGATTTTGTATTAAAAGCAAATGATTCGCTTATATCAGGCAAAAAGTTAGATGCTGAAGGAATTAAAACTGCCATCAGAGGCAAATCTGGGTCAATTGTACAATTAATTCTATTAAGAGAAGGAAAACAAATTTCGCTTAACGTAAAAAGAGGCGCAATTGTAGTGCCATCGGTTGCTGCTGCATTTATGATGGACAGCATTACAGCGTACCTCAAGCTAAGTAAGTTTACTGAAACCAGTTATGAAGAATTTATGTACAACATGGAGGCTTTAAAAAAGAAGGGAATGCAACAACTGGTTTTAGATCTTAGGCACAATGGAGGTGGGTTGATGAATGAAGCGGTAGATATTGCCGATGAATTTCTGGATGGTGAAAAATTAATTGTATATACACAGGGAGTTAACAGCAAGAAAAGAGAATACAAGTGCAAACGTCCCGGAATTTTGGAAAAAGGTAAATTAACAGTGTTGGTAGATGAATTGACTGCAAGTGCAAGTGAGGTACTATGCGGAGCCTTGCAAGACTGGTGCCGTGCTTCTATTATCGGGCAGCGCACTTTTGGCAAAGGCTTGGTAATGGAGCAGTTTTCGCTTAGCGATGGTTCAGCTATCAGGCTTACAACAGCCAGATATTATACACCCATTGGCCGTTGTATTCAACGTTCTTATGAAAACGGGAAAAAAGTGTATATGGATGAAATATGGCAACGCTATGCTAGCGGAGAAATGTCTTTTACGGGCAATCATTTAATGGCACATGGCAAACCTTTTTTTACAGTATGTAAGGATACTGTTTATGAAGGCGAGGGAATAGTGCCCAATGTTTTTGTTCCTGTTGACACGAATATCAATAATGATGAAATGAACAGATTACTTTATGGCAGCAACCTGAGCCAGTTTGCTTTTCAATATTACCTGAAGCATCAGCAGGAAATAATGAGATATACAACAGTAAAAGAATTATTAGCAAAGACAAATGCAGTTCCCCTTTATCAAGCATTCAGTTCACAAATAAAATCTACAAAACCAGCAACAGAAAATATTAAGAACAGGATTATACAGCAAATTATTGCTTTACTGGCAAGATACAGATGGGGAAATGAAGGCTATACCGAAACACTTATTTTAAACGATAATGAAGTAAAAGAATCGCTTTCATTGATGAACAAATAAGGCAGCCCTTTTGAGCTGCCTTGTTATAGTGAGTGGTTTTGTCTTAATTTATTGAGGAGGTTTTTTTTCCCACCAT
Source organism: Chitinophagaceae bacterium (assembly GCA_037045195.1). Taxonomy (GTDB): domain Bacteria; phylum Bacteroidota; class Bacteroidia; order Chitinophagales; family Chitinophagaceae; genus JJ008. Next base: position 77,677 of record JBAOIB010000007.1, read on the forward strand.
TGTTTCTCTATTTTATAAGAGCCAAACAAACCCAAGCCTCCGCCAATGGCAATTAGTGCAAAATAAATCGGTACATTTTGATCGCCATTGTTTCCAAATTGATTAAGTGGTTGCGGAAATACATAATGGTCCAAAATATAAGCAAAGAATAAACCAACGCCAGCACCTAAGAGCAGTAATGCCCATTTCAGGTTTTTATAAGGGGCTGGCCGGTTTGCAAATTCTTTGGGATTCATCCCTTTTTCAATCATGGCAAGATTCTGTCTTGTTTTTAAATATACAATGCCAAAAACCATTGCAAATCCTCCTGCAAACATGGTAATAGGTACTAAAATTTCTCCGCCGTCCATAATGGTAATTTTTAAAAGTTGTTTATCAAATGTATTGCTTACTGCTATATGACTACCTAAAGTAAAAACAGGTTACAGCCCCGGCAAACATTTCAAAAATATTGTTTTCATAGTCTTTGACTACGACAAATTCAAACAGGTTACAGCCTTTGATAGATTTAATTACTGAAATTTACATAATTAAGGCCCAGAATATTTACATATATGGTTGTAACCTGATGCCTTTCACCAGAGTCTTATTAAATAGCATGTCAACCGGACAAAGTGATACAGAAATCATAAACCAGGTGCTTGGGGGTAACCAACAGGCCTATGCCTTATTGGTAAACAAGTATCAGGAATATGTGTTTACGCTGGTTTTACGAATCGTAAAAAACAGGGAAGATGCAGAGGAAGTATCGCAGGATGTTTTTATTAAGGCATATAAAAACCTTATCAACTTCAGGGGCGATTCTAAATTTAGCACCTGGCTTTATACCATTGTAAATAATACGGGTATTTCATTTTTAAGAAAAAGAAAATTAGAAGTTTATTCATTGGACAATGAAGCAGTATTTGAAAGGGCAGATAATATTGACTCGGGAGTTAGTGCAAATGTAATTGAGCAAAAATCAAGGCAAGCAATGGTAAATGAGGCAATAGCGCTGCTAAGCCCCGAAGATGCTTTAGCCATTACGCTTTTTTATAAAGCGGAACAATCGCTTGATGAAATGGCAATGGCAATGGGAATAGAAACCAATGCAGCTAAAGTGAGACTACACCGTGCAAGAACCCGATTGAAATCAAAAATGGAAAATCATTTTTCGCAAGAAATAAAAGACTTAAATTGAATCGTATGAACACATCACCCGATATAGTGCAACGCTTGTGGGAATACATTGACGGCATTTCCACCGCTGATGAAAAATCAGTAATTGAGCAGCTTTTGAAAAACGATGCTGAATGGAAAGCGAAATACAAAGAGTTGCTGGAAATTCAATCGCTTTTAAAATCTTCGGAACTGGATGCACCGTCCATGCGCTTTACGCAAAATGTAATGGATGAAATAAGCAAACTACATATTGCACCTGCCGCAAAAAAATATATCAATCAAAAAATTATCTGGGGCATCGGTTTTTTCTTTATTGCACTGATTCTTGGGTTTTTGGTTTTTGGAATATCACAAATGGACTTTAGTAACGGACAACCATCAGGTATCTCAAAAGAAATAAAGGGATTTGACATCAGCCGTTTCTTTAGCAATTCATGGGTAAATGCATTGATGATGGTGAATATTTTACTTGGGTTAATTCTGTTTGATAACTATTTAAATACAAAAAGAAGAAAATTTAGAAAAGAGTCTTAATGATGAAATATCATTGAGTCCGGTAAAACCCTTCTGATCTCAGAAGGGTTTTTTATTGCCTCGCCCGAAAAACTTATTTTTGCAGCTAACAAAGCTTGCTATGGATATAAAAAACAATATTCTGGAAACAATTGGCAATACGCCATTAATCCGGTTAAATAAAATCGCAAAATCGGTTCCCTGTACGGTATTGGCTAAAGTAGATTATTTCAACCCCGGTAATTCTATTAAAGACCGAATGGCATTGAAGATGGTGGAAGTAGCCGAACAGGAAGGAAAATTAAAACCCGGCGGCACCATAATAGAAGGCACCAGCGGCAATACCGGCATGGGGCTGGCGCTTGCAGCAGTAGTAAAAGGCTACAAATGTATTTTTGTAACTACGGATAAACAATCAAAAGAAAAAGCAGATATTTTAAAAGCTGTGGGTGCCGAAGTAATTGTTTGCCCCACCAATGTATTGCCCGAAGATCCCAAAAGTTATTACAGTGTAGCTGCAAGATTGGCAAAGGAAGTTCCCAACTCCTATCACATGAATCAATATGATAATCTGGCAAATCGTTTAGCCCATTACGAAACCACAGGTCCTGAAATCTGGAAACAAACTGATGGCAAGATCACACATTTGGTATGTACGGCAGGTACTGGCGGTACCATAACAGGTACGGCACAGTATCTGAAAGAAAAAAATCCAAACATACAGATATGGGCAATTGATGTACATGGTTCATTGCTTACAAAATATTTCAGAACAGGTGAAATTGATATGAACGAAGTGCATCCTTATATCAGCGAAGGATTTGGTGAAGACTTTGTGCCCAAGAATTATGATATGAGTGTGATTGATTATTTTGAACAGGTAACTGATAAAGATGGTGCTGTAATGGCAAGAAAGCTGGCAAAAGAAGAAGGCATTTTTTGCGGCTACAGTGCAGGCAGTTGCATACAAGGATTAATGCAGTTAAAAGACCGATTGAAAAAAGATGATTTAGTCGTTTGTATTTTTCATGACCATGGCAGTCGTTATGTTGGAAAAATTTACAACGATCAATGGATGATTGAAAGAGGGTTTTTAGATGTAAAAACTTTCCGTGATGTAGTGAGTGCAAGAGGTAATCAAAAATTAATTACAGTAGGCGGATCACAATCTGTAGCTGAAGCTGTATCGTTGATGAAGAAATATGATATAGAGCAAATTCCTGTAATGAATAATGGCAGCGGCCCCACAGGTGCTATTAGCGAAGGAGGACTTTTTCAAAAAATATTTAATAATCCAGAAATTAAAAATGCAACTGTTCAGGATGTAGTAGAGCCTGCATTTCCGGTTGTGGCTTTTGATACGCCAGTTGAGAAGCTGAGTCATCTTATTAATAAAGAAAATGGAGCTGTGCTTGCCAAAGATGAAGCAGGCAGTTATCATATTGTTACTAAGTATGATGTCATTCAGTCTTTGGGAAAATAAGAACAGTCCCCTGATAATGATACACTTAAAAAGACTTACGTAGTATTACGTAAGTCTTTTTAAGTAATAACCGAAACAAAATTAGTTGGCTTTACGATAAAAATTATAGGGAAAATAGAGTCAAACAAGAGTTGTTTTGCTCTTTCATATTCTTTAACTCAACCCTATTTTTGTCTTCCAATTATCCTTTAAAAAACCACGAACCAAATTCTAAAGAAAAATCATTCCAATCCTTGAAAAACCAAAAATCCCGAAAGGGTAAAATCCAGGTTTCTTAATTGAAACTAACAGATCCTTGAAAGCCTAAGTTTTAGGTAATCACCGTGTCCAAAATCTATTGAAAGAACAAAACCGTCCGGAACCCCTCCTGCTATCCTTTGGATTGCAGGAGGCGCGGTGATCTTCAACACAAATCCTTTTTACATATTTAGCTTTAGTATTTACTTTGCAAAGAATCCTTTGCAACCATGTTTACATTTACTGACCAGACAGGACATACCGTTCATCTCAAAAATTTTCCACATCGCATTATCTCACTGGTACCCAGTCAAACCGAATTATTGGCCCATCTTGGACTAAATGATGAAGTGGTAGGAATTACCAAATTTTGTATTCACCCTGATGATTGGTTTCGAAGTAAAATAAGAGTTGGTGGCACAAAAAAAATAGCTGTTGAAAAAATTCAACAATTGCAGCCCGATTTAATTATTGCAAACAAAGAAGAAAATGTAAAAGAGGAAGTTGAAATACTGGCAACACAATTCCCCGTTTGGACAAGCGATTGTAACAATCTGACACAGGCTTGCGATATGATTATTCAACTAGGCATTATTACCGGCAAACAAAAAAAAGCAATAGAGACTGTAATGCACATTCAAGAAAATTTTGCTCAACTTCAGCCCCCATTGCAAAAAATAAGAGCTGCTTATCTTATCTGGCAAAATCCTTTGATGACTATTGGGTCCGATACTTTTATAAACGACATGATGGAAATTGCAGGTTTTGAAAATATTTTCAAAAAAGAAAATTGATATCCTGAAACTACGATTGAACAAATGAAAGAAGCCGGGTGTGAATTATTAATGCTCTCATCCGAGCCTTATCCTTTTTCTCAAAAACATATTACATTTTTTAAAAATGAATTACCCGAAACCAGGGTTATTTTGGTGGATGGTGAAATGTTTAGCTGGTATGGTAGCAGGCTGATAAAAGCACCTGCATATTTTCAACAACTACATCAAGAAATAGCAATATCTGATACCTGAATCAACCGATTTTTCAGTTGAACCTACAACGCTCCTTCCCTATCTTTGCGGCAATAAAATTTTAACTGCATGGCAAATAATAAAATTGTTGAGCTTCTTGGAGATAAAGCAGAATATCTGTTAAATTATCAGTCAAAAACTATTGCAAAAGAATCATTGCATCTGCCCGGTCCCGATTTTGTGGATCGTGTTTTTCAATCCAGCGACCGCAATCCACAGGTATTGCGAAACCTGCAGGCAATGTATAGCAATGGCCGCTTAGCCAATACCGGTTATCTTTCTATTCTTCCCGTTGATCAGGGAATAGAACATAGCGCCGGCGCTTCATTTGCAAAAAATCCAATTTATTTTGACCCAGAAAATATTATTAAACTGGCAATTGAAGGCGGCTGTAATGCGGTAGCTACCACTTTTGGCGGTCTGGGTTTTATGGCAAGAAAATATGCACATAAAATTCCATTTATTGTAAAAATTAACCACAATGAATTTTTGACTTATCCCAATAAATTTGATCAGGTAATGTTTGCTTCACTTAAAGCAAGCTGGAACCTGGGTGCAACTGCCGTAGGTGCCACCATCTATTTTGGTAGCGATGAAAGCACCCGTCAAATACAGGAAGTAAGCAAGGCATTTGAAATGGCGCATGAGCTTGGTATGGCTACTATCCTTTGGTGCTATCTTAGAAATCCTGCATTTAAAAAAGATAAAGACTATCATGTATCTGCTGATCTTACTGGTCAAGCAAATCATTTAGGTGTTACTATAGAAGCAGACATCATCAAACAAAAGCTACCAGAAAACAATGGTGGATATCTGGCTTTAAATACCAAAGAATCGCCTTACGGTAAAAATGATAAACTCATTTATGAAAAATTAACCTCCGATCATCCGATAGATCTTTGCCGCTACCAGGTAGCGAATTGCTATATGGGGCGTGCAGGCCTTATCAACAGTGGTGGAGCCTCCAGCGGTGCCAGCGATATGGCTGAAGCTGTAATGACTGCCGTTGTAAATAAAAGAGCGGGTGGCATGGGATTAATATCTGGTCGCAAAGCATTTCAGCGCCCCATGACTGAAGGCGTAGGAATTTTGAACGCCATTCAAGATGTGTATTTGGATAAGGATGTTACAATAGCATAAAGTATTTTATATTTTTTGTAATAAGGTGCGTGGAGACATGCACCTTTTTCTTTTCTGAAATAAAAATCATGAAACAAGATTGATTTGAAACAGAAAAACATCTTTGTAAGATTTATTGCATTAGTGGATTAATCTATTGCCACCAAGACACTAAGACCCAAAGCGACAAAAATAAATTTCTGTTGAATATTAGTATAGCAGAAACAAACTAAGAATTCAATACGCTATCGTATCTTTAATTTGTCAGCAACCTCAGGTTTTGAATTTATTATTTTTACCCCATGATTGAATGGAAAGAAATACTCCTCCGGCTTTCACTTGCAGCATTATTTGGCGCCTTGATTGGTCTTGAAAGAGAAAGAAAAAACTGGACTGCAGGTTTGCGTACACACATGATGGTGTGTGTGGGTGCTTGTTTAATTATGATTGTATCAGCTTTTGGCTTTGCCGATATATTAGGTACTCAAAATGTTACGCTTGATCCTTCAAGAATTGCTGCACAGGTGGTAAGTGGCATTGGTTTTATTGGTGCAGGTACTATTCTTTTCTCAAAACAGGGAACCGTTCATGGACTTACTACTGCTGCCGGTATGTGGACAGTAGCTGCCATAGGACTTGCTACGGGCAGCGGCATGTATTTTGCAGCTGGCGCTACTACTGTAATTGCGCTAATTATTTTATGGGCATTGTTGCCATTGGAGCATTTATTTTCAAAAAAATATAATAACCGGTCATTAAAGATTGTAACCAACTCAAATGCAGATCAGGCAGCAATTATTAATTTACTAATATTGAAACCCGGATTAAAAATACAGTCATTCACGCTGGATAAAAATGAGTATGAGCATATCTATCAGATAAAACTGGAGAATTCGGATAGTTCCAGATCAGATGAAATAACCATTGCGTTGAAAGATATTGCAGGTGTAAAAGAAATAAATTGGGCGAAGTAACTAATATGCAAGGCAGAAAGCTAAGCCCAACACACATAACCATGCATGGAGACATGGGCATGAAAGGGATGAGCGTAGAAATGATGGGTGGAAAAAATATTCATCAGCTTTGTTTTATGAAGCCAAGGATTGATCATTGGGGCTTTCTGACACATGATAAGGATTGAGGCTACTAAATTTGTTTGTTGGTGTTTTTGCAAAGCACAAGCCTGCCCGCAAAACCAACAAAGGCAGTTCGCAGTTATTGCATAACCAACAATTGGAAAAAACTATAATATTGAAATTGTATTGTCGAAAGTCTGTCTGAAGGAAACAATATTTATAACTTTCTTATTATCATGCAGTTGGTAAAAAAGCGAAAAATTGCAAATCAGGAAAGTTTCGTATATTTTTGAGTTATGTGCAACCTTATTAGCGACACTACAAACTTGAAACTGACGAGCATTAACGAACATTTTATGGAATTAAGATGGACAACAACCGACATCGCTTTGAACAGCAACCGCACAAAAAAAAAATAAAAAAAATGCCAACGCACAAAAAAATTCTATTGCCAACGCACATTGCACACATTTGCCTATGCCTGCAAACGCACGAACCAACCCAAAGGCAAAGTCAAAAGAGTGCAATCGCCAACGCTTTATTTTACAACCGAGTTTAACAGTGAAATCAGACAACTATATTTGTTTCATAAACCATATAACAGATGCTATATTTTATACAAGGCACAAACATCATTTCAAAGGACAAATCGGGACAAATAAAATGTTCTGACTTTGCTCCTGCCTTGTATCCTGACAACTACCAAGACCAATTTATTCAGCCGGAAATTTACAAAGAGGCCGCTTGTTCAATTGCGGACAGACTAAAACAAGCCAATAGCAAAGAAACCGATACTCTTATTATAAACGCAAAATATTTCAGACAACCCGGTTTAGTAAAAGCAATTTTTGACCAAGTACCGACAGCATCTCAAATCAAGTCAGACATTGACTTTATTATCAATTCACGACAGCTACAAGCAGGGAAATACATATTCATTGACATTACACAAGAGGAAACCAACATTTACAAATTTGTAGTTGAGAATAATCAATACTCTATTTCATTAAAACAACGAACTGAAAATACAATTCTCAAACGGACACTTGCAGACAAACTGAAAGCAAGTATTTCAGACGATAAATTATTTAATACACTTTTTTCATTTCACAATATTATTTCAACAAACGAACATTTAAAAACAAATCAAATCAGCAAAGAAGACTTTGCTGATTTGAATTTTTCTACTTCCAATGTTGAAATCAAAAATTTCACAAAGGCAGACCTTTCCGCTTTTTTTAAAAGCCTTGCGGCAGTTATTCAAAATTCAATAGATTCCTTTGTTTCTAATGAAACAACAAATATCGTAAAATCTCCTCTTACGAGTTATTTGCCAGTTGAAGAAATTCTAAAACAAAATTCAAATGCAATAATTATAAACGAATTGGAATTGTTGAGCAATTCAACAAATACAACTTCAATAAAAAACACTCCATTAAATGTTAGCTATGAATTGAAATATTTTCCCCAATCTAAAAAAGCCCTTTCGCCATTTTCAATTTGGCTATTATCTGAAACAGATAATTTGAGTTTTGAAATCACAAAAACCATTGGGAAGAAAAATATCGCACTTCAAATTACCCTATCAGATTTGAGAAGTAAATTATCAAAATCCTTTTTTTCACTTGGCGACAAATCACTTGTTAAATATCTTGTTGAATTGAAATCTGATTGCTGTAATAACTTGCATTTAAGAATTCAAACTATAGACAAAGAAGAATTCTTTTTCCTAATAAATGATTAACAAAATGATAAACGAAGAAATAAAAAAGATACTTGATTCAGGGAAGGATATTCAAATGCAATCTCTTGAATTGCAAAAAATCGGGAGGTTGGTTTATGACGAACTGAACAAACCTGCCTTTCAAGTAGCTTATGAAAAGTCACCTGACGGATTGAGAAGTAAAATTGATGCTATAAAAAATGACTGCACAAAAATTGAAAATGAGATAAAGGAAAATAAAGCACTCCTTAAACAAAAGGAAAAAATAGAAAAGGATTTTCAGGATTTGAAAGTAAAGCAAGAACAACTTGCAGAACTGAAAGAGAAAAATAGAATTTTGAATCTTCCTGAAAATGCACCTTCAAAAATCAACACTGATATTTCAAAGTTTTTCGGCAACAAAGAAGATTTAATTAAGAAGCATATTGAAACTTTGCAAAAACTAAATGAAGTGTTGGCTAACGCCAACTCCGATTTAGAAAAGCAACTTGCTTCTAAAATAAATGAGGCAACAAAAAATCTTGTCTCAATTCAAAACAAACAAAGTGATGGACTTAGTAAACTTGACACTACTCCTATTCAAAGCATGTTTGTTGATTTTGGAAACGAAGTAAACAGATTGATAGAAGAATATAATTCCTATGCAGACAAGATAAACAATATCAAAAATGACCTTGAAGAAATAAGTGTAAAACATGATGAAGTGATTAAAACATTCAAAGCACATCATTTGGAAAACAAATTAGTCTATGGTGGATTGGAAGATAAAGAGGGAGTTAAAACCTATGTTACTTTAGTAAGCAATGAAATTGAAGAACGCCTTTTAAAATTTGATACAGAGATAAAAGAAATAGTTCAAAGAAGAAATGATTTGCCAATTTACAAATTAGAAGAAGCAAAGAAATATCAGAGTTGAAAGAGCATATCAACATATTGGATTTATGTGAAACAGGCACAAGAGAATTGGGTCCGGGAAACCGTTATGTTATTTGGGTGCAAGGTTGTCCGTTCAATTGCAATGGATGTATTACACCAGAAGGAATCCCAATTACTGAAAATAATTTGGTTGAAATCAACCAAATTATTTCTGCAATTTGTGAGCATGAAAAAATATCAGGTATAACAATTAGCGGAGGCGAACCATTTATGCAAGCCTCAAAACTTGTAAAGATTTTGTCGGCAGTAAAATCAATCCGACCAGAACTTAATGTTGTTGTGTTCACAGGATTCAGATTGAAAGAACTTGATTGGACGGAAGCAATAGAATTGCTTCAACTAATTGATGTGTTCATCGATGGTAAATACATTGAAAAGCTAAACGATAATAAAGGCTTAAGAGGTTCATCTAATCAACAAGTAAATTATTTGTCAGGCAGAATGAAAGAACATAAGCATTACTTTGAAGAAAGAGAAAGAAGTATTGAGGTTCATGTTTACAACCATCAACAAACAATATTGGCGTTCCAAATAAATCTATACCTGTTTAAAAGAAATACAATGAGCAGAGCCATAAAAATCACAACCATAAACCAAGCGGAAGAACACATTGACCGCCAACAAAGGCAATTAAGAAACTTAGAAAGTCAATTGCATAATGTTGAAGCGGAAGCAAGGCACGAGGCAATGCGTATTGCTGAAAAAAAAGCAAATGAATTAAGGAGAGAAATGAATTACCAAATTCAGGGCTTAGACCAAGACATGGCTGAAACGGAAAGAAACCACCGTTCGGCAATGAAAAGACAAGCGGATGAATTTTATCAAAACCTAAATCAGTTGCAAGATTGGACTGAAAACATGATCGGTTATTTAGAAAACAGAGTGAATGAATCTTTTGAAAAACAGCAGAAGCAAATAGACGATGTAAGACAAAGTGTAAACCGACTTTACCAAAAGGAAGCAGATGAAAAAAAGAGAGCAGAATTAATGGTAAAGGATTTACGAATTCTAATCAATACTGTAAATGAAAAAACTAATCATAACAAATAAACAAAAGGGAAATTAAACCAACTGCAAAACAGATTTCAGAATTTTAATAATGGAAATTTACCATCTGCATCTGTAATTGCATTAGCACAAAGTCTTACTAATGACCTTTGGGAATTGGAAGAAGAAATTTTGAAAAACCAATTACGGTTTGAGGCAATGCACAATTTGGTTTTGAAAGAAGCAGCAGATTTACTTCAAACTATGGGCAAAAACAGAAATGAAATTTTCTTCACAGACGAAGCAGGTGAAAAAATTAATGATAAAAATAACAATGATATAAAAATTGAAATTGACTATTGGACACAAGGAAAATACAGCGAGTTAGAGAAGGAAGCAACGGCACTAAAAACAGAACTTGAAACACTTCGGGACAAGCCCGAACTAACCGAAGAAAGATTAAAACAAATTCTTTCTGATGTTGCAATATTGAAGGAGGAGCAAAACAGACTTGTAAAACTTGCATTGCAAAGAGGAATTGCATCCGAACAAAGAATTGCAATTAGTGAAGACATAATTAATGCTATGCTGCAACAAGGATTTGAATTGAAGACATTGAACAACGGAGACCCTGCACACAATTACATGGGTGGTGAAACGAGAATCAGACCAACGAGAAGGAGTATTTGCAGTTTTGCGAAATGGAAACGGAACTGAAATTTCAATCATCATTCATCCCGATGACACGCTTACTAAAAATCACATTGTATTCCAGCGAAACGATGATAGTTCTCTCAATGAAGGTGAACTTAGAAGAAGCATCAATGAGATAAAAGGCATTATTGAAAAACAAGGTTACAAGATGGGTGATGTTGGTTCACCAACAGGAACAGGAGATAATACTCAATATGAATTAGCAGATGCAAACGCATTAGCAAAAGTGGGAATCAAAAAAGAGTTGAAGGAAAGATTAGGCTTTTCTAAAAAACAAATAACACAGAAATAACAATGGCTGTAAAAAGAATTTCTGACATCAACATTTCACAAAGAGGTTTGTTTACCGCAATCTACGGTAATCACGAAGACTTCTTTGTAGATAGCGATTTGAAGAAATATAGTTTATGGCAACAATTATATCTCTACTTAAAGAGTGAGAATTACGACATTGTATTGTTTTATGATACTAACAATAACTTTCATTCTTATTGCCAATCTGACTTAGTCAAATTTTTAAACCTTAGTGCTGAGAAAAGAAAACCAAGAATTAAACAAACCGAAGAAAACATATAGGGCTTCACATATCAAAAGCCCTTTTAAAATATCTTCAGGCAGAAAAAGCAAATACGCCACCACCTAAAGACAATACGAATAACCACCATTACATTTATGATTCACCACTACATCCTGATGATGGTTTTTATAAGTTACACGGGCTTGCACAAGTGTTTTTTCGCCATCTTAAGAAGAATTCTAACTGATACTACAAAGAAATCAGCTATCATAATCAAGTCACCAGGGCAATCTCCTTTTCAGAATCAAGAAAATTATTCAACTCTTTTCAGAACAATAAAAGGCGATTATGAAAGACATGACTTGAACAACCGAGTTATTATAGTTTATGAAAGCAATGATGTAAATTCTTTAAACTACCATTTTCAAGCGTATCACGATATGCTTTTTAGTTCCCCATATTTTGGAAATATTTTCATTTCATCTAACACACCACCAGTTAAAATAAATGAGGAAACAACTTACTTTATTGACAAACCAGAAGTTTCAGAAATCCATAATGTAGTTAGCAGTTTCCGAGTTAATAAAAATCTGCCAACAAATTTCATTGACATTGAAATGATTGTTGAAGGACTTAGAAAAAGGAAATTGACAACAAAGGAAATATCTAACAAACTGAATAAAGCAGCACTTCAAAATCTTTCTTCTAAAGATTTATTGGAAAAGGGAATTATCATTCCACCAACAATAGAAATTGATGAATCAGTTTTAACAGAGAACTTAAACAAGGTTGTTGGGCAATCTGAAATAACTCCACTCTTAACAAGAAAATTAAAAGCACATTTCAACCTTCGTAAAAGAGAAAGCCCACTTAGCTTTTTACTTATTGGTACAAGCGGAGTTGGCAAAACTTACACAGCAGAATTGTTGGCTGCATCATTACAAAATTCAGGCTATCGCTTTGTTCCTTTAATGATGAATGAATTTCAGCAAGAGCAAGATGCTTACAAGTTGATTGGTTCACCACCCGGATATGTTGGTAGTGAAACACCGCCAAGACTATTTGACGAATTAGAAAAAAGCAGTCGTTTAGTTATTCTGTTTGATGAAATTGAAAAGGCACACGAAAAAGTAATTACAACTTTAATGCAGTTGCTTGACAAAGGAAAGTTGAGTTGGAATGAAAAGGAAGGAGATTTTACCGACTGCATTTTACTGTTCACATCAAATGCTGAAAGAGATAAAGTCGTTGCTCAAAAAAATCAGCATCTTAAATACTTTCAAGGCAATCCAGTTGATGTTTTGGTAAACGCAGATTTTCAAAACAAGTTAAAAGATATACTAACTCAAAGTGCAGGAGGCAACCAATTTAAACCTGAATTTTGCGGAAGGATAAACACCTATTTGGTTTACAACCCTCTCAAAATTCCTGACTTGGTTAAAATTGCATACCAACACATAAAATCGTTTGCACTTTCTCAATATGAAATCAAACTTAATTTGATACAGCCTTTCTTATTGGGCAAGTTGGCTTTTTCATTCAATGGAAGTTCTTACGGTTTAAGAGATTTGAAAACGAAGAATAAAAGATTTGCTTCCAAGTTTATCAGAAAACATTAGGATTGACACAAAGCAGTTTTACCAAATTGAATGGATAATCCAAATCAAAACGCTTTGCTTTCGTTATCAAATCTGAATACAGATTTGGATGAAATTCAATTGAAAGAATTGTATTCAGAAGCTATTGAAAACGCTAATGATTTTACAAATAATTCAAAGCAAATAGACACTTCAAAAATTATTGCTTCACTGCAATGAGTGAAAGGACAGAACGATTGCTTTACTTATATCGCAGATAATATTTCCGTTTGGTTAAGAAGGAAAACAAAGCCGCTAAATTTTTTCTTTGTAGGACCGAGCGGAGTTGGGGAAACAGAAACGGCAAAACAAATTACCGCTTCGCTATCAGAACAAGGCTATGAAATACATTTGATTGCTTGCAATAAACTGACTGATGAATCAAGAGTAAATGAAATCATTGGAAGCCCAACAGGTTACATAGGAAGCGACACAGAAAATTCGAACTGTTCAAGAAACAAAGACTGAACAGCAAACTTGTTATTGTGTTTGATGAAATTGAAAAAGCTCATCCAAAGATTCTGATAAACATAATGACCTTGCTTGATGAAGGGCGTTTGAATTGGAATAATGACGAAAGGAATTTTAATGATTCAATAATAATTTTCACTTCAAATATTGAACGAGAAGCAGTAGTTGCAGAAAAGCAAAGATTAGAAAATGACAACTACACAATAGAAGATACAGACTACCAAGAAGCAATTAAGAATATCATAATTAAAGGTTGGGAAAAGCAAGGATTAAACAACCCCGAAATTTTTGGAAGGATTCAAAATGTTTTGGTGTTTAATCCGCTTCCTCAAAACATCATTTCAGAAATTGTGGTTGCAGTTATCAATAAGATTGTAACTCAAGAAAGACAATGTAAATTATCAAGTCTTGACCAATCAATTATTGATTTGCTTTCTGCAAAATTTCAAAACAACCAATTAGGAGCAAGACCAGTAATTGATTTTATAGTTAAGGATTTGAACCGAGCATTTGATAAATCAGAAATTGAATCAAGTTTGGAAAAGTCGGTTGCAGTTGCAAATGAAGCAGCAGATGGAAGGGTAAAGTTCAGAGTTGAAATAACAGCAGCGATTCAAGAATGAGAAAGGAGAAAACCATAATAGCAGCATATCACCGACCCATCAAAGTAAAACTCATGGATTCCGCTGACGTTATACTGTTGCAAATAAATCGCATCGTAGGCACAACGTTTCACCACGATTAAAAAGCCATTACAACTTTTGAAAGAAATGCCAGCATTGAAAATTGCGAACAAAGGCTTTGATGCAAATGCAAAAGCGAACTTGAAAGTAAATTCAAAATTTGAAGTAGCATCAACAGAAGAAATTCTTCAAAGGCAATCAGAATTTATGAAAGGACTGATTGATGAAAACAAACAGGAATTAAAAAACAGAGCGGAAGAAAAATTGAATGAACGATTCCGAAAAACAGAGGCAAGAAAAAAAGGAAAAGAAAAAACCAGTCATGGAAGAAATTCAAAATTTAGCCGAATACATTAAGATTAACAGACTTATTTTGTGGGTAATGTTGATTCCAGTTTTTCTTAATCATTTTGTTCTAATTACATTCTTATTTTTTACATAAACAACTAAATCAATTTTATAAATGAAAGAAATATTATCAAATATTGTTCTCTTTTGCGGTGGTGCAAATATTAGATTCCTTAGAACGGATAACAATGGCCCCAATGAAAGACACAAATTTTACCCGATTGGCTTAGGTGTAATCATTACAGCATTGTTAGGGTTTATCTCAATGATGTTTGCAACTCATTCAATTTTTGGAGCAAATTCTTTTGGCGAAGAAATTGTATTGATTCCTATTTTCCCTTTTTTGGGCATTTGCAATTTTCACAATTGATTGGGGATTGGTTAAGACAATGCGAAAATCTAAAAAATGAAGACCCAACTAAAAAAAACAGGAGATAGGATTCGTGCAGCCGTGCCAGTAATTTTTCGCTTGTTACCGTTGCACTCATTCTTTCATTTTCTATATCCCGTCCAATGGAAGTAAAGATTTACGAAAAGCGATTGAAAGCCCAAATTGAAACAGACCGCCAAGCTTATGTTGAGAGAGAATGGGATTTAAAGAATGAAAAAATAAAAAAAAAGGACTAACAGCAGACCTGAATAAAATAAATGCTGCTAAAGATACACCCCTATTGATGAATCAAAAAGATAAAGGTTCACAATCCTACACATTTAAACAGAAAGTAGACAATCGGATAGTTTATGTAAAATGGCAGAGCTATAAAAAAGTAAAATTAAAAGAGCAAATAATGAAAGCAGAAATAAAAGCTAAAAAGGTGAAGTTTCAACAATCCGAAAATTCGCCTTCTTCATACTATAATGAAAATTCAACTAAAAAGCGAACTCACATGTATCCCTCGGGAAAGAGAAACAGAATTCCCGGGCTCAATAAACAATTCACTTATTCCCAGCACTGCAAAATGAAATTACTAGGAAGGAAAAAGAATGTGAAGCATTCGGAGTGCAAATCGCTGACGAGGAAAAATCATATAAAGCAGATTTTGACCCATTACTAAAAGCAAATTCTGATAGCAGACAAGTAAAGTCTTTGAAAGAGAGAAGAAACATATAGAAGATTCACTGGCTTTACAAGACATCATTAAAGCTTCCTATGTTTCTTTTGATACAATACACCCGGGCTTAATTACACAACTTGAATCCATGAGTAATTTTGAAAAAACACCCGAAGGAAAGTCAGCAGGTTGGGTTAGGTTAATTTTGCTTTTGGTAATCATCTGCATTGACACAGCACCAATCGTAATTAAACTTCTTACAAAACGCGGTGTATATGAATCAATGCAAGATGCAGACGAGGAAAGAATGCAATTTTTAACCAAGCAAGAAGGCTATTCAAACAATCATTTGATAACACAACATTCTTTAGCACAGAAAGAAATTTTAACTGAAGCCGTCAAGCGATGGAGAAACAAGGAAAAGAAAGGGAGGGAATGGAAAATGACTATGTGAATTCTAATCAACAAAACAATGGCAATGGAAACGCATAATCAAGATTGTCCAGTTTGTAAAGCCCAATCAAAAACGGGAGTGTTGAGTTTTGTCCGAAATGTAATTGGGAGTTAGTTGTAATTCCCGATAAAGCATCAACAGATGAGACATATTTGGAGAATAAAATAAAGCTGCACAAAAAAACATTTTCCCAAACCAATAATTTGAGAGAAGAAGTTTCTTCAAAAATACTAAGCATAGAAAATTTGGAGAAAGAGAAAAAAAGAACTTGCAGCAAAAATCAAAACACTTAATTCCGACCTTGCAAAAAAAACTGACGAGTTTCAGAAGGTGAAAGTAAAAGCAGATGATACAGAAGACAAGCAAAAGAAAATAAAGGAACTTGAAAAGAAAATTGTAGCATTGGAGAAAGAGATACTTGATAACAGATTAAACAACACTATTCCAAGAATATAATTATGGCAACAATTCATAAATGCCCCTTCTGCCTGTTTTCTTTTGAAAGGGCAACTGCAATTCCTGAAGATGTCAATGACGACATTACGGTTTATAAGTGTCCAAATCCAAGAGAAGATGATTTTGGAACAAAGTTTTGTGGTAAGGTATTGCCATTAAATTTCTTTGATGCAGAATCAACAGTTATTTCAATTGCAGGTAGCAGATATGTTGGCAAGACTAATTACCTGATAGCATTGCTTATGCAACTAAAGCATAACAAGAGTTTTCAACGACTTGGCTTTTCAGGTAAATTGGTTGGTGATAAAAGAGCCATTGATGATATTTTACAAAAAATTGAAATAATTGAAAAGAAGAAAGAAGCTTTAAAACCTACTTTACCAGAAGATGAAGCACATGAAAAAGCATTGATAGTTGACTTATCAATTAGCACGGGAAAATCAACAAGGCATGTTTATTTATCATTCTTTGATACGCCAGGCGAAGTTTATTCCGACATTGAAAAAATGTATAGAAACTTTCAGTGTATCTATAAAGCAGATGGACTTTTGTTTTTAGTTGAGCCAATGCAGATTCGTTATTTAAGCAAACCCATTCGTGAATCAAACTCATATTTATATTCTAAAAGTCAAAACCCTCATGACTTACAAGAAGTATTTTACAATGTTTTGCAATTGCTAAAATATGTTCAGAAGAATAAAAAGCAACCGAAGCCTATTCAGAATGCTAAAGCCCAAGAACCAGTTGCAGAACCAGTATCAAATGAACAAGCACCAAACGAACAGGCAAGCCAAGATTCAAATGTAAATGAACCTCCAATAGTTGAACAACCTTTAAAGGCAAGTGAACCCGATTTCAAAGAAACTAAGCAAACTTTTTGGCAGCGGCTTTTTGGAAACAATGATGTTCCTGAAATATTACACGACAAAATAAAGTGCCCCATCGCTATTGGGGTTACAAAGATTGACCAAATGAGGGATTTAATGTTTAATGATATTCCATTTGACTACACAGATTTTGAATCAATGTATTTAAGCGGAGATAAAATAAACATGGAATTGATTGCTGATATTTCAGAAGAACTGAAAGGAATTATTTTTAATGAAGAACAAGGTGAAATAAGTGTAAAAAATATGCTTGAGGCTGAACTAAAAAGCTATGAATTTTTTGGAATCAAATCTGGAGACATTAGATTGAAAAGAGGTGATAAAATCCTTAAGTTGGAGCAAATTCAAAATCTGAATTTATCAGAGGAAGAAAAAAATATTATTTACCTAAATTTAGAGAATCCGCAAGGTGTTTTATTGCCTCTAATTTGGTTATTGATAAAACTTAAATTATACTAAAAATGATTGAATATAAAATAGGTGAACATTATTATACTGCCTCTAAGTATAAGAACGGATTTGACACATTAGACTACTCAAAATTTTTGAGTAGCGATGAAGTTAGAATTATTGCCAAGCTTGCACTTTACAAATCTGCCGCAGGACTTAGCAACAGTCCAACACAAGAAGAAATACAGGAAAAATTTCCAGTCAATATTGCTTTTTATAAAATTCCCACAGCACCGAACCGATATGTTTACTTACATTCAAACTACACAGGAAAAGCAAATCACACCCCTGACCGTGATGGAAATTACTTTTCTCATTCAGTAATTTTGAAGGACACCGAAGCATTGTGTCCAGCGGTTTTTGTATTTGATAAATTCAAGTTTGAAACCAAACTTACTATAGAACATGACGAGGCTTATCAGCCAAAACTTAATGAAAGCATTTTGGCAATTGACGATGATGATTTAAGAGTTTACAGCCAATATTTTTTGAAGTATTGCAGTGAGTTAAACGAAGATGATTCTATTCACTTATTTGCAAAGTTGCTTGATTTGATTGTTGATGGAAAACTTGCAGTCAGAACCAATAGAATTTCTATTTGCGGAGAGCATAAGAAAGTTCAAAAAGTAATTTTAGCGTTAAACTTTTTTCTACCCCAACATCTTGCAAACAAAATTTCATTTGCGACTTATGTAAACGACCCAACAGGTTCACCTTTTCAAATCACAGGAATTATTCCCGAATGTGGCATTACCTCATTGAGCGATTCTTCCCATTCTCTAATAAATGCAACTACAATCATTCAACACGAACCAAAGAATGACTATACAAAATTTATTCTTGAAATAATAAATTCAAAATCGCAAAACGCACTGAATGATTGGAGGAAATACAATAATTCAACATTGCGTGAGTTTTCGGTTTTAGAACCTGATAGCCGTCTTAATTCCCCAATTCTTTTTTACAACTTTATCAAAGAGCCTTTAAGCAAGACCATTCAGGATTTCAAAGCATTGATTAATTCAAATCTTCCATTAGAAAAGGAACTTGAATTAAAGCGAGTTACGGCAGATCGAAATCCAGAGTTGTATTTGAATTTTGTAATTGATGAACTAAGAAGAAAGTCAGGGAACACATACACATTCCGAGATAAGAAGGAAGTATTTCAAAGAACTTACACAGACCATTTAGACAACAACAATCTATTCAGGCAAAATTGCCTTCCGCAGATTGGAGATGTATTTAGAGAAATTTCAGGGAACGAGAAAAGTGAAGCAAGCCTTTTCATTTTGCTTACTGCCAAATGTTCAGATGTTATTCCTTCAACATGGTTAAATGAAGTTTTTCAGTTAGCCGATGAATACTTTACGCCGGAATACATGAGCATTGAAAATAAACTTGAACCGGTTAGAACTCTAAACGAAAAATACAATCTAAATACTTTTCAAGATATAATTCCAAACATAATGAAAGTAAAATCATTTGATGACATTCGTAAAGCAGCAGAGAAAGATGACTTTGTAAGGAACATAAGAAACCACAAAGACTTTCTTAGCAAGGCTACAGACAAAGAGAAGTTGGAACTACTTCTTTTGGGCTTTAATCACGATGCTTATTTTTTAAAAGGCAAGTTTCAAAACTTTGATAATTATATAAAGGTTGTGAAAGAGTATTTACCCGAACAACAACCTCAATTTTGGTATTACTTCTTTGATAATAACCGAAATTTCAATAAAGACAATAATCCTAAAAAGCATTCATTAGATTATTTAAAGAAGAAATTTGTTTCACTCATTTTTCTTAATCAAAATGAAAACCATGAGTTGTTTAGCAAAATCAATTTGGAAGATGGATATACAATCCGATGGATTGAAGAAGATATAAGAGAGAACACAACAAGAGAAGCAGTATTACAAACCTTTGCAGAAGCCTTTAAAGATTATACTGCAATTAGACAAAGCTCATTTTGGAGTTTCTTTAGAAAAAAATAATAATGGGCAGATATGTAAACAACAATCTTTTCAGAAATGAGCAAGTGATATTTGAAACCAATTATCATTGGGTTCACTATTTCAGTTGGGTTGGACTTTTTACTTTGGGCATCTACCCTGCCATTCAAAACTACACAGACGAGTTTGTTGTAACCGACAGAAGAATTGTAATCAAGAAAGGTTTGATTTCCTACTTCACACTTGAAATGAATTTAGGAAGAATTGAAACCGTAAATATTCGGCAGAGTGTAGGCTCCCCAAAAAACATTACGTTTTAAAAGTAGACAAAAGTCTTAATTTTAAAAATCGCAAAAACTTGAAAAGAAGTCAATTCACCGCCACACATATTACCATCAAATGGAGACATGGGCAGGAAAGGGATGAGCGTAGGAAATGGTGGGTGAAAAAAAAATAGTGTTGCAACACAACACCATTTTTTAAAGAAATTCCATATCAAAATTTTATTTACCTCAAGTCCACTTCCTCTACCCCTGGATATTTGCTTTTATTAAAAGCAAATTCAGTGTCGGCAATTGTTTTGTTTGTCTTCATTGTACTTACGGTGTATGTGTAGCGATTGCCTGCATTTTCCAACACTTTGGTACTGTAAATTGTTTTTGCAGCTTTATCCACCTGTACATATACTTTGTGAAATGGCTTGCTTTTATCCGTAGGCGTCATTTCAATTTCCTGAATGGTTTTGCCACTTACTTTCTTTTCACCGGTGAGAGTGTATAAAAAATCTTTATCATAGAAATTAGTAAAAAGCTTCTGAGGTGTTATCATACCACTACCCGACTCTACTTTGCTGATCGTAACTTCATTGGCACCTTTGTCATAATTCCAAACCGTTTTGCCATCACAAAATATTTCCTGACCGTTAAAGCTTACTCTGTATTTCGTTCCCTTTAGTTTGATAGCACCACTTTTATTACTCAAAGCCTTACCAGCAGCATTTTCCACCTTGTAAGAAAAAGTGGCATCCACTGTTGTATAGGTTTTGAATTTATTACTTACGCCGTCCAGAATGGTTTTTGCCGCCGGATCGTTCTTGCCCTGGGCAATCGCAAGTATGGGTAGCGCAATCGCTATAAAAAGTATAAATTTCTTCATTTCCTTTGGGGTTTGGTGACTGCTTTTTAAAAAGCGGTGCAAAGATAATTGAATTTACCTCAGTAGGATGATGATTTAATCCCTGAGGTTGTAAGAAATGATAAAGAAAATTATATTAACAAGTTTTTGCAAATCAACCGAGTGCATCCAAATGCTGCTGTAAATCAAGTTCTGTTTTAATCAATACCTCTCTGGCCTTACTGCCCTGATTGGGCCCTACTATGCCAGCGGCTTCCAACTGATCCATCAACCTGCCGGCACGATTATAACCCAATTTCATCCTACGTTGTAAAAGAGATGTAGAACCAATTTGATTTTGTACAATCAATTGAGCGGCATCTTCAAATAATGAATCCCTGTCGGCAAGATCAAAATCTTTGCTATCCATTTCTTTTTCATCCACATATTCAGGCAACAAAAATGCCTGAGGATAGCCCCTTTGGTTGCCAATATATTCTACAATTTGCTCTACTTCCGGTGTATCGACAAAGGCGCATTGCAGACGGGTTATTTCTCCGTTATGAGAAATCAACATATCACCCTTTCCTATTAATTGTTCGGCTCCGCCAGCATCTAAAATTGTTCTTGAGTCAATTTTTGAAGATACTTTAAATGCAATACGTGAAGGGAAATTCGCTTTGATAGTACCTGTAATGATGTTTACAGAAGGCCTTTGTGTAGCAATGATAAGATGAATACCAACCGCACGGGCAAGCTGAGCCAGACGGGCAATCGGCAATTCCACTTCTTTACCGGCTGTCATTATCAGATCGGCAAATTCATCTACCACTAATACAATAAAAGGAAGATATTGATGTCCTTTTTGCGGATTTAGTTTTCGCTTGATGAATTTTTCGTTGTATTCTTTTATATTTCTGGCACCAGCTTCTTTTAATAAATCGTAACGGTTGTCCATTTCAATACAAAGTGCATTGAGTGTATAAACCACTTTTTTAGTATCTGTAATAATTGCATCTTCCTCTCCGGGAAGCTTTGCCAGAAAATGTTTTTCAATTGCACGATAAATACTTAGCTCCACTTTCTTGGGATCAATGAGTACAAACTTGAGCTGCGATGGATGTTTTTTATAAAGCAATGAAACCAGCAGCGCATTAACCCCTACAGATTTTCCCTGACCCGTAGCGCCGGCCATCAACAAGTGAGGCATACCTGCCAGGTCAACAATAAAATTTTCGTTATCAATCTTTTTTCCAATTGCAATGGGCAAACTGAAATTATTATTCTGAAATTTCTCGGAAGCCAGTAAGGTTTTCATACTCACAATCGTCTTGCGTACATTGGGCACTTCTATACCAATAGTGCCCTTGCCCGGTATAGGTGCAATGATGCGTATGCCGAGTGCTGCCAGACTCAATGCAATATCATCTTCAAGATTTTTGATTTTAGATATACGTACACCGGGAGCCGGTACTATTTCATAAAGTGTAACGGTGGGGCCAACGGTGGCACTTATCTTTTGAATTTCAATTGAATAATTTCTAAGCGTTGTAATAATCTGATTTTTATTATTCTCCAGTTCATTGCTATCCTGAATAATTTTTTCGCTTCCATGTGCTTCCAAAAGCCCCAGTGTTGGATATTTATAATCTCTTAAATCCAAGGTAGGTTCATAAGGAGGCAGGTTCTCCACTACCTGCTTCTCTTCTTCAACGGAAGTTTCAGGTGCTTTTATTTCAAGCTCCAATGGACCGGTTGGTTTTTTAACAACAGGTTTTGTTTCAGGCGGCAATGATATTTCGGGCTCGGTATCGGTTTCATCAATTATGCCGTTCCCCTGTTCATCAGTACCAGCAGTATGCTGATGTAAAATGTCGTTCATAATTTCACCTTCAACAGTTGGCTGTTGCGCTTCAATTTTTTCAATCTGTGTTTCTAATGTTTCTTCTTTCTCCACTAATTCAAACTGATGTTTAGGTGCCTGCTCGTCAGGGAAATTGATAACGATTGGAGCCTCGCCTGTTAATTTGTTACCTCCTGTTTTATTTTCAGCACTATTAAAATTTTCATTTAAAGTTTGGCTATTTGTAGCGGCAGTAGCAGGCATTAATGCACCATTTTCTGCTTCATCGCTTTCTTCTTCATCAGCTTCGTCTGCATCCGCTGATTGATTTTTTGAAGGCAGATTAAAAGAAGGATTAAATTGCCAGATGAAATAACCTGCTGCAAGCAAGAGCAATACTGCTCCTGTACCAAAGGTACCTAAGGCCCCAGTCATTTTTTTACTGATCATATCTCCTACCCCGCCTCCAAATGGAAAATTGCTTCCTGCAAAAACAAAAGACAAAGCGATAGCTAAAACCAATAATCCAACAGTTACATATTTCAGATTTTTCCAGATGGAAAAAACTTTGCGCCGCATCAATAAATTAACACCTACTACAAAAAAGAAAGTACAGATAAGGAATGCAGCTAATCCAAATCCATTAAATATGAATAAGTGAGAAATAACTGCTCCAAAGGTTCCCAACAGATTAGAAACTTTTTTGCCACTATCTAACAAAGCACTAAAGCCTTGTTGCGCAATAGCCTGATCCTGCTTCCAGGTAAAGAGGTAAGAGAAAAATGAAATAAATAGAAATACAGAAAGTAGCAAAGAAAAAGCACCAACAATTTTCCAGGTTCTTTCATCGCGGGCAATAGCTTTCAGATCAATTTTATCTTCCTTCTCTGCCCGAAAAGGTATTACATCGGATTTTGCTGGTTTTTTCTCAGGACTTTTTTTTGATTTCTTTTTCGAACTTGGTAGCCATGTCTGCAAAGATAGAATGTTTACAAGCAAAAAAACTGACAGAAATAGGATTGGCCGCTTTTAAAATCTGAAAAAAATCGCATTTATTTTTTCCTCAGAAAAGCAATGAAGAGCAACAACCATCCGGCTATAAGGAATAATCCACCTATGGGAGTAACAGGCCCTACAATTTTTGAAATATCGCTTTCATTTATTTTCAAAAAAGCAAGCAAGTAAAGTGAGCCGGAAAAAAGTAATACGCCAGCTATAAAACAAATGCCTGCTCCTCTCAAATGTTTCACAGGTAATTTATCATAAATTAATCCCACAAAAAGTAAAGCCAACGCATGATAAATCTGGTATTGTACACCGGTTTGAAAGGAGTGTAATATTTTTTCATCCTGCGTCAGTTTTTGCAATCCATGTGCGCCAAAGGCACCCAATGCCACTCCCAGTGCGCCAAAAATGGCACCTGCTATCAATATTTTTTTATGCATGAAATATTTTTTGAATCAGGTTTTCTAAAAGAACAGGTTCTTCATCTATTTTTATTTTTGCCTGTTCATAAAATATTTTTCTGTCAGCCATTTTTTTGAAAATAAAAGCATGCAACTGCTCTTCACCCAATTTTTTTATCAATGGTCGCTTTGATTTTTCTTTAATCAGTCTATCAAACAAAATTTCTGAAGGAGTATTAATCCAAACGGTAACACCCGATTGATTCATGTAATCAATATTATTGAAAAAACAAGGGGTGCCTCCTCCGCAGGCCAAAATAAATTTATCATGACTCTCTGTAATCATGTAAAGCGCATCTTTTTCTAATGTCCTGAATTTTTCCTCACCATCCTGATCAAAAATTTCTGTTATTGATTTATTGGCCAATTGCATTATGATTTCATCCAGATCAAAAAACGGGAATTCCAGTTTTTTACTTAGTTGCCTGCCCCAGTGTGTTTTGCCGGAGCCCATAAAACCCATTAAAAATATTTTCATATCAAACAAATCAATCTGAAGTTATCTGTCAGGCAACTATTTAAAAGCATTGAAGCCCGTAACATCCATTCCTGTAATCAATAAATGAATATCGTGAGTGCCTTCATAAGTAATCACACTTTCAAGATTCATCATGTGTCGCATAACAGGATATTCGCCAGTAATGCCCATACCACCCAGCATTTGTCTTGCGTCTCTGCAAATATTAGTTGCTATTTCACAGGCGTTTCTTTTTGCCATACTTACCTGTTGTGGTGTGGCATGCCCCTCACTCATCAATACACCCAGCCTCCAGTTTAATAATTGCGCTTTGGTAATTTCTGTTACCATCTCGGCCAGTTTTTTTTGTTGTAACTGAAAACCGCCAATAGGTTTGCCAAACTGTTCTCTTTCTTTTGAATAACGCAACGCGGTATCATAACAATCCATAGCCGCACCAATAGCGCCCCAGGCAATGCCATATCGGGCTTTGGTAAGGCAACCTAAGGGCCCTTTCAATCCTTTTACATTGGGCAAAATATTTTCCTTTGGCACTTTTACATTATCAAAAACCAACTCGCCTGTTGCCGATGCCCGCAGGCTCCACTTGCCATGTGTGGTAGGTGTGCTGAAGCCTTCCATACCTCGTTCCACAATCAATCCATACACTTCGCCCGCCTCATTTTTTGCCCACACAACAGCTATCTGAGAAAAAGGCGCATTGCTAATCCACATTTTGGCGCCATTTAAAATTACATGGTCACCCGCATCTTTAAAATTGGTAAGCATACTCAATGGATCGCTGCCGTGATTTGGCTCTGTCAATCCAAAACAACCCAACCACTCACCACTTGCCAGCTTAGGTAAATATTTATTTCTTTGGGCTTCGTTTCCATATTGATAAATGGGAAACATTACTAAACTACCCTGAACGGATGCAGTAGAACGTACACCACTATCGCCCCTTTCCAGTTCCTGCATCATCAGTCCATAACTGATATAGTCTAATCCGCCACCACCGTATTGTACCGGAACAGTAGGACCAAAACAACCCAGATCACCCAATTGTTTTACAATCTGCTGAGGGAACTCAGCTTTTTGTGCATAGTCTTCTATAATGGGTGAAATTTCCTTCTTGACATAAGAACGCACCGCTTCACGAATTTGCTTATGTTCTTCAGTAAGCAATTCGTCTAATAAAAAATAATCTGGACTTTGAAATAAATCAGTACGGGCCGCCATTGTGTTTTACATTTTTAATAAGTATAAAATCAATTTCTGTGCAAAGGTAATACACTGTGGCTAAGGGGGCTAATTTGGCAGGCATAACAATTATAAGAATATGAAAAAGCTGCCTGGTCTCTTCCCTATCTTTATCCATTCTAAAAATTCGAAAAAAATATGGACAATAACCGATTGTCAAAAAATCTAATTGCGATTTTTGCAGGCACATTTTTAGGTGTTGCACTATTTTGGATAGGCGCATTTTTTAGCCTCATCATTTTGGCCCAAAGAGTAAACCGTGATGAGGAATCGAATGATGTTATGAAAAGCGGCAACACCTATTTTGTTGCCCTTTGTATTATCTCATTTATTGCTTCATTTCTTGGTGGGCTTATCACAACAAAGCTTGCTGCTGATAAAACAAACAAGCCGGCATTGATTACCGGCCTGTTACTGACATTTATGATTTTAGCTATTAATAATTTTTGGGTGAGCATGGAAACTTCAATTCTTTATGCATGTATGCTCTTCCCTGCGCTTTTAGGTGCTTATATTATTTTGAAAAAAATCAATAACAATTCTTCATTCAACAGCAATCAATTATAAGTCGATACCGAAATATAAGCTCTAAAATTTTTTTCCGGAGTTACTCATTTCTATATCCCGGTTTATTTCTTCTACATCAACAGGTCTTTCAGTATTATCTCCCAATAAATATTTTGAAAAATAATCGGCTGTTTTCCAAAACCAATATTCGCTCATATCGCCAAAGCCATGACGTTGTGTAGGAAGTATCAGCATTTCAAATCGCTTATTTGCTTTAATTAATGCATTGACCACCCGCATGGTATTTGCTGGCGATACATTATTATCAATTTCGCCATGTATCAGACATAAATGACCTTTCAGATTTTTTGCCAAATCCTGATTTCTTTCAATAGAATAAACAAATGTTGTATCTCCTTTTTCGCTGATTTCTTCTTTTACGCCATTGTGTTTCTCACTCCACCAACGATTGTAAACTGAGTTATCATGATTACCGGCATTGCTTACAGCCACTTTAAAGAAATCGGGATAAACCAACATGGCTGCCGTACTCATAAAGCCGCCACCACTGTGCCCGTGAATGCCTACTTTATTAATGTCAATAAAAGAATAGCGATTGGCTAATTGTTCAGCGGCGGCCTTTTTATCGGCCAGTCCATAATCTCTTAAATCACCATAACCGTAATTGTGATACCATTTACTTCTTGACGGGCTACCGCCTCTGTTACCAACCGTAATCACTACAAAACCCAATTGTGCAAGCCTGTCAATTCTATCCATGCCTCTGCCCCAGGCTTTGTTAACCGATTCTGTTTGGGGACCTGGATAAACATATTCGATCAACGGATATTTTTTATTGGGATCAAAATCATAAGGTTTGTACATCACGCCATACAAATCAGTAATACCATCATCAGCTTTTACTTTAAATATTTCAGGGAATTTATAACCCGTTTCCTTTAGCAAGCTAAGATCTGCGGTTTCTAATTTCAATACATTTTTACCCTCATTATTCATCAAAGCAGACTCGGGAGTGGTATTTACTCTTGAATAGTTGTTGACGAAAAACTGTTCGTCATCATCCATCAAAAACTGATTATCAAAGTTGCCTGGATTGAGTAACTGAAGCCCCGTACCATCAAAATTCACTTTATACAAATGCAAATAATAAGGATCTTCTTTTGCTGCGATCGTACCTTCTTTTTTATCTGCAGGCATTATTTCTCTACCGTTGGCTGAGAAAAATAAAACTCTTTTCTTTTCATCCACACCCATTACGCTTTCACAATGATATGGGCCAGATGTGATTTGATTTTTTAATTTTCCATCGCCGTCATACAAATAAAAATGTCCCCAGCCATCACTTTCGCTCCATTCTATAATTTCTTTACCATCATTTACCAATTCAGGCGTTCTTGTTTCAATGTAAGTATTTAGCCTTTCTTCTATTACTGCAATTGATGTATCTGTTCCAACATTCACCCTGCATAAATCAATCCGTTTTAAATCGCGGCTGGTTCGGCTAAAAAACACCTGATTATTATTCCCAAGCCAAAGCTGTGGAGAAAAATCATCATCCCGGTTTTTTTGAAGTTGTCTTTTGCGAAATAAATCAAGTGTTTGATCCTTAAAGCGATTTGCTTTTATCAGTGTATGCTTTTTTGTTACTGCATCAAAAAGATAAATTTCATCACGTGGTGAACTTGTTTCGCCTGGCATCCAGTATTTATAAGATTCTAAAGTGGGACGAGGTTCAGCGGCACTATTAATTACCCATAGGTCTTTCACCTTCCTTTCGTCAGTTCTTTTCAATATAAAATGTTTTGAATCGGGCGACCAAAGAATGGGAACGCCTCTTCTGTTCTTTTTATTTTTTTCTTCATCTACATTGGTTTCACCAAACCCTTTAAAATGCCAGGAATAATCTTCAACACCATCTGTTGTAATTGCATGTTCAACAATAGATGTATCCTTATCATTGATTTGTGCTTTTTTATAGTTTTCAAAATCCATCCAATAAAGGTTATTGTTTTTGCCAAACAGTACCAATGAACTATCGGGTGCTACGGAAGCCCACATGGTTTTACGCAAGGGTCTTTTGAAATCGGAGAGTGTATCTAAAGTCCCATTATTCAGATTATATTCAAAGTAGAAAACTTTTTTTTCTTTTCTGGGAGTTGCGTCTTTTTTCTTTGATGATGTATCTTTTATTACAACATCAATGGTGCTCTTCACCTGAAAACGAATTTTGGTTTCGTCGCCAATAAACTGCAGGCTATCAATATCTAAATGTTGGCCGTCTATAGGATCATTTATAATACGTGTTAGCTGTGCCGCCAGTTTATCATTGTCAAACAATTTCTTTTTTTCACCTTTCGCTGGATCTACCAAATACCAGTTTCTTCCCTCGGTAGTTTGATAAGAATACCAAAAGCGATTTGATTTTTTCAACCAATGCGGATCCACGCTGGTGGAGAAAACCATTTTATTAACTCTGGCCGGCGAATATTTGGCTGCTTGCTGATAGTTAGCTTTTGTAACTTCAGTATTGGTTTCCTGCGCTTGCAGTGAAATAAAAATTCCTGTTAACAGTAAAAGGAAGACTGTTTTCTTCATAATGCGTAGTTTAAATGTGTGGGGCTTAAGGTAAGTATTTTTCCATTTCCTGTTGAATAGCAGAGGCTTCATTTCTTGCTTTTTCGGCAAAATCTACTCCAGCGGAAGCATAGATAATTGAACGGCTTACATTTACTAATATCCCAACATCTTTTGTCATTGCCATTTTTGAAATAGCCTCCAGGTTGCCACCTTGTGCACCCACTCCGGGCACAAGAAAAAAATAATGCGGCACAAGTTTTCTGACACTTTCAAATGCATCTGCCTGTGTGGCTCCTATGACAAACATCAGATTTTCAGTACTCCCCCATTCAGCAGCTTTCTCAATCACTTTTTCATAGAAATATTCTCCACCAGTATGAAGCATTTCAAAATCTTGAGCACCTTCATTGGATGTAAGACCCAATACAATCGCCCATTTACCTTTATATTGCAAAAATGGCATTACACTATCGGCTCCCATATAAGGTGCCACTGTAACCGCATCAAAAGGCATTGTTTCAAAAAATGCTTTCGCATATTGATTAGAAGTATTGCCGATATCTCCTCTTTTTGCATCTGCAATTTTAAAATGTGCATCACCGATAAAAGCAACCGTTTTTTCCATGGCTTCCCATCCTTTTAATCCCTGTGCTTCATAAAATGCAGTGTTGATTTTATACGACACACATAAGTCTCTTGTTGCATCAATAATTTCTTTATTGAAAGTGAAAACAGGATCAGGCTCATTCAAAAGATGTGAAGGAATTTTGGTAATATCGGTATCCAATCCTACGCAGAGATAAGATTTTTTTTCTTTGATTTCTGAAACAAGTTGCTGACGTGTCATACAGCGAAGTTAATCAGTAATCAGGCATTTAGCTTTCCCAAAATGAATTGTTCAATGGCATCGCTATCCCAGGAATCTTCAATATTCTCCAATTGCATTACATCCTGCATAATTGCCTCTTGCTTGTTCCCTCGTTCCAAAGCTTCGCTATAGCGTATATCCGGCCGAAAAGTAACCATACTATAAGCAGGAATCCACTTGTCAGGATGCTGTTGATGCAGCCTTGCTTCTATCTTTTTTTGCAATAAAAATTTTGGATCGGCTACCTTATCACGCATTTCTATAAAATTAATTAATGCCAGTTCGGCAATGGCATCACCATCGGGTTTTCTTAACTGCTGAAATGATGATAAAATTTTTGTCCAGTCTTCACCCTGTTTATCCATCAAACTGCTAAGAACAGAGCAGTCTTCAAATCCGCAGTTCATTCCCTGACCAAAAAAAGGAACAATCGCATGGGCGGCATCTCCTATCAATGCAAATTTATCTGCACGTATCCAGGGAAAGCAGCGTACTGTAACAAGTGATGATGTTGGATTATTAAAAAAATCTTCAACTAATGTAGGCATCAATTCAATAGCATCTGCAAACTTATTGTTGAAGAACGATTGTACTTTCTCTTCTGAATTCAAAGATGCAAATGAAATATTGCCTTCAAATGGGAAAAATAATGTGCAGGTAAAACTTCCATCAATATTGGGAAGGGCAATCAGCATATAATTTCCACGTGGCCAGATGTGCAAGGCGTTTTTCTCCAATTGAAATCCACCGTTTTTATCTGGTGGAATATGCAATTCCTTATAACCATAATCAATATAATATTGCGAATATTGAAATCGGTCGTGCTGCAATTGGTGTTGCAGTCTTGAGGCTGCAAAAGCGCCATCGGCACCAAAAATCAAGTCAGCCTTTTGAGAAACCAATTTTGCTTCTTTTGTTTCAAATGTTACCATCCCAGCACTCCAGTCTATTGCTTCACATTTGTGATGAAAATAAATTTCAGCTCCCTGCGCTTCTGCCAATGTCATCAATTGTTTATTTAATTCACCTCTTGAAACCGAATTGATAAATTGTCCTTCTTTTCCATAAGGTTGAAAGGTGGAATGGCCATCGGCATTATGAATAAAACGGCCATTCATGGGAATGCAAATTTTTCTGATGTCGGACATAATGCCTACTTCTTCCAATGCTTTGATTCCCCTGTCGCTTAATGCAAGATTGATAGACCTGCCGGCTGCTATATTCTCATTACGCATGTCCCCCCTGCGTTCAAAAATTTTGACTTTGTATCCTCGCTTGCATAAAATGATAGCAAGTAGAGAGCCCACCAGTCCGGCCCCAATTATCGTTATATTTTTTTTCAATGCGATTTGAAATAGTTTTTATTTAACTCAGTTGTTGTTTTAGTAACTGTCCGAAACGGTAAATGTCTTCAAAAGAATTATATAAGGGCACGGGTGCAATGCGAATTACATTAGGTTCCCGCCAGTCTGCTATGACTCCTTCTTTTGTTAAAGCTTCAAAAATTTTTCTTCCTTCATTTTTTAACAGCAATGAAACCTGACAACCTTTTTCATTTACATTTCGGGGAGTGATGATGGTTGCTTCGTTATCTTTTGCATCTGCATTGCAAATGTCAATAACATAAAATAAATAATCAGAAAGCAATTTCCTTTTTTCATGTAACCGAGGCATACCTGCTTCTTCAAAAACATCCAAGGCTGCTTTGTGTGCCGCCATTGACAAAATAGGTGCATTGCTCAATTGCCAGCCTTCTGCAGTGGGCATGGGTTCGAAACCTTTTTTCATTTGAAATCTTGTTTCTTTATCGTATCCCCACCATCCGGCAAAACGCGGTAACGCTTTATCTGCAATATGTTTTTCATGAATAAAAACACCACCCACACCACCAGGTCCGCTGTTCAGATATTTATAGGAACACCAGCAAGCAAAATCAACCTGCCAGTCGTGAAGTTGCAGTGCTACATTGCCTGCAGCATGAGCCAGATCGAAACCTGCATATGCGCCCACTCCATGTGCAACTTCGGTTATCTGCTTCATATCAAATACCTGACCTGTGTAATAATTTACACCACCAATTAAAACCATTGCCACACAGCTTCCATGCTGCTGAATCGTTAGTAGGATGTCTTCATTTCTAATGATATGTTCACCAGTTCGTGGTGTTACTTCTATGATAGCCTCATCCGGATTCAGTCCATGAAATTTTACCTGCGATTCAATAGCATATTGATCTGATGGAAAAGCCTTTGCTTCGCAAATGATTTTAAACCTTTCTTTTGTTGGCCGGTAGAAACTCACCATCAGCAAATGCAAATTGACGGTAAGCTGATTCATGACAACTACTTCTGTTTCCTTACATCCTACAATTTTTGAAAGTTGTGCAGGAAAAATTTCATGATATGGCATCCAGGGCTTTCTTGCATGAAAATGACCTTCAACTCCAAAATTTGCCCAGTCTTCCAGCTCATCCACTACATAATCCTGTGTAGTCTTTGGTTGCAATCCCAGTGAATTTCCAGTAAAATAAATGGCAGGTTTGCCATACATGATGGGCATATAAAATAAATCTCTGAAACTTTTCAATGGATCGCTATCATCCATGCTTTTGGCAAACGATTCGGTGTTTTCAAAATTCATATTACTCAATTGTGGCAATCACTTTTAATTCAATAGCAATAGGTGTAGGCAGGCTTTTTACTTCAACTGTTGTTCGGCAAGCCTGCACCGTTGTAAAATAGTCGGCATAGATTTTATTGTAAACCGGAAAATCCTTTTTCATATTGGTAAGAAAAACGGTAACATCAATGATCCTGTCCCAACAGCTGCCGCTTGCTTCCAATACGGCTTTTACATTGGCAAAAACGGAATGACATTCGGCCTCAATATTATATTTCAGAATATTGCCGTCTTTATCCAACTCCAGTCCCGGTATATTATTGTCTTTCGGATTTCTGGAACCAATACCGGATAGAAATAGCAGATTTCCCACCCTTCTTGCATGTGGATAGGCACCCAGTGGAGCAGCTGCTTTATCGGTTTTAATAATCTCAGACATTTATTTCATGAATTTATTTATATAAAATTCTTTTACTACAAATTAATACACACATTTCTGGTTTCTGTAAAAAACCGTAATGCTTCCCATCCTCCTTCACGACCTACTCCACTATTTTTTAAGCCCGCCGAATGGTGTTCTCAGATCACGCAGCAACCAGCAATTAATCCAAATGATTCCACTTTCAACCTTTGCTGCCATACGATGTGCTTTTGAAATATCGTTAGTCCAGATAGTAGCTGCAAGACCATACTGCGTGGCATTGGCCAACTGCAATGCTTCTGCTTCGGTTTTAAATGACTGCAAAGTAACAACTGGTCCAAAAATTTCTTCCTGATTGGTTTTACAAAGAGGGCCCAGCCCTTCAATAACCGTAGGCTCAATAAAAAATCCATTTGCGCATCTCCCTTCGGGATGAATAGCATTTCCGCCACATAATATTTTTCCGCCTTCCTGTATGGCTGCTTCTATACAACCCAATATTTTTTCATAATGAACTTTACTTACTATAGCACCCTGTTTAAAATCCTGTAACGGATCGCCAACATTTAGTTGTTTGGTTCTATCAATAAATTCATTTTTAAATTTTTCATAAACAGATTCTTCAACCAATATGCGGCTACCGCAAAGACAGATTTCTCCCTGATTGCTAAAAGAAGAACGAATGGTTTCATTCATCATTTTTTCCCAGTTACTATCTGCAAAAATGATTGCAGGGTTTTTTCCTCCCAGTTCCAAAGAAAGTTTTTTAAACTTCGGTGCTGCCAATGCTGCAATTCTTTCTCCAGCATGGGTACTACCGGTAAACGAAATGGCTTTTACCTGCGGATGCGCAACAATGGCCTCACCTGCCTGTGGCCCTGTGCCATGCACAATATTCAATACTCCATCGGGTAGTCCGGCTTCTTTACAAATTTTTCCAAGCATAAAAGCAGTAACCGGGGTAACCTCACTAGGCTTAGCGATTACACAATTTCCTGCAGCCAGCGCCGGTGCAATTTTCCAGGTAAATAAATACAATGGTAAATTCCAGGGAGAAATACAACCTACAATTCCAATGGGTTGACGCAAAGTATAATTCACTGCCTTGTCTTCCATTTGATGACTCTCGGTTGCAAAGTGCATGATGCCTGTTGCAAAAAATCTAAAATTGGCTGAAGCCCTTGGAATATCTACTTTTTTACTAAGCCATAGTGGTTTACCGTTATCATTCGTTTCGGCCATGGCAAGTGTATCTAGATTTTCATCTATTAATTCAGCAATGCGGTTTAAAATTTTAAATCTTGTCTCAAGCGGCGATATACTCCATGTTGTAAATGCTTTTTGTGCAGCCAATACTGCTACCGCTACATCTTTTTCATTTGAATCGGGAATTTGTCCGTAAACTTCATGAGTAGCGGGATTAATATTATCTATAAACTTACCCGACAAAGGGCCAATAAAATTTCCCCCTATTAAATTTTCCAGATGATATGGAAGAGATAGATTCATTAAAATTATTAAACGATGTGTGATGAATGATTTATATTTCTATTAAATACTTCCTGTTCTACCGCCATCAACTGGAATGCTTACGCCATTTACATAAGAAGCTGCGGGAGAAGCAAGAAAAGCCGCTACAGCAGCAATTTCAGTAGCATCTGCAAAACGCTTCATAGGTACTTCTTCTTTCATATTTTGCTCTACCATTTCAACAACCGTATTTCCTTTTTTTGCAATATTATCAACCAGTGTAGTTAAACGTTGAGTAGCAGTAAAACCGGGCAATACATTATTAACGGTTATATTAAACTGGCCCAATTCATTTGCCATTGTTTTTGCCCAACTGGCTACAGCGCCACGAATAGTATTGCTCACACCCAAATTTTTTAATGGGATTTTTACAGAAGTAGAAATAATATTGATGATACGTCCATAGCCTTCGGCTTTCATTGATGGTACTACCGCCTTTGTCAAAATATGATTACAAATCAAATGTTGATTAAATGCATTTAAGAAGGCATCTTCCGCAGCATCAATAACCGGACCCGCAGGTGGCCCTCCACTATTATTTATCAGTATATGTACTTTATTTTTTTTGACGTGGGCTTCAATTGAATTTTTTACTTCATTCGTGTTGTTAAAATCAACCAATAAGTATTGATGCTGCTGAAGAAGTGCAGTATCTAAATTATGTACAGCGGCTTTTAGTGATGCTTCATTACGGGCAACTAATGTACAATTGGCTCCCAATAACGCCAACTCTTCGGCAATAGCTAATCCTATACCCTGCGTGCTACCACATATCACTGCATTTTTACCTTCAAGAGAAAGATTCATAATTTGAAATCCCAATTGGGAGATTGTTGATAAACGTGAATGAAAAATATTACAGCATCAAACCTAAAGAATTTTGTTGTAAATTAAGCCCTCAATTGTTTACTAAAACTATGATGTATGGCTGTTATTGCTCCTTTCAATCTAAAAAAATGGATTGACGAAAACCGTGAAATGCTTAAACCACCTGTGGGCAACCAATGTGTTTATAAAGACGCAGAAAATTTTATTGTAATGGTGGTGGGCGGTCCCAATGCCCGCAAAGATTATCATTTTAATGAAACCGAAGAGTTGTATTATCAGGTAGAAGGCGATATTGTAGTTAAAATTATTGATGATGGTGAGTTTAAAGATATTTCAATAAAAGAAGGTGAAATGTTTTTACTGCCACCCCGCACGCCTCACTCTCCTCAGCGTGGCCCCGGCACTGTAGGTTTGGTAATTGAGAAAAAACGTGAAAGTGAAGACGATGGCTTTTTATGGTTTTGTGAAAAATGCGGAAACAAACTTTATGAAGAAACTTTACATGTTGATGATATTGTAAAACAATTGCCTCCTGTAATGAACCGTTTTTGGGAAGATACGATGAAAAGAACCTGTGATAAATGTGGTACCGTAATGGCACCACCAGTAAAAAAGAGCTAGCAATTTACAAATCAACATAAACATTTTTTTAACCCGTCTTTCCCTTTTCTCAAACATTATGCGAATAGACATACATACACACATCATGCCCGAAAAAATGCCCAACTGGGTGCAGAAATTTGGTTATGGTGAATTTATTCATTTGGAACACCGCGGTTGCGATGCCTGTATGATGAAGGGTGATAAACTTTTTAGAGTAGTAGAACCCAATTGTTTCAGCGAATCGCACCGTATAAAGGATATGGAAAGTACAGGTACAACCGTGCAGGTGCTTTCAACCATTCCTGTACTATTTAATTATTGGGCAAAACCTGCAGATGGTTTAGAAACCTCCCGATTCTTCAACGATCATATAGCTGAAACCGTTGCTAAAGAATCACATCATTTTATCGGATTGGGTACAGTGCCTATGCAGGATGTAGAACTTGCTATCAAAGAAATGGAAAGATGCGTAAAGCATTTAAAAATGCCAGGGATAGAAATTGGCTCCAACATCAATGGTAAAAATTTATCTGACAAAGAATTTTTTCCTTTCTATGAAGTTGCAGAAAAATTAGGTTGTGCACTTTTCATACATCCATGGCAAATGATGGGTGAAGCACAAATGACCAAATATTGGTTGCCCTGGCTGGTAGGTATGCCTGGTGAAACTTCAAGAGTTATATGTTCACTTATCTTCGGTGGCGTGCTGGAGCAGTTTCCAAAATTGAGAATTGCATTTGCCCATGGTGGAGGCTCCTTCCCTTTTACTTTTGGCAGAATTGTACATGGTTTTAAAGTACGACCCGACTTAGTTGCAGTTGACAATCCTGTTCACCCATCCAATTATATTGGAAAATTTTGGGTGGATAGTCTTGTGCATGACCGAAATGCACTTAAATATCTTATTGATTTTATGGGCGAGGACAATATTTGTATGGGCAGCGATTATCCATTTCCATTAGGCGAACAAAAGCCTGGAAAGCTGATTGAAAAAATGGATTTGGGGAAAAAGACAACAAGAAAATTAATGTACCGCAATGCGCTGGACTGGCTCAATCTGAAAGAAAAATATTTTACTGAAGATTAATTTTGTGCATTAAAAAGATTTGGATAATCTGAAATCAATCCATCCACACCCATTTTTTTCAATTTGTCCATTGTGATTTTATCATTCACCGTCCAGGGAATTATTTTTATGTTTTTTGCATGAAACTCCTTTATCAGTTCTGCATTTACCAATTGATATGCCGGACTATAAACAGCAGGAACAAAGCCCAGCTCATTAATTAAATCATTACAAGTTCTTTTATCTGATGCTTCTACCAAAACTGAGGTTTTAATATCAGGATATTTTTGATGCAAGTATTTTAGATTACGAAAATCAAAAGATTGAATGGTTACTTGTTCCGCAATCCTTTTTTCATTTATTACTGCCATCAGCAAGTCAACAAAAGTTTCTGGCTTTGGATGAAAAACGCCATCGCCGACTGGGTTAGTTTTGATTTCAATATTATAAAATGGAAAGGGCCTTCGGCGTATCATCATTGATTTGTTTACGCTGTCAATTACATCAGCCAACAATGGTTTAGTAATCTTTATTTTTTGTTGTTGGGGAAAACGTGGGTGAGGTTTCAAGCCTACATCAAAATCTTTTGTTTGCTCATAAGTCATCCAATAAATATTAAACTTCCGCTCTTCTCTTGGCCCCATAAAAGTACCATCAGGCTTTGTGGTAATCTCTTCGCCAAACCAGGGTTCATGCGACAGTATTACTTTATTATCTTTTGTAATCACTACATCCATTTCCAAAGTAGTAACGCCTAAATCAAGTGCATAAATCATTGCCGGAATCGTGTTCTCAGGCATCAGCCCCCTGCATCCCCGGTGGCCTTGTTTGTCAAACTCGCCCTGAACATAACCCGTTGTGTCATTTTTATTATTCCCCTGCATTTTTTTTGATTGGCAACATGAATAAAGCATGACAAGCAGGCTGAGAAATATAAAATTTTTCATCTATGAAAATACTTTTGATTTGCGTTTTTCCATTAGTTCCCCAATGGCTTTTGCATCACCTGTTTGTTGTTTTAATTCTTTTACGACATTATCGTAGCTAACCTCATCCCGGTTTTGGCTTAGCTTGAACACATTGTCCAACGTTGCCACTTCCATTTCAAAACCTACAATGCCTTTGATAAGTTTAGACACATACTCTTCAGGTAAATTATCATACACGGTTGAAGATGCGGTGTTGTTGTTTTCAAAATGAAGTGAAAACCGCTTCATAAACGCAATCAGATCTGCATCATTCATCCAGCGAATATGTCCTCTTGCATGAACTGAAATATAGTTCCATGTACTGCCTTGATGTGGATTGGTGGTGTAATAAGTGGCACTTACATAAGTGTGAGCCCCAGTAAAAATGATCAATGCTTCCGGATTTTCAATCAATGTATTTTCGTGAGTAGTTTTTCTCATGATGTGCCCATAAATATAAACTTTCTCATCCTTTACTTCAACCAGAACGGGCACTTGGGTTGCTTCAATTCTGCCTGTTTTATCAGTACCCAACAACATAATAAAAGGATGCGCTTTCATAAAAGCAATCACTTCTTCATTATCTTCTTCCTTATAATATGGAAATGAATACATAAATAATTGGGATTAATATTATACAGTCGCAGCAATTTTTTCAGCATTCATATTTGCATTGCGCATAGCTACACTTCTTACTACAGTTGATGCAAATTCCTGAAAAGCTTTTTTGGTTATTTCATCATCACCCATCATTACCGGTACGCCTTGGTCGCCTCCTTCGCGGATGCTTTGTACCAATGGTATTTGTCCCAGAAAAGGAAGATCATATTCATCTGCCAGGCGTTTGCCTCCATCCTTTCCAAAAATGTAATATTTATTTTCGGGTAATTCTTTCGGAGTGAAATAACTCATATTTTCTACGAGTCCCAAAACGGGAACATTTAACTGTGCCTGGCCAAACATGGCAATTCCTTTTTTAGCATCCGCCAGAGCAACGTCTTGTGGCGTTGTAACGATTACGGCTCCGGTAACTGGAACCGTTTGCATTAAAGTAAGATGAATATCGCCGGTACCCGGAGGCATATCTACAATTAAATAATCCAGTTCATCCCAATAAACATCCGTTACAAACTGACGAATAGCACTACTTGCCATCGGGCCTCGCCAAACCACTGCACTTTTTTCATCTACAAGTAAACCGATGCTGATGAGTTTAAGCCCATAACGTTCCAAAGGAGCAATCATTGCTTTTTCTTCACCCACATCAATCATCATTGGCCTTTCACCCCTTACACCAAACATAATAGGGACACTGGGCCCATAAATATCAGCGTCCATTAAACCTACTTTGGCGCCGCCTTGTGCAATGGCTAAAGCAAGATTGGCAGCCACTGTTGATTTACCTACACCACCCTTTCCACTTACAACAACAATAATGTTTTTCACTTTTGGAAGTATAGAACCCGGGTCAGTTCTTTTGGTAGTCGTATTTGCGGTAAAATTTACTGTAACATCTGCTTCTTTATTTACCAAAAGATGAATGGCATTCACACAAGCATTTTTTATCATGTCTTTTAAAGGGCAAGCTGGTGTGGTTAATACAACTGTAAAAGAAACTTTATTTCCACTAATTTCAATATCCTTCACCATCTTTAAGGTAACTAAATCTTTTCCGAGGTCAGGCTCCTGTACATTACTCAGCGCTTCTAAAATTTTAGCTTCAGTCATTTTCCAAGTATTTGTTAAAACTGTAAAGAATTGCAAAGTTAACCATTAACAAAGGCAATTCCTTTTACGAAATCAGCAACTTGTCTTTATTTTTGGGGCAGTGAAAAAAATTTTACTTTATTCAACAATACTGCTGTTTATAGGTACCCAAAAGCTAAATGCGCAGTTTGAAGTTTCCCGAGATTCTGTTGTGCAATTATATGGTGTATTGATGACGGCTGACAGTCTGGTTGGCATTCCTGCCGTTACGGTAATGGTAAAAGGGCAAAACAGAGGAACCATTTCAAATGCTTATGGAGTTTTTTCCATTGTAGTTTTAAAGGGAGATGAAATTGAGTTTACCCATGTGTCTTATAAACCCAAAAGAATTACAATTCCACGCAATATGGAAGGCAATCAATACAGTGTTGTTCAACTGATGGTGGCCGATACAGTTTACCTGCCAGCAACGATTATTAAGCCTCGTCCCACTCCGGAACAGTTTGAAAGGGATTTTGTAAATACAAAAGTGGATGATGACCAATACGAAGTAGCAAGAAAAAATTTAAGTGAAGCAAACCGCCGTGCCTGGATGCGAACCGTAAGTGGTGATGGTGGCGAAGCTACCAGAATTCAAATGAATAAAATTGCAAATCAGGCTGTTTATCGCGGTCAGGCGCCACCCATGAATATTTTTAATCCTGCTGCATGGGGCGAGTTTATTAATGCATGGAAAAGGGGCGACTTTAAAAGAAAGAATTAATCTGTAATTTCCATCCCGTATCATCAAATTCATAATTCTTATTTTTGCTGCTTTACAACAAAGCAATACAGTTTTGTTTTATAAAATTAATTAATAGCCATTATGAATTTTACTGGAAAAAATATTGCTGTTATTGGTGCTGGTACAATGGGCAACGGAATTGCTCATGTATTTGCACAAGCCGGATTTAAAGTAACCATTGTAGATATCTCCCCTGCTCAACTTGACAGGGCAATGGTGACCATCAATAAAAACCTGGACAGACAAGTAAGCAAAGGCAGCATTACCGATGCGCAAAAAAAAGAAACTCTTGATAATCTGTCTATCAATTCCAATCTGGTTGATGGAATTAAAGATGCTTCGCTTGTTGTAGAAGCCGCTACAGAAAATACTACATTAAAGCTTCAGATTTTTGAAGACCTTGACAAGTATGCGCCAAAGGATGCCATTTTAGCTACCAATACTTCCAGCATTTCAATTACAAAAATTGCAGCAGTTACCAATCGTGCAAGCAAAGTAATAGGTATGCATTTTATGAATCCAGTGCCGGTAATGAAGTTGGTAGAAATCATCAACGGTTATGCAACATCTAAAGAGGTTACCGATTCCATTGTTGCATTAAGTAAACAATTAGGTAAAGTTCCCTGTGTGGTGAATGATTACCCAGGCTTTATAGCCAATCGTATTTTGATGCCGATGATCAATGAAGCTATTTATAGTTTATACGAAGGTGTGGCAGGTGTGGAAGAAATAGATACAGTGATGAAACTGGGTATGGCACATCCAATGGGTCCGCTGCAACTGGCGGATTTTATTGGGCTTGATGTTTGTCTCGCTATCCTAAAAGTATTACACGATGGTTTTGGAAATCCAAAATATGCTCCTTGTCCGTTGTTAATTAATATGGTAACAGCCGGTAAACTGGGCGCAAAAAGCGGAGAAGGATTTTATGTTTACACAGCAGGTTCGAAAGATTTAGTGATGAGTCCTCAGTTTGCTAAATAATCGCTATTTAGATAGGATTTTTTCCATCTCTACACCATTAATTTCAGAAATTCTTTTTTCCATTTCCTCCAAATGAATTTTGGGAACACCTATTTCCATAATGCAAAACAACTGCATTTCATTTTTATATATTTCACATTCAAATTGTTTTACCAATCTCATTACATTATTCAAAATGGTATAATCGAATTGCAAACGATAAGAGATTAAAACAGGCTTTTTAATAATAACCGCTTTTTGCAAGGATTCGTAAGAAGCAGTTTTATAAGCGTTGATTAA
This sequence comes from Chitinophagaceae bacterium, assembly GCA_037045195.1. Classification (GTDB taxonomy): domain Bacteria; phylum Bacteroidota; class Bacteroidia; order Chitinophagales; family Chitinophagaceae; genus JJ008. Next base: position 119,462 of record JBAOIB010000007.1, read on the forward strand.
ACCAGGGACTCCCAGTAGTGTACCACCAAAATACCGAACAACAACAATCAATACATTTGTAAGTTGCAAACTGTCAATTTGTCCTAAAATGGGACGACCTGCCGAACCGGAAGGCTCTCCATCATCGCTCACACGAAAAACAAGGTTTTCAAATCCCAATCTGTATGCAAAACAATGGTGTGCCGCTTTGGGATGTTCTTTTTTCAACCTGACTAAAAGCAGTTTAAAATCAGCAACTGTAACAACGGGATAGGCGTAAGCAAGAAATTTACTTCCCCGGTCTTTACATTCACCGGTTGCTGGCTTTTCAATTGTATTATAGAAATCGGGCAACATGTAAACGCCAAATGTAAATTATTTATGTTTGCCAAATGACAGTACAGGAAGCATCTTATTTACTCATCAATAAACTCAAATCAATTTATGACGAAAATGAATCAAGGACTATTGCTGAAATGGTAATGGAAAATACTACAGGTTCGCCCAGAGTTGAGAGAATGAAAAATAAAAATCTTATACTGACAGAAAAGGAAGAGAATAAATTAAACAATTACATTGAAAGGCTTTTAAAAAACGAACCCATACAATATATCTTGAATGAAGCTTGGTTTGGTGGCTTTAAATTTTTTGTTGATGAAAATGTATTAATTCCCAGACCTGAAACCGATGAGTTAGTAGAATGGGTTGTTACTGATTGCAGATTCCCCATTTCTGAATTATCCATACTGGATATAGGCACCGGCAGTGGGTGCATTCCGGTTACACTAAAAAGAAGATTAAGGAAAGCCAATGTGTACACTTGTGATATAAGCGAAGCAGCCCTTTTAGTAGCAAAAAAAAATGCGGCAATCATGAACGTTGATATCCAATTTTTTTGTCTCGACATCCTGCAAACAACAAACTGGCCACTACTGCCGGTGGTTGATATCATTATCAGCAATCCACCCTATATCCCCATAAAGGATAAGGCTACCATAGAAGCAAATGTGCTGGCTTATGAACCACATACTGCATTATTTGTACAAGACAATGACCCTTTATTGTTTTACAAAGCAATAGCCGTTTTTGGTAAAACGCACTTAAAGCCATCGGGCACTATCTATTGTGAAATTCATGAAAGTATGGGCGATGCAGTTGCAAAAATTTTTAATGCAAATGGCTATCAGTGTTTATTAAAACAGGATATGCAAGGAAAGACAAGAATGGTAAAAGCTAAGTTTGAGTAGCTTTGAAAAAAATTATCTCCCGCTTTGTGCTATATAATCTCTTATTTCTTCAGTAAATTTTTTATCCCCTATCAACTTTTCTAGTGTGAGGTGCATGCGGTATTGCCAGTAATGTTTATTTTCTGCAGGAATATTAATGCGTTCTTCGAATGGATTCTCTCTTCTAATGTCTTCGTTCATTCCCAAAATATCCTGCAACTGAAAAACACACCACATAGCTGGAGAGTATAGTTGTTGTAATACAATTGCTCTGTTAACCCATGCCTCACAGGTTTTGGGTGATATGCCATGTTGATTTAAAACATCATTATAAAAACGCTGTGTTTTTTCCTCATCCTCCTCCCACCACTCCCTTATGGTACTCATATCATGTGTGGAAGGTGTGAGTACTGATAAATAGGGCACATTGGCTGGTATAAGAAATTCAATACCACTTTCTTTAGGCATTCGTTGCACTTCCAGGCTCAATATTCCCAGCTGTTGCATTACCCTTGGCACACAATGTGGCACCATGCCCAGGTCTTCGCCACAAATCATCATGTGGGTGGCAGATTTTAAAACCGGCAGTTTTTCCATTGCTTCTGCAAACCAGAGTGCTTCTTGACGATGATAAAAATAATCTTCATACAATTCCATTAATCTGGATTGAACGTGAGGTATCAGGTTCTCAAACGATAATGTTTTTTCCATTGCAATTCTAAAATGAAACTGCTCACCCGGTGCTGCTTCATCTTCCCACAATATTACATTTGCAATCAGTTTAAATAGACCCGCTTCTAATGACTTATTCTCATTCGTTACTTCTAATTGAGAAAAATATTGAGCAACCTGTTGTTGTGTTTCAAATTCCGGCAGCAAAATATAACTGCCCCCTTCATTTTCTGTAAGAAATTGCTCTTTTACGTTAATTGCAATTTCGCCGAAAATCAATTCAATAATTTCATCAGTAATAAAAGGGCGACAATATCGCTGATAATTGAACCAGATTCCTTTTTCACCAAATTCATTTACATAAACAGGTTTTGCAGGAATGAACCTTCCCATTACACCTTGTACAGCATGCTGTGGAATACTCCAGATTCTAAAAAAACCAAGAATGTGATCTATACGAAATGCATCAAAATAATTGGAGAGATGTATTAGCCTTTCTTTCCACCATGCATATCCATCTTTTCGCATTTGCCCCCAGTTGTATATAGGGAAGCCCCAGTTTTGGCCTTCAGTTGCAAAATCATCTGGCGGGGCACCTGCTTGCCAATGAAAATTGTACAAATCAGGATTTGTCCATGCATCACAGCTGTTTCTAGAAATACCAATGGGAATATCTCCCTTTAGCACCACTCCTACTTGATGCGCATATTCAATAGCTGATTTTAGTTGCAAATGCAAATGATATTGCATAAAAAAATAAAAGGCAACACCGGATGAGGTGCTAAGCTTTTCAATCTCATTTGCAACATAAGTTGAGTGAGTTTTCCAGGTTCTAAAATCAGTTGTACCGTTTTCATCTCTTAAATAACAAAAAGCCGCATAAGGAACTAGCCAGTGCTTGTTCCTGTCAAAGAAATTTTTGAATTGATCAGAAGCAAAACATTCATCTCCCATCAAAGCATACAAATTCCGCAAGGCTTCCATTTTAATTTCAATGACAGATTCATAGTCCAATGAAACCAGTGAATTCAGTTCGTCTCTTTTTTTATAAAATATTTCTAAAGCAGTCTTCATCTCATTGCCACCAACAGTTGACAAATTAATATAGATAGGATGAAGTGCAAATGCAGAAATAGCATTGTAAGGATAGGAATCAGTCCAGTCAAATTTTGAACAAGTATCGTTAACCGGCAATAGCTGAATCATTTTGTTACCGGTATTAGCAGCCCAATCGGTCAATAAATTAATATCAGAAAATTCACCTACCCCCAAACTATTTTCACTTTTCAAACTAAAAACAGGTACGGCTACCCCAATACCTTTCCAACTTGAATTTGGCAGTTGGGCAAATCCATCATGAAGTATTGTGAGTTTCTTTGTAACTGCATCACCAATTAATAACCGATTGTTTCCTTCTTCGAAATTCAAAAATTTTTTTTCTTTCAGATTATAAACTCCGTATTTATATGCACAGGGAAACCCATTCCCAGAAAGTGCAACCGAAGCTGTCCACCAGTCGTTTTCTCTTTCCAGAAGTATGGGTTTTGCTTTATTCCAGCTGCCAAGTTTTTTTCCGCTACCCAGCAGGCAAATCACTTCATCCTTTTTGAGCAAGGGAGCTTTTATATTGAAAATATGGGTAAGATTCTTCGCCAACTTGGCTTTGCCTTTGGTAAAATTTTCTTTTAATAAAGTATCAGAAAACGGAGCAGTATAAAAAGTGTTCTCAAAAGCACCAGCATCATTCCAGGTGTCTGTTAAAAATATTTCATTAAAAGAATCAAAAGAGGCATCAATACAACGATTATTTTCCCAATCCTGAAAAATGCTTCCGTCTTCATTTTTTACAAAGTATTTATAGAAAATGTTTTTTTTGACTTCACTCCTTTTAATGTCCAGTGTTAATATCCAAAATTCTTCGTTAAGATATGTCATGGCAAGTGCCTTGGCTGGCAAATTGTTGCCCATAGATTTTGTATTACCTGTTAGCCATAAGCTTTGGCCATATTCAGTACGAAATCTGAGGAAAAACTGAAGCTTCATATAACTTAGCATTCATTTTCAAAAAAATACTTTCTGGAGAACCAAACGAAAGTAAAAGAAAGGAATGAAGTTTTATAGCTTTATCAAACTGTTTTATGGAAAAAAAATATTTTAGGTGGAGAAGTCTTTTTCTATTCTGTCTCGGCCTTTTTCTTGCATCTGCATTTTGTATGAAATGGATAGAGTCTTCATTTATTCATAATGGAAAACTTTTCACCATTTTAGGGCTTGAGCTTACTTATTCTAAAGAACAAATCATTTCAATTCTTTCGGGTATTGGCACGCCTATAAAATCACTGCTTCGCTATCAGCTTATTTTTGATTTTATATTTATGCTGGGGGTTTATCCGGGTATTGCAGCTCTTAACAGAATGGCGGCTTTTAAAGTCCAAAGTATCAGATTGAAGAAATTTCTTTTGTTAATGGCCTTTTTACAACTGATTGCCTGGGGTTGCGATATATCTGAAAACCTTTTTCTATTAAACTGGCTTAAAAATCCAGATGCTATCAATCATTTAAGCACTTACCATTTGATAGTGATTGTAAAATGGGGAATAGCTTTATTAGGCATAATTACGGGGCTATTTTTTATTTTTAGAAAGAATACGAATATGTTGAAAAGTTGAAAACTCTTTTTTGGATTAGAATCAGACCACTTATTTTTGCTAAAACTTGAAAAAATGGAACAAAAGAAAAAATATAAAGGTCTTTGGTGGCTGGCTTTTTTTGCTATCGCCGGCGCATTTGGTTTTGCTGTTTACTCACATTGGGAGTGGCTTACCTTTATCCTTCCATTTTTAGGTACTTCTTTTGTAAAGGCAATGGATCTTATATAAAACTAAGCCCTAATATAATTTAAACCGTTTCGTAATTTCGGAACGGTTTTTTTTGCAGCATTATTAAAGTTTGATATGAGAAGATTCAAACCATATTTATTTTGTACTGGCATTATTTTTTCAGGCCTTTTGGCTGCCAGTCTGATAGATATTGTGTTAGCAGCACTAATTCCACGGTTTTACACAACAGCAGCTTTTGTACTAATATTTGGAGTTGTGGGAATAATAGCAACTTTACTGAGTTACATAACAGCTACAGAATATGGTGAAAAACAAGGAATGCAGCTGAAGTGGCCCATCATCATTTTTCACTTAATAATTGGGATATTACTCTTTTTTCTTATAGCCAGATTAGAAGGTGGTGAATATAAAATTGCCTTTCAATCTTATGGCATTACCACTGCTTTTTCCAGTTTCCTTTTTGCCAAAAATGTTGAAAAAAAATAAAACGTATTTAAGTTACTAGAGTAACCTTAATACGTTTTTCTAAATTTAGAAGTATTATCCGAAACAGATATCCTAGTTCAAATTCCACTTACGCATCATCATACTTGCGGAACGAGAATTTCTTCTTTGATTCCACAGGTCTGAAGCAGTAAATTTTAATGGAATACTTTTGATACCGGATGTTGCCAGTGTTTCTTTCACTTCTTTTGTCAGTTGCAATTTTGTTTCTTCGCTTAACTGAACTTTTGATTGCATAGCAATGCCTTTCATAAAAACTCCTTTTTTTTAATCTGTCGGTTTAAAATCGTCTGAGCGCATCTGAGGAAATAGACCCTAGGCAAGCGAATTTTCAGGTCAGGGAAGGTTCATTTTCAGGTTTTGTTGCTCAGTTTTTGTTTTTGCACTGCAAAGGTACAACCGGAAAAATTTACAAACAAATGAAGTGAAGAATAAAATGTTAAACTAAAAGATAATGTTACTTAATTCTTTATTTCATTTAGAAAAAGGGGTAACCCGGATTTCCATTCTCCATCTATATATAGTTCAAAAGAATATCGACCAGGTTTTTCAAATTTTAATTGTCCAAAATTAATAACAATATTAATAGTTGATAACTGTCCGTTTGCAGGTGCTCCAATATTGATATTACCAGTTATGGGCTCAATGGTTTCTTTACCATTTGCATCAATCAGTCTCAACTTAAATTCATAAGCACCTGCTTCTTTAGCAGCAAAACGAAGGCGACAAGCGATAGAGCATGCTGGGTGTTGCGTTGGAAATTCTTTAGCATGTATGCTGTCAAACGTACCTACAATTGTCAATTTTGAACTATTATCCTGCGCAAAATCTGCAAGTGTAAAAATTTCTATTTCCATAATAATTGCTTTTGAGGGTTAAAACTAAGGTTGATTATCCACAATAAGTGTAACAATTATGCCATAATATGGAAACAGCAATTTTGTCAGACAATGCACTCAAATTCATATAGAGAAGCTAAAACTTGTGATATCCCCTTTTAAAGAATTGCTTTAAATAACAATTAAAAAACAGGTTTTAGGCCAGATTATAAGTTATGACTAAGTCTCTTTTAATAGCTTCTTTTCTCCTCATTTCAATTTTAAGCCACTCACGGTCAAGTGAACCAAAGGTTGGTACTGAAAAGTGTGTAAAAGAAGAATATGATGATACTGACTTTGACTCTGATGAGGAAGAAAGAATGAAAGTAAATAAAGCCAAAATTCAGAAGCTCAGAATTAGTTACAGCAAATCCTATTTTTCAGGAACTTTTCGGAATATCAAAATTATAATAACAAAATAATTTCAATGATAAAAGAGGTTTTTGTAACGGAATATTTCTTTGCAGAAACTAAAGAAAAAAGAAATCGGAAGTAAGCTAACAATCAAGACAGGAATGGAAAATTTATCTGAATTTTTCTTTCATCTTTAAAAAATATCTCTCTATTGAATAATTTGAAACCCAGGAAATTAAAAATGTCATTCCAAACACAAATCCATACAAATAAATATTGAATAGCCATGCATTTCCCCAAGGCGAAATAAATTGAAATGCCAAAAGCAGCACTATCCAATGATACATGTAAATACCATAAGAAATTTTTCCAATAAATCTGAAAACTATATTATCTAAATGAATCTTTGGGTCTGATACAATTTTTAAGATTGCAATAGAAAAAAGTATAGAAAATAACTCATCATTATAGTACTTAATCTCAAAACCAGATGTCCATAAAATAATAACTAAAATTATAGCCACATACCCAACCAAATCATTTTTGAATAAACTCAGGTATTTTTTCTTTTCAGCAAATAAAAAACCAAAAAGGGCACCCATACTTAAAGCATTAAACTTTGAGCCATAGAAAAACCTATGGACGAAATGTGATAAAGTTTCATTGCCGAGATATTGATTATTCAGAAAAAGTAAACCTGTCGGCAACATTGTATAAATGATAAAAAACAAAATCAGAAAGCCCGGAATCCTTTTTGATGGCAGTATCATAAAAATTAAAGGCCAGAGTATATAGAACTGTTCTTCAACACCAATAGACCAGATTTGAGGACTTGTTGGCCATCCTGCATCCAGTGCATGCGCCACATTCGGAAAAATCGTAAAGGACAGAAAAATAGTTTCTGAAGAGTAAACTGCTTTAAATAGCAGAAACGAGATGATTAAAACAATATAATATAATGGCCAAATTCTTAAAATTCTTCTCAGATAAAAATTTTTAAGTTTAATTGTTCCTGTTCTCTTCTTTTCCAAAGTAAGAAGATAGGTAATGAGAAATCCGCTTATCACAAAAAAAAGGATGACAGAAAGATGACCACTTGGCAAATAAAAGCCATTGTCAATCAGGTTCTGAATCCCTCTCTCTTTTTTAAATAATTCTATATGGCCCCAAACAACGATTATAGCTGCAATTGCTCTTAATGTATCTAAGCCCTTTAAATGCTTTCTATATATAGCTTGAATAACTTGATTCATAATAAACTATGTAAGCGAAGCTTTCAGTTTCAAATAATTCTAAAAATTAGCATAACCATGTTAGGCCATATATTATATAAAAAGAGACCATCACAAATGATGGCCTCTTTTGATATGATAAATATGTTTATTAACCTTCTATGGGTGTTAGGTATTGCGTAAAGCAATAACCTTCTTTACCATCATCAGTTTGGATTACCCACCATTGGTCATTTTCCTTTCTAACTAATGTAACAACCGAATTATGAGCAGCTTTTCCAATAATATCATTATCAGTGCCTGGGCCTTTGCGAATGTTTAAGTTGCTACGTGTCGTAGTAATTCTAATTTTCGCACCTTCAACTACATTAGCAGCACTATTAATATTTAGTACCAAATCCCCTGAAGTATAATCAGGATCTAATTTAGCATAAGTGTCCCACAGTTGTTGTTTAACTGCACCTGAAGCGTCGCCATTTACATATAATACGCCGTCTTGTTCTCTAACATTCAGGTTTTGTACTCCGGCAGAAGTAGCTAAGTCTGTAAGTTCTTTATACTTTTCAGTAAGTGCCATTTTTTGTTTCTCCTTTTTTTATTTGTTTGTTAATCCGGCTACATCCACTTTTTTAGGATTTAGCGCTTGTAAAGCCATCATTAATTTTTGTCTGTCAGCTTTTGCAATTGAACCTGCTAAGGACACTATGCCATCTTTGATGGTTGCACTTACTCCAGGAAAAGCCTTCAAAGCGTCGTTTACTGCTTTGGTCAATGGATCATCATTTGCAATTACTATAGGTGCTGCAACTGTTGAATTGTTGACAACGGATTTTACACCTTTTACTCCAGCGATTAATTTTTCAACGGCAGCTTTAGTAGCCTCGTCATTTAATGCGCCTGTAAGTGTAACAATTCCTTTCTCAACTGCAACAGAAGCTCCACTAGCTGTAGGATCAGCAGTTAAAACTTTTTCAACGGCAGCTTTAATGTCTGCATCACTTAATTTCTTTTTGCAAGAAGTAAAGGTGATTGCCAATGCTGCAATGACAATTAGAAAATACGAAGATGTTCTTTTCATTATGTATAAAAATTTAGAGTGCCAAAATAATTAAAACAACAATACATTCTGATATTGGTAGTCAAAATTTATTCACATTTCTTCAAATTTCAGATGATTCATTTTAAACTAAATACTTAAAATTTTGGTAAGAAATAATAATCAATCACTCATTTATTGAGTTAAAATTTTTTTTTGCCAACCCATGAAAATTTTTGATCTATATTGTTTAAAAAAAAGCCCCCATATTCACGAGGGCTTAAATTTTATTTTAAGAGCATATTCTTATTTCACTTCTTCATACGGCACATCAGTCACATTATCTGCATTTCCGGCATTGGCACCTGCTTCCTGACTAGCCTGTTGCTGTGCATCAGCATTTGCACCCGGTTGTTGCTCCTGTGTAGCCTTGTACATATCCTCGCTGGCGGCAGTCCATGCAGCATTCAAAGCAGCAAGATGTGTATCAATACCAGCAAGGTCTTGCGCCTTGTGAGCTTCTTTTAATTTTTCGGCAGCCTGTTCTATTGCGGCTTTCTTTTCTGCAGGTATTTTCTCTCCGTATTCCTTCAGTTGCTTCTCTGTTTGAAATACAAGACTGTCTGCCTGATTTAGTTTTTCTACTTTTTCTTTTTCGGCTTTATCTGTTGCTTCATTTGCTTTTGCTTCTGCCTTCATTTTTTCAACTTCATCTTTACTCAACCCACTACCGGCTTCAATATGAATTTTTTGTTCCTTGCCTGTTCCTTTATCTTTTGCAGTTACATGCAAAATTCCATTGGCATCAATATCAAATATTACTTCAATTTGAGGAACACCACGTGGCGCAGGTGGAATACCATCCAAATTAAAAATTCCCAGACTTTTATTATCCTTTGCCATGCTACGTTCGCCTTGCAATACATGAATCTGTACTCCTGGCTGATTATCGCTGGCAGTACTAAACACTTCGCTCTTTTTGGTTGGGATTGTAGTATTGGAAGGAATCAACGGAGTAAGTACACCTCCCATTGTTTCTATACCCAATGTTAGCGGTGTAACATCCAGTAACAAAACATCTTTTACTTCACCAGTTAAAACCGCACCCTGGATTGCAGCACCAACGGCTACAACTTCATCAGGATTCACTCCTTTATTAGGTTTTTTCCCAAAGAATTTTTCTACTATTTCTTGTACTTTAGGAATACGAGTGCTTCCTCCTACCAGTATAATTTCATCAATTTGAGAAGCACTCATGCCTGCATCTTTAAGAGCGGCTTCACAAGGCTTCAGGCAGCGAGCAAAAAGATTGTCTGCCAATTGCTCAAATTTTGCACGGCTTAGTTTTCTTACAAGATGTTTAGGCACTCCATCAACCGCTGTGATGTATGGTAGATTTATTTCTGTTTCGCTTGAAGACGACAATTCAATTTTTCCTTTTTCAGCTGCTTCTTTTAAACGCTGTAATGCCATTGGGTCTTTGCGTAAATCCAATGCTTCATCTTTTTTAAATTCATCAGCCAACCAATCCATTATTACTTTGTCAAAATCATCTCCACCCAAGTGTGTATCACCATTGGTTGATTTTACTTCAAATACACCATCGCCCAGTTCCAAGACAGAAATATCGAAAGTACCGCCACCCAGATCAAATACGGCAATTCTTTGATCATGCTTAGCTTTGTCCAATCCATAAGCCAATGCCGCAGCAGTGGGCTCGTTTACTATTCGACGAACAGTGAGACCGGCTATTTCACCTGCTTCTTTGGTTGCCTGACGTTGTGCATCATTGAAATAAGCGGGTACGGTTATTACCGCTTCATTTACTTCCTGACCCAGATAATCTTCAGCAGTTTTTTTCATTTTTTGCAACACCATTGCTGAAATTTCCTGTGGTGTATAAAGTCTGCCATCTATGTCAATACGAACGGTATTATTGTCACCTTTTGCTACTTTATAGCTCCAGTGAGTTATTTCTTCGCCTACCTCATCAAAACGGCGACCCATAAATCGCTTTACTGATGCAATTGTATTTTGAGGATTGGTGATAGCCTGACGCTTTGCAGGATCCCCAACTTTTCTCTCGCCATTTTTCAAAAAACCAACTACTGAAGGTGTAGTACGACGTCCTTCATCATTGGCAATTACTACAGGTTCGTTGCCTTCCATTACTGAAACACAACTATTCGTTGTACCCAGATCTATTCCAATTATCTTTCCCATATTATAAAATTTTATTTATGAATGATTCAATTACCCGAAATGAATATGTTCATATTACCATATCGGACATGCATATTTCTCAATGATTATGCCGTCCGTTATTGAGGTGAAAAATTGTCAGTATAAACCCCGTAATTGGGAAATAAATGGTTCATTTGTGCCAGAAAATTCAATCCTTTAAGAAAGATTGAGCAGCATATCACTGTAAGAGATATGAATCAGGTCTGTATCCAATATTTCAAATTCGGATAAATAATAATCACATTGAGTCTTTAATTGATCTCGTGTTAAATCTGCCAGCATATTTCCGGCTTCAATTTCAACAAATGAGCCCAGATTCAAAACTTCATCAATATGAAACTTTACATTTTCCATGTAATAAATTTCTCTCTTTTTGTTTACAATTGTTTTTATGCCGTTTGTTTTCGTTAGGACATTTTTTATCCCTTTGGCATCAGCAATTTTTATAAGTTGAAAATGGGAATCCTTTGGCCCCGCCTCATTACTTCTTTCATAATAAATCAGGTTGTTTTCAATATTTCCTTCGCGGAGCTTTAACCGACCTTGAAAAACATTGAAATAAGTGTCTGTTTGTATATCCAGCCCCTTAAAACTGGCATGGTGACTTTGTAGGTATGCCCTGATTTTTTCAGGATGATTGCATCTGGCTTTTATTTCTACATTGATAAAAGACATAAAAAAAGGTTTGCTAGTCGCAAACCTAATTAAATATTATTACGGGAACTTATTAATTTGAAACAGCAATTGCTTCTCTATTGCGCTCCTGTTCAATACAGTTTCTGTCACCATTGCATCGATCAAATCTCATAGCGCTCCATACATGATCCAATTCTACTCTTTTCGATACTTTCATAGCCACCGGTTGTCAATCTGTTCCAGCTACGTTCACGGTTCAGGTCGGTTACAATTTTGGATGTGGTTTTGGGATATGCCACCCAAAACTTAGAGCCGTCTTTTAAAGAAGGCATTACATCCTGCAATATGCCGTTTAATTGATTTTCATTGACAGCAAAAACCAGTGCAAAATCAATCTTCCTGCTTTTTAAAAGCGGCGTCATGTTTTTTGCAAATGACAATTTACTAAATTGTTTCTCAATGGAAGACGGCAGGCCTTGAATTAATAAATTCTTTTCATCTGCCAGATTTAACTTTTCAAATAGCGTTTGCAACATACCTTGAAAGTGTTTTATTTAAAGGTTGCTGACAATTATTTCTTTTTTGAAACAAGTTGTCAGAGTTCTCAAAAGCAGGGACTGCAAAGGTAGTAAATATTATAAAGAGTTTAAAACGAAATGCAATAAAAAATCCTGCTTTTACTCCATAAAAGCAGGATTATTGAACTAAATCATCAAATTTTATTTTCCTACTGGTTTATAATACTTCAAAGCTTCAGGCATAAATTTTTTCAGTTGTTCAATACGATTGCCTTCGCTGGGGTGTGTGCTTAAAAATTCAGGCGGTTTTTGACCACCACCCGCTTTTTCCATTCTTTCCCAAAGTGGAATAGCTTCCTGAGGATTATAACCTGCCATTGCAGCCCACCAAAGTCCATAATGATCGGATTCATATTCATCTTTTCTTGAAAATGGCAACAGCACACCTAATTGAGTACCCAATCCAAATGCTGTTAAAAATAAATTTCTGGTTTCCTGTGGTTTATTTTGTAATGCAATATTTAAACCTTCCTGAAGTCCCATAGCAACTAATCCCTGACTCATTCTTTCATTCCCATGAGAAAACAAAGCATGAGAAACCTCATGACCCATAACCACTGCCAATGCAGCTTCGTTTTGTGTAATGGGCAGCAGGCCTGTATAAACTACAATTTTACCGCCGGGCATACACCAGGCATTTACATCCTTGCTATCAACCAGATTATATTCCCATTTGTATCCTTCCAAATCTTTTTCACGACCAATGCTTGTGTAATATTCGGTAACAGCTTTTGTGATCCGCTGCCCTACTCTTCGTACCATTTCAGCATCTCTGTTAGTGTTAGAGGTTACAACTTTGTTTTCAGAGAGAAATTGCTGATACTGTCCAGCTGCCATTGATTGTAAAGAGGACTCAGGCAAAAGTTTAAATTGACGACGATTGGTTATCGGGTTTTTAGTACAAGACACTACAAGTACCGAAAACGATAAGATCGCTAATAGTCTAAGTTTCATTTGATGTGTTTTTTCAATGACGTTCAAGGTTTATGCCTAGTTGGCATCAGGGAACATTTTATTTCAAACTTTAAGATAGGAAATTTTCAAATATCAAAGTCTTCATTTTCCAAAAGGGCATTTTTTCTTCTTTGCCTTTTACGATCGCGGTGTTTTAAAATGGGGACTTTGCTTTCATTGCCTTTCAGAATGCGACCAATATTTTTTTGATGTGTTAGTAATACCAATAAGGCAACGGCAATTGCAAAAATCCGGTATATTGTATTGTCCACATTAAAGATTACAAGTATAAATATAGGAAAAGCGATACTTGCCAATATTGAACTAAGTGAAACGAAGCGGGTAAGATAAAGTACCAAAATAAACACTCCAACACAGGCCAATGCTGTCCATGGCGAAATACCCATTATTAATCCAAATAAAGTAGCTACACCTTTTCCTCCTCTAAACTCGGCCCAAATTGGGAATATATGACCAACGACGGCCGCAAGACCAAGACAGGTTTGAAGGTTCAGCATATTTAATTCTCCATCGACATAGCCAGGAAGTAAGAACGCAAGCTTAACAGCCGCCATTCCTTTCAGCATGTCAGTAATCATTACTATTGTACCCCATTTGGGGCCCAATACCCGATAAGTATTTGTAGCTCCAGCATTGCCACTGCCATAGTCACGAATGTCTATTTTGAAAAAGTATTTGCTCACCCAAACTGAAGTGGGAATACTTCCAATTAAATATGCAAGAATTATGAGAAGTAACTCATTCATTATAGCAAGAATAGTAAACTACAAAAATAAGAAATCTTCATCAAGGAAAAGGTTCAAAAAAGTAGAATAAATTCGTATTTATCGTTGAAATTGAAGACAAATCCAATTATTACGTTCAATCATTACTATTTGCTGTAAACTAAATTTATTTGCTGCCTCACAAATATCTTTTTCATCTGATGTAAGTAATCCACTTAATAATAAAATAGAATCAGGCTTCATGATTGTAAAAAGTGCTTGCAGATTATCAATGATTACATTTTTATTAATGTTCGCCAGAATAATATCGTACTGCTTAGTTTGATCAATAGCTTCTGTTTTTTTGAATTCAATTCTATTGCATTGATTGGTTTGAATATTTTCCTCAAAATTGAAGATACTCCATTCATCATTATCTATTGCGAAAACGGATGCAGCACCCATCTTTTCTGCTAATATGGCCAATATTCCAGTACCTGTTCCAAAATCAAAAACAGTTTTATTTTTAAAATCCAACGAACACATTTGCTGAACCATCATATAGGTTGTAGCATGATGGCCAGTGCCAAAACTCATTTTTGGTGTAATAACTATTTCATACGCCACTGCTGCAATATGTTTATGAAAACTTGCCCTGATGCCTACAAAATCATCAACTATGACAGGTTCAAAATTTGATTCCCATAATGCATTCCAGTTTTGGCTGGCAATCTTTGAAATTGTAAAATCAAACGAATATTTAGATTTTATATCAACTAATAAAATTTCATCAAATTCATGTTCTTGTATAAATGCTTTTAGTTCAAAGTCGGCTTCTTCTATTCCCTCAAATCCTGCCATCATGAGTTCTGCAATCAATATCTCCTTTTGCTCTTCTTGAAAATTATTAATAAGCAACTGAATGAATTGTGTCATAATTTATTAACTGATTTAGCAGAAAGTCAATTTAAAAATTGTTTATTGTCTTATAAAAATAAACCCCGAAGGTTCGGGGCTTATTGTTTATTAATTAATTTCCATCCTGTGGAGGAGCTTCTTCTCTTGGCTTTTGATCTGGTTTTTGAATCAATGCTTTCCTGGAAAGTTTAAACTTGCCCGATTTAGGATCGGTACCAATCAGTTTAACCTTCATCGCATCACCTTCCTTTACTATTCCATCCAGCGTTTCCAATCGTTTCCAGCTTATTTCACTGATATGTACCAGTCCTTGTTTGCCTGGTAAAAATTCAACAAAAGCACCAAATGGCATAATTGATTTTACAGTTGCATCATATACATCTCCTACAATCGGTACGGCTACAATTCCTTTAATCCAGTTAGTTGCTTTTTCAACACTGTCTTTATTAACGCTGAAAATACTTATTTCTCCGCGACCATTTACTTCTTCCAGATTGATCGTTGTGCCTGTTTCTCTTTGAATTTCCTGAATTACCTTACCACCTGGTCCTATTACCGCACCTATAAATTCTTTATCGATAAATAATTTTATCATTCGTGGTGCATGTGCTTTTACGTCTTCTCTTGCTGCTGAAATACAACTATACATGGCATCCAGAATATGCAGTCTTCCCTTACGGGCCTGCTCAAGTGCCTGTTGCATTACTTCCATTTTCAATCCATCAACTTTAATATCCATTTGTACTCCACAAATACCATCTCTTGTTCCAGTTACTTTAAAATCCATATCACCCAAATGGTCTTCGTCTCCCAAAATATCTGTTAGGATTGCATATTTATCACCTTTTGAAATCAGTCCCATTGCCACACCACTCACATGCTTGGGAACGGGTACACCAGCATCCATCAAAGCCAAAGAACCGGCACATACAGTAGCCATAGATGATGATCCATTTGATTCCAGAATATCACTAACTAATCTAACTGTATATGGATAATCAGCACCTGGCATCATTTGTCTTAGAGAACGCAACGCCAGATTACCATGTCCTATTTCGCGGCGGCTTTGTCCACGCATCATTTTTACTTCACCAGTTGAAAAAGGTGGAAAATTATAATGCAAATAAAATTTAGAATCGTATGATTTAGCTGCACTTTCTACTAGCAGTTCATCTAATGGTGTTCCGAAAGTAACTGTGCTTATAGACTGTGTTTCACCTCTTGTAAATAATGATGCTCCGTGTGGAGATGGCAGTACATCCACTTCCATATCAAGTGGTCGCACCGTTTCAAGGCTACGACCATCCAGTCTTACTCTTTCATCCAAAATCATATCTCTCACCACATCGTATTGCAAATCGCTGTAATATGCGCTGGTCAGTTTTTTTGTAAGCGATGGTACTTCTTCTCCTTCGGCCAGGTTCAAGCTTGTTTTAATAAATTCCTGCAACTCATCGTGTACAGCTGCAAAACGATCACTACGATCATGTTTGCTGAGTTGCCCTTTTGCAATTTCATAAACTTTTGGTTGAGCAAAAGCGTACACTTTTTCTTTTAATGCTTCATCAGTAGCAGGTTTTTTATAAACCCTTTTACTCTTTACACCTTTAAGATCACGCAGTTCTTCCTGTGCCTTTACCTGAATACGAATAGCCTCATGTGCTATTTCCAAAGCTTTAACCAGATCAGCCTCACTACATTCTTTGGCTTCACCTTCAACCATCATCAGGTTTTTATCTGTAGCTGCTATGATGAAGTCCATGTCGGATTTCTCCATTTCACTTTCGAAAAGGATTTACGATAAATGTTCCATTTACTCTTGACACCCTTACTTCAGAAATAATTTCTTTGATAGGAATATCAGAAACTGCTAAAGCAGCTGATGCAGCTAAGCAAGCTAATGCATCTGGCATTACTTCAGGATCGCTTGAAATCAACGTGAGTAATACCTGTACATCACATAAGTAATCTTCAGGAAACAAAGGACGCAGTGCACGATCAATCAAACGACTGGTGAGCACTTCATAGTCATTCAATTTTGCTTCTCTTTTAAAAAACGAACCGGGAATACGGCCTGCAGAAGCAAATTTTTCCTGATAGTCAACCGACAATGGGAAAAAACTTTGCCCTTCTCTGGGTTCTTTGTTGGCACATACAGTTGCCAATATCATACAATTGCCCTGGCTTACCGTAACGGAGCCATCGGCCTGACGAGCCAGTCTGCCGGTTTCAATAGTAACCAGGCGACCACCGCCAATATCAAATGTTTTACGAATAGGTTGTTGTAACATATTAAATTATTTTTCGGGCAAGGCCCATTTTAGATTTTTTTGAACCCTGTTTTCTGCAGCACTCAGCATTTGTTATTTAAAAACAAATCAGTTTTACTTTATACATACAAATGCGCTGAAAACTGAAATCAAACTTTGCAAATCCTGAATGAACAAAAATGAGAATTCCCAACATCTATGTGAGTTGGGAATTACTTATATCTTAATTTCTGTTTTTTAGAAACAAGAGAAATAAAATCAATTCCAAACTCCCAAAAAGGAGATGGGATTATTTTCTTAATCCGAGTTTCTCAATCAACTGACGATAACCTGTCAGGTTGTGCTTTTGCAAATAGTTCAGCAGGCGCTTACGCTTACCTACTAATTGCATTAAACCACGGTGAGTAGAGAAATCTTTTTTGTTAGCCTGAAGGTGGCTGCTGATCTGGCTGATTCTTTCAGTAAGCAATGCAATTTGTCCTTCAATAGAACCTGTGTTAGTGGCCTTACCACCAAAATTGTTAATTACTTCAACTTTTTTTTCTTTTGTTAAAGGCATCTTTTTAATTTTTTAAGTTTACCGAAGTTTTTACTTCGGGGCATCCGATTATTTTCATCAAATATTTAAGGCGGCAAAGGTAAGGCCGAAAACGCTAACTACAAAAAGCATGAGCATCTTTTTTGAACCAGGTTTTGACTCATTAATCTCTGATTTTCAGTAAAGTAGTGAGATTTTCACACAAATCGGGTAGGTTCTTTTGCTTTTAGTATCAAAACCAATAGACATCCAATAAATAAAATGATCCCACCAAGGCGTCGTATATATTTCAATATAGATTGTGCAGATAACAATAGAAAGTTAAATTCCATTTTCGCCTATCAGTTATTTTTGAAAAATGGAATATTCTCAAGACACCAAAAATATATTAGGATTGCAGTTGCCAACGGATCCCAGATGGGTAAATCTGGCAGAACTTTCATTGGCAGAAATACTAACTGATCATGCTTTTTGTGAACAAAAAGCAGCTACCTATTGTATTTCACTTATACAGCGATATAGTTCCAAAGAAAAATTAGTTTCAGAATTGTCTCCAATTGTTACCGAAGAATGGGGTCATTTTCGGCTGGTACTTGCCGAATTACATAAAAGAAATCTGAAACTGGGAAAGCAAAGAAAAGATGAATACGTAGCTGCCCTTATAGATTTTCAACAGAAAGGCGGCGATGCCGAAGGCCGCTTATTAGACCAGTTATTGACAATGGCATTGATAGAAGCCCGCAGTTGCGAACGATTTAAAAGATTAAGCGAAGGATTGAACGATACTTATATGCAAAATTTTTATCGTCGTTTTATGGAAAGCGAGGCCGGTCATTACACTTTGTTTATAGAACTGGCCGAAACCTATATTGATAAAGAAAAAGTAAGAAAACGCTGGAGAGAATGGTTGCAATACGAAGCAAAAATCATCAGTAATTTAACGGTACGTGGCGATCGTATTCATTGACAATTTACCGCAAACGATTGAAAGCAATTCGCTGACTCATTCATATTATTTTTAACGCCTTATGAATCCTAACGTTCCGCAAGAAGTTATAGATGCCTTTACCAGCTATACACCGGGTCTGCCCTATTTTGAAGCAGGCACTACAACGGTTGCTGCTATTGGCGACGGACTGATCAACAATACTTATAAGGTTACCTGCGAATTGCAATCAAATTTTCTTTTGCAGAAAATAAATACAGAGGTTTTTAAACACCCTGAGCAAGTGCAGCACAACTGCACCTATTTATCAACCTATACTGAAATGGAGTTTACCAACATCAGGATTCCTTACATTAAAGAATTCGCAAAGGAGCAATCCTTGTATCAAGACAGCAATGGTGACTATTGGCGGGCTTTTGAATTTATTGAAGACGGCTATTCAATTCCCATTGCAGAAAATCCACAGCAGGCAAGAGCAACTGCCATCACCTTTGCAAAATTTTCAGCAGCATTTGATGATATGAATGTTGAACAGCTATTTGAAACCATTCCCAATTTTCACAATCTCAACTACCGTTATCAACAGTTTGACGAAGCGCTGCAAAGCAAATTACTTGAAAGAAAAGCAAAGGCACAGCCATTAACAGAAGACCTGATCAACAGAAACAGATACAAAAAACTGTATGATGAAATAGCAAGCTATGCCGCTTTTCCAAAGAGAGTGGTACATCATGATGCAAAAATTTCTAATGTACTTTTCAGTAAGAAAACTGGTAAAGTAATTTGCCCGGTTGATTTGGACACTACCATGCCCGGCTATTTTATTTCCGACCCCGGCGACTTGATACGTAGTATGGCATGCTCTGCAGATGAAAACTGTATTGATTTTGAAAACCTTCACATACGTAAAGATTATTATCAGGCAATAACAGAAGGTTATTTTTCTGTTATGGAAAAATCATTTACAACTGCAGAGAAAAAATATTTTCATTGTTCTGGACTGCTCATCATTTATATGCAGGCTCTGCGTTTTATTACTGATTATCTGAAAGGCGATATTTATTATAAAACAAAATACACTGAACATAATTTTGACCGTGCTTTGAACCAATTCACATTATTAAAAAGCCTGGAAACTTTTTTAAAAAAAGAGTATAATTTTAGCTGTTAATTTCCCGAACTCCTGCTGCCGCTGCCGCCATAAAGATTTCCGGTGCGTATCCAATTTTCTTTTCGTAAACAGTTGCAAGCTCTGCTTGTAATGCCGAAAATTTTGATTGTTTTATTAATGCAATAGCACAACCACCAAAGCCGGCCCCTGTCATTCTTGCGCCAATACATCCTGTATATGATTTACAAATATCTACAATAGTATTCAACTCCGCTCCTGCTACTTCGTAGTCTTCATCTAATGATTGATGCGATGCATACATCAATTTTCCGAATGTGAGCAAATCATCCATCTGCAATGCTAATACGGCATCTTTCACCCGTTGATTTTCGCTAATCACATGTCGGGCTCTTTTTCTTAATACAGAATCTTTAATTTCATTTTCATACAACTCAAATGTTGCCTGATCAATGTCGCAAAGCGTATTGACATCCAGCTTTCTTTTTAAAATGGATAGTGCTTCGCCACATTCAGTGAACCTTTCATTGTATTTTGAATCAACCAGGCTTCTTTGTTTATTGGAATTGATGATGGCTAACACATAATCACCAGTATTAAAAGGCAGGTACTCATATTCAAGCGTATCACAATTCAATAATATTGCCTGATTTTCTTTGCCCATTGCCACTGCAAACTGATCCATAATGCCACAATTGACACCGATAAACTTATTTTCAACTTGTTTACCAAGTAAAGCCATTTCTTTTCTCTCCATATCAATTCCAAAAATGGATGATAATGCAAATGCAGTAAGGACTTCAATAGATGCCGATGAAGATAAACCCGCACCCACGGGAAGATTGCCGCTAAAAAGCAGATCTAATCCTGAAAGATTGTGACCCATTGCCAGAAACTCATTGATAACACCCAAAGGATAATTAAACCATTGTGTTCCTGTTTTAGAATAAGATTCCTGCAAATGCAAAGCTGCTGTTTCTGAAAAATCAAGACATTGAAAGCGAAATATTTTTTCTTTATTTCTGCCAACGGCAAGACAGGTACCGCTGGAAATGGCACAGGGTAAAACGCTGCCGCCATTATAATCTAAATGTTCGCCAATGAGATTTACCCTGCCCGGGCAAAAGAAAAGATGCTCGGGTTCGCATTGAAAACGTTTGCGGAATTCCTGTTTCAATTGTGCTGTCTTCATGTTTTTTAAAATACTTTTAAAGAATGAATCGCATTATAAGAAAATGGCTGCATACACATTCTACAGGTGAAGATATTTATTTGTTTACACTGTGCAATGCACAGGGCATGGAAGTGAGCATTACCAATTATGGTGCTATCATCACCTCGCACAAAATAAAAAAAAGAGACGGAACTGTGATTGATGTGGTATTGGGATTTGATACAATTGAAGATTACTGGTCACCTGCCAATCTTGAAAATTATTCCTGGTTTGGCGCAGCCGTTGGCCGATATGCAAATAGGATTGCGCATGCCCGGTTTCCTTTAGATAGAAAAACCATTCGGGTATCAGATAACAGAAACGGCGATCATTTGCATGGAGGCATTGAGGGATTTGATAAAAAAATTTGGCGCATTGTGGGCTTTGGACATGCACCGGAATTATATCTGGAATTATATTATATGAGTTTAGATGACGAAGAAGGATATCCGGGAAATTTAGAGGTAACCATCCGTTTTGAACTAAACGATGACAACGAATTCAGTTATCAATATAAAGCAACAACTGATAAAGCCACTGCGGTTAACTTAACACATCACGGATATTTTAATCTGAATGGCGGAGCACCGGGCATACACAATCATGAGTTAAGAATAGATGCCGATTATATACTGGAGCAAGGAAACAATTTGGTAGCTACCGGAAATTTGGAAACTGTAATCAATACACCATTTAATTTCAAAGATTTTCAGTTGATTGGTGATGGTTTAAAAAAATTGGACGAATATGATAAAACTTTTGTTTTAAACAATACGGTTGATGAGTTAAAACATGCTGCTTCATTAAAATGTGCAGCAACAGGATTAGTGCTTGACGTTTTTACAACTGAGCCCGCTGTGCATTTTTATTCGGGGAAATGGATACCCAATGTAAAGGGAAAAGAAAATGCAGAATATGGAGCATTTTCAGGATTATGTCTTGAAACGCATAAGCATCCTAATGCTGTCAATGTTGAAGATTTTCCAGATACCATTTTAAGACCTGGAGAAATTTACAGTCAACACACTTTTTACAAACTTTCTGAAATTGTATGAAGTGATATTTGTCAAAATGATTACATCAGCTCTTTACTGCTAAATGCAAATGGGAGCAACTGACTAGCTGTTTCAATAATGAATACTTTGCCTTCCATACCTCCAAGAATCAGTCTTATTGGCTTATGAACCCTTCCTTCATATTCCAGCAGTGCTTGCCTGCACATACCGCAAGGTGAAATGGGATGATTGCTTTTTACTTCTTTACTATTGTAGCTAATGGCCATACTTACTATGGGTACCTTTGGATGAAGTGTTGCTAAAGTTCCTAATAAAACTCTTTCGGCACAGGTACCTACAGGATAAGATGCATTTTCCTGATTGGTTCCAGCGACTACCTCACCATTTTCTAATATAGCCACTGCACCCACATGAAAATTGGAATAGGGCGCATAAGCCTGTTCAGTTACCTGTCTTGCTTCGTTGAGAAGCCAGGCATCCTTTTCATTCAGCTTGCTGCTGTCTTCATACACTTCGTATGCAAACTCAAATTTCTTTTTATCCATACATTAAGATAATGAAAATAAAAATAGTTGCAAAACCTATGAAGGCTTAACTGCAAAAAAATATCATCTTACCATTTTGAAGAACCTGTTCCAGCGGGGTTTACCATCCCAACTAAACCAAATCATCCAAGCCTTTCCCACTATTCTGTCTTCGGGTACAAAACCCCAGAACCTGCAGTCCTGAGATTGGTGTCTGTTGTCACCCATCATCCAGTAGTAATCCATTTTGAAAGTGTATTGAGTTGCCTCCTTGCCATTTAAAATAAATTTTCCATCTTTTAAATAAAACTCATTTCCTTCATAAGTTCTGATAACACGTTGATAGATTGAATAATTTTCAGCTGTTAAAGTTAATGTTGCTTCTTTTTTGGGGATCCAGATTTTTCCAAAATAATCACGGGTCCAGCGATGCGATGCCAAAGTATCATAGGGAAAAACAACTTTACCAATATTTATTGGATTTTGATAAACTTCATCAGGAGTTTCCAAATCGGGAATAGCACTTACAATAATATTATCTGCTTTCATTTTCTCCAATCCGGCATAGGTAAGCAGTATGTTATATGTATTGCCAGACATCCGGTTAATATCTTCATCACGCAAATTGTAATTATCTTTTATATCTTCCAGATCGACTACATTTCCTTTAAAAGTAACTGCATAATTAATTTGAGAGTGTGGCGGTGTTTTTTCTTTCACTCCATTAATATAAACATCACCATCTCTTACTTCCAGGGTATCACCAGCTACGGCTACACATCTTTTAATGTAGTTATCTGTTTTATCAACAGGATGTACCACTACCGGGAACTCAGATGGATTATTGAGCACTTCAGTAGCACTGATGGATTGGTAATTACCGCCACCTGCATCATAATATACCTTATCAAACGGGGCACCCCATTTGCTTTTGTTTTTTAAATCATACCAGGGAACTGCAGATTCAAAACCTTTTCGGTGAATAACAGTATCGCCTTCCGGAAAATTAAAAACTACGGCATCCCCCCTTTTTACAGGAGACGCAAACCAACGGATATAGGGAAGTTTGATTAATTCAGAATAAGATTTTCCATTTCCAATAGGCATATAGTTATGTACAAATGGAAAGGATAACGGTGTATTGGGAACACGAACACCATAACTAGTGAGTTTATTTACAAAAAGAAAATCTTTTATCAGCAATGTTTTTTCCATTGAACCTGTAGGAATGGTATATGCCTCAAAAAAGAAAGTGCGGATTAATGTTGCCGCAACCACTGCAAAAATGGCAGCATCTACCCATTCACGCCAGCTTTTTTTCTTATGTTTCCTTACAGCTTCAGGGCCAATGAATTTTGGATCTTCTTTATAAGCCAGATATGGAAAGTAAAGAGGGGCTGCTACTGAAGCCAGTGTATGTTGACCCAATCCAAACTTGCCAAAGACTTTTGCAAACTCAATAAAAATACCCGGACTGATAAACCATCCAATCACAGGAATGGCTTGCCAAAAAACCCAATGCTTAGGTCTACCGGTTAATTTTTGTATTTCCCATGTATTGTAAAAAGGAATATATGCTTTCCAGGGGGCTACACCTGCTTTGGCAAATAGCTTTGCAAAGCCTGGAGATGGTAATAAAACAATTAAAGTCCCTATCAGGTAAATAATCAGTAAATGTGAAATGGGCATGAGCCAGAATTTTAGTAAGGGGCAAATTTATCAATATATCTGCCAGTGCAAAGTATAAATTCGTAAACAGTTTGCTAAATGGTGTGAAAAAACAGCTGTTTTGTGGGATTACTTTGGCATCACATAACTCTTTACATCATCGGCAGTAATGCTTTTTCCTGAAAGTATCACCAAACGCTCAACTACATTTCTTAACTCACGGATATTGCCGGTCCAGTTATATTGTTTCAGTAAATTGATGGCAGTTGCATCTATTTCCTTAGAAGCTATTACATAATCACTACAAATATCTTTCAAAAACTGATCAACAAGCATTGGTATATCATCACGCCTGTCATTGAGAGAAGGAACATGAATTAAAATAACGCTGAGACGATGATACAAGTTGAGCCTGAAATTTTTTTCTTCTACTTCCTTCAACAGATCTTTATTAGTAGCAGCAATTACTCTTACATCTACATTTATATCTTTATCGGCTCCCACCCTTGTAATTTTTCCTTCCTGCAAGGCTCTTAGTACTTTTGCCTGCGCACTCAAACTCATATCCCCTATTTCATCAAGAAAAAGTGTGCCTCC
Organism: Chitinophagaceae bacterium; assembly: GCA_037045195.1. Lineage (GTDB taxonomy): Bacteria > Bacteroidota > Bacteroidia > Chitinophagales > Chitinophagaceae > JJ008. The sequence goes on from JBAOIB010000007.1 coordinate 144,139, forward strand.
ATTTGCCGTTTCGAACTTCCCGATTCTTTGTTTTATTGCTGAGGTAAATGAGCCTTTTTCATGGCCAAACAATTCGCTTTCTATCAATTCTGTAGGTATAGCAGCACAGTTTACTTCTACGATGGGTCCATTTGCCCGATTGCTTTTTTCATGAATCCATCTTGCTACTAATTCTTTACCCACACCATTTTCTCCGGTAACCAGAATACGGGCATCCGTTGGCGCTACTTTATCAATAGTATCTCTAATTTTTTGCATAGGAGCAGAAGCCCCTATCATTTCCTGCACTCTGCCAACTTTACGTTTCAATACTTTGGTTTCTGTTACCAGTTTGCCTTTATCCATCGCATTTCTAATCGTAATCAGCAACCGGTTGAGATCGGGTGGTTTTGAAATAAAATCAAATGCACCTTTTTTGACAGCTTCTACGGCTGTTGCAATATTGCCATGTCCCGAAATCATGATGATGGGGACATCAGGATTTATTTCTCCTGCTTTTTGCAGAAACTCTAAACCATCCAGCTTGGGCATTTTAATATCGCAAAGTACCAGATCAAAGGTTTTTTCTTTAAATTTTCTTAACCCTTCTTCTCCATCGGCAGCTTCATCTACTTTGTATCCTTCAAATGCCAGAATTTCAATCAGCGTTTTCCGAATTGCCTTTTCATCATCAATAATTAACAGGTCAGCCATTCTTTAGTATTTGAGGTAAAAATAACCGTTTATTCAGTAGCGAAAAATAATAGAGGCCGGGTAGAAACCCAGCCTCGTTTTAAAATCCAATATCCTATGAAAAACCATTACAAAGATGCAAATACCATCTCAAATCGATGCATGGTTTTAGAAAAAATTTTTTTAAATAGTAATATTACGAAAGACAGCTATTATTTGACTAAATAGAGTACTTCTTTTACCAATTTTACAGTTCGTGAAACATCAGGCAAAGCTGCGGCAACTAAATTTGCTGCATAATGCAAAGGGGCATCTGCAGCAGTGATACGACGGATAGGCGCATCTAAATAATCAAATCCTTCTTTTTGGATTCTATAAGATAATTCTGAAGAAACAGAACCAAATGGCCATTGCTCTTCTACTATTACCAAACGGTTTGTTTTCTTTACACTTTCCAATACAGTCATCCAATCTAATGGACGAATGGTGCGAAGATCTATTACTTCGGCACTAATGCCTTCCTTTTCCAATTCATCAGCCGTTGACAAAGCAACCTTCATCATCTTATTAAAGGATACAATGGTTACATCACGACCAGCTTTTTTAATATCAGCCTTACCAAGTTCAATATAATATTCCTCTGCAGGAATTTCCATTTTATCACCATACATCTGCTCGCTTTCCATAAACATTACAGGATCTTCTTCGAAACGAATGGCTTGCTTCAACAAACCCTTGGCATCATAACCATTGCTAGGCGATACAACCTTGATTCCTGGAATATTTGCATAAAGACTTTCAAATGCAGTTGAATGTTGTGCACCTAATTGACCGGCTGAACCATTTCCTCCTCTAAAAACAATTGGGCAAGAAATTTGTCCACCACTCATTGCCAGCATTTTAGAAGCTGTATTGAGAATTTGATCTAAAGCAAGAACGGCGAAATTCCAGGTCATAAACTCAACTATTGGCCTCAAGCCATTTTGTGCCGAACCCACACCTACAGCAGTAAAGCCCAGTTCAGAAATAGGAGTATCAATTACCCTGCGTGGACCAAACTCAGCTAACATGCCCTGACTCACCTTATATGCACCATTATATTCTGCCACTTCTTCGCCCATTAAATACACCCTTTCATCTCGTCTCATTTCTTCACTCATGGCTTCACGAAGTGCTTCTCTGAATGCAATAATTCTGGACATTCTTTTTTCTTTTTTTGGTGAGCAAAAATAAGTCAGGCAAATCAATATACCTAAAACAGTAAAGCCCGGTTTCCCGGGCATTACAATAAATATTTGTTTTATTAACGATTACAATCTTCTGCCAGACTATTAATTTGCTCCTGAGTAGCATTTCCCAGTTTACGATTGGCTTCACTATATGTAGAATACATACCTTCTAACTTGCCTAACATACAATTACAATACCTATTGGCTCCGGCTTCTCCAACTTTTTCTACAGCAGTACTTTTACAGTCTTTGACAAAACTGTTTCTGTCTGAAGAAGACCAACCGCCCGACATATTGTTATTACCGTCATCATTATTTCCGTTTTGGTTGGCGGCATTTGCAATTTTGGATATACAATCCTTTATCATTTGTTCATGAGCACCGCTATGATCGGAATCGGCTTCTTTAAAAGTTTCGTATTTTCTTTTTACTTTATCAAACCAGCAGGAACAAATTTGAGTAATCATAGTTCCTTCAACACCTTCTTTTTCAAGACTGGACTGACATTCATCATTGAATTTTTTTACGTCGCTAGATGACCAGTTACCATTGTCATCATTCGATCCATTATTCTCATTATTCTCATTGTTATCATCTTTATTTCCAAATAATCCTCCGTTTTTGTCATTTCCATTCAGGTAATCATCTTTCTCATTATTGCCTGTTTTGTCGGCAGGGGTCTTGGCCTTATTATTATTACAAGAAGTGCCGATTAATACTGCAGCAAGCAGTAGCATAAATAAATTTTTCATTTTTATTGTGGGGGTTTTGGTTAAGTCGCAACAAGGTAGTAAAACTTTGGCAGCAGCAAATAAATTGCCCAAAAAAAATAAAGCTTTTTTAAAACTAACGGTTATAGAGTAGTTTTTTATCCCCAGAAGGCGTTACTCTGTAGAATTTACCATCGTCTATCAATATGGCTTCCGATTTACCTCCGGCATGATGCACATCAGTATCAAATAATTTGCCATCATATAATACGCTGATCGTATCTGCAATAACGGTATGCCCTGTAATAATATGTCGCACATCAAATTTACTCAGCGTACTGTCAATCTGAGCCATGGTTGCTCTTGGGTTTCCTTTATAATAGCCCCTGTACCAAAGTGGTCCAAGCTCATTCATAAGTAAATCTTGTAAAGCGTTTTTATATTGATATGTACTGTCAGCATACCAGGGGCGGGCAGTTTTGTTAATTCCAGAAGCATTGATATCCACCTCATTTAATATTTGAGAAATGCCAGCATGTGCATATAAGACATTGCCTACTTTTTCAACAATATTTTTGCTTCTTAGCCATTTGCCCAACTCGCTGTTTTCGCCATATAGATTTACATAATTCTCGTTTAAAGCATTAGCACTCTGTCTGTATTTTTCATTTAGATATCTCAGGTCACCATTGAGGTTCATTATTTCATGATTTCCTAATATATAGTGAACATAACCGCCAGCTGCCTTTGCTTTATCTTCTAAAGCATAAACTAACCAGAGTATTTCTGCAACATGGCTGCCACGGTCAAAGAGATCGCCCACTAAAACCAAATGCCCTGTTCCAAATGTCCAGTTATAGTCATTGTCTATTACTCCACCCGCAAGTAATAATTTTTTAAAGGCACTGAAATTGCCTTCCAAATCAGATATGATATACTGTCTGGATACTTTTCTATGTTCGGCTTTTTCATCCTGAATTTTCTCTTTTAATTTTACAGTGAAAGTTTTTCCAGGTTCATCTGTATTTACATGAAGCATCAATTGCTCTTTCATAGATTCAGCAATTGAATCTACTTTAATGTTTAAAGTACCATCTGGCTGCTGTTCAATATATTTTGCATATATCTTCCCATTTTGATATAATACATACGGCCCATCTGTAACTGCGGAGTCAGAAAGTACCTTAAAATATGCGGTACAAGAGAATATACCTATAAGAAGCAAGGCGGTAAATATGTCTGAGAATTTCTTTTTCATGATGTTTGAATCAAGGCAGCTTATTATCAGATGTTTGAAATTTTGAATCCGTTGTCTGCATTTCAAATATAACAATCTACAAACAAAAAACCGCTTCGTATGAAACGAAACGGCTTTTAATGAATTGCTTTATTTGATTTTAATAAGGAAGAATAACAGAATGTGTATTTCCCAAAGGTCCGGTCCAAACTGATTTTAGAAAATAGGATGCTGAGGCTCCGGGACAGGAAGTTGGATTGCCATTTGCATTCAATCCAAAAGTAACAGTAGCATTAAATAATTGAGTTGCATGTTTTACTTCGCCTGAAGTCAGCCTGAAATCACAATCCTGACGGAAAATTAAAGGACTGGTTATAGCTGTGGTAAAACTGTGACCAAATCTGTTAGTGCCCCACTCTGCTACTCCGGTTATATTACCTTCAGTATGTGTACCGGTTACTGTAATAATAACACCATTATTATATGTAAAGCTTCGTTGACGGGCCACCTGCCATACACGCTGTTGATTATTGTTGAAAGTGATAGATAGATTATTGCTGGAAATAGCATGTGTAATCGTACCTAATGACGCCAGATTAATCAGTAATCCGCCTGTTACGTTGGTATATGTTTGGGTGCCATTGAAAGTAATACTCTTATTATCAATTGTGCGAGTAATTTTAAAGTTCTGGAAACTAACATTAAGTTGGGCTCCTGCATCTTTCCATCTAACTCCCTGATTCATTGATACTACTATAACACCGGTTCTAGTTCTGCCGGGTACACATGCCGTACCATCAAAAGTAATTGAGATCGTTCTGGGATTGCTCAATGTATCTATTACAACATTGGCATCGCAGATAAATCCTTGCGTACCACCGGGTCTTCCAGAGAAGCCTGTGGTAGTTTCCAAAATACCATTGATTTCATTTGCCACACCATCAGATTCAGTTGAAAAACGGGAACCATCATCACTTTGCTTGGTTACTTCTTCTGTATTATCCGATGTATCGGATTTTGAATCTTTTTGACACGAAGTAAAAGCAACTGAGAGACTTAGAATAAATGCAGAGAGGGAAAGGATTTTTGTTTTCATAAAATTTAAATTAATTTAAAGGAACAATAGACACAAAAAAATATAGATGGTTTAACCAAACTAGATTTTTTTTAGCTCGTTCTTTCAACAACGTAAAAAGTGGAAAAATAGTACATCAACAGCAACGAAAATCTACTAAGAATTGTGTGGAATTTTACGAATTTTAGTAAGATGAGTTCTTAAAATAATTCATAAATTCATTTAAGATTATTCAATCTTGAGTAAATAATAGTGTCTTCAAATTTTTCTCTAAAACAGAAACTTTCTTTTAAATGACCCTCTTTTATAAATCCGTTGGCCTCCAGTACAGCAGCAGATGCAAGATTTTCCGGACTGATTCTGGCTTCTATACTATGTAAGTTCATCGTTTGAAATCCAAATTGAAGTGTAGCGCTAATTGCTTCCTTTATGAGCCCTTTCCCCCAATACTGTGGGTGTATTAAATAACCAATCTCTGCCCTGAACGAAGGCTTATCCATGCGCCAGAAACCAATATGACCAATCATTATTTCAGGGGCTTCTTTTAAAGTAATGGCCCATGCCACACCATCTCCTGCTTCAAGATCGGTTAAAATTTTTCCGATGAATGCCGTCGCCTCTTCAATTGACTGACAAGGTTCCTTTCCAATATATTTTAATACTTGAGGATTTGATCTTAAATAAAAAACTTCAGGAGCATCGGATAGTTTTACCTGGCGCAATAACAGACGTTCCGTTTGTATTTCAGGTAAAGGCGAGAATTTGGTTTGAAGTATCATAATTGAAGATAGTTGAAATCAGTTGACACTTACTTCCCGTTCATAAAATTTTCACTTCAAGTAGATGCGGCTAATTAAAAACATTAAAGCAGATGAGTAGTTTTAATTAAAGATTGGACCTGCTTAAAAACATAGGCATCACTATTTCAAAGCAAATGGTTACTTTCGGCGAGCAAAAAATCAACGGTATGGCTTCTATTAGCAAGCGCATTAGCATTTTAATGTCCATCAGTCTTTTTTGCATTTCTCCTACCCTGCTTTCACAAAATTCTCGAGTTGACAGTTTGAGTAAATTACTTACTATTGAAAAAACAGATACAGGTAAAGTAAAACTGTTGTGGCAAATTGCAAGTGCTTCAAATGCTGATAATCCTGATACGGCTTTGATGATGGCACAGGAAGCTTTATTTAAAGCCAAAAGCATCCATTATACAGAAGGCGAATCAAATGCTTTAAAAGTCTTGGCAAATTCTTTTTTTTATATTGGCAATTATCCCTCCGCTCTTGAAGTAAACCTGCAGCGACTGAAACTTGAAGAGAAAAGAAATAATCCCAGAAATTTGGCTGGTACTCTTATGAACATTGGAATTGTATATGTATTTCAGGAATACTACAGAAAGGCGCTAGAGTATTATCAAAAATCTGACTCAGTAATTGAGAAAAATAGACTTACAAGTTTACACAACCAGATTTTGCTAGCACAGGGTGATGTGTACGACCGTATGAACATTGCCGACTCGGCATTTTATTTCTTCAATGAATCTTATAAAGAAGCCGTTAGCAATAACAATCATTATATGATGGGTGCTTCTATGACCGGGCTTGGACATAGCTATCGCAAGATGGAAAATTATCAGCAATCACAATTAAATTACCGTGGTGCTATTAATTTTTTAAAAGATGGAGTGGATAATGATTTGTATTGTGAAGCAACACTTGGGTATGCACAACTTTTCAAAATGCTGCACAAAAGCGACAGTGCAGTTTATTTTGCAAAAGAATCAATGAATGTGGCAAGAAAAGACAAACGACTTTCCCGCGAACTGGATGCTACCCGTTTTATTACTGACTATTACAGCAATATTAAAAATTACGACAGCGCTTTTACTTATGTAGGCTTTGTGCAGCATCTAAACGATTCAGTAAACAGCAAGAGTAAGATTCGTGAAATGCAAATCATCTCTTCAACCGAGCAATTCCGTCAGCGTACTTTAGATGAAGAAAAGAAACTGGCGGAACATAAACGGATGCAGCAGCTACAGTTTCTTTTAATTGGAATTTTTATTCCCGGAATATTTGTAATTACTTTTTTACTAAATCGCACTAAAGTTCATTTGAAATTAATCAGACTACTAGGCATCTTATCCTTATTGTTTTTGTTTGAGTATTTAACATTATTGCTCCATCCTGCCGTTGCTGAATTTACGCATCACAATCCATTGTTTGAAATCCTGATTTTTGTAGCCATCGCTGCCATATTAATTCCGCTACATCACAAACTGGAGCATTGGCTTATTGCAAAACTTACACATCACAGACACATTAATATTACTAAAGTTCAGCAAGCTGAATCAACAGAAGAATAAAAAAAAAACCCGAACGTTATTCACTTTCGGGTCTAAGCATTTTTTCAGGTTAGCTTATTGATCAGGAACCACTGGTTTACCTGTATCACCTGTTTTTAAAGTATCACCTGCTGATGGCAATGTTGGCGCTGGAGCAGGTTCTACTTTGGGTGTATCCGATCCGGCTGGCTTGTCGCTTTTTTTATTATTGTCGCAGGCAACAATAGTAAAACTGAGTGCAAACAAAACAAGCATGGTTCGTAATACTGGCTTTGCAAATTTTTTAATCATACATTTGGTTTTTGGGACATAATGATACAACAAGTTAAGTGCAATTCCAAATCCAACAGAAGAACCCTATTTTTAGCATACAAACCAACAAATGAAAGCAAGACTGATTTCATTCTTTTCGGGGTTAGCCTTTTTCCTATTAACAAATATATCCTGGGGGCAATCCGTCTATCTGCTTCAATTCAATTTTCATACATCTGTTGATAGCACAGACTACTCTTGCTTGTTTTTCAGAAATGAAAACGGAAGCGGAATGATGCGCCTAAAATACAAACCACCACAAAGCGATACAGTGGTTAAAGAATTACAAATTGAAGAAACCTTTTTTTTAAATGCAGATAGCACCCACAGCCAACAAATTTTGGCTATCAAAACCTTTATTGCACAAAAAGATCTGATTGACAGCTTAATGAATCCAATTGAGCCGGTTTTTTTATTCGCCTATAATGTGGCAAATGGTTATTATGAACCTTATGGCGTAACGGACAATGCTAGCAAACCATTCTTGGAGCCCAATACATTTTTTTCATACAAAGAGTTTTCAAAAAATGAATTGACCAAGGAAAAAGCAGCATCCTTTTTTGACAGGGCCGATCCCTTTTTTGTTTCATATTTCAGTGGCAATTCAAGAGGTGGAACAGTATTGAATATGCTGGAACAAAAAGAACTCAATCTGCATGTAATTCTTGTCGCTGACACTTTAGATAAAGCCATAGGAAAATCTGCCGCTGCCGACTTAAAAAATATGATTAAAACGCTTGGTCAATTTGCACAAATGCTTGGAATAAAAAAAACTAATTTCAAACAACAGATTTTTGCCGGAAAGAACTGCGAAAGCAAATTAGTAATGAATGCAATTAACAAACTACAACCTACCAAAAATGATATCGTTCTTTTTTATTTTTCCGGGCATGGGTTTCGAATAAATGAAAAGGACAGTTTTCCCTACATAAAATCAACCCGCATCAATACCGACAGTGCAACAATTGTCAAAAATTCATTGAGAATTAAGGAAGATATTTTCAATCGCATTCAATCAAAAAAATCAAAAGCCAGATTAAATATTATCATCAGCGATTGTTGCAATATAGATATTGAAAGACCTAAAACAATAGGCAACCCAGTAGGCAAAACCAGAGGAGAATGGGAATTGAATGAAAAAAATACTCGAGACCTGTTTTTAAGTTACAAACCACAATCAATATTAATTACTGCAGCCAAAAACGGTGAAAAAGCCATTTGTGATCCCGAATTTAACAGCTATATGTCATTCTCATTTTTAGCTGTGCTAAAACAGTACACCAGTCGAGGTGAATACAAAGTAAGCTGGAATAAACTTTTGGATGCAACTGGTAAGAAAACATTGCAACTCTCCAATCAGGTTTGTTGTTCTAAGCCCTGTTGTGGTCCCAGTTGTACAACAGGTAAGCCACAAAGATGTGAGCAAAATATTATTTACACCATCAGAAATTAGTTTCCATTCTTATCTATAATGCGAAATGGAATATTAAAAACCGAACCTTCAGGTTTACCGGGTGCAATTGCACTGCGGTTTGAAATATCATAAGTCTGATCTATCAATTTTTCAAGAGTTGAAAAATTTCCTTTGCTGGTAATCGTTCGTTGCGCAATACGTTCCATATCAATTTTTGACAGGGATGCAAATATTTTAAAAATCTCAAGTCCAGTTGGTTTCCCTATTGTAATTACAAATTTGGAAAATGTTTTTTCTTCACCCGGTTCTATTTTCAATTCTTCGGGAGTGATGATGGGTGATGTATTTGTATTGGGGAAAATGGGATTAATAATGCCATCGGGTTGCAAATCCAGAATATTAAGATAAATCGGTTCGTCGCCGTTATTCTTTGCTTGCACTACAAGTGCATCACCAACCCTGCAGGTAAGAATGCCTTTGTCATTTTTCTTATCATTGTTTTGCTTTACAATCTTTCCATTGATAGTTGGCAATAATTTTACATCAAGATTAACCAGCGAACTTTTCAACGCTAATTGTTGCAAAAATTTATATTGACAATATCGTTGAAATATTTTCTTCAATTCTTTACCATCGCCGGCATTGAATAAACCAAAAACAAACCCATTTGATGCTAAGATGAGTGAGTCTTGTGTACTTCCCTTTGCAATGAGCAACTCGGGAACATCATTCATTTCTGCTTGTGAAATTTCCTTGATTATTAGCTGATAGTTTTTGATTTCTACATTTGAAAATCTTGTTGCTCCATTCTCAGCCTGCTTTGTAAATCCAATTGAAACGGGTTTTAAATTATAAACCGGTTCTGTAAGAAAAATCCAACCTGCAGCAGGTGCACGCAAATCTGGAATTTTATTCAACTTTACTAAAGAACGAAAAGGCTCGGCAGCAACAATGGTTCCGGTTGCCAATGTATCTGATTGATCAGTATTTTTAGTACCGGCAATGTAGAGTGAAACTTTTGCACCACTATCAAGCCCCATCAAACTACCGCCTTTTAAAATTAAATCAGTATTATCAATGGAAGCAATTTCAAAATACGGTTGCTGACTTACATATTTTCCTCCGAATAATTCGCGGTCAATTCCATTGCCTTCAATAACGGGATGTTGATCAGGCACCATTTCATTGAGGTCAACCACAATATCTGAATATAGAGAACGATAAGTAGTACCCGGTTTCAGCTTTTCAAGTACTTTGGTAAGCGCAATACTAAGTGATCCTCCCTCCTTCCCATCGGGATAAACGGATTCTGTATTTCTTTCTTCTGCCAGCGAACCGGATACAAGAACATAAGAAGCAAGGGCTTTATTCAAACTATTTTTTTCAGCATCAGCAAAAACGCCTGATGATACTGCATTTAAAGTTTCAGGTTTTTTAAAATTTGCTGAAACCAAAGGTGGCTGATTGCCTCTTACCTTATGCAATCCACGAACACCTGAACCGGAATGACAGGCGTCAAGAAATACAACTACATCGCCTTTTTGCCCAAGTTTAGTTCTTAGTTGATTCAGATAAATACCAAACTGATCATCACGAAAATAATAGTGCTGTTCTTTGGCATAGTTGCTGGTACTGCCTGGCTTGGGTGCATCATAGCTGACGATTGCTTCATCAAGACCGTCCACTTCATCTTTATTATTGTCTTCAATTTGCTCACCATGAGAGGAAACGTGAACAAAAACCACATCCCCGCTTTTAACTCTCTTTACTAAATTTTTAAAAGACTGATTGATTCCGGAAATGGTAGCCCGCTCATCCATCAATATACTGATGTTGGCCTCTGCGAAACCTTGTTTTATTAATGCAGCTTTGATAAAGGGAACATCATTATCGCTGGAAATTTTTTCCCAGAATTTGTATTTTCCAATACCAATAATGAGTGCATATTTATCTTGAGCCAAAACCGTTTTGGCAAGCCCAAAAAAGATAAGCATCAGGCAAAAACGAAAAACGTTTTGCATAAATGCTATTCTGGACGTTGATTTCCTTTTGCCTCAGGTTTTGCTTCAGTCTTCAGTAGTTTAAAATAAGAAACTTTAAACCGATCGTTTATTATTTCTCCCTGCACTTCAGCTTTGCGAATGACTTCACAAAAACCATCTTCGGCATGTGCATCTCCATGATCGTCAAGAGAAGTGCCATCTACAAAATAGGCCTTCCCGTTTATCCGTACAGCCAGCAAACATCCGGCCCCTTTCAGGTTAAAATTGCAGGTACCACAGGATGCTTCAACTACCTGTACTTTCTTTTTAGGATCTTTTACACTTACATCTGTTTTTGATTGAGCACTTAAACCAATTGTTGCAAATGAGAATGCAATCAAGAATAAAAGTTTCATGTGATAAATTTTAGGATGTAAAGTTATCAAAACTCCGTGTATTTAAATTTTTGGCCGCCAATAGATGCCTCATACATCAAACCACCTTTTGTTTGTGTAAAAATCATTACGCCATTTGCATATTTTACATTGGCTGATGCTCCAGCTGTTGCGGCAACTGCTGATGCCTGGGCAGAAAACTCAAGACGATTTTCCTTAAATCGATCCATCGCTTCTTTGTTTTCAAAAAATATAACTTCTCTATAAGCCTGCCCACCCCATTGAAAGCCTATACTCAATTGGGCTAATTTGGCTTTACCAATCATATCTCCATCCTGAAAAACGATACCATTTCCGGCAGCACCGCCAATGCCAATAGCGCCTTTACCTACATTGGGAAAAATGACATAGCCATAAGCATTTTTAAAAAGGCTGTTCATCATCCCATCCGTTTTTTCAAAATCTGATTTAGCAATTTTGGAATCATCTTTTAGTTTTTCAAGTTTATCTTTTTTTTGAGCATTAAGCGAATTGATTCCAACGAATACTGAAAAAAGTGAAAATAAAATGACGGATTTTTTATTGGGAAATTTCATAATAAAGTATTTGCGCAAATTTAGTCAAAGACTTTGCCAAATATTTCTTAATAATCGGTTACCATAAATTCCAATCAGCGAGTAATGGCTCCATGCGTGCCGTAGGCTTTTGCAAACCACGGGTGAGTTTGAATACCTCATCGCTCACAAATTTTTTAAGCGCAGCAATTTTTATTGTCTTAAATTTCTTTAATGCTTCTATAATACTAAATGTAAAAACGCCATGCCCCAAATCGCTTCGTTCCTGTGCCAGCTGTACACCGCCAGAAGCGGCAATAATGGTGGCCCCTGTCCCCTTGCCTACATTGGCAAATAAATTTTGCATCAAATCAAAACTGTTTTGAAGACCCAATTTGCTTTCGCCTGTAGTTGTATTCGTAACAATGCCTCCCTTTGTTGCAGCATTACTGCTCAAACTATCACGAACTATAGTAGTAAGCGAGGCATTTATTTTGTTTACATCTTCTTTATCCACTTCCCCACTATGACAGGCATCGAGCAACAATAATTTTTTTCTTGCGGGCAAAGAATCTAACAGATTTTCCAAAAGTTCATAAGGTAAACCACCCAATTCAGGTTTTTGAAAATTAATATGATAAGCAGAAAGAAAATAATCCATTGAACTTGAAAGCAACCCATGCCCCGAGAAGGAAATAATTACTTTGTCATTCACTCCGGTCTGCAATAATTTCTTTTTTATAGACTGTACCGATTCTATATTTACTTTATCATCAAACAAAGTGTCAACCAGTATAAATTGTTTGCCAAATTTTGAAGCAAGTGCAGCTGCCAGATCACGAATATCCTGTACACACCAGCGCAGGTTATAGCTACTGTCAGCAAACATATTTGTGCCTATCCCTGCAAAATAAACTTTGGGCTCTATTGGTAACGCAGGGTTATAATTTACTTTGAGGGGCACTCTGTAATTCTCAATGCCGTTTTGATTGAAAACAGAGACTTCAATAATATTTTCTCCAGCAGTCAGTTTTACCGTTATAGTTGTATCAAGTTTTTTTCGTTTGAATCCAGTCAAATCAATTCCTTTAAAACCCCAAAGGGGTACTTCATTCATCAAAATATTCAAACTTTGTAATAATTGTTTTTGATCTGTTGCAATTATTTTCAAAGTAAGATTGTCCGATTTTTGTTCAAATGAGATTTGGTTTCTATTTGCAATCTCACCCGTAGGCAAATCGTAGCCATTTTGAAAAGAAGTGGTGTCAATACCCAACTTTTTGATTCTTTTTTCATAAGCATTGCGTAATGACCGAATCAATGCAGTATCAACGCTTCCTATTGATTCCAAGATTTTATCCGGCCGGTTATACTTAACATCCAACTGCTCAAAAGTGATTACTTTTTTATTATCTGCTACATAATGAATTTTTCGGGCAGCAGCAGTTGTTCCTTTGTAATATCCTGTAATTGTATCTACAATTAAATAATCATTGTCACCCATATCAATATAAGAAAAAAGGGTTTTTCCTGTTGAAATATCAAATACTGAAATATAATTATTCTGATAAGTGACTATCAGTTTTTTGCTATCATCACTAAACTGTGCATCATTGATTATCTCAAATGAAGAAAAATTAGTTCTTGGTATTTTTGAAAATGCTGTATCAGAATTTGCTTCTATATGTTCATTTTCAGCAGGACAAAGAAAAAGCAAATTGACTCCGTAATTACATATCTTCAGATTCCAATCGGGGCTTTGTTTAAAGCGTAGGCTCCTTGTCAACATGTTTAAAAATTCAGTTCTTGAAATAGTATCCTTTCCATTTATCCATTCGATATCAAAACTGATTTCATTTGTATCCACTTTTATAAAGGATGCTGAGTCAATAGCAATATCACCAGAAATTAAATCCACCGTTTTTGTAAAATGATTGTTGTATAAAAATATTTTACGACCATCTGCACTTAGCCTCGCTGATAAATATGGATTGGAAAATCCTTTTAATGAAGTAATTTCTTTCTGCGTTTGTATGTCCCATACTTTAGTACTTCCATTTGCCGAGGCTAACAATAATTTATTTTTATCTTCACTCAAGCTGAAATCTAAAATAGAATCAATTTCTGCATCAATTTGTTTGATCATACTTCCATTCTCCACATTCCAGAAAATAATTTTATTAGAACCAGTAAGTGTCATTATCCATTTTTCATCGCTACTCAATGCTGTTTTTCGCAGATAGCCCCCATCCGCTTTCACTTGATACAATTGTGTTCCAGTGCTGCCGTTAAAAACTGTAATCTTGTTCTCCCCCTCTGGCAAAAACAATTTATTTGTTTTACGTCCAAACAGCGTACTCGTTCTTCCAGCCAGTAAAACATTCATGCTGCTTAATTCAAATTTTCTTTTTCCCGTTCTAACATCCCAAACAGAAACAGAATCATAATAAATCCTTGCATCAAGCAATCCGTTTGGCAAAATCAGGTCTTCCCCTTTTTGTTCACCACCAAAAAACTGTATCATCTTGTTTCCATCTTCATTGAACATTTGTAATCCATAAGGTTCAACCCCTTGTTGATTATGGAATTTGCCGGTTAATAAATTTAGTACCTGCACTTGTTTTGTATCCTGGAAAATATCGGCAATACATACAACAGACCTGTTATTATCAGCAACAATAAAATCATTAAAATCTGATACCAGTTTAATTTTTTTAAGAACAGCACCTGTTGAGGCATTGCACACAAATAAAAAATTCTTATCAGTAACAACAAACAATTTTCTATTGTCAGGTGAAAAGAAGATATGAGTACAATAATTTTCTTTTGCAATGCCCTTTATAGAAAATACTTTTTTCCCGGTTTGTACATTGAAAACAAAGGGGTCATCAACACCCCAACCATAAATAAAAAAACGGGAGTCGCTGCTAAACATTTGAAGAATATGAGCAATATCCGTTCGTTGTGGCAAGTCAATTAAATGGCTCAATGTGCCTCCTTCTGTTTCCGGTTCAAATGGTTTTCCATCCGTCATTCTATAAACAGAAAAATGATCGCCTTCATAAATAATTACCAACAATTTTCCATCTTTTGAAAAACGAGCGGCGTCCGCTTTTATAATAGAAGCATCACCTGAAATTCGGAAGTCTTTAATCAGCATTCCTGTATTCGCCTCCCATAATTTGGCTGTGCCATCCAGTGAAACTGTAACTGCATAATTCCCATCGGGGCTGAATGATGTACTGATGACTGCATCTGTATGCCCAACCGGCAACACCAGGCTGGGTGTTTGACTGAAGGAAGAAATGCTACACACAATTATTAAAATAAAAACGGTAATCAGCTGCATTCGCATCCTGAAAATTTTAGAAAAGTTAGACCAAAGCAAGGTGAAAACAAAAAAATTCAATCTCAGAGTTTGATGACTTAACTTGCCGCCATGCACTTGCATATTCAAAAACTAATTGACTGCATTGAACTGGAAGAAAAAGAACAGGCAAAACGTTATCAACTTGACCAGTCGCATAGTTTAAAACAACTGAAAGCCGAAGGTCTTGCGCTGCATCCCATCATAGTAACCCGAAAAAATTTCGGCTATGCCGATTATCCTGAAATCAGCTTCAAAATGAGTTTCCCACCCGAAACAAATTTGTTTAAAGAAGGGGCTGCCATTGAATGTTTTTTGTCTGGCGAAGATTCTATAAAAGGTGTTTTGCTAAGCATTAATGGAAGGCAGGGAGAGTTTCGTTTGTTCGCCCCCGACTTCCCCGATTGGATTGAAGACAATGGCGTAGGCATCAAACTGGCACCCGATACACGAACCACTGCCATTATGAAAAAAGTGATGAAGGAACTGGAGCAAAACAAACAATTGGTACAGTTGTTTGAAAAAATTCATCAAACGGATGCTGTCACATTAAATAATGAACAAATCAACCTTTCATCTTTTGATTTTCAAAATAAAAAACTGAATGAAAGTCAGCAACAGGCCGTTGCCAAAGTGATACAAAATAATGGCATTACTATTTTGCATGGCCCGCCCGGAACCGGCAAAACCACAACCCTTGTAGAAGCCGTTTTGCAACTTATTAAGAATGGTGAAAAAGTTTTGATAGCCGCACCCAGCAATACTGCCGTTGATCATTTTGCAAAAACGTTGATACAAAAAGGCGTAAAGCTTTTAAGAGTGGGCAACAGTAGTAAGGTAGATGCCGAAATATTTTCGCATACGCCTGAAGGTAAAATGAGCAATAGCAACGCACAAAAAGAAATAAAGCAACTAAAAATAAGAGCTGAAGAATTTCGCCGCATGGCGCTCAAGTACAAACGCAGTTTTGGAAAAGCCGAGAGAGAGCAACGCAATCTGCTTTTTAAAGAAGTAAAGGAAATAAGAAGTGAAATAAAAAAATTACAGAGTTACCATGAAGAAAAACTGCTGGATGAAGCTGATGTAATTGCAGGCACACCTATTGGGTTATACGATGAAAATTTGGGCAATCGGAAATTTGATACTTTGATAATAGATGAAGCGGGTCAATGTATAGAGCCATTGGCCTGGTGTATTTTTTCAAAAGCAGAAAAAATAGTGCTGGCCGGCGACCACTGGCAATTACCGCCGACTGTGTTGAGCAATGAAGCTGCAATGCTGGGATTTAATCGTTCCATATTAGAAGCAGCCATTGCACACAACGATGCGGCTCACTTATTAAACACACAGTATCGTATGCGTGAAGCCATTGCCGGGTTCAGCAGTCAGTATTTTTATAATAGTCTGCTGCAAACAGCAAAACACTTACAAAACAATGGAACACATATTACCTTCATTGATACAGCAGGCTCGGGGTATAATGAAAAACATGGACCCGATGGCGTTAGTCTGCAAAACGAAGGTGAACTGCAAATCGTAAACAAGGTACTGGAGCAAGAGCAATGGAGTCTTTCTACATCTGCTTTTATATCTCCCTACTCTGGTCAGGTAGCGGCTGCTGCCGAATTGTTACCAGCACAGCTTCGCAAAAGCACCATTGACAGTTTTCAGGGTCAGGAAAAAGAAAACATAATTGTATCGCTGGTAAGAAGTAATGATGAAGGCGAAATTGGTTTTTTAAAAGATTACCGAAGAATGAATGTAGCCATCACCCGTTCCAAAGAGCAGTTGATTGTAATAGGCGACAGTGCTACAATAGGTGCTGATAAATTTTATAATGAATTTCTTTCCTATGTAGAAAAATTTGGAGATTATAGAACGGTTTGGGAGTTTGAGATGTAGGGCTATGCTTTTTAAGAAATTGATTATCTAAACAATTAAGTAACTGCAATCAGACTACAAAACATGGGTTGTCATCGTAATATAATCAAACGACGAAGCATTGACTTCGGCAAGACTGTAGCTGGTTGTTTTTTCCGCCAGAAGAGCGGAAAGCTATTATTTATTTAATCACAGGGACTTGTAGTCTCGCCACAGGTGCGGGATCTACTTATAGGATGCTGGTAATGAATAATAATAAGATGCTGCAACAGCAAAAAAATCTTGTGTAGTTGCAGAGGTTAAAATAATTTTGAAATGGACAAAAAAAAATCTGGCGAAGGTGAGGGGTGAATAAAAATATTCAATCTATTCATCTCTTACTTTCAAAAGAAAATAATAGATTTACCATATAAACTCTCTAAGGCCTATATACATAGGATACCATTGTTAGCAGCCGTTTGTTAGGCAGTTTTCAATATGATATTAACGCTGAAGAACACTGACGGTTATACTACCACCATTGTCACCTAGACCAAGATCATTAATTTGTAGATACAATGTACCAGTTTGACTCATTACCTGTTGAAAATTTGAGCCGATTTTAAACGGTGAATTACCACCTATCTTTCCTATTAATGAACCAAAATATGCCGACTTTAGAGCTTTAAAATCTTGAAAATTTGCAAGAGCAGTAGATGATTCATTTGTGTGGCCGTCACCATTAACTAAAGGATAGTTTGCATTATCAACGCTCCAGGCACCCGAAATTTGATTTACAATTAAAGTTGAATTTGCTCTGACTGTAATTCCGGTATTTAACCAAGAACTTTTAGCGTCTATTGTAAATTCAGACCTGTTGGTTAGTGGTGTACAATCTAATGAATAACGGAATATTCCATCTTTTCCATTGTCGCCAGCATGGCCCGTAGGACCAAATTTGTACTTCATTGGTTGACTCCAATCAACGCAAGGGTTGATTAACTTTCTACCTATTCCCCCAGCACCACCTTGTCCACCATTTGTTTGAACTCTTAAGTTACCAAAACCGCCTTCTATACCTGATAACTGACAATACGTTATAAATACTGATCCACCGTTAGTTCCGTTGCCACCTTTATTACCCCTATCAGTTTCTCCACCGGCTTTTTCCCAGTCACTTTGCCCTTGATTATGAAATCCACAGTTACAATTATGGGCACACCAATCCGGCAAAGTTCCGGTTGCGTCAGTTCCCTTTACTCCTTTTGCATCTATTACATAGACACTTTGAACTTCAATTTCTGTTGCAATAATTGAAAGTATTGCAGCATTATTTAGTCTTATAGAACCATTTCTTTCAAAAACAACCTTATCGCCCTTAATGGTTTTGTCATTATTGTATGTTTCATTTCTTAAATAGACAACGTTTTGTCCATACAAATACAAGCTACTAAGTAACATTGTTACTAAGAATAGTAACCTTGATTTATGATGTATCATATCTTAGATTTTTTTTGTTTAATTGAAGGTTTAAGTCTTTAGAAATTGTCTAACATTGATTAATGGAAAATGGTTTCCTTGTAGCATTGGTTATGTAGGAGCTTCTTTAGACTTAATCATAAAAGAAGTTAAGTGCAAGTTAGAAATGGCTGCTAACGGCTACAGCTTTGCGTTCGGCAGGGCATTTGGAAAACTTCCAGCCCGGAACTGCTGCCGCCCGAAGATACAAAAGTTGAAAATATAATCTATTGCTCATCCGTGTTCGGGTCAGACGGATATGCCGTTGATAGTAGTATGACCCGTCCTGGTGCGTTAAAGTAAATGTCTGTGTCCAACTAAGAAGATTGTGTCTCGGAAGCGTAAGGCAGGGCAAGTGGATATGCCTTGTTAGCATTGTGTCGAGCCCTGTGTGCAAGGCATTCTTATAAATGGTTAATATGGATATTTAGTTTTTGATAGTGTTAAAACAACTGGGTAAACGGTTTTACCATCCATAGTGAACCATTTTCCAACTATTTTTTTTGATTCAATAACATCAAGATTATTAAAAATAAAATACCCTGTATTTATCCCATTGACTGTTTCTGTTAATTTTTGCACACCATCTGCATTTATTTCTGCCATATCTTGTCCACGGAATTCAATTTTCTGTTTGTTTTTTGTGTAATAGTAGCTTCCTTGGTCATAATTATAAAAATGATCCGGCACTATAAATGTAAGTACAATTGAATTTTTTCCTATACTACCGTTGAAAATATATGCTGCATATAAGGTTTGTGCTGATAGTTTGGTTGACAAGAGAAACAGCATAAATATAAAAAAAAGTGAAGAGGTCTTTTTCATTTTGTTTATTTTTTCAATTTATTAATGTTTTACAGTAGTCAGGGCTTTTAATAACTTGGGATTGCTAAAATTAGTTTGAAAAAGGCGATAAAGATAAAGAGTAAATATATCCGGTTATACCTTTATGAGTAACTTTTTTAAAATCTTTTGATTCAATGTTTTTAGCAATAATAATAGCCCCTTTTTCAACTTCTATAAGAATGTCTGACAATAAATCAGGGTCTTTGAAAAGGTAGGTTGTTTCTTCAACGGTATATTTCTCTTGAATATTTGCTGTTTGAATTTTGGTTGTACCGGGTTTGAATTCTTGGATATTATTTTGAAGTTGTTCGGTTGTTTTCATTAAAAGGTTTCCGCTTTCGTCATACCATGTCTCTATTTTTTTTTTATCCTTTGTAAATATCCACTGATGCCTAATTTTGCCAGTAAAATAATACTCTTTAAAGTATCTTTTTTCTAAAGGCAAACTTCTTCTAATATCAAGGTCATACAGCATATAATAACCCACTCCATATTTTATGATACTATAATTCTCATCAACCTCATTATCTGTGTAAAGGATATGCTTTGTTATTAACGGATAACCGTTTTCATCAGTTTCTTCTTGCGACCATTCTGTCCATTCTTCTAATTTACCAGTCAGATGTCCTGAATACCAATTTTTATACATTATTTTTCTGCCTTGGTTATCAAATTTCCATTGCTGATACGGTTTTGTTGCACCTTCTGAATAGTATGACCATAGCCCTGTCATTTTGCCTTTTGAATAAAATCCAGTTTCCTTAAAGCCACCTCTTTTATAATATGATTTGTAAAACCCCTCTCCTAAACCGTAGGCATTTACTTGTAACTCTTCTTTTATTTGAGTATTAAAAATATCGTAGTATTCTTTCAATGTTTTTTGAGAGTAAGATTTATTCAGAAATACTGTGATAGCCAATACATGGAGAAATATATGCTTCATAATACTTTATTTATCATTAGTAAAATTTCTTCGTTGGATATTTTTACGTCAAATATTTCTCCATTGGTAAGATGAATCCTGCTTTTGATTGTTTTTATTCTTTTGTAAGGAGAAAAGGCAAGTCTTGAAATATGTATAATTTCAGAAGTATTGATAGATTTCTCACCTAAGCCTTGAGTTGTTAGGGGATTATACGTTTCCTTCAGTGTAATGAATTTTGACATTCAAGTGGTTTGCCAAATTTAATTTTCATTTTTTGGTTTCTTAGAAAACGTTTCATTCATTTCGTTCATTCCGTTCATTACATTACGGGAGGTGGTGTCTTTAATTTTTATTTTATCTTTCTTGTATGATTACTGCTGCTATTCGTCAGAAAATTGAAGCCCGGTATGGAAAGCCCCTTCGCTATTCAAAGGATTGTGATGGGCTTGCTAATAGTATCAATAAAGTTTGCCATGAACGGGTAAGCATCACTACATTGAAGCGATTGTTTGGATTTGCAAAAAGCGTTGAACAGCCACGGCTTTATACATTAGATATAATTGCGACTTACATTGGGTATAAGGATTGGAGCAGTCTGCTTGCGAATATTGAAAAGGCAGAAATCATTACTGCACCGGGTGGTACAAAATCAATTATAGATGATGGCTTTACAAATGATATTCACCTGCTGCACCATCAAATATCTATTTCGCTTACTACACAAACCATCAATACAAAAAGAATTGTTAGCCTGTGCAGGCAGTTGGGTAAGGGGTCGGAAATATTTCCCTTTATTATTGAAATGATTAGTATAGCTGCAAGGCAAAAAAATATTCAATTCTTAAAACAGGTGTTTAATATGCCTGTAATTTTTGATGAAAAAATTCATAGCCCCGTGCAAATGTATTATGTTGGGCAAACGATGGGTTTGATGTTTCGGAGTCATCCCGATATTGCAGATGAACTTACAGAATCGCTGGCTGTCAACAAAAATGCACAACGGTATTTTATAGAATGGTTTGTTGATGAAGATTATTTGCAAGGCTATTACGGCAAGTTGTTGGATGCGTATCACAGGCAAAAGCAAAGTGAAGTACAGGACAAGCTGTTTTATTTTGCACTGAAATTCAGTCAGGCTGTACAATCGGGTAATGTCATTCAACGAATCGGCTGGTATAAAAAAATAAAAGGATTGAAAATATCGGCACATATTCATGAGATTCCCGCAGCCCGTTATATTGGCATTTGTCTTTCCGAAGAATCATGCCATCACTTTAATGCAACTTCACCATATTACATGACTATTCAGCAATATGCGTATGTAAAAGATTATGAAAAAGCTTTAGGGTTTGCACTTTATCTCTGCAGGGAATTATTCAGAAGTATGAGAACCGATTGGCTTGTACAGGTTGTCAACGATTTTGAAAAGCACCATGAAAAACCACCAAAGAAAGCGAAAACGCATTGGGGGGCGAAAGGTCAAAATGAATTACTGATTTATAAAACTTATGCAAACGTTTTGCAGGGGAACAAAAGAAAGGCTTCTCAATATTTCAAGAGTGTTGATTCAAACTTGTTTGATCCGTTTATTTATCAGCAAATGCACAAGGATTATATCTTTGTTGCCGAAAGACTGAAAGAGAAATAAGGCTCAAAATCATTTTATAAACTGTACAATGGCAATGGAAATGACTACTAAGCTTATTCCAGTCACTTGTTTCGCAGTTAGTTTTTCTTTATAAAAAAGGATGCCCGCAGATATTGAAACAATTAAAGTGAAGTTGCCCAGTATATTAATCATCAATACTGGAATTTGCTGAATAGCGAGGTTGAAAAAAAAGTTCCGCCAACCAATAAAGCAGCTAATATGAAATAATGCTTTATATTTTTGATTGATAATTGCCCATTCTTTTTAATAGAACCGGATTTTGAGAATAGCATCCACACTAAAGCTGTTATGGTAACACAACATTCGAGAATAAAGGCCAAAGGAATTGCTCCAAGCCATGAAGCAGAGAATTTGAATAAGGCATACGTGGTTCCCCAAAATAAAGATGCAAGCAAAGCAAAAGTTGCTCCTTTATTCCACTGTATTCCTTTATTGTCAATTCTAAAAGATTGTGATAATAATATTCCGACAAAGGCTAATGTGAACGAAGCAAAGTATATCGTCTTAAAAGTTTCTCCCAAAATGAATACTGCTGTCAGGATACTGAAAATATTAATTGAAGAAAGCGGAACTGATATACTGACTGGCGAATAATTTAGAGATAGCAAATAAAAGACAAGACCCAACGAACATACCAAACAAAGCAGCATTGTTTTCAGGTATTGTGATATCGTCGCCCCTGCATTAATGGTAAGGGTAGTGTTGTTATTAGAATTTGCCAGAATGAACCATGTAGCGGCAAAGAATGAAGTAGCTATTATCCCTCGAAAAAAAAACAGCACTAGAAAAGCTGATGGATTTGCCTGCCGTTTTCCAGTAAACATTGCTGATGCCAAAACAGAAAGCACTGATTAGTCCAAATAGATATGGAAGCATTGATTTTGAATTTCCTGAATAGTTTTATGACTTAATGTTGAAATTTTATTCTGTCGCTTGGATAAGTTCTGCTGCTGGGTTGAAGCGTTGGCAGAATTACAGCTCTTTTGCAGGTTGGCTTTGTGTCTGGCTTTGTGAGCCTGCAAATGTGCTGTAATTGTGTGTCGGCCTGTTATCGGGTTTGTCAAAGTAATAGATGTTGAATGAGTGCAGGATGTTGCTATAGGGTTACCTACAACGGCTACGGCTTGGCGATGTGGCGGTAATTGAAAATCGTCAGCCCATAACCAAAGCCGAATAGAATTACTAATGATGAAGATAACAACTAAAGCTCAATAGTAAAAGTCCAGCCCGGACTGCAGCCGTATAGTGAACAAAAAGTGAGCATATATACGTCACCCCGCCATATTGCCAAACCGCTTCCTATGTTTACAATTCACTAAATTTAGTAAAGGAACTTGGATAAAAATATTTGAAAGAACAAAGGGCGGAGTAAGGCTGTAAAACCGCTTTGGCTTTGAGCCATTATAACATGATAGCCACCACCCCTTTTCTTACCCCTAAAGTTAAAACATTCATTTAAAACAACACATCATGGACATCAATTTATTATGCTGCGGTATTGATGTTTCTCACCTTACCCTGGATGTTACCTATCAAAACAACCTTGGTGAGCTCTTTCATTTACAAGTGGGTAACAACAACGCCTGCTTCAAAAAATTCTGGAACACACGGGCACCAACTATCATTTTGTAATGGAGGCAACCGGTGTGTATTTCATTCTCCTGGCTTTTTATCTGCATGAGCAGGGATGTCGTTTAAGCGTGGTAAATGCCATCAGCATCAAGCGTTATATTCAGATGCATTTAGAGCGCAATAAAAGCGATAAAAAGGATAGTGGATGGATTTGCAGGTTTGCCATTGAGCAGCGTCCTGATTTTTGGGAAATGCCCGACAGCGCTTATTTTGAGAGCAAGCAGTTGTATAACACCATCAAGGAATACACCGAGCAGATCAAGAGGTTTAATAATCAATTGCACAGCCTGAAGCTATTGCCAGTTTCCAGCAAAGACACCATTAAATCATTGCAGAAAGTAAAAGCTCAGTTAGAAAAGGAAGTAAAGCTTTTAGAAAAAAAATTAGAACTGCTGTTAAAAGAATGGCAGCCACAACAGCACAAAAGTATCAGCAGTGTAAAAGGGATAGGCAAACGGGCTACGGCCATGCTTATCATATTTACTCAGGGCTTTAGAAATACAAAAAATCATCGGCAGCTAATCAGTTATGCGGGCTTAAGCCCCACCGAGTACAGCAGTGGCAGCAGTATAAAAGGAAGTGGGCGCATATACAAAAAAGGAGGAAAGGCCATGCGTGATGTGCTATACATGTGTGCCATGAATGCCAAGCTAACCAACCCGGCCTGCAGGGCGTTATACGAACGGCTAAAAGCAAACGGTAAAACGGGTAAACAAGCACTAATAGCAGTGATGAATAAGTTGCTCAAACAAGTATTTGCAGTGGCAAAAAAAGGAACTATATATCAACCAAATTTCTGTTCACAAAAACCTTAAGATTTATTTGGTTTTATGCACAGTTCATGTTGTACGCTGCTTACAAGTTCAAAAACTCCACAAGTCTTTTCATTAATGCAACTCTTTTGTTGGTAAACGAATGGTCTGTTTGCCATACTAAATACTCGAAAATTCTTCGGTTCCGACTTTTTAATCGTTTCTGCTAATTGGTTGTTGAATTTGTGTTCATCTATCATAAAAATCTGCTTCCCTCTAAATGATTCAAAATTGTCGTTGATTAGATTGTAATAAGCTTTATTTTGGTCAACTGAATTATACAGGTCTTCAAGAGTGGTATTTAACATGAAGAGATTACGACCTGTTTTAGGCGAAATTGAATTATAATATGTCCCGATATTCCATGTTGACAACGCAAACCCTTTCTTAACTGATGGCAATTGTTCAAGGGCTTTGAAGCATACCCAAGCACCCATACTATGTCCGAATAAGACAATCCTTGAAGTATCAATTTTTAAAGAGTCTTGATACTTTTTACAAAATTCTACTGCATTAACTACATCATCAACACAGTTCTTGAAGCTAAATGTTCCCTGACTGCCCCATGATCCACGATAGTCAAAGTAAAGAACATTCCAGCCTTTACTCCTAACAAACTGCGCAATGTCAAGATTGCGTTCGTTTCCCGGCAGACCATGCAAAAGCAGCATTGTAGGATGCTTTTTTGAACCATTAGCTCTGTACATGAACCCGGCTAGCAATGAGTTCCCTGATGGAATAATCAATTCTGTCATGCCAGCAGGAGCTGTATTGTCGAGTGTTAAATCTCTCAAAACAAGACTGTCTGATTGGGCGAATATTTTTGCATGTAAGATCAGCAACATGAAAAATAAAACTTGTTTTTGCATAGTTATCTTTTTTGTTGAAGATGTATCTTATGAGTAACGTACAACAATTAGAAAAGTATCCGCAAAGCCACCATATAAAGCCCCGTAACATCGGGGCTTTGCGGTTTACTTTTGAGTTGACCGACTTCGCCGTAAACTTGCTATTATGGAGAAAGTATCGGTCTTATCTTTTCTACTTTGTTTGCTTTTAACCCCGATAGCTATCGGGGCAGTTTGCTTTTTCAACCCATACTGTTTTATCATTTTGATAAACCGCCTTTGATTGAGCTTCTAAATTAATCTTTCTGTTTTTATCTGCTGCATTTTGCCGTATTTTTTTCTATCAACACTTCTGCAAGTGAATAACAGTTCAAATTGAATTCTTCCTCAAGGTCTGAATAGCTTCTGAAAATTGATTTGTTCTCAATATCAGTTTCTAAAACTTCTCCTCTTGTGATGTCAATTTTCAAATCCCTGCTTCCATATTTCCCTTCAATGGGCCAACATAGTCAATGTAAAACTGTGGGCTGCCGGTTTCATATATCGTCCACTTCTTATCATCAATCTGCATTTCAATATTTGCTTTTTCTCTGATAAACACAAAAATTTTTTTGAACTCATCCTTGATTTGGTCATTGGTGATTGTTTCGTCAAGGAGTGTGAAATCTAAATCTTCCGAGAAGCGGTAATCATCCATGTATGCTTTCTTCAAAACAGTTCCACCTTTAAACACCATTGCTTCGTTGAGAATTTTATTCTTAGAGATTGCAAACAAAACCCAACTCAAAACATAATCCCTCTCAATCTGCCTATCGTTCACCTTGTTTTCAGTGGCAACTTTATTTATCTCTTTTGGTTCAATCATTTTAACTGTAAATAGGTGAAAGAATAGAATCGTTGTCTAAGTTTTGCTGAATTGCCCAACGGAAAATTGTTTTACCCTGCTTTGGGTGTGTTGGCTCTAACAACACAAAAGAGTTGGTTCGCAGTTTCTGTAATTTTTCAATTACAGGATTTTGAATTTGTAATAGTTCAAGAAGAAATCCCAAACGCTTGATTGTTGCTTGTGATTTGAATTGCTTGGCGTATTCAAAAAGTTTTTGAAAATCAAGTTTGTCTTTTGTCTTGTGCAGGGCTTTGGCAATTTCCGTAATCCCTCCGGCATACTTGGGTTTGAACAAACAGTCAATGATAGTTTTTTCCAAATCGGAACATTGAACTTTATTGAAACTGTCAACCCAAGTTTTTTTACTACCAAAAAAATGTTCTTCATTGTGATAGATGAATTGAAACGGAATCCCTTTTACTTTCAATGTTGACGGTTTGATTTGTTTGCTCACCACAATTTGTTCTTTCAAATTCGGCTGTGTTGTCAAACTGTGAATTTGTAATGCAGAAAAATATCCGATATAATAATTCGCATCACCTACAAGATATTGTGAAAGCAAATGCCAGTCGGGCATAAATGTTTTTGCATCCTGCTCAAACGGAATGATGTAATAAAGACCGTCCTTAACCCGCATGAGCAAACCTCGTTTGGTCATATCACTTAGCAATCGCTTTACTGCATCCGGGTTTGAGTTCGGAAGAAGTTTTTTTGCCTTGTCAATACCAAAGCAAAGTTGCTTTGCTTGATTCAGTTGGTCAAGCAATTCAGTCGCCTGAAAGGAAAGATTTTTATTTCTTATAGTCATTTAGTGAGTTCTAATCTCACTTCAAAGATATGAAACATAAATAAATCAACAATAGCTAAATTGTCAATCCTGTAAAGTGAGAAGCGTAATTCCTCCGAAATCGTCAAAGATGTATAAACAAAAAAACCTCAACGCAATGGGGCTACGTTCCGCTACGGCTACGCCTTCACTACACTACCCCCATAGCGTTGAATAAACCATGAACAAAATAGTCTACATTTAAACTGTACTAAAAAGGGGGAGCCTAAATACACTGGCCTTCGAACTAATTCACCATAGATCTTCAAAAACAAAAGAATTTTCATTCTACATAAACGTCCCATCAATCATCACCCTGTCCACCAGGTTCTCACCAAACGAATAGGGCAGATAGGCAAGTGATGGAATGGGTTTTGTAAATATCAGATTGGCTTTTTTTCCTGCTCCTATACTTCCCACTTCATTTTCCAGTTCAATTGCATAAGCACCGTTGATGGTAGCAGCATTAATGGCTTCTTCGGGCAGCATTTTCATTTGAATACAACTCATGGCCACTACCAGATTCATATTGAACGATGGTGATGAACCGGGATTAAAATCGGACGCCAGTGCAATGGCACAACCTGCATCAATCAATTGTCGTGCAGGCTGAAAAGGCATTCTTAAAAAGAAAGCTGCAGTGGGTAACAAGGTGCCAATAGTGGATGAAGCAGCTAATAAATGAACAGTCGCATCATCCATCGTTTCTAAATGATCTACCGACACGGCTCCCAGCTTCACACCTGCCTGCACACCGCCGGAAAGGTTCAGTTGATTGGCATGTATTTTTGGTTTCAATCCAATTTTCATTCCTGCTTTGCAGATGGTTTCTGTTTCTTCAGGAGAAAAAAAACCTGTTTCGCAAAACACATCAATATAATCCGCCAGTTTTTCATTGGCAATTACCGGAAGCATTTCGTTAATGATTAAATCAATATATCCTTGATGATTTTCTTTATAATCAGGAGGGTAAGTATGTGCACCCAGAAAAGTGGCTTTTACAGGAATAGGTGCTTCTTTTTTCAACCTTTTTATTACTCGCAGCATTTTCAATTCACCTTCCACGCTCAATCCATAACCACTTTTTATTTCTATAGCACCAGTACCTGATTTTATGGCTTGTGCTAAACGGTTTTTTGCAAGATTGTATAAAGTTTCCTCTGGCATGCCATTCAACTTGGCGGCAGAGTTTAGAATGCCTCCTCCCCTTGCAGCAATTTCAGCATAGCTCATTCCCTTTATTTTATCTACAAACTCTTCTTCACGTGATGTGGCAAAAATCAAATGCGTATGACTATCGCACCAGCAGGGCATAACAAAACTTCCTTTTGC
Source organism: Chitinophagaceae bacterium (assembly GCA_037045195.1). GTDB lineage: Bacteria > Bacteroidota > Bacteroidia > Chitinophagales > Chitinophagaceae > JJ008. The sequence goes on from JBAOIB010000007.1 coordinate 172,584, forward strand.
CTCAATTGTTTCTGCTGCATTCATTTTTTTGGAGCTTAACTCCTGCATGGGTCCATAGCTTTCTATAATGCCATCATTGATGAATAGGTAAGCGTTTTCCAATATCGGTAACGTTTTCAGATCGCTGCCTCGCAGCAGTTGATTTTTCTCTCGGATGTTTACCAATTGCGCAATATTGGTGATTAGCTTTTTCATATTTTTTCGTTGCAGCAAATTAAACAATAATCATCAAGGCCTTAAAATAAAAATGCCCCTTCGCATGGGAAGAGGCATTAACAACATCAGGTTTATTAAATATTTTCAATCACCATTGCCGAAGCACCTCCGCCTCCATTACAAATACCTGCAGCGCCGTACTTCGCATTATTAGCTTTAAGTACATTGATAAGCGTAACAATGATGCGGGCACCACTGGCACCCAGTGGATGACCCATTGAAACAGCCCCACCATGTACATTCACTTTTGAAGGATCCAGTTTCATTCGTTTTGTATTTTCAATACCCACCACACTAAACGCTTCATTCAATTCCCAATAACTGATATCGCTCATTTGCAAACCTGCTTTGGCTACAGCCTTTGGCACAGCTAATGCAGGAGTAGTTGTAAACCATTCAGGTGCCTGTTCGGCATCCGCATAAGATTTTATTTTAGCAATAGGCTTTAGTCCCAGTTCTTTTGCTTTATCTGCACTCATCAATACCAGTGCAGCAGCGCCATCATTCATGGTACTTGCATTGGCCGCCGTTACGGTTCCGTCTTTTTGAAAAGCAGGATTTAATGAAGGGATTTTATCAAACTTAACATTGAAGGGTTCTTCATCTTTTGCAAATACAATCGGGTCGCCTTTGCGTTGCGGAATTTCTACGGGTACTACTTCATTATTGAACTTACCCGCTTCCCAGGCGGCCTGACTGCGTTTATAACTTTCAATGGCAAATGCATCCTGATCTTCGCGGCTAATGCCACATTCCTTAGCACACAGTTCGGCAGCATTGCCCATCGCTTTTCCATCATATACATCTGTAAGTCCGTCTTTGGCAAGGCCATCAATCAATGATGCATTACCATATTTATTTCCCCATCGTATGGCATCACTATAAAAAGGCACATTGCTCATACTTTCCATTCCGCCGGCTACTACAATATCGGCATCGCCCAGCATAATGCTTTGAGTTGCTTGTGCAATTGCTTTCATACCACTGGCGCACACTTTATTCACTGTAGTACAGTTCACTTCATTGGGCAGTCCGGCAAACTTGGCCGCCTGCCTTGCGGGCGCCTGTCCCAGATTGGCCTGAATGACACAACCCATCAATACATCCTGAACTTGAGCGGCTTCAATACCTGCTTTAGCTACGGCAGCTTTGATGGCAATTGCACCCAACTGTGTTGATGTTATAGATTTTAATGACCCGCCGAAGCTTCCCATAGGTGTACGAACTGCTGATATGATTACAACTTCCTTCATATTTAATATTTAAAATTTTTTCTGGTAAATCAGGCGCAAAGATAACATTTGTCAGTAATGTTTTTAATAATGAAACCAAATGCAGTTACTCTATATTTGCACACTTTAAATAAAAGAGAAATGGCATTGCTTGAAAAAGATGTAATCGTAAAAAAATCAAAACTTCCTGGAGCTGGAAAAGGATTATTTGCAAAAAAATTTATTCCTAAAGGAACCAGAATTGTTGAGTACAAAGGACGTATCAAAACCTGGAAGGAAGTAAATCCTGATAAGCATGAAAATGGATATATCTATTATGTAAAACGTTATCATGTTATAGATGCCGCAAAAACATTTTCGGCACTTGCCCGTTATGCCAATGATGCCCGAGGCATTGCAAGAGTAAAAGGAATTACCAATAATTCAGAATATATAGAAGAAGGTTTGAAGGTTTATATCAAATCGGTAAAAGATATTTTTCCGGGCGAAGAGATATTGGTTGCGTATGGCAAAGAATATTGGGATGCCATCAGACATAATATCAGAAGTGAAGAGAAAAAATCAGCTTAATTATTCTCAGTTAGCTTCAGAAGTTTCGCTTCAAAAATTTCTGAAGCCCATTTAGGAAACCGGTGTTCATTTTCAAAAATAAAAACATCATCCGGCGCTGGCAATATGGTGGCTTCCATATCATCCCATTTATTTCGCCAAATTGTATAGTGTTCAATTAACGCATTTGCTGCGTCATTTAACTTCTCGTCGTGATGTATATAATCGACCTGAAGCAATGTTATCATTTCCATATTACATTTTCTCAACTCTTTTGCAAATCGATAGGTTTTCCCATTTTGGTTGTATGCCTTATATGCATTAAGTGAATCATTCATTAACTGATGAATACGTATCAGGTGTTGGTGTATATTTTTATTTGGATTCAAGAAAGTAATTTTAAATGCAGAAATAATCAGAATGAATATCCGGATTCAGCTTCTTTTAATTGATAAATGAATCAATCTTCTACTCAATACCCTTAAACCACTTCTTTGCACTCTCCCTTCTATGCGGACAACCCGGCCAGCAGCAGGGCCTTTTCTTTCCTTCCAAAATTTCTTCTTTTAATCTTCCCACATGCTCTTTTCTGGTTGATTCCTGCTTTACAATAGTTGTCCAGCATATCCATTCGTTGCGGGCAAGCGGGGTAAGCTTGTTCCATTTTTTTAACAAGCCTGCATTTGATAGCAATGCGGCTTTAATGTCGGGAGGCACGGTGTGCACTACACCTTCTTCAATTGTTGCAGTACTCATAATTCAATTCCATTTTAATAACAAAAATATGCTTACAAATTAAAATGCACAGAAAGTTTTACAATTCTAATTTCATCATTAAATCCATCTGCTCATCATACCCAAGATTGAAAATATGTTTACCAAACTCAATAAATCCATGTTTCTTATAAAACTTAATGGCTCTTTCGTTCTTTTCCCAAACACCTAACCAAATAAAATCAGCAGCTTTTTGTCTGGCAAATTCCTTTGCTTTTTCCAACAGAGCTTGTCCAACCATTTTGCCATAAAACTTTTTCAATACATAAATTCTTTCAATTTCAATCGCCCGGTCGTCATTTAAATCAGTTTGTGCTGATCCCTCATTAATTTTCAGATATCCAACCACTTCGTTTTCCACATATACAAAATAGCAGGAAACATTTTTGTCATTTAATTCACTTTGCAGATTAGAAAGAGAGAAACTTTTATCAAGATATTTCTGCATGTTTTCCTCTGTATTACAATCGGCAAAAGTTTCAATAAAAGTCTGACGGCAAATTTGCTGCAATGTTGAAATACCTTCGCTCTCTACTTTTATTATAGCTAGTTCTTTTGAATACATGGTTACAATTTCATTTTATCAAAATTGAGACTAAAATTAATGCAATATTTCGTGTAACACATGTGTTCAAATAAAATATCAATTTGACCAATCGCTTTTATTTGATTTTATTATTATTAAAATGTAAATGACACATCTTTTTAAATATCAGAATTATACGCCTCAACCAATAACAAATTAATAATACCGATTATATTAAAGATCTTAAAAAAGTGGTTATGGAAATTGTTTTTTATGGAAAAGGAAAGTTTGTCACCAGCTCAGATATTGGGATTCCCAATCAAAAGCTCCTTATTTGTTTAACGCAGAAAAAAAAATATCACTTATGATGATGAAGAACCTGTTAAACTAAAATGTGATTATATAAAAAAATACAAACTCGCAGGCACCACGTTTTGGGAATATTTCACTAATAGAAAACTTTAACTTCAAAAGGCTCCCAATAAAGAATTGGGATACAAATAAAAATCAAAGTACTTATTTGAGAAATTGAAAACCAACTTTGATGACAAGCAATATTAGAATTTAAAATTCCAGGTTACCGCCGGCAAAATGGGGAATAAAGAAACCTGTCTTGCTTCAACTTTCAGATCGCCATTTTGAGCACTTCCATTTTGGTCAAAATAAATGAAGTAAGGATTTAACCGGCTGTACACATTATAAATGCTGAATACCCAGTAACTTTTTAATTTCCTGTTTTTCTTTGGAACTGGAGTGAAAGTGGCTGAAAGATCCAATCGGTGATAGGCTTTCATCCGGTATTGATTCAGGCGACTGTATTCCTGAGTAAGTACTCCGTTAATCAAATAAAATCTTTCAGGCAGCGTCATCGCATTGCCTGTTCCATATACAAATACAGCACCCAATTTCCATTTTTTATTTGCTTCATATCCCGCAACAATTGACAAATCATGACGACGATCATATTTGGCAGGATAGCGAATCCCTTCGTTTAGGTCTTTAAAATGACGCCAGGTCCATGATAATGTATAACCAACCCATCCGGTAAACCTGCCTCTGGTTTTGTTTACAAAAAATTCTGTGCCATAACTCCATCCTTTACCAAATACGAATTCAGATTCGGGATCATTTAAAGATGGAGTATAACCTTCTTTGTAATCAATCTGATTTTGCATGGACTTGTAATAAAATTCAGCCGACGCTTCAATACGATTATCATCAAAATTTTTAAACAACCCCAAAGCATATAGCCAGCTTTTTTGAGGTTTAACTAAATAAGTACTGGGCACCCATAAATCTGTAGGCAAAGTGTTTCCAGAATTACTTACTAAATGTATGTATTGTAGATTACGTGATACACTCGCTTTAATTGAGGTAGCTGCATCAATTGCATATCTTATTGTCATCCGTGGCTCTGGTCCACCGTAAGTTTTTACAGGCTCCAAACTATTGTAAACAGTGCTGTCTAATTTGTTGCCATCAGCATCACGTAGAAATTTTTTATAAGGACCTACCTGTGTAAAATGGCTCCAGCGCAAGCCATAATTAATTTTCCAACGTTCTCCTATTTCCCAGTCATCTTGTAAATAGACAGCGCTTTCCACTGCATACTTTGTTCCTTCATTATTGGGTGTAAATATTACAGAATCCTGACGGCCTGAAACAACATTGGGAATAAATTGATGAAAAGTAACCATGCCGCCAAATTTCAACTTATGATTGGGCAAGGGATAAAAATCAAAATCAGTTTTCAGGCCTCCATCCTTAATGCCTGAAGAAAGTGCAATTTCAAAATTTTCCTGTCTTGCAGAAAACCGGAATTTATAATCATTATAAAGCAACGTGGTGTTTGAAAAAAGTCTTCGGTTAAAAACATGATTCCACCTAAGTGAGGCCGTAGAATTTCCCCAGGGAATATTAGTACTAAAGGAACGTTTCGTATTTACAAAATCAAAAACATCTCTCCCAAAGTAACCACTAAGGAATAGTCTGTCTTTGTCGGAAAAACGATAATTCAGTTTCGCATTTAAATCATAGAAATAATATCCGGAACCATAAAAATTACTGGTCTTTTTAATAAACGGTTTTGCCAACGCATCAGCATAAGTACGACGTGCAGAAACAATAAATGATGCTTTATCCTTTTTTAAAGGCCCCTGAATGGAGAACCTTGAAGCAATGAGTCCAACACCTCCGTCAATTTGTAATTGGCGCATATTGCCATCCTTCATCGCCACATCCACTACTGAAGATAAGCGGCCGCCATATTGAGCTGGCATACCGCCTTTAATAAGCGAAACATTTTTAATGGCATCCGAATTAAAAATTGAAAAGAAGCCAAATAAATGACCGGTATTGTAAACGGTAGCATCATCCAGTAAAATCAGATTTTGATCGGGACCGCCTCCCCGTACATAAAAACCAGCATTCCCCTCTCCTGCATTTCTTACTCCCGGAATGAGTTGTATGGCTTTCAGCAAATCTACCTCACCCATAAAAGCTGGAATGTTTTTAATTTGAGTCATCGTAAGGTCCACCTTTCCCATTTGTGCATTGCGAACATTGGCATCTCTTTTTTTACTATAAACGACCACTTCTGCATTGGAAAAAGTTTTGGGAACCAAATCCACATTAATTGTAATACTGCTATCAAGTGAAAGAAGAAATGACTTTTCCGAATAGGCGATATGTGAAATACTGATTTCATAACTGCCCTGCCCAAGGGTAAGCGAATAAAAGCCATAAAGATTGCTGGAAACGCCTTTTGATTTTCCATTAACAGTGATGCTGGCTCCAATAATTGTTTCACCAGAAAGACTATCCCGAATATATCCATTCAATACCATGCGGCCCGAAAGCAGGGCATTTTGCGAATAAACAGAAACAGTAAAAAGGAATATCAATAAAGTACAGAAAACTTTTCTCATAAAATGAACTGCAAAGATAATATGGATAGCTGTTGATGGCTAAAACATTATTTTTGCCGCTTCAATTATTAAAACAAGGGATATCTGAATTTTTGAATACAGTCATCCCATTTAAAAAATTATGTTAGCAGGATTACAGAATGTTACTTTTGAATTTGGAGCAAGGGTAATTGTAGAAGAGGCTACCTGGCATATACAGCCGGGCGAACGAATAGGACTTATTGGCTACAATGGCACCGGGAAATCAACCTTGCTTAAGCTTCTCGTAGGCGAATATCAGCCTTCAAATGGTACTGTAGAAAGAAGCCGTGGGACTTCCATTGGATATTTACATCAGGATTTGTTGAGTTTTGACACCCAGGATTCTATTTTGCAAGTAGCGTTGGGTGCTTTTGAAAAAGTATTGCAATTAGAAAAAGAAATTGAGGAACTAGGCAAAGAGTTGGAAAAAACCGGCGACGAAAAAACACTGCATGAATACAGTGACAAACTTCAGGAACTGGAAACCATTGGCGGTTATAATATTCATCATAAAACAGAAGAAATATTACAGGGGCTTGGATTTGCAAATGCAGATTTGCAAAGACCCTATAAAGAATTTAGCGGCGGATGGCGTATGCGGGTGTTGTTGGCAAAAATGATATTACAACAGCCGGATCTGCTTTTACTAGACGAACCTACCAACCATTTAGATCTTCCTTCAATTGAATGGCTTGAAAAATATTTGCAGCATTACCAGGGCTCGGTTGTTATTGTGAGTCACGATAAATATTTTCTAAACCGAATGGTTACAAAAATTGTAGAAGTATATCAACAGCAATTGCACATCTACACCGGCAATTATGAATACTTTGAAAAGGAAAAAGCCATCAGAATTGAAATGCAGCAAAAGGCTTTTGAAAATCAGCAGGACTATATTCGTCAAAATGAGAGATTGATTGAACGATTCCGGGCGAAAGCAAGTAAGGCGGCAATGGCGCAAAGTCTTATGAAAAAGCTTGACCGCCTGGAGAGAATTGAAGACGTAGCATTGGAAAGACCCAATATTCGAATAAATTTCAGAGTTGATAAAACACCAGGCAAAGTGTTATGCGAACTCACTAACATTTCAAAATCTTTTGGTGAAAATATTATTATCAAAAACGCTACTGCCGAAATCGAACGTGGTGATAAAATAGCATTGATTGGCGCCAACGGAAAAGGAAAATCTACCCTGTTGAGAATTATTGCCGGTTCGGAGGAAATTGAAGGCGAAAGAAAATGGGGACATAATGTTGATGAGAGTTTTTATGCACAGCATCAGTTAGAAGCTTTGAACATTCAAAATTCCATTATTGATGAAATGAAAGAATGTGGAAGCCAGATGACCGAACTGGAACTTCGTTCCTTGTTGGGATGTTTTCTTTTTAGTGGTGATGATGCAGATAAGAAAATAAAAATATTAAGCGGTGGTGAAAAAGCAAGAGTGGCGCTGGCAAAAGTAATTGTAAGCAAAGCCAATTTTTTAATGCTTGATGAACCTACCAACCACCTGGATATGCATAGCTGCGACTTGTTGATAGAAGCGCTGAATAAATATGAAGGCACAACAATACTGGTAAGCCACGATCGATATTTTGTTTCAAAAACTGCAAATAAAATTTGGGAAATTGTTGATCAGGAGTTAAAAGAATTTAAAGGAGGATATGAAGAATGGGTGCAATGGAAAGAAAGAATGGCAAAGAATGCTGAAACAGGTAATAGAAAATCAGAGGCAAAACCCAAAAAAGCCGATCCTGAAAAGCAAAAGAAATCCGAGAGTCATCCTGTGTCTAAAGAAATGAAAGGCACCGTTTCTAACCAGCCGAAAGACAATGTAGTTATCAACAAGGCTGCCAAAAAAGAATTACAGAAAGTACAAAAACAGATTCAACTACTGGAAGAACAAATTGCTGCAACGACAAATAAGAAATCTGAATTGGAAAAATTACTGGCATCCCCTGAAACCTACTCCGATAAAACTAAGTTTTTAGAAACCGAAGCTGCATTTAAAAAAGCTACTGAGGAATTACACAATCTTCAAAATGAATATGATAAAGTATTTGAGAAACTGATAGCATTGGAACAGTAAAAAATGTTGCACTTTCACTCTCAGGGATTCTTTTTACCCCTCACTTCCAATAGCAGGTAATATTTACCATTTTGAAAGTAAAGACAGGTTCTGAAGATTGCATTTGCATTATTATCCTCAGTGGCATTGTCAAAAAAATAAGAATTAGTGTAAGGTTTCTTATCTAAAACATAGGTTGAAGTACGAACATAAAGTGATTTCTCATAAGAAGTCTGAATAGCATCTCTTAAACTCAATGCTTGCTGATCTGTCTTGATCCGGTTTTTTGAAGGCTCAAAAAAATAAACGGCATAGGGAGTTTTTCCCGATGGGAAAATAAGTTTGCCTGAATCAGCGGGGACTAATGGCAAGGTTATTTCATATTCTGTTTGAAACTCAGGATACTGACTTTTTAATTCTTTTCCTTTCAAAGCATTAAAGCCTGACTGTCCGTCGGCTATCAGTTTTTTCAGATCCTGATAAAAAGATGTTGCTGCAAATTCATCCTGCGATTTTGCAGAAAGGGTGAAAAGTAAAAACAAAAATGAAAAAAACATTTTCATTGACTAAAGGTACAACCTTGCCAGAAAATAGCTTGCTTATTATACCTGGAAAAGTTTTACTTCTTTTTCCCCTCCTCTCCCTACTCTTAGCAATAAGTTAACTTGAATATGATGAAAGCTTTCTAATTTTGTAATCTAAATTTTATAATATGCAGGAACTCATTCAAAAAATTGCAGAGAAAGCAGGTATCACACCTGAGCAGGCACAAATTGCCTTTCAAACAGCGCAGGAATACTTTGCACAGCAAAAAACAAATGCAAGTACAGCTACAGGCGAAAATAAAGATGGTTTTTTTGAAAACATAAAGGAAAAAGCGGAAGAACTTTTAGAGAAAGCAAAAGACAGTAAGTTGGCCGAAAAGGCAGGTGAGATTATTGAGAATATCAAGAAGAAATTCTAACAGGTTTTCAAAACCATTTTTATTTTTGGTCAGGCAGACTATCTTCTTCCTTTTTCTCAAAACGGTGTAACCCACCAAAGAAGTGAATTAATCCGGTTTTTCTCCTGATATATTCAGCAAGCACTATGCCTGATACAACACCAGCACTTGTTAGTATTATGAAAGCCATTTCATTGTCTGACAACAATCCTGCTAACCCCAATATTAAAACCGGAACTGCAAATAGATGTAACCAGTATATAAGTTTAATCAACCACATATTCAGGTTTGAGAAAAATAGGCCAACTCTTCAGCGAGTTCCAAAAATGGATATCTCGATTTTAAGTCTTTAGCCTTTAAAAAATGGGAAATTAAAAACTGTTGATGCGCTTTTGTCTCAGGTTGAAATGGCCTGTGTTTTCTTGCAATTACCAATTGCCTTATCTCCTTCATTAATTGCTGAGCATCTGCCGCAATACAATTTTCAGAAAAATGTTCCATTACAAAATTCGTGGCCGCATAATTGGGATGCACCAGATCAATGTCATAGAATCTATAATCTCGTAATACATCAATCACCAGTTCATAAGCAGGGAAATAATAGGCCGATTCAAATTTGCTGCAAATAAAATGCACCGCTTCTATCAATCTTGCTTTACTAATATTATTTTCAACTACACCATCACGTATATGCCGCACAGGACTGATGGTGAAAATAAATTTTAGTTCCGGATTAAATGCTTTCAAAGATTTTAGAGTCGCCTCCAGCATTTCCTTGATAGCTTTAGTCTCCAGCATGGTTTTGACAAACCAGTTGGCTGGTGCACGATGACAGTTAGCTACTCTACCTTGCAACTCCAATCCGGCAGTGTCCGCCTCTTTGGTCAATTCATAGGTGAATGATGAACCCAATGTAATGACCAGCCAATTTGCTTCTTTTAAAAAAAGATGTGCAGTAGTCTGACTTTCGTTAATGCCTTCCAGACATTTGTGTTTATCAATATGCGAAAATCGGGAATGATGATCCCAGCTATTCCAAACTTCATTTAATGAAAATAAATCAGCTTCAGCGTATTGTTTGTGTTGTATGTAAGAATGCAGACTTTTACAAACAGCATCGGGACCAAATAATATGCCATGTGGATTTTGAAGCGTTTTAAACTTTAAATCAGATAACATACCGCCAATATGTTCTGTAAAACAAGAGCCAGTCAATAAAATCTTTTCCTGATAAGTAATGGGTTCCTCTAAAGGCTCAATTTGAATGGGTAGCTGGAACTGCATTATTGAAAAATTTTATCTGCCATTCTCAGGCATTCGTTTAAGGCTTCAGTGTTTAATGGTGGCAACACATTTAAGTCTGTAAATTTTTGAATCATCCACTCTGTATTCATATTTCCGACCAGTTCATCATCGGCCATTGGGCAGCCACCAATGCCTTTTAATGCTCCGTCAAACCTTTTGCAGCCTGCTTTTATTGCTGCATCTAATTTATCGTTCCAGTTTTCAATCGTTGAGTGCAGGTGTACGCCTATTTCAATTCCCGGCAAGGTCTCTATCAGATAGCTGGTTATGTCAAAAACCTGTTGCGGTGTTGCCAAGCCTACCGTATCGGCAAGCGAAATGATTTCTATATCCATCGCCACTAGCCTGTTCACCCATTCAAAAACAATTTCTTCATCGTACCTATCGCCATAAGGGTTGCCAAAACCCATAGAGATATAAACAACCAATTTTTTCCCCGATTTAATACAAAGATTTTGAATTTCTTCTACCCTGACCAGCGATTCCACAATTGAAGAATTAGTATTGCGTTGTTGAAAAGTTTCAGAAATTGAAAACGGGAACCCGAGATAATGAATTTGTTCAAATGAACAGGTTGCAGCTGCACCTCTTTGATTGGCTACGATAGCCAGCAGTTTTGAAATACTGTTTGAAGTATCAATGCTACGAACCACCGTTTCAGTATCGGCCATTTGTGGAATAGCTTTGGGTGAAACAAAACTTCCGAAATCAATGGTATCAAATCCTACTTTGAGTAATTGATTGAGATACGCAATTTTTTGTTCTGTAGAAATAAAATGCTGCCAGCCCTGCATCGCATCACGTGGACATTCAATCAGTTTTATTTCTTTTCTATCACTCATTTCATTCTTTGTTTCATGGCTTCATATAAAATCATGCCGGTGGCAACGGATACATTCAGACTTTCAAAATCTCCCTTCATAGGAATTTTTATTTTTTCATCGCAAGTCTTCAGTAATGCAGGATAAATTCCTTTGTCTTCGCTTCCCAATACAATAGCACAAGGCTCTGTAAAATCAACTTCGTCAATATTTTTTGCCCCCTTCATCTCGGTAGCAAAAACTTTAATGCCATTAAGGTGCAATTCATCCACTGCTTTCATCAAACTGTTTACACGACAAACAGCAATTTTTTCCAATGCACCTGCCGAAGTTAATATCGCATCTTCATTCAATGCCCCCACTCCTTTTTCGGGGATGATAATGGCATGTACACCACAACAAAAAGCAGTGCGGGCTATGCCTCCGATATTTCGAATATCAGTAACACCATCCAAAATAATAAACAAAGGAGCTTCGCCACTTTCCATCACCCAGGAAATAACATCTTGCAGATTTTGGTATTGCACTTTTGCAATTTGTGCTACTACGCCTTCATGCTGCTCAATATTAAAGCCATCCAATTTTGCCTTAGGTACATAATTGAGCGGAACACCATTTTGGGCCGCCAGTATTTTTATATCGCCAATAAGCGGATGTTGCGCTTTGGCATCAAGATAGATTCTGTCCATCTGTTTTCCGCTTTGCAATGCAGCTATTACTGCATCTCTGCCAATAACTAACGTGTTTTTTTTGGGCCTTTGCTGGTGTCTGAAGTTTTTCACTTTTCAAATTTAGTGTAAGACTTTTGAAAGTAGTTTACATTTTGTCCCTATGGGGACAAAGTTTCACGGCTGCTCTTATTTGTTGCCTTTATCTATGCCCTACGGGCTTTGCTTTTTTATTAATTCTCTTTGTTGATTTGTATAGTTTAAAATCTAATAAGAGTCTTTAGGCACAAAATATCGGTAACAACAAGCCTGTCGCTTCCCTGCTATCCCGTTTGGGATAAAATATTGCCATAAGATTAAACGTAGATCCTTTTAAAACAAAAACAAAACATCAGAAAAAAAAAACCCTGAAAACATGATGCTATCAGGGTTGATTAAGAAAATTCTAAGACTATACTCCAAATGCTTTTTTCACTTTGTTTACATAATCCAGTTTTTCCCAGGTAAATAGCTCTACTTTTTTGGTAACTTTTTTACCGTCAGGAGATACAAATGTTTTTTCAACGATCTGTGGTTTGCGTCCCATGTGTCCATAAGCTGCTGTTTCGCTGTAGATAGGATTGCGCAATTTAAAACGTTGCTCTATAAAGTAAGGGCGCATATCAAACAGGTTTTCTACTATTCTACTGATTTGTCCATCAGTAAGATTCACATTGGCCGTTCCAAAAGTATTGACATTAATACTCGTTGGTTTGGCTACGCCAATAGCATAAGAAACCTGAACTAATGCTTCGCTGCACACACCCGCCGCTACCAGATTTTTTGCTATATGTCTTGTAGCATAAGCGGCAGAGCGATCCACTTTTGAAGGATCTTTACCGCTGAAAGCGCCACCGCCGTGTGCTCCTTTACCGCCGTATGTGTCCACAATAATCTTGCGACCTGTCAATCCGGTATCGCCGTGTGGTCCGCCTATTACAAATTTTCCAGTGGGGTTTACGTGGTACTTTATTTTATCATTAAACAGCTTTCTGTACTTCTTGTATTTTGCTTTTACTCTGGGTATCAGAATATTGATAACATCACTCTTGATTTTGGCCAGCATTTTTGCTTCATTGTCAAAATCATCATGCTGTGTCGAGATAACAATAGCATCAATACGCACCGGTCTGTTATTATCATCGTACTCAAGCGTTACCTGACTTTTTGCATCGGGACGCAGATAAGGCATTTTTGATTTTTTCTCTCTGCGGATTGCAGCCAGTTCTATCAAAAGATTATGAGCCAGATCCAGTGCCATAGGCATATAATGCTCCGTTTCGTTGGTAGCATAGCCAAACATCATACCCTGATCTCCAGCACCCTGATCTTCTTTCTTTCTACGTTCTACTCCCTGATTAATGTCGGAAGACTGCTCATGAATGGCAGATAATACGCCGCATGAGTTTGCTTCAAACATATATTCACTTTTAGTATAACCTATTTTCTGAATGACATCACGAGCAATTTGCTGTACATCCAGATAAGCTCTTGACTTTACTTCGCCTGCAAGTACAACCTGACCGGTAGTTACCAACGTTTCGCAGGCAACTTTTGATTGAGAATCAAATGCAAGAAAATTATCAATGAGTGCATCCGAAATCTGATCGGCTACTTTATCAGGATGTCCTTCGCTTACAGATTCTGATGTAAATAAATAAGGCATAATTAATTTTTTTATTGCTGAACTAATACTTTTTGAGGCGGCAAAGATAAGGCTGCTGCTATAATGAACAAAACCCCCTGTAAAAGCACAAGGGGTTTATAAACATATCTTGATAAATATTACTTGTTATAGTTTTGAATAAATAATTCTCAACCGCATTTTTTGAGTTGGATGATTGCCGCCTCCCAAACGGATTCTACCTTTCGTTATTGATGAGTTTAATCCGAATATTGAAGAAAAGGATGTTGCTTCTGCAGTACCATTTTCATATCTGTTTGTCATAAAAAATGGTGAATATAATCTCAAATCATATAAAGGTCTTTTAGAAGTCAGCACATTTTGAACATATCTTGAAATATTAAAATGCCAGGTTCTAATCTTATTCCCAAATCCATCAATAGCATATAAAGGAGCAACACCAAAAGTTGGAAGATTTGTTGGTTGCCCAAAATCTGGAAGACTATAAGTTAAATCAAATGGGATTGATCTGAATTTTTTACCTGTGCTAATTGCGGGATCATAGGCATCTAAATATAACAATTCAGGAGAAAAGAAAGTACTGTCACTAATATCATAAATCTGCTCGGCTATCAACTCAGCCCTATGTATCAGCCGATTGCTTATACCCGGTAATGCAGGAATTTTAATAGTAGCAAAAGTGCCGGGAGAGTTTTGAATATATACAACAGGAGATTGTGTGCTCTGTCCTGCTGCACTTGCTACCGGTGTACCGGTATAATCTCTGCCTACATAGTTTGCTGCTGCCGAGAGCGTCGTAAAAAAGAAATAGTTTACGGTAGTATCTCTGCCAGCACCAGCCGGCTTGGGATAATTATAATATATAGCAAGTTTGGTGTTAAAGCCAACAAGAGAGAATCCCATTACAGCATTGCCGCTTCCTTCCGATCTTACTGCAAATCCTTTAAACAAAGACCTGAAAATAGAATCTGTCTTATAAGCATTGGTGGTATCATAATTAAACAACCTTCTTGCAAAAGCTGTATCTAACTTTATACGCAATTGCCCCTTCGTTGTATCTCTAAAGGCTTTTACAGAATCTTTTAGATTTTTTGGAAAAAAGGTTTGACCTGGCATACTCAATGGCATTCCGGTATTAAAAGTAAAATTCTGTTTGCGTATCAAATATGCCGAATCATTCGTAAAATTATTGCTTTGATCCAGTTCATATACTTTAAATGTTTGTGCTGTATTGGTATCGCCATAGGTTTCCAGATAGTTTAATACCAATACTACCGAGTCTAATTTTACACTGTCTTTTCTGGCAAAGGGATAAGCACCATAAACTGTGGGCTTCAGTTCAAAGAACATCTGAGCATCTGTTTTTCCAAAGAATGGATCATTGTTTATTTTTCCCAGAAACATTTCTTCGCTGCGACCGAGATATTGCGAATCATTGGCAAGGCCAAAGGTATCGTTGTACGCTTCTACGGTAATCGTAGTATCAAAAGTGTGGATGTTGTCCACCGCAGGTATTAAATCGGCGCCCACATCCGTTGCTTCATTTATTTTTCGGCAACCAATAGCAAAAAGAAACAGGGAAAAAATAAGGGCGGGGACAAAAAGTCTAATGTAATTTTTCTTCACAAAACAGTTTTATCTGTGGTTAGTGTTTACTTGCCTGCAAGGTCGTTATAGAGTTGTAAATAGTCTGTTAAATCTCCTCCTTCCTGAAAAGGCATGGTTTTCTTGCCTCTTACTTTAGTAAACTCTTCGGCCAGTTTTTTATCAGGTGTGTCGGTACCAAATGTTATTGCATCTGCATAGCTGGCGCCTCCACGATAGAGTGCAGTATTGGTGCCTTCTTTATACACATCCAGGTCTTTTTCTTTCAAGGAAGCATGTATCAATGCTTTCTTTATAAAACCACTTCCAAGTTTCTCTTTAAATGTATTTTGACCTATAGTAAATACCGTTTTGCTATGGGCAAATACGGGTTCTTTTTTGTAAACCGTTTTCAGATATGCAGGAATCAATCCGGTCATCCAGCCGCTGCAATGAATAATATCGGGAGGCCAGCCAAATTTCTTTACGGTTTCCAATGCTCCTTTGCAATAAAAAACCGTACGCAAATCATTGTCATCAAACCATTTTTCATTTTCATCATGAAATACGAATTTGCGTTTGAACAGTTCTTCGTTATCCAGAAAATATACCTGTAAACGGGCACTGGGGAGTGATGCTACCTTAATTTGCAATGGCATATCATCATTATCAACTGATACATTGATACCCGACAATCTTACCACTTCATGCAGCCTGTGGCGACGCTCATTGATGATACCAAACCGCGGCATGATGCAACGTACTTCAAACCCGCTGTCGTTTGACTTAATAGCTAATTTGTTCACGATCTCCGAAAATTCAGTCAACTCCAGATAGGGCGACATTTCATTAGCGATAAATAAAATCCTTTTCTTTGCCGACATGGGTGTCTAATTTATTATCTAAACTTTCCTGCAGTTGCAGAATTTTTCTAAAGGATTGCAAAGGTAGCTATTTTAGGCCGGATTTTCAGCGTTTTAGTAAAACTGCATGTCTAAATCAAACCAACATGACTTTATTTAAAAAAACAGCAGACCTTGATAAATGGATTGAAACTCAAAGAACATTAACCCCATCAGGGCGATCCTTTTCAATGGGTTTTGTGCCAACAATGGGTGCTCTGCATCAAGGTCATATTTCATTGATTCAGGCCTCAAAGACTGAAAATAACGTTACCGTTTGCAGCATTTTTGTAAACCCTACCCAGTTTAACGACCCTAAAGATTTTGAAAAATATCCAGTAACTATTGAATCCGATATTGAAAAACTTGAAGCGGCCGGCTGCGATGTTTTGTTTTTACCCACTGTATCCGAAGTTTATCCACAAGGCTCCCATTTATTAAAGCATTATGAACTTGGATTTTTAGAAACGGTTTTGGATGGCAAGTTTCGCCCGGGGCATTTTCAAGGAGTGTGTCAGGTAGTTGAAAGACTGTTGCAAATGGTAAAGCCAACACAACTTTATCTGGGTCAAAAAGATTATCAGCAATGTATGGTTATCACAAAACTGATTGACCTGATGGGCTGGGGCGATAAATTGAAAATAAACATCTGCCCAACTTTGCGTGAAGCTGATGGTCTAGCTATGAGCAGCAGAAATATGCGGCTTTCAAACGATGAAAGAAGAAAAGCAGTTGCTATTTATCATTGTCTGACTTTTATTAAAGAAAATTTAAAACCCGGCAACCTGCAATATTTAAAAGAAGCAGCATTTAAAAAACTGGAACAGGAAGGTTTTAAACCTGATTATATCAGTATCGCAGATGCTTTTAATCTGGAAGAAATAATAAACTGGGACGGACATCAAAAACCCGTTGCTCTTATTGCAGCCTTTTTAAACGAAGTAAGACTGATAGATAATATGGTATTGGGTTGATTAATATCAGTATTTATTTTTTGAAACGATGGTTCATTTATAAATTTCAAATTATAAATTCACACATTAAGTTTTTGAGAATAATATGGCAACCGGCAACAATTCCTTTTTTGGCTTCTATCTTCGCAGTACATGAGTAAACGTATCCTCACCATATTACAATACGGCTTTTTCTTAGGGCTTGGCGTTTTTCTTGTCTGGTGGTCGGTGCGAGATTTAAATACGGAACAAATAAAAGAAATCAAAGAGGCATTAAAGAGTATGAATTACTGGCTGGTACCTCCTGTATTTCTTTTGCTTTGGTTTAGCCACTATGCCCGCGGGTTGCGCTGGAAATTATTAATAGATTCCCTTGGTTATAAAGTGCAAAGAAAGAACACATTTTTTGGTGTATTGATTGGATATTTTACAAATCAGGCAGTACCCAGATTGGGCGAGGTTACCAAATGCACCATCCTTTCCCAATATGAAAAAGTACCGGTTGAAAAACTGATAGGAACGATAATTCTTGAAAGAGTAATTGATGCTATTTGTTTATTGATGATATTTCTAATCACCTTAGTTATACAGCCGCATTTGTACACCGAAATTATTGACACCTTATTCAAAAGTAAACCTGCAGCAGATGGTCATGAAGACAATACCGGAAAAATTATTTTCTATTCTGTCCTGGGATTCGCAGTACTTGGTTTTATCATTTGGATGATCATAAAAAAGAAAAACCTGAATGATATCAAACAACTTGTTAAACAAGCACTAAAGAATATGTGGCAGGGATTAAGTGCAATTCAACATTTAAAAAAAAGAGGGGAGTTTATTATACTTACTTTAGTCATCTGGATCGTTTATCTAATGGGTGGCTATATCGGCTTTCAGGCTTTTAAGCAAACACAAGGGTATGGAGTTCCTGAAGCATTTACGGTTTTATCAACAGGAAGTATTGGCATGATTGTAACACCTGGTGGCATTGGAGCCTATCCGTTGATGGTGCAGCAAGGGATGATGTTGTATGGACTCGACAAAGCAATTGCACTCGCTTATGGATGGGCTTTATGGCTGGCGCAGGTAGTTACTACTTCTATTGGTGGTATAGCAAGTTTTATAGCCATGCCGCTGCTCAACAAGAAAAAAACATCACAATAAAATATTGCAGATGAAAAGAGCCGATCAGATACCAAATAAAATTTACAACTTATCAACCGCAGTAAGAATTGCAGCACAATGGCGTGTAAAAAACAAAACAATTGCGTTTACCAACGGTGTTTTTGATTTATTGCACGAAGGTCATATTTACTCATTATCTCAGGCAGCTGCCGAAGCCGATTTTTTAATTGTGGGTATCAACAGCGACGCTTCAACCAAAAGACTAAAAGGTGAAAGCCGGCCCATACATAATGAAAAATCAAGATCAATTATTATAGCTTCCTTAGTAATGGTGGATGCCGTTATTATTTTTGAAGAAGACACGCCTTTCAATCTTATCAATACATTGCTGCCCGATGTATTGGTAAAGGGCGGCGATTATACGCTGGATCAAATTGTAGGAGCCAAAGAAGTAATGGCAAATGGAGGCCGAGTTGTAATTAATAAAACAGTTGAAGGATTCTCCACTACAGGAATTATTGATAAATTAAAATAAGTCTGCTCATTTGTAAATTAAATGAGACTTCTCTTTGAATTGAAATTCAGATTTCATTCCTTAGCTTAGTTTACTAATTTTATAGGCAAGAATCAAAAATAAATGGCAATTCCCAACAAACGAAAAACAATTGTAAGAGACATCAGCTGGCTTTCATTTAATGCAAGGGTTTTGCAGGAAGCGGCAGATACTACTGTTCCCCTTCGGGAACGTGTTCGTTTTCTGGGAATATTTTCAAACAACTTAGACGAATTTTTCAGGGTACGTGTCGCTACATTAAAACGCATGATTCAGTTTGGCCACAAAGCAAATATGCACCTTGAAAATAATCCGCAGGAAATCTTAGACGAAATACAAATGACGGTGCTGAACCAGCAAGGCGAGTTTCATCGGATTTGGGAAGAAGTAAAAGCATTGCTAAAAGAACAAAAGATAATGCTGCTCACCGAAAAGGAATTAAATAAAGAGCAGCAGGAATATGTACGCAATCATTTTGAAGAAGAAGTTAGTACCGAAGTCATTCCGTTGATGATTGAAAATATTCCACAGTTTCCGGCATTAAAAGATAAAACCATTTACCTGGGTGTGGTGATGTGGAAAAAAGAAAGTGCCTTAAGAAGAAAATATGCATTGATTGAAATTCCCAGCCGTACCATGAATCGTTTCGTCATTCTGCCCTCACCTAAAACAGACGAACACCATATTATTTTATTGGAGGATGTCATTCGTTTTAGCCTGCCCGATATATTTTCTTATTTTGGCTACGACCAATATCAATCGCATATATTTAAAGTAACACGTGATGCTGAAATTGATATTGACCAGGACGTATCCACCACCATTATTCAAAAATTAGAGAAGGGAATAAAAAACCGCCGCAAGGCAAAGGCCGTTCGTTTTGTGTATGACAGGGAAATGGATCCGGGATTGCTGGAATATTTAGTACGACGTATGAACCTTACAAAAAGGGATAACTTAATTCCCGGTGGACGCATTCACAATTTCAGGGACTTCATGGAATTTCCCGAACAGGTCTTTAAGGAAAAACGTCAAAGAAAAAAACCATTTGACCATCCCTTACTTACCGAGAGAAGAGTATCGGACGTTATTCAGGAGAAAGATGTCTTACTGCATTTTCCCTATCATTCTTTTTTACCACTTATTGATTTATTGAGAGAGGCCGCCTTTGATCCCGATGTAACTACCATTAAAATTACCTGCTATCGACTTGCCTCACAATCAAAAATTATAAATGCGCTTATCAATGCAGTACGAAATGGTAAAGAAGTAGTAGTAATGCTGGAACTGAGAGCCCGGTTTGAAGAAGAAGCCAATCTGCAATGGAAAGAAAGATTAGAAGAAGAAGGAGCAAAAGTATTGGTAGAAATTCCAAACCTGAAAGTACATTCTAAAATATGTGTGATCAGAAAAAAAACAACGGACAACAATAGTATTTTATATGGATTTGTAAGTACGGGAAACCTGAATGAGAAAACGGCAAAGCTTTATGCCGATCATTGCCTGCTTACATCCAATCAAAAAATAATGAATGATGTAAACAAAATGTTCAACTACCTGGAACAACCCAAAACCGGTATTAATTTTTTGAAAGAATGTAAATACATATTACCGAGTCCTCTGTTTGCCAAAAGAGCCATGCTTCAATTGATTGATGAAGAAATAAAACAAGCCCGCAAAAAGAAACCGGCAGCCATTACTTTAAAAATGAATTCTTTGTCTGATGAAGATATGATTCAAAAATTATATGAAGCTGCAAGGGCCGGTGTACAACTCAAGCTAATCGTAAGAGGAGTTTTTTGTATGTTTTCTGACCATAAGAAATTTAAAAAACCTGTAAAGGCCATTAGTATTGTAGATGAATATCTGGAACATGCACGGGTATGGGTATTTCATAACCGTGGCAGAGAAAGAGTATTTATATCCTCGGCTGATTGGATGAAACGCAATCTGGAACACCGCTTAGAAGCCACCTGTCCGGTATGGCACGAAGAGTTGAAACAAGAACTGAAAGACATACTGGAAATACAATTGCAGGATAATGTGAAAGCCAGAAAACAGGACAATGAACTGAGCAATGAATACGTAAGAACTACCAGAAAAAAAATAAGATCTCAGGTAGAGACCTATCACTATTTATTTAAAAAACAAAATATAAAAATTGAGACTGGCAGCCATTGACATTGGAAGTAATGCAGCACGATTGCTAATTAACGATGTATTTGAAGAACCACAAGGAAAAATTGCTTTTATAAAAGTAGAAATGGTGAGAGTGCCCCTGCGATTGGGATTTGATGTATTTACACACGGAATAATTGCTGACACAAAAGCTGAGAAAATCATCAAAACACTTAAAGCCTATCAATTGCTGATGGATGCTTATGATGTGGAACATGTAAAAGCCTGTGGCACTTCTGCACTTCGTGATGCAGCTAATGCTAATGAGATTCTAGAAAAAGTAAAACTGGAAACCGGAATTGACATTCAAATCATCAGTGGGCAACAGGAAGCCTCTTATATATACGAAAATCATGTTGCAGAAAATATGAACAAGGATGAATCCTATCTCTATATTGATGTAGGTGGCGGCAGCACCGAGCTTACGTTTTTTAGCGATGGAAAATTAGTTTTCAAAGAATCATTTAATATCGGAACGATACGTTTGTTGAAAAATCAGGTAACTGAAACCACCTGGGATACAATGAAAGATTTTATTAAATCAAAAACAAATGGGTTTCATCATGTTACCGCTATTGGCTCGGGGGGAAATATCAATAAAATTTATTCGCTTTCAAAAAAGAAAGAAGGCAAACCCCTGACTTTAGAAATATTAAGAGATTATCATAGTGAGTTTAATGCTTTAACAGTAGATCAACGTATGACTCTGTATAAACTGAGAGAAGACCGGGCAGATGTAATAGTGCCGGCACTGCTTATTTATATTAATGTACTTCGCTGGGCCGATGCTGATGAAATATTTGTACCACAAATAGGATTGGCAGATGGATTAATTCATAGTTTGTATGAAGAGGTAAAGACGAAGGTGGATAATAGAGCGTGAGCGGAAAAAGGAGAAAGGCATATTGATTTTTATATTTAAAGACCTATTCAACAATTCAACTAACCAACCAACCAACCAATCAACTAATCAACTAATTAACCAATCAACTCATCCCCTCCCATTTCTAAATTAAGCTCTATTTTTACACTCCATCATAAAGCCATAATATGTCAGTACAAAAAGAAATAAAAAAAGTAACGACCCATACTTTACAGAAAATGAAAGCATCCGGAGAAAAAATTTCCATGCTTACGGCTTACGATTTTTCTTTTGCCCGCATTATTGACGGTGCTGGTATTGATGTAATACTGGTAGGAGATTCAGCATCTAACGTAATGGCCGGTCATGAAACTACTTTACCCATTACATTAGACCAAATCATCTATCATGCCCAATCTGTTATTCGTGGAATAGATCGCTGTTTGGTTGTAGTGGATTTGCCATTCGGTTATTATCAGTCCAATTCCGATATTGCATTGGCTTCAGCTATTCGCATAATGAAAGAAACCGGAGGCCATTCGGTAAAACTGGAAGGTGGCTCCGAAGTAATTGAATCCGTCAAAAAAATTGTATCGGCAGGTATTCCCGTGATGGGGCATTTGGGACTTACGCCTCAGTCAATTTATAAGTTTGGCACCTACACCGTAAGAGCAAAAGAAGAGGAAGAAGCTAATAAATTAAGAGAAGATGCAAAATTGCTTGAAGCATCCGGCTGCTTTGCTATTGTACTTGAAAAAATTCCGGCAAAACTTGCTGAGGAAGTTTCAAAAAGTATTTCTATACCTACAATCGGTATTGGAGCCGGTGGTGCTTGCGATGGACAAGTATTGGTAATGCATGATATGCTGGGCATAAATACCGAATTTAAGCCCCGTTTTTTGCGTCAGTATCTCAATATACACGAACAGGCATCTAAGGCGGTTCAGCAATATATTACAGACGTAAAATCAGCCAATTTTCCAAATGAATCTGAACAATACTAAGCAGCGATTCACGCTAACGATAAACCGGATTCAATAAAGCCTTCTCCCCCTATTTTTGCAGCAAATTCAAAATACATGAAGGGTGCCGCATTGTTTTTTTTGCCTGGTTATATTGAATAATTTATATGTAAATGCACAGGATCATACTTTGGAACTTTCCAATGTAGTAGTTACTGCCGGCTTACAGGAACAACAAATTAAAGAATCAGGAAGAAATATCATTTCCATTAAAACAGAACATCTAAAAAACCTTCCTGTCCATTCGGTTGATGAGTTGCTCCATTATCTACCCGGTATAGAAGGACAACAAAGAGGGCCACAAGGTGCACCAAGTGATATTGTATTAAGAGGTGGCACTTTTCAACAAGTGCTGCTGATTATTGACGGACTCAAACTCAACGACCCTCTCACCGGACATTTCAATAGTTATATTCCTATTAATATTGAAAGGTGCTGCATCAGCTATTTATGGCTCTGAAGCAGTGGGTGGCGTTATCAACATCATCACAAAAACTTTTTACCGCAAAAACACAGATTCAAAAAATATTGCTTCATTAAAAATAACAGCAGGAGAACATAGCCTTCTCAACGGAGAACTGTATGGACGCATGGAAAAGAAAAATACATTGCTATCAGCAGGTGCACAAACCCAAAACTCAAGCGGCAATCAATTGTGGGGAACAAAAGGTTTCTTTCATCTTACCAATGGAAATATGGCCATTTCACAAAAATTAAAAAAAGAATGGACGGTCAGTTTTCGTACAGCTATTGATTTCAGAAATTTTAATGCAAAAAAACTTTTACACCAGTTTTGTGAGCGATACAGCCAATGAAAAAAGTAAGCACCTGGTGGAATCATTTATCGGTTCAAAAAAAAGCGGATTGTATATAGAAAGAAAAAGCAGTAAGGCAACAGCCATTCAGGCTAAAATTTCACCAACTTATTTTATTTGCAATGCTCAAATCAGCTATATGATGATTGCAAAAAAGGGGGAAATATTTTTTCAGGCTGATAATCTTTTCAATAAAACTTACAGCGACCTATTGGGTGCTACCATGCCGGGCCGATGGTTATCCGGCGGAATTGAGATAAATTTGTAATTCAAAATAATTATTATGGAGTTTTTGAAAACATTGGGAATTCAGGAAACAAATAGTGGCGTAAGCACAGGTCTAGAATGGTTGACAACAAGTGGTGAAAAAATAGAATCCTTTTCTCCGGTTGATGGCAACAAAATAGGAACTGTATCTGCTGCCGATAAAGAAAGCTATGAAAAAGTAATGCAAAAAGCAGAAGTTGCATTTAAACACTGGCGCATGGTGCCCGCCCCCAAGCGTGGCGAACTAGTGCGACAAATAGGTGAAGCATTAAGACAATATAAAGAGCCACTGGGCAAATTAGTTTCTTATGAAATGGGTAAGAGCCTTCAGGAAGGAATGGGTGAAGTGCAGGAGATGATTGATATCTGCGATTTTGCAGTTGGACTTTCAAGGCAGTTGCATGGATTTACGATGCACAGTGAAAGACCGGGTCATAGAATGTATGAGCAATATCATCCGTTGGGCATTGTAGGAATTATTTCTGCATTTAATTTTCCTGTAGCTGTATGGAGTTGGAATAGTATGCTGGCCTGGGTATGTGGCAATGTTTGTGTATGGAAGCCTTCCGAAAAGACACCACTATGTGCAGTAGCTTGTCAAAATATTATAGCCGACGTTTTTAAAAAGAATGAAATACCCGAAGGCGTTTGCAACCTGATAGTGGGTGGCAGAGATGTAGGCGAATGGATGGCTGCCGATACCCGTATTCCATTAATATCTGCAACCGGCTCTACCCGAATGGGAAAAGAAGTAGGTGCCGTAGTAGCAGCAAGATTAGGACGTTCGCTTTTAGAACTGGGTGGCAACAATGCCATCATCATTTCTAAAGATGCTGATTTGGATATTGCCATTTTAGGTTCATTGTTTGGAGCTGTGGGCACTGCGGGACAAAGATGTACTACCACACGCCGCCTCATCATTCATGAAGAAGTTTATGAAACTGTAAAACAAAAATTAATAACAGCATACAAACAATTAAAGATTGGTGATCCATTAGATACAAACAACCATGTAGGGCCATTGATTGATAAAGATGCCGTGCAATTATATCAGGATGCCATTGAAAAATGCAAAGCTGAAGGTGGAAAATTTGTGGTGGAAGGTGGTGTGTTGAATGGTGCGGGTTTTGAAAGCGGTTGCTATGTACGTCCCTGCATTGCTGAAGCTAAACCCGGTTACAAAATTGTGCAACATGAAACCTTTGCTCCTATTCTGTATTTACTATCATACAAAACGATCGCTGACGCCATTGCTATTCAAAACGAAGTGCCACAAGGATTATCGTCAGCCATTATGACTTTAAATATGCGTGAAGCAGAAAATTTTCTATCACACGTTGGAAGCGATTGCGGAATTGCCAATGTAAATATTGGCACCAGTGGTGCTGAAATAGGCGGAGCTTTTGGTGGTGAAAAAGAAACCGGTGGTGGCAGAGAAAGTGGCAGCGATGCCTGGAAAGCCTATATGCGCAGACAAACCAACACAATTAATTACAGTACCTCATTGCCATTGGCACAGGGAATAAAATTTGACATTTAATAAGGAAAACATAAGCAACCTCCTATTTTCATAAAGCGTCAACAAAATCGTTAAAAGAACGATTGCATGTCTTGTTTTTTGTGTAAAATCTATGAGCGGTAATCATTACTTTTACAAATAGACCAAACTTTACAAACAAATTTAAACACCATGGAAATTTTCAAGAAACGATCTCTGTTATTGATTGCAACTGGAATTTTAACCTTATCCGCTACTGCACAACAAACACCCAAAGGATGGCACATGTTGGACAAAGCCGCTTCGGGTTATTATGGCATCAGTTCAGACAAGGCTTATCAATTTGTAAAATCAAAAAAATTGAAAAGCACTCCTGTTATTGTTGCGGTGATAGATTCAGGAATTGATACTACACATGAAGACCTGCGCCCTGTGCTTTGGGTAAATTCAAAAGAAATACCCGGCAATGGTATTGATGATGATAAAAACGGATATGTAGATGATGTGCATGGCTGGAATTTTTTGGGCAATGCCAATGGCAAGAACGTAGAACAGGATTCTTATGAAGCTGCCAGAGTTTATCATAATCTCAAAAGCAAATGGGAAAATATAGATCCCAAAGTTGTAAAGCTGACACCAGAAGCTAACTATGAATTTGAAATGTGGAGAAGATCAAAAGACGAAGTAGCTGGTGGCGAAGAAAAAACAAGCGCTATAGAATTAATTTTTTTACAAAGAGCTTTTGACAACTGTGTAAAAAGCGACAGCATTTTGCGCAAGGCAATTGGCAAAGAATCCTATACCGGAAAAGAATTAGGCGCTTATGAACCGACTGAGACAGAAGCAAAAAAAGCAAAAAACAATTTATATGGTTTAATGTCGGGCAACAATGCTTTGGACGATACTAATAAAAGTTTTCTGGAAGGCTTTGGTGAATATGTAGATAGCGAAAAGAAAAAAGCGGAAGCCGGTGAGCAGGCACCTGAAAACTACAGAGCCGATGTGGTAAAAGATAATTATGCCGATTTTAATGATCGTTTTTATGGCAATGGCAATGTATTTGTAAGCAACAAATCTGCCCTGCACGGTACACATGTTTCAGGAATTATTGGCGCTGCCAGAGGCAATAGCAAAGGAATGGACGGCGTAGCAGATAATGTAAAAATAATGATGATACGTGCCGTGCCCGATGGTGATGAGCATGATAAAGACATTGCACTGGCCATTCGCTATGCAGTAGATAATGGAGCAAGAGTTGTAAATATGAGTTTTGGTAAAGGTTATTCACCCGAGAAAAAATGGGTGGATGATGCCGTGAAATATGCAGAAAGTAAAGGCGTATTGCTGGTACATGCTGCAGGTAATGATGGAAAGAATCTGGATACATCCTACAACTACCCTACTCCAAATTTTTTGGATGGTACGGTTGCTAAAAACTGGATAACTGTAGGTGCCAGCGGTCCTAAAAACTCCGGTGGTGAAGATCTGGCAGCCAGTTTTTCTAACTATGGAAAAAAAGAAGTGGATGTATTTTCTCCAGGCGTAAAGATTTATGCAACAGTGCCGGGTGGTAATCAATATCAGAATTTGCAGGGAACCAGTATGGCCTCACCTGTAGTGGCAGGTATTGCAGCTTTTATTATGGAGTATTATCCTGCATTAAGTGCACAGCAGGTAAAATCGGTAATAGAAAAGTCAACCGTAAAATATAATGAGAAAGTAAAAAGTCCTGGAACCGGTGAAGATGTAAACTTCTCTGACCTTAGTGCCACTGGTGGCGAAGTAAATGCTTTTGAAGCCATCAAACTGGCATCAACCATAAAAGGTGAAAGAACAGTAGCACCTGTAAAAGCCACAAAGTCGAAAGTAAGATCAAAGAAAAAAGGATAAACAATATTTATATTGATTTAAAAAGAAACCGCCTGTTGAGGGCGGTTTTTTTTGGAGGGGGAAGTCATTCATTAGTTCGTAATATAATTTGACATGTTATTCAAAAAAAATGAACCTCTATAGTAAATAGTACAGAGTTTGTAAATTCAAATTTTTTCTATATTATTAATTTCGGATGAATAGTTTCAATAAATATAATTGAAATCATCCCATTATTTCTAATTCGGAATAAAGATTTTAAATTAGCAGTACAATGTTACAATATCAATTATTCCCACGATCGTTTGGGATTACAACAGAAGTTGAAGTCATAATTAAATGTTTCGAAATGAATTATGACAAAATCAAGTCACCTATAAATAATCTTAAAAGTGACGGAGTTCTAAAAATAATTTCAAACGATTTAAAGAAATTGAAATATAAAGTTGAACAAAGCAAAGCAAAAACAGATAAAATCAAAGTACCCGTTTTATTTAGCTTGAACAACAGGATTGATAAATTTTTTGATGCTGACGCTGTTAGCCCAGATGGAAAAATTGTTTTAGAAGTTGAAGCGGGGAGAGCATATGTAAATAATCAATTTTTAAAAGATGTATTTCAAGCATGTATGATGCCCAGTGTTGATTATTTGATATTGGCTGTAAGAAACAATTATCGCGGTCATGATGATTTCTCTAAAATTTTTCAATTCTTTGAAACGCTGTATATCAACGGAAGACTACAATTGCCATTGAAAGGAATCGTTTTAATCGGGTATTAATTTGTAGAAAGGAAGATGGAATAATTTCTATTTTATTGAGTCGCTTTGAATTGAAAAGATCACTTCGTAAACTCACTTCAAACAATTCTTGGAGCGTATATCATCTTCATCACTTATGCTTTTTACACTTGCTACTTTTCACAAACCCATATCTAACCTTTGTTCTCTAATCCTCTCTACCCCACCACCTCCCCTTCCAAATCATAGTCAAACGCCTTTGTTATCTTAACATTTACAAATTCGCCAATGGGGAGTTTTTTGGTTGAATGAATTACAACTTCATTGTCCACTTCTACCGAGTCAAACTCGGTGCGGCCCAGGTAGCGGCCAGCTTCTTTCTTATCTATGATGGTTTTAAATGTCTTGCCCAGCTTTTGCTGATTGAGCTCGTAAGAAATTTCTTGCTGCACTTCCATTATCTCCTGCGCCCTTCTTTCTTTATCGGCAGCCGGCACATCATCGGCAAGTCCGTAGGCCGATGTGCCTTCTTCATGCGAATAAGTAAAGATGCCTACCCTATCTAATCTTTGCTTTTGTAAAAATGCTTTCAATTCTTCTACATCATCTTCCGTTTCGCCGGGGAAACCGGCAATTAAAGTTGTACGCAGACAAATGCCCGGTACCTTTTCCCTTACTGCCACAATCAGTTCTTCCATTTCCTCTCGGGTTATCTGCCGCTTCATGGCTTTCAACATATTGTTGGCTGCATGCTGCAAAGGCATATCCAGATAATTGCAGATATTTTCCCGCTCACGCATTACATCTAATATCTCTAATGGAAATTTTGAAGGATAAGCATAGTGCAGTCGTATCCATTCCAATCCTTTTACATCTGCCAACCGATTGAGTAAATCGGGAAGTGCTCTTTTTTTGTAAATATCCAATCCATAATAAGTAAGCTCTTGTGCAATCAGCATTACTTCCTTCACGCCTTTTTTTACCAGCCCTTCTGCTTCAGCTACTAATTGTTCTATGGATTTGCTGATATGTTGACCACGCATCAGCGGAATGGCACAAAAAGAACAAGTACGGTTGCAGCCTTCCGAAATTTTCAAATAGGCATAATGCTGAGGTGTTGCCAGCATCCTTTCGCCAATCAACTCCGATTTATAATCGGCTTCTAATTGATTTAAAAGAAGCGGTAGTTCCATTGTTCCAAAAAAAGCATCTACTTCAGGTATCTCGGTTTCCAGATTATTCTTGTAGCGTTCACTCAGGCATCCGGTTACATATACTTTATCTAATTTTCCCCTGCGCTTGAGTTCTACCTGATTGAGAATGGTATTGATGCTTTCTTCTTTTGCTTTGTCAATAAATCCACAAGTGTTTACCACTACAATATTGTGATCATGCTTCTTATTCTCATGCACCACATCAATTTCATTTGCAATTAGCTGTCCGCTCAGCACTTCGCTGTCCACCATGTTTTTGCTGCATCCAAGTGTGATGATGTTGACTTTATCTTTATGAAGTTTTTTTGTTTTCACGAGGCATCTTTCTTTTCAAGGTTAAACAGACTGTCCACAAATTCGTGCCGGTCAAAAACCAACAGGTCTTCCATTTTTTCACCAACACCTATAAATTTTACAGGTATCTGAAATTGATTGGCGATAGCAAGAACGACTCCGCCTTTTGCAGTGCCATCCAGTTTGGTAATGGCCATAGCCGTAACATCTGTTGTGGCTGTAAAATGCTTAGCTTGTTCCAGTGCATTTTGTCCGGTGCTGCCATCAAGCACCAGCAACACTTCATGTGGCGCATCAGGTATTGATTTTTGAATGACTCTTTTTATTTTACTCAGCTCATCCATCAGATGGGCTTTGTTGTGCAGGCGGCCAGCTGTATCAATGAGAACGACTTCGCTTTGCTGTGACAATGCACTTTGTACAGTATCAAAAGCTACGGCTGCGGGGTCGCTACCCATTGCCTGTTTTACAATAGGTACACCTACTCTTTCGCTCCAGATGGTGAGCTGATCTACAGCAGCAGCCCTAAAAGTGTCGGCTGCACCCAGCAATACTTTTTTTCCTGCCTTATTAAAATTATAAGCTAGTTTGCCAATAGTGGTAGTTTTGCCTACGCCATTTACGCCTACTACAAGTATCACATAAGGCTTAGCAGGAAGTCCTGAATCAAATGCATAACTATTTGATTCTGGTGCATTCACCAGTAATGCTTCAATTTCTTCCTGCAACATTTTATTGAGTTCAGCTGAACTCATATACTTGTCCTTAGCCACCCGCTTTTCAATTCGGTCAATAATTGTTACGGTGGTTTCAATACCCACATCTGCACTTACCAGTGCTTCTTCAAGGTTATCAAGAACTTCCTCATCTACAGTATTTTTTCCAGAGATGGCACGATTGATTTTTGCCAAAAAACCTTCTTTGGTTTTCTTCAGTCCTTCATCCAGACTTTCTTTTTCCTTTTTCCCAAACAGTTTATTAAAAAAGCCCATTGCGTATTACAATTAATTTTAAAAAGAAAAAGCCGCCCTTGCAGGAGCAGCTTAAAAATAGGGAATACTCCCCCAAATGGGAGCAAATGATTTATTTGCTGGAAAGATAATCTTTCACTTTATCCTTGTGTACGATACCTTCTTTAAAAGAATACGCACCGGTTTTAGGATTTCTTTCGGCACGAATCACCTTTGTCCAGTTTTTTGCTTCAGCAGAAGCTTTTAAGTCTTTTACCTTAGCGTTTTTTGATGCTGCTTTTGCCATGGCTGATTAGTTTATTAAATTACTTAATTTCTTTGTGTACAGTTACTTTCTTCAGAATAGGATTGAACTTTTTCAGCTCCAGCCTTTCTGGATTGTTCTTCTTGTTTTTTACCGTAATATAACGGCTTGTGCCGGGCTGACCACTTGTTTTGTGCTCAGTGCATTCCAGAATTACCTGTACCCGGTTTCCTTTCTTTGCCATAAATGGTTTATTTAAATGTGTTGACCTTTAGCTCTTAATTCTTTTACAACAGTGTATAGTCCTTTTTTGTTGATCGTGCGAATCGCATCTGTTGTTAACTTCAGCGTTACCCATTTATCTTCTTCGACCAGATAAAATCTTTTCTTCTGTAAATTGGGTAGAAAACGACGCTTCGTCTTGATATTTGAGTGAGAAACCCTGTTCCCCCCCATTGGCGTTTTACCTGTAACCTGACAAACTCTAGCCATGATTTTAATAAAATTTTGGACGGCAAAGGTAGGGGTTTATTTTAGAAATTCGGGCTATATTTTATATTTTTTTCAACAGTAACTGTATAATAAAACTTGAAAAATCAACCCGATTATTGCCTTTCCCTATTTCATCGGTCATCTTTTGCTGAATCCTTGTTTTACAGTAGCTTCGCAACCCAAATTAACCCCAAAAAAACAAATAAACTATGGCATACGATATCGTAGTTCTGGGCAGTGGCCCTGGTGGCTATGTGGCAGCAATTCGTGCAGCACAACTTGGTTTTAAAACAGCAGTAATTGAAAAAGAAAGCCTGGGCGGTATTTGTCTCAACTGGGGTTGTATTCCTACCAAAGCCCTTTTAAAAAGTGCTCAGGTTAATGAATATATCAAACATGCAAAAGATTTTGGCATTGAAGCCAGTGGTACACCACAGTTTGAAGCCATCATCAAACGCAGTCGCGGTGTAGCCGATAAAATGAGTAAAGGTGTTCAGTTTTTGATGAAGAAAAATAAGATTGACGTCATTATGGGTTTTGGCAAACTGATAGCTAAAGGAAAAATTGAAGTAAGCGATAAAGATGGTAAAACCCAGGTGGTAGAAGCCAAGCACATCATCGTAGCTACAGGTGGTCGCAGCCGCGAACTGCCATCAATGAAAATTGACGGTAAAAAAATTATTGGGTATAGAGAAGCAATGGTGCTGCCCCAGCTTCCCAAATCCATGATTATTGTGGGTAGCGGAGCAATAGGTGTTGAGTTTGCATATTTCTATAATAGCATGGGTACCAAGGTTACCATCGTTGAATTTATGTCACGAATTGTACCGGTTGAAGATGAAGACATTTCCAAAGAGTTAGAAAAGCAATACAAGAAAAACGGGGTTACTGTTTTAACCAATAGCGAAGTAACTAACGTAGATACCAGTGGTGCCGGTGTAAAGGCAACTGTAAAATCGGCCACAGGTGAAACGGTTCTTGAAGCAGACATTTTATTGAGTGCAGTAGGTGTTGCTGCTAATGTAGAAGGCATTGGCCTTGAACCATTGGGTGTGAAGATTGAAAAAGGAAGAATACAAGTTGATAAATACGGCCAAACCAATGTACCCGGCATTTATGCTATAGGTGACTGCTCACCCGGCCAGGCATTGGCACACGTAGCCAGTAAAGAAGGCATAGTATGTGTGGAAGCCATCGCTTATAACGAACACAAGTATCATCACCAACCAGAAGCAATTGATTACAATAATATTCCGGGTTGTACCTATTGTGTACCTGAAATAGCCTCGGTTGGTTACACTGAAAAAGCCGCTAAAGATGCAGGATACGAAATTAAAGTAGGTAAATTTCCGCTAAGTGCAAGTGGTAAAGCATCCGCCGCCGGACACACTGAAGGCTTTATTAAAGTAATTTTTGATGCCAAATACGGCGAATGGCTGGGCACACACATGATTGGTTACAACGTAACAGAAATGATTTCAGAAACGGTAACTGCCCGTAAATTAGAAACCACGTATCATGAAGTATTAAACGCCATTCATCCACATCCAACCATCAGCGAAAGTGTGAAGGATGCAATTGAAGTGGCTTATGGCGAAGCAATACATTTATAAAACATATTGATTGGAACATTTATAATTACTGACAGTTTTTGACAACAGAAACTGTCTTTTTTTTATACTACCGTACAAAAATTTAGCTTTGTATTTTCCATTTTCTTCTTAATTTTAGTTTCTAAAATAATAACTATGGCTTTATTCAAATCAAGCAATCCTACTTTACAGGAAAAGTCGTTTAGAGATACAGTGTTGGAAGGTCTGAGTACCGGACAGGCAATGACAATGAACGGCACCATGAATAAGTTGGGAATTTTATTTCTGTTGATGCTGGGTTCTACATTATTTTCCTGGAATCAAGTGTATCAAGGCAGCGACCCAATGCCCATGATGATGATTGGTGTTTTTGGAGGATTAGCCCTTGCATTGGTAATGATGTTTAAAAAGGGATGGGGGGCTTATATAGCTCCTGCCTATGCAATACTTGAAGGATTATTTGTAGGCTCCATATCAGCTATCTACAATATGCAACTTAAGGGGCTGCCCATGCAGGCTGTAGCACTCACTTTATTAGTAGTGTTAGTGATGTT
The DNA here is from genome assembly GCA_037045195.1 of Chitinophagaceae bacterium. Classification (GTDB taxonomy): domain Bacteria; phylum Bacteroidota; class Bacteroidia; order Chitinophagales; family Chitinophagaceae; genus JJ008. The sequence goes on from JBAOIB010000007.1 coordinate 206,046, forward strand.
TTTAATTTATTGATATAAGATTATTCGTGTTACCGGAAAGCTGAGAACGATTGTTACAATAGCCACAATTGCCATAGGTGCATTCTATTTGATTCAATGGATCGCATTCAGCATTTTTGGTAGTGCCTTAGGGTTTTCTCTTACGAATTCAGCCACACCTTTGAGTATTGGCTTTTCTATCTTAGTTACAGGACTTGCTGCTTTTAATCTGTTACTGGACTTTGATACAGTAGAAAAGGGAATTGAAAGCCAAGCACCAAAATATATGGAATGGTATTGTGCTTTTGGTTTGTTGGTTACAATTGTATGGTTGTATCTTGAAATTTTGAGATTGTTGTCTAAGTTGCAACGCAATTAATTTTATTTAATTTTTTATACAAAAAGGCTTCAAAAATTTGAAGCCTTTTTTATTCTTTGTTTTTTAGCAATTGTTGTACTTCTGAGGATAATTTAACTCTTGAAAAATTTCGATTAAAATAATAATGTCGCCCCAATGGGGTTGATGATTAAAACAAAAACCTTTTATCTACCAAATTGTTGCCCCGACAGGGCTTGATGAATTTCAAAAAAATATAGATGAGCGTAAAGTGTCCACTTGAAAGAGAAATAAAAATTCTCTGAATATATTCCAGATCAGAAATTGAAACATTTGTTTCTGCTTTATACAAGATACGACTGACAGATTCCAATAACCATTCAGCCCCAGCGGGACGATATTTTGGTAATAAACAAAAGCCCAGCTCACTTTGAGCCCCGTAGGGGCGGCATTTTAATTTCACTGATTGAAAAAAAAGATTTCAAACGCTGAAATCCAATGCTAACTATTTTATTTATTGGAGATTTTTTTTCGGTGCCGGTATTGTTGTTTTAGGCTTAGGATGCCCTCCCCCATCTTCCGGTTTTTTGCAACTAATGGGAAGCCGGAGATACATATCTTCAGCAGCAGGTACATCATCAGCATCATATCCGCAATTTGCGATATAGGCTTTTATTTCTTCAATATTAATTCTGTCTTTGATAAACTTAACACGGGTTTCTCCTTTTTTGAAATTCACAATGACATCTGTAATTCCATCATATTGCTTCAAATAACTTTCAATTCTTGTTTTACACATTACGCAAAGCGCATTGGGCGTTTTAATGATGGTATCAACACGATCCTTTTTGGGAATCAATTGTGCATTTACAATTGAAGTTGCTATCATCATACTCATTAAAACAAAATAAAATTTTTTCATTTTAAAAAAATTAAAGCTGGCCCCATTCCGCCGGATTTTCTCTCCATTTCATCAATAACTCCTGATGTTCATTTGGAATCATTTTTTTTGAGATTGCCAGATCAACTAAGGCTGAATAATCCGTCAATGAATAATAAAGTAATGATGCTTTTTGGAAAGACTCGGTTGCAATATTAAATCCATAAGTAAAAATGGAAACCATGCCTGAAACTTCCAATCCGCAATTTTTCAAAACATCAACAACCTGCAAACTGCTCTTGCCGGTAGAAACCAGATCCTCAATCACCACACATTTTTTTCCTGCTTCGTAGTATCCTTCAATCTGATTGCCCAATCCATGTTCTTTCGGTTTAGGTCTCACATAGATATAAGGCAGTTTCAGCTGGTCGGCAACCATCGCACCCCATGCAATGCCAGCGGTAGCCACACCTGCTAAAATTTCTGCATCTGGAAATTTTTCAAAAACCAGGTTACACATTTCCGATTTGATAAAATCACGAATGAATGGAAAAGACAGCACCTTTCTATTGTCGCAATAAATGGGGCTTTTCCAGCCACTTGCCCATACAAAAGGCTGTTCTGGATTTAGTTTTACTGCTTTAATCTGTAATAATTTTTCTGCAACGGCTTTAGCATCTGACATAAAGCAAAGATACAGGGTTCCTTTTGCCCATTTAGTTTGAAATACTCGGGATGTTAATTGAAATTATATTCAGTAATTTTAAGTTGAAAAGAATAATTGCTTTCAAACTTACTGCCATCAATTTATGTATCAAGTAATTTATTTTGACAACAAGCCCCTTTTTCTCTGCGATGAAATAGATCAGCTTATTGAGCCGCTTATTCATTATGATGATACTATTTTCATAGATGAGTTAGATGCACATACAGTTAAAACAATGATTCATGAGATGCAACTTGAAAAAGTGAAGGCAGGCGTTTTTTTTCATCCATCTTTTCCAGAATTGTTTAAAGCCTTTAAGAAAAAATTTACACTGATAACGGCAGGCGGCGGATTGGTTCAAAATGAAAAAAATGAAGTCCTGCTCATATTTCGCCGTGGAAAATGGGATTTGCCTAAAGGCAAATTAGATAAAGGAGAAACCATAGAAGCTTGTGCACTGCGGGAGGTACAGGAAGAAACAGGATTAATGAATATTAATTTGGATGGCCCGCTCATGATTACTTATCATACCTATCACGAAGGTTCAAGATTTATTTTAAAAGAATCGCATTGGTATTGGATGAAGGCAAGTGGTGAAGAAAAACCAGTACCTCAAACTGAAGAGGATATACATGAAATAAAATGGGTGAAGCCTCAAGACTTAATACAATATTATAGTGAAAGTTTTCCTTCCGTTGTTGATGTGCTGAAGCGGGCGGCTATCTAATTGTTTTGAAAACTTCTTTTACTTTTCTTTTTTTGGTAAAACCGCAACAGTATGTCTGCTTACACAGGTCAATCTGCCCTCTTCATCGTGCAGTTTTATGTCCCATACATGTGTACTGCTCCCTAAATGTAAAGGCGTGGCCGTTGCAGTAACAAAACCAGACCTTACACCGCGAATATGATTTGCATTTATTTCAAGTCCTACGCAAATAAATTTTTCAGGATCTACAACTAATGTGGAAGCTACGCTGCCCACCGTTTCTGCCAATACACAAGAAGCACCTCCATGCAGCAAACCATAAGACTGAATGGTGCGGTGATCCACTGGAATTTTAGCTTTCAGAAAATCATCTCCAATCTCTACCCATTCAAATCCCAAAAATTCCGTCATCGTTCCTTTTCCAAAATGTGCAAGCAAGGAAAGTGGAATTTCTTTGTGAAACCAAATTGCCATAATTTATTTAATAAGTGATTTGTAAACTGCATCAGGAAGAAATGGACTGGCATTACCACCATTGCGTATGATATCTCGTACAATGGTAGATGCTACAGATGTATATTTTGGCTCGCCGGTAAGAAAAATTGTTTCTATCGTTTTATCCAGCGTACGATTGGCATCAGCAATTGTTTTTTCATATTCAAAATCGCTAACATAACGAATGCCACGTAGAATAAATCTGGCTCCCAATTGCTGACAAAAATCAATTGTCAGTCCTTCATAAACAGCGCCGGATACTCTTTCTTCATCTTTGTAAATGTCTTTGATCCATTGTAATCTTTGTTCGGGAGTAAACATGGGTGCCTTTGCCGCATTTAACCCAATACCTACAATGATTTTATCAAATAATGGCAATGCCCTATTTATAATATCCACATGCCCCAGCGTAACAGGATCAAAAGTGCCCGGAAATAAACATATACGCATAGCAACTTTTTAAATAGTAAAATTAATTTTTTCCTGATAGTAGATATAAGACTGCCATCCTAACGGCAACTCCATTTTCTACCTGTTGCAAGATAATGGATTGTTTGCTGTCTGCCACATCGCTGTCAATTTCCACGCCACGGTTTATAGGCCCGGGATGCATGATTACGATTTCGTTTTTCAAATTATCCAATAATTTTTTATTAATACCATAGGAAATATTGTATTCACGCAGCGATGAAAATAAAACCTGATTTTGTCTTTCTAATTGTATGCGCAACACATTGGCCACATCGCACCATTCTAATGTTTCTTTTAAATTGTAACTAACCTGAACACCAAAAGCCTGTTGAATATACTTTGGAATTAATGTAGGCGGACCACATACCGTAACCTTAGCACCCATTTTATTCAACAGATAGATATTGCTTTGTGCAACACGACTGTGCATAATGTCGCCAATGATGGCCACTTTAACACCCTCTAATTTCCCCATTTTTTCTTGAATGGAAAATGCATCTAATAAGGCCTGAGTGGGATGTTCATTGATGCCATCGCCTGCGTTGATAATGGCAGCAGGTATATGTTGTGCTAAAAAATGAGGAGCACCGCTTGCACTGTGCCGCATTACTACCATATCCACTTTCATAGAAAGAATATTCTGCACTGTATCTAAGAGCGTTTCTCCTTTGGCTGCAGATGAGCCTGAGGCTGCGAAATTGATCGTATCGGCACTCAGCCTTTTTTCAGCCAGTTCAAATGAGAACCTTGTGCGGGTAGAATTTTCGTAAAAAAGATTGACAATCGTTACATCACGTAGTGAGGGTACTTTTTTTACAGGTCTTTGCAGCACTTCTTTAAACTGAGCGGCTGTTGAGAGAATTAATGAAATGTCTTCTTTGTTAAGGTCTTTAATGCCGAGTAGATGTCGTGTGGATAGTTGCATTAAAAAGCAAAATTAAGGGAACTTAGTAAAATTTTAATTAGAAATTTTTTATTGAGAGATATTCTACATCTTTAACCATTCCTCCTTCTCCTACTTATCTTTTGTCCTTAACCTTAACCTTTACCTTAATCTTAATCTTAACCTTACACTTATGTTCATCCCTCCTCTCCCGAAATCAGCACCACTTCATTATTAATCAGTTTTACTTTATCCGATTTTTGTGTTTTTATGGTTGTGCCTACGTAATCGGCCTGAATAGGAAACTGGCGATGTTCTTTTCGGTCAATCAAAACACACAGTTCAACTTTAGCGGGGCGTCCATAATCAAGAAGTGTATCCAATGCGGCTTTAATGGTTCTTCCTGTAAAAAGTACATCATCAATCAATATCACCGTTTTGTTTTCAATATCGAAGGGCATGTGCATGGTATCGGGTGCCAGAATTTCTTTGCGAATATCATCGCGATAAAAAGTAATGTCTAATTTACCATAATCAATAGACTGTTCAGGAGCCAAAAGTTTTAATTCAGAAATGATTTGTTCGCCTAATACAGCTCCTCCTTGTTGTATGCCGACAAAAACAATGCTACTAAAATCATTATGTGTTTCAAATAAAGATTTTGAAAGCGAATGAATAAGTTCGGATAATTTTTCCGGTTTGAACAATATTTGCATTGCTGATTTTTAGGTTGTGCTTATTTTTCCTGCATAAAAGGATAACCATATTGAGTTGGCGGATTAAAAGTTTCTTTAATCGTGCGGGCACTTAACCAGCGGTAAAGATTCAAGATACTACCTGCCTTGTCATTGGTACCGCTTGCCCTGGCACCGCCAAAAGGCTGCTGTCCTACCACTGCACCCGTTGGTTTATCATTAATATAAAAATTACCTGCAGCATTCCTTAGTTTGTTGGTTGCCAGCTCAACCGCCTGCCTGTCTTGCGCAATGATGGCCCCCGTTAGTGCATAAGGAGAAGTTTTGTCAACCAGTTCAAGCGTTTTTTCAAAACTGTTAGCTGGATAAATATAAACGGTAAGCACAGGCCCAAAAATTTCTTCGCACATGGTTACATACTTGGGATCTTTTGCCTGTATAATGGTGGGTTGTACAAACCATCCTTCTTTACTATCGCATTTACCACCTACCCATATTTCAGCCTTTGGATCTTTTTTTGCCTGATCAATATATCGTTTGATATTATTAAAACTTTTTTCATCTATCACTGCATTGATGAAATTGGTAAAATCTTCCACCGAGCCCATTTTAAAACTTTTTACACCTGCAATCAATTTCTTTTTTACTTCTTCCGCTATATTGGATGGGATGTAAGCTCTTGATGCTGCGGAGCATTTTTGCCCCTGAAATTCAAAAGCACCACGAAGCAAGGCAGTTGCAACTACATCGGGGTCGGCTGATTTATGTGCTACTACAAAATCCTTTCCACCTGTCTCACCTACTATGCGTGGATATGATTTATAGTTTGGCATATTCTTCCCAATTGTTTCCCACATATTATTAAACACACCGGTAGAACCTGTAAAATGTACTCCAGCAAAATCTCAATGATTAAAACAAACCTTACCAATCGTAGGGCCATCTACATAAATCAAATTGATAACTCCATCGGGCAAGCCGGCTTCTTTTAAAATTCGCATGGTCATTTGTGCAGAATACACTTGTGTATTGGCTGGCTTCCACACCACCACATTGCCACACATGGCAGCAGAGGTGGGCAGGTTGCCGCCAATGGCTGTAAAATTGAAAGGCGTAACAGCCAGAACAAAACCTTCGAGCGGCCGATACTCCATTCTATTGTGCATACCGGCTCCGCTGATGGGTTGTTGTTTATAAATTTCTGAAAGGAAATGAACATTGAAGCGTAGAAAATCTATCAACTCACATGCTGCATCTATTTCTGCCTGAAAAGCGTTTTTACTTTGTCCCAGCATGGTAGTACCATTCATGTAGGGGCGATATTTCGTTGCCATTAAATCGGCAGCTTTTAAAAAAATGCCTGCACGGTTTTCCCAGCTCATGGCTGCCCAGTTATCTTTTGCAGCGAGGGCGGCTTCTATGGCCTGGTGTACATGCTTTTCTTCTCCTGCATGAAAATAACCGAGTGTATGTTTGGTTTCATGCGGTGGGTGCATGGCCACTTTCTTACTTGTTCTCACTTCTTTACTGCCAATATACATGGGGACATCTATTTCCAGTTTCTTCAGTTCAGCCAATACTTCTTTCAGCCTTTTCCTTTCAGGGCTGTTTGGTGCATAAGAAAGAACCGGCTCGTTTACCGGCATCGGGTAAGAGAAAGTGCCAATTTGCATAAATAAAAATTTATGCAGCAAAGGTAGGTTTGATTGAAGAATAAAAAAACCATTACCTCATACAATGTATGGCGAGATTAAATATTATTAATTCACGGCTTAGCCTGCCTTGTCTTTTGCTTCATATTTAAATTGAACTGTGCTTATTTGTTTCCCTGCCATCTCCATTTCAGCCATTGAACACTGCCACCGGAAAATTTACCGCCTCCCGCATAATCTTCATTGAAAAGTAAACGCCACGCAGTGTAAAATTTATCCCCCGGTATTTTTATTAATGCTGTAGTGCCAATCGTGCGGTGCTTAGGTTGATTGAATTCATTTAAATAAACCGTCCACTTGGCATCCCATGCAAAACCTAGTTTGATGATTTGTACGCCAGGGTATGCTGCTTTTATTTCATTAGTAAAAAGTGTTTTTGCTCTTGCATCGCCTGCGGCATTGGCGTCAGTTGGAAATTCCCATCGTGGTGCCAATTCTTCTGCCCTTCTCCAAAAGCCATTGTAGGCTGTATCTAATTTATCAAGCCCGGCTTCTTTTTCAGAAATGCCTGATTTTTTAAGCACCGGTATAAATCTTGATTTTATTTCGGCCAGTTTCTTTTTACTCTCTGCAGGGGTAAAGCCACCATCCATCCAGCCTTCATCTTTTTCTAAATCTTCTATGCGGGGTGCACCGTGCATAGCATTCGTCATAAAACGAAAGGCTGATAGTTTAACGACTTCAGGTAATAGAGCTTTTCTGTTTACCGATACTAAGCGGTACACACAGGGTGAGTTATCCAACGTCATAAATGGGTTGGAAAGATTGTCCACCACATCATTATACGTACCCGACATTAGGCCAGCTAAGTTTTCTAAATCTTTCATCGTTTGCTCATAGTTCTCCGGTTTTAGTTCGAACAAGGTCCATGAGTTACTGGTGTTCTGCGGTAAATCAAATCCTAGTACATCTGCAAAAATCAGCACCGCATCTTTATATTGCTGTACATCATCATACCACATTTTACGAAGGCCGCTGTTGGCTTGTGCTACACCTACTGCCTTTAACTGGTTTTGTACATTTAAAAAGATGGACTGTATCTCCAGCACTTTTTCTTCCACCACCAATGCGTCGGCATGTGGCCGTTCTAATTTTCCTAATGAGTTCAACAATTTAGATGCACTATTAAAATTCCCTTTTGTTTTTAAGTACCATTCGCAGGCAGGCACATAATGCAACGGCGTTAGTATGCCGGCGAACTCTTTTCTAATTTCAATTGCAGCGAGAAGCGGCGTAGCCTCAGCCAATTTTTTTCTGCCTGTTTCTGATAATACAGGTGTGGGTGCTGCATAAGCCGCCGGGTTATCATTTATCATTTTTTGTGTAGCCTTCAGTTGTGTTGTCCATTTTTGAAAGAAAGCAATTCTTTCGGACAGAGGTTTACGTACGGCCTGCACTTCTGGATGGTTGTATTCAGTTTTTGGAATTTTATTCCAGGCATTGACAACTTCAGTATGCAGTGTATTAAAGGCATCCCAATCGCCCCTTACTTTTGCAAAGGCTTCCGGGGCAATGGGCTGTGTGTATTGCTCATTCATCTGCATACGTGGAAGCAGAGTGGAAATAGTATTCACCGCCAGCTTTGCTTCTGAAGAGAGGGTTTGTCCGACAATGGCAAGACTGAAAAAAGTAATAACAGAAGTGATTATTAAACGCTTCATTTGGTATATATTTTGGTAAATGGTTAATGCTTACAGTTTACTCGTACTTATATTTTTTTGTAACAGTTGCAAGTGCCACATCATCTATCCTTACTTCTATTTTAAGCAAACAGGAAGGAATATTCGTAGGCAGGTTTGGCGTACCATCAAAAGAATAGTCCACAATAAAATACTCCAGAAACTTTCCTTCATTTTTCGGGCTGATGGTAAACACATCCATTTTTGTTTTCAATTCAGCTTGTGTTTGCGGGCTAAGAATTTTTGTTTGCACAAATATTTTTTTACCGGCATAGCCATCGCCTCCATTTCGGGTAAGGTTTACCCGCAGCTTTACTGTTTTAGTATAGCAAGGCCAGGTACTTCCAGAAGGGGCACTATCCCACTCTGTACTATTGGCCGCTTTGGGCACCGAAAATTTTACAACAGATAATTGTGCATTTACGCTGCTGTTATTGACCAGGATAGCAAGAAAGGCGAAAATTAATCGTAGGTTCATAGTAGTGTTTTTATGGCAATAAAAATCTAATATAAACTGTGGCGGCGTATCCACCAAAAGGATGATTTTAGGACTATCGCAGCACTAATTCCCGGATGCGGGCTATAGCACCGCTGCGGTTAATAACATCAAGTTTGAGATAAATATTGCGGATATGCGTTTTAACGGTACTTACTGCAATAAACAATTTCTCCGCCATTTGCTTGGTGGTAAGGCCTTCAAAGATTTTACATAGCAGATCATACTCCCTGTCGCTAAGTGGTGCAGTTAATTTACAATTTATCTTCTCCAACGGCGGCAAAGAAAAATTATCCTTCAATCTTTTTCCATGATTCAGCAGGGCCAATTGCAACGTAGCAAAAAGATTTTTTTCTGTAAATGGTTTTACTAAATAACCGGCAGGCTGTGTATGCTGCGCCATCTCCAATGTTAGCTTATCAGAATAGGCTGTCAAATAAACAAAAGGAATATGGTAGCGGCGGTTTATTTCTTCTGCAATCTGTATGCCTTCTTTTCCGTTCTTTAGGTTTATATCCAGTATGACAATATCGGGAGTGTTTTGTAAAAGTTCTTCCATAGCTGCTTTTTCAGAATACACCACTGCCGACACTTTGAAGTCAATATTATTGAGCGCTTCTGCAATATCTTCTGCCACCATGGGCTCATCTTCCACTATTAATACGTTTACTTCACTCATGCCCTTTATTTTTTACAAAAGGAATAAATAACGAGACTATCGTTCCCTGTTGTGTGTCTATCGAAAGTTTTGCCTCCAACTTTTCACTGAATGCTTTTATCATTCTGTAACCGAAGGAATATGTTTTTCTAAGCAGCGGGTTTTCTATCATCCCCTTCCCATCATCGGCTACCCGCAGTAAATAGCCATTGGTATCCGGCTGCCGGGTAAAGCTTACCCTTATATGTCCTTCAGCTCTTCCTTCAAAAGCATACTTGTAAGCATTGGTTACCAGTTCGTTTATAATTAATCCCAGCGGCACCACGGTATCTATGTCTAGTTTCACATCATCTGCATGTTGCTCCAGCGTTACCATAGTTCCTGCTTTCAGGTTCGTATCTTCTATATGTGCCAATAACTCTTGTATATAATCTTTTATATGCAGCGATGTAAGGTTCCCTACATCTCTGTACAAAAACTGGTGAATCAGCGCCATAGACTGCACCCGGTTTCTCCGGCTTGCACCGCCGAATAGGCTTTCTCATCCTCTATGTAATGCGATTGCAGGTTGAGCAAACTGGTAACTACCTGTAAGTTATTTTTTACCCTGTGGTGTATTTCCCGCATCAGCACTTCCTTTTCTTTTAACGATTGTTCTATTTGTTGCTTTTGAACCAATAACAGTTTATTCTTTTTCCGGTTATTGCTGTAAGCATATAATACTACTGCAGCAAGAGCCATTGAGAAAACAGAGGCCAGTAAAAAAAGGTTCCGTTGCTGTTTGCTTCGTTCAGCTTTCTGTTCGCTTACAGATACCTGGTCGGTTAGTACACCTATCTGCTGCTGCTGCTTATCCTTTTCATACACTGCATTCATTTCATTTATTTGCCTGATATTTTCATCATTCAATAAACTATCACGCAGCGATTGTTCCATCAAGTTATAGCGGTAGGCATTACCGTAATCGTTATTACTGCTGTACGCCTTGGCCAACTGGCTATAAAAAGCTGCTACAAACTCCCGGTCGTTATACTGCCGGGCATAAAAAACGCCTTCATTAAAAAAATTTATAGCCGCTTCTGTTTTCCCTTGTGCTAATGCAATAGTGCCTAAGCCTTGCTGGCAACTAATGTATGCGGCTTGCTCTTCGTCTTTATCTAACACTGGAAAAAGTGCTGTAAATATCTTTTCTGCTTCTGCATATCTTTTTAACCCGATTAGTGCTGAGGCGTAGTTTGCCTTCCCCTCATGCACATCCTGCGGCACAAAGGCCAGTTCCATTACTTGCTTAGCGTAGTACAAGGCACTGTCATACTTATACATGTATTGATAGCATGAACCCAAATTGATAGATGAGTTTACAATACCTTGTTTATTACCCAGCTGCATTTTTATACCCAACGAAAGCTGGTTATACTTAACGGCATTGGAGTAATCTTTTCGGGAGCGATAAACCAGGGCCAGATTGTTATATGTTTGGGCTATTTCTTTTTTGGTTTTATAGCCTTCTCGAAGGTGAAGGGCTTCAAAATGATGACGAAGCGCCAGTTCATAGTTACCGGAAGCATAATAAGCATTTGCAATGTCCGTAATGATATTAGCCAATGTTGGATGTATCTGAAATTCAGTTGCAATTTTCAAAGCCTTATCCAAGTACAGTAGAGCTGAGTCTGTTTTGCCTTTGATATCATAGCTAATACCAATATTTTTAAAGGCTCTGGACAATTGTTGATGATTCCCAATACTTAGAGCAATTTCCTCTGCTTGTTTTGCCAAAATGATTGATGAATCTACATTGTAATCAAACATATAAAAGGCAAACTCATTCAGCGCATCACTCTTAATTGAATCATGCGCAGCAGAGTTAATCACCTGTACCAGCGAATCTTTTTCAGCAAACTGCGAGAAGGTTTGAAAACAGTGTAGTAATAAAATTATGGAAAGATATTTTTTCAGATGCAGCCAATTTAATGGTTAAAATTATGTTGGTGGCCTGCTTCTAAAATACTCCTTTTGGTTGATTTATGGATAGGTGTGCCGTTATTTAACTCTCTGTCTCCTTCTCACTCATCAAATACGCTTTAATAAAACCATCCAGTTCCCCATCCATTACAGGTTGTATATTTCCTGTTTCGTAATCGGTACGATGATCTTTAATCATTTTATATGGATGAAATACATAGCTGCGTATCTGACTGCCCCACTCTATTTTTTTCTTTTTAGCATTATTGGCATCTTTTATTGCATTTCTTTTTTGCAATTCCAGTTCAAATAAACGGCTTCTCAGCATTTGCATGGCCAGCTCTCGGTTGCCCAACTGTGTACGGTCTTGCTGACAAACTACCACGATACCTGTGGGAATATGTGTGAGCTGTACTTTGGTTTCAACTTTATTTACATTTTGTCCACCTGCTCCTCCGCTTCGCGATGTTTCCATTTTTACATCGGCCGGCTTGATTTCAATTTCTATAGAATCATCAACCAACGGATAAACATATACACTTACAAATGATGTATGCCTTCTTGCATTACTGTCAAATGGTGAAATACGAACCAATCTATGAACACCATTTTCTGCTTTTAAAAATCCATAAGCGAAGGGTCCGTCAAACTGAAGTGTACAGGTTTTTATTCCGGCACCATCACCCCATTGCCAATCCAGCTCGGTTACTTTCCATCCCTGCTTTTCACCATACATTCTGTACATACGGGCAAGCATTTCGGCCCAGTCCTGACTTTCGGTACCACCGGCTCCTGCATTAATTTGTAATACACCGGGCAATTCATCTTCCGGTTCGTTGAGTGTGGCTTTAAATTCGGTGTCATCCAAAACGGCTAAGGCTTTATCATAAGCTTCCTGAGTTTCATCTTCAGTAGCATCACCCGATTTCCAGAATTCAAAAAGTACGGCAAAATCTTCAACTGCATTATTGGTATCATCATATAGATTTACCCAATACTCATTTAGCTTTATTTCTTTCAGTATAGAAGTTGCCCTTGCATTATCATCCCAAAAACCAGGGCTTAATGAAAGTTGTTTATCATTTTCGATTTTAGCATTGCGGTTATCAACGTCAAAGAAACCTCCTTATCCCGACAATGCGGGACCGCATATCCTGTAATTTTTCTATTGTCATAGTGGCGCAAAGTTAATGAAATAGCCTCATGCAAAATTTATTAAATCGTATGTATTGATTTTACAAGCAGCAAATGTATAAAATGCCGTTTCCCCTTTTTTTCTCAACTTTGATTTGAAAAAATTCTTTCGAGATGAAAATACAATATTTAATAAGCTTAATAATTATACTATTTGCATCGTGCAATCAAAACAATCAAAACGAGAAAAAAATGCAAGCATATAATCTAAAAGAAGAAATGGTAAGCTATACATTTGACAGCACTACCCGAAATAATTTTGTGGTGTACGATGATAATATAAAAGGACCACGGCCTGTTGTAATGGTCATACACGAATGGTGGGGATTGAATGACTATGCCAAAATGAGGGCCAGAGAACTGGCTAAGCTAGGATACATGGCTATGGCAGTGGATATGTATGGCGATAATAAAATGGGCAACGACCCCACAGCAGCCGAAGCGCTGGCCAGTCCATTTTATGCCAATCCTGAAATTGCTCTTCCCATATTTAATGCAGCTTTAGAAAAAATAAAAGGATTTACCCAAACTGATACAAATAACATTGCAGCCATTGGCTATTGTTTTGGCGGCGCTCAGGTTTTGAACCTTGCCCGCCTTGGTGAAAATTTAAAAGGCGTGGTGAGTTTTCATGGAAATGTAGTTGGTGTAACACCTGATAAATCTTTGCTAAAAGCATCTGTATTAGTTTGCCAAGGTGGTGCCGATCCCTATGTTCCTATAGAAGAGGTCGCCGTTTTCAAAAAACAAATGGATTCAATTGGCGCTAAGTATGAATTAAAAGTTTATGAAGGTGCTACACACTCTTTCACCAACCCAAATTCTACTGAAATTGGCAAGAAATATAATATGTCTATTGAATATAACCCGGCTGCAGACAGTGCCTCATGGAACGATATGAAGCAGTTTTTCAAAAATATTTTTAATTGATCGGGATAAAAAATGCTCACTTATTACAGTTATCAACATTATTATTCAAAAAAAGCGGTGTTTTTGATTAAAAATAGAAGAATTGCAGAAATTACGATACATCAAAATCGTAAAATTTCTTAGTAAAAGCTATGAGATTTAAAAACTGCTTTCTATTTTGTGTCCCCTAACGGATAAATCGGACACCTTTGAAAAAAACATTACTTTCTTTATTTACCGGAAGCGTTTTATTTGCAGCCTGCAAAAAAACGGACTATATTCTGGATACTCTTGTTGCCAAACAGGAATGCGAATTACAAACGGCAAACCCTTCGGGGAAATCTTATGATTCAGATTCTGTGGTTACCTACAATTGCACTACCAAACATTGTGGTTTAATGCCTTTGGCTCCAAAAAATTATTGGATTTATCAGGATTCTATATTTATTGATGGGGTTTTCCTGAAAACACAAATGGACACCTTACATTTTTCAATCCAAAAGAAATCTTTGAGTGATGGGTTAGTTTGGTGGCAGTCCAATATTGAAGTGGGTCTTCCTCAGTGGCTTTATGTCAACGATTCCAGTTTTTTTGGTATGACAGACAGAATGTTTACAACCGGAGTTAAAGATGTGCGCAAAGAATATGGAATGTTTGAAGGAGACTCCATTCGTTATCAAACTAGTTTTGAAGATGCGGCGGCCATTGGCAAATCATTAAAGCTTAAATCGCCAGTTACTACTTCGGCAGGCACTTTCAACGATTGTTTATATTTTGAAAAGAATGCACGCAATTATCGTAAAGATCAGATTTTTATGAAACCAGGCATCGGCGTTATCAGATACGTACAAGAAATGGTGCCTCCAGGTTCACGTTATCTTGCATTACAAAAAATTTCTACTTTGGTTTCTTACCATTTCGAATAAAGGATAAAGACTAACTGTAAAGAGAAGGCCATATCAGACATGTTTCAGATATGGCTTTTTTGTTTTTTTGGAATTATTAAGAGCGTCTTTCAAAAAAAATGGAAGATTGTGATAACATCATTTTGGCACTAATGCAATGGAAATGTTTCATTAATTAATTTTTGGCAATCAAAATTATATCAGGTTTCGAAAATCTTACTATTATACCTTGTCAATTATAACAATGGAAAATATATGTAGTCCCTACGGGACTTGCGTTCACATACAAACTTTTGCTACCAACATGTCGCCCCGATGGGGCTTTGGATAATGTAATAAATTACTTTTATCGGATAACACATCACTTCACAAACAAAAAAAACATTTTAACAGGATAATTCATTTTGAAAAAAAAGGATGGACTAAAGATTAATGTCATCCAACATGTCAACCCGATGAGGGTTTGGATAATGTAATAAATTACTTTTATCGGATAACACATTACTTCACAAACAAAAAAAACATCTTAACAGGATAATTCATTTTGAAAAAAAAATGATGGACTAAAGATTAATGTCATCCAACATGTCGCCCCGATGAGGGTTTGATTTCAACATGAAGTATAATATTTTTGAAAAAACATCAGCTATCACATCATGTGCTTTTAAAGAAAAAACCCTTTCGGAAATCCGAAAGGGTTTTGTGCTTAATATATAATCAATGCTTAGGGCAGAATGATTACTCTTTGATTATTACCATTGTTCCAGGTAAGCAATGCTTTGTTATCGCAGTTACCATTGTTAGGAAAACCATAATCCAACTTCAATTCTCTGTTATTGATTTGTATTCCAAGTGTTCCTTCACTTCTCCAAGGGCAAACCACTTTTTTGATTATTGGATCAAGTACTCTCAACTTAATGGTCAATCCATTGTTGAATACTGTTTTTGAGTTTCCGGTTATCTGGTAAACATCGTCCAATACAGTATTTGTGTTCATTCCTGCAATTTGTTTTACCGTTTTAATACCATCGTACATATAACCTCTTCCATTGGGGAAAGTTACTTTACCGTTCAGTGTTTCAATGCTCCATTTAATAAGCGCAGGAGGTTCAGAAAGATTGCGGAAAATTTTTGTTCCTTCAATGTGAATGTTGTTAACATAGTAGTTTACAAACGTAAGTGTAACTACTGAACCCGGATGACGCACTGGTGCTGTAAAATGCAATACCAGTTTTCCTTTTCTTACTTTTCCATCGTTACCTACACAGCTGTCACCAAAATCAATGGTAACTGTTTTAGGATAAGTACTGTCGTTGGGTGTAACAGTAATGGTGGCACAATCGCCAATACGCTGACGCAATTCAAAAAAACGGGGAAGATATGGGCGACCGGCTACGCCTGAAGCGCTACGACCCTCAAACCCAAAACCTCCTGCATTTCCTTCTTCATCTGCAGCAATAAAGGCTACATTGTCTGCATCATCAAAACTAGCTTCGGCCTGTGCACTTTCATCAGAGTAAGTGGCGGCTTGTTCATCTGTCAAACCATCGGAAGGAGCTGGTGGTGTACTGTTTTCTTTTTGACAAGAAATAAAAATTAACGTGGATAAAAAGATCGCCGATAAGGCAATGGTTATCCGGTTTAGTGAGATTGTTTTCATGGCTATACTTTTTTTGGTTTCAAAATTATTAACACAACTTTTGAAGCAGGAGGAGTGAGAAAGTTTAAAGACCAATAATTTATTTTATTTTTCGGGGATTGAATACAATTATAATTTATATCAAACAATTTGTAAAAGAACAAGATGCAAGAATATTTGCAGCGATTTCATTCTTTATTTCCATCTGTATCTTTTTCAATTATTATTTTCATTTGGATGATGGCATCAGAAAAAATAATCTGCTCATTAAACTTTGCTTGTGGTTGGTAGTCTTTGCAGTTGCTTTTGTTATCCCTTACCTTATCATTAGCTATTTTAAACCCAGTAACTTACTAAGGCACACTGTATTTATCTTCCTTTTATTTATTGCCCCACTCATTTTTGCGCTGAAGCTTACACTGGATTTTAATATTCGATTTTCATCTGACTATAATTTAAATAACTACTGGCAACACGTTATTTACTGGCCCGGACTATTGTTGATTACCCTTTTCATTGTCTATTTAATATGGCTGCGGTTGGATAAAGGCAGGCAGCCTTTTTATGGATTTAGTTCAAAGGGTATCAATTGGAAACCCTATTGGCTTTTGCTGTTGTTGATGATTCCTCTTATAGCATTGGCATCTACCCAGGCAGATTTTCTGGCTGTATATCCAAAAATGCAGGCAGTTACCGGAGCTCAATATGAAATCGGATTCAGCTGGTGGCAAAAAATTTTGTTTCGAAATTTCCTATGGAATTGATTTCATCAATATTGAATTTTTCTTTCGTGGGTTTTTAGTACTCGCCTTTTTAAAATGGGCAGGTAAAGATTGCATTTTACCAATGGCTTGTTTTTATTGTGCTATACATTTTGGAAAACCATTGGGTGAGTGTATCAGCTCCTATTTTGGGGGTATTATTCTGGGTGTCATCGTATATCATACCCGGTCCATTTATGGTGGATTAATGGTTCATTTAGGCATTGCCTGGCTGATGGAACTTGGTGGTTTTATTGGCAATACATTTATTAAATAGACCATGCATCATGAACAATGCCCACTAGAAAATATTTGTCGCCAGATTTCATAAATACCAGACGAAGACTGAGCCAGTCCATTCCTTCATACTTTTTATCAAATCCTTTAAAATAACTTTCAGTGAAGTGACAATCGCTATAAACATTCAATAGGTTATTCAATGTATTGCCACTGCCGATAAAGCGATTGACTTTTATAGAGTCAGCTTTAATAAAATTTGCATCGTATATATACTTCTTTACAAACCCCTCAATAGTCAGTTTAATGGGATCTCCTGTTGCATCATTATCACCCCAGTGAATAACTGGTTGCTTTTTCTTATCCTTCCAGTTAACCAGTGTAGCCGGTAATATTACTTGGTCTTTTGCAGTATCAACAAATGCATGAGGGCTAAACCTTAAACCCATTTTCGGATCCACTAAGGATGCCAATGAATCAAAGTTATTGCTCTTTAATTGCTGCATAGCTTTTTGAGTAAGAGATAAAAGAATAGAATCTCTTACCGGATCAATTTTATCCCGCTCGTTAGCGGCGTTATTCAAAGAATCTTTGATTAATGTTGAGTCAATTTCGGTTTTTTTGCTCTTGCCTGAATTATTGCAGGCCACTACTGTAAATACAACAACCGTAGTTAAAAAAATAAATCTATATTTCATCATCGTTTTTTTTAAAATAAAAAGCTACAAGCCGATAAGCCGGATTCTGTTACTGATAAATCAGCGCTATCATTTATCTGTTTCGGCAGTTACCCACCGAAATCAATCTGCCTACCCTGTACCCTTGTCCCGTTTTCACTGAGATTGGGCGAGCAGCCCTCTGACGGTACTATACGTGGCATTTCAGCATGCAAGGTTTACCCGTAAGTGTTATTGCTAACACTAACCGTGAGCCTTTACCTCACTTTTTCACCTTTTCCCCGTTTTCACGAGGTAGTTATTTTCTGTGGCACTTTCTCTTGCTTCGTTTTTGCGAAACAGCCTCGCTTATAGCGTGGTGCATTGCTCTGTGCTGTCCGGACTTTCCTCCCCTTCATTTTCAACTGGAAGCGCTAAAAATAAAGAAGCGATAGCCTGGCTTGTAGCTGCACAAAAATAAACCCTTAAATTCAGTATTGAAAGTTAATCTCAGTTGCCCCAAATCCATATCTTGGATGAAATTCGTTTGAAAAACGGATATTTTCAGATTTCTGACGTAGTAGATTATGAATTTCTTCTTTAAGTTTTCCTTCTCCTATACCATGAATAACTATAAGTGAAGGCTGCCTGTGAAGTACGGACAAATGATAATATTTATCAAATGTTTTGAGTTGCAGGTTTAGCATTTCAAAATTACTCATACCTCTAAATGCAGCTGTTAATTTTTCTATATGCAAATCTATAACACTGCGAGCCTGTTCCAAATGCTGCCGGCTATCACCGGCATTGTATATTTTTGCTCCGCTTTTCAGTCTGTCGCTCAATTCTACACTTTCTTCAAATTTTCTTTCTGGATACTTCTCAAATAGTAAGTGAGAGAATGTGGCATTATTATTCTCCTTTAGCTTCTGCAGACTTGCAAAGATCTGTTTTGGCTTCAACCGTACAACCCTGTCAATATAATCTTCTTTTGCTTTATCTGGATTGACAAGTTGAAATTCAAATTCAAACGAAGGATTATCATTTAAATCTTCAAAAGCAATATCATGTAGATAAAAATCTTCAAATGGATGTAAAGTATTTTTTAATTCAAAATCAGGCTTACCAAAAAAATGAAGTGCATAAATGAAATGATAAGGAGTGCTTGTATTATTTACCACATGAAGTTTAAATTCTTTGATATTGAGTTCTTCCTCATTCATTGCACCCGCTTCCAATACAGGTAAAAAAGTGAGCCGCACGCCATCTTCAATTTTAGCATGACTCCCCTGTTTCTCTTTTTTTATATTATCAATAAATTGCTTTTCTTTTAGAGCAGGTTGTTTTCTTTGTTCGGTAAACATTTTGAAATATGGAAAATCCACCTGATCCATATAAACAGGAAATGATACACCTTTTACATCAACCAACAGCATCTGGTCGTTAATAACATCCACTACTTCAGCTTCTTCGCCTGAATGTAAAATCAAGACCTTATCGCCAATCTGGTATTTCACCTTACAAAAATAAGAATGCCGCCACGCTTTTGGTGACGGCATTACCATTATTAATATAAGATTAATTTGTTTGCTTAGCCAGCTTACTGTTTTTAAAACTATAAAGGAAGTAAATAACTAAACCAATGCCCAGCCAGATTAAAAACCGCATCCACACGGTATGCGTTTCTTGTGACATTAAATAAAGACAACTGATCATTCCCAGAACAGGAATCAATGACAATTTCTTCATAAATGACAGTACGGACATTACGATTGCAATCAACCAAAATATTGCCATTGGCCAAGCTTCTTTTGTCCAAATATCATTGGAGAAATGCTCAGGATAATCTTTTGCAATGAGAATAATACCTGCTATCAGCATTGCAGGATAAATAAATTGTGCGTTTATATAAGGTACTTTAAACTTACTTTTTGGCCTGTCTTTTTGTTGTTGCAATACCAATACACCACCACATACTAATACAAAGGCAAATAAAGTACCGATGCTGGTCAATGAAAAGACTTCATTCAGGTTTAAGAATAGTGCCGGAATGGCAACCACAAATCCCGTAAGGATGGTTGAGAATGATGGCGTACCATAACGAGGATGAATTTTTGAAAATATTTTTGGCAAAAGCCCATCGCGGCTCATGCTCATCCATATACGTGGTTGCCCCATTTGAAATACCAATAATACACTTGCTGTAGCAACGATAGCACTTACTGCTATCACACCAGAAATAATTTTTAATCCATTTGCATCAAATACCATTGCAAGCGGATCGCCAACAGCCAGGCTGGAATATTTAACCATTCCAGTAAGTATTAAAGCGAGTAACACATATACAATAGTGCAAATGATAAGAGAGTAAATCATACCCCGAGGCAAATCTCGTTGCGGGTCCTTGCACTCTTCTGCCGTTGTCGATATTGCATCAAAACCAATATAAGCAAAGAATACAGCTGAAACTCCTTTCATAATTCCACCGAATCCATTTGGGGTAAATGGCGACCAGTTATCCGGGTTGATATAGAAGGCACCTAAAACTATAACCAAGAAAATAACTGCCAGCTTTAAAATCACCATAATGTTGCTTGCATTTCTTGATTCTTTAATACCTACAAAAACAATATATGTAATCAAGGCTACTATTAATAATGCGGGAATATCAAGAATAATCCTGAAGCCAAAAATTTGTGGTGCATTCGTCCAGGCCGATACAGCTTCAGCCGTGGCTCCTGCTTTAGCACTTATATAGTCCATCGTCATCCAGTCGGGGATGTGCAATCCTGCAGAAGTCATTAAACGGGTAAAATAATCGCTCCATGAAATGGCTACAGCAATATTTCCAATTGCATATTCCATCAATAAATCCCAACCAATGATCCAGGCAAAAATTTCGCCGAAGGCAACATATGAATAAGTATAAGCACTCCCCGATACAGGGACTGTAGATGCAAACTCAGCATAACATAGTGCAGCAAATCCACAGGCAATAGAAGTAAAAATATAAAGAAAAACGATTCCGGGCCCGCCGTTCGCAGCAGCATTGCCTATGCCGCTAAATATACCTGCTCCTATAACTGCAGCTACTCCAAAAAAAGTGAGGTCTCTTACTCCCAAAACTTTTTTTAGCCCGCTGCCATGTCCATCGCCATAACCGCTTTCAGCTTCTTTTAAAATTTTGGTTATTGATTTCTTGCGAAACAATTGATTAGACATACTGTTTTGGTTTTGAAGGTTCAAAATAGGGAAAAAAATAATTATTCCGCAATTCGATACGATAAATGGTCTAAAAAAAGGGTTTCTGATGAAAGTCATACTGCATTTGTACTCAAATCATTGAACCGAGAACTACTATTTTAAAAATTTGTAAAAATTGTTTTTATGCATATAACATATCATCATCAAGAAATTTCAACTAACGTACAACACATCGGTTTATGGAGTCGCTTTATTAAATGGTGTGAATCACAAGAGCAAAATCGCTTTGGATGGATCGCAGGAATTTTAGTGGGCCATGGCTGTGTTGCCACTATTCTTACTATGCTGGCTATTCAGATGAATGGGAATCATTTTATATTCTGGCCTTTTGCAATTGCAGCAATGGGTGCCTGTGTTATTACAAACCTGGCTGCTATGCCTACTAAAGTAACCATACCTGTTTTTGCAGTCAGCCTTTTAATTGATCTTGCAATTATTGCTATTTGCATTATTGGCGTGGTAATAAGTTGAACTTCTTAATACTCTCTCCTTATGAGGTAATGGGCTAATTCTCTAAGAGGTTCTTTTCTTATTGACAATACTGCAATATCTTCCAGATGCGATAAAGCTTCTTCTAGATATTGTTGCTTGAGTTGCAAAGCCCAGCTATCTGCATTGCAATCTTTATACAATTGCTGTACCCTTGCTATCTTATCATCTGAATTGCTAAGCAGCAATTTCTTTAGTTCATTTTTTTGTGAAGCTGTTGCACTTTCTAATGTATGAATCAGAAGAAATGTTTTTTTATTGGCAAGGATATCACCACCTACTTGCTTTCCAAACTTAACAGGATCGCCAAAAGCATCCAGATAATCATCCTGTATCTGAAAAGCAATTCCAAGTTTTCTTCCAAATTCGAATAAAAGATGTTGATTTCTTTTACCTGCACCACCCAGAATAGCTCCGGTTTGTAAACTTGCCGCCAGCGCTACAGAGGTTTTTAATGCAATCATTTTAATATAGGCATCAAAACTTACTGATTCCATTTTTTCAAAATCCATATCCAATTGTTGTCCCTCGCAAACTTCTTTTGCCGTTTTGTTAAAGAGCGTAAGGATTGGACGCAGATACGTCAGCTCAATTTTATTTAATTCTTCATAAGCCGAAACCAGCATAACATCGCCGGCAAGAATGGCTGTGTTCGTTCCAAATTTTTCATGAATAGTTTCTTTGCCTCTTCTAACTGGGGCCTTGTCCATGATGTCATCATGTATCAATGTAAAGTTGTGAAACAATTCAATAGATGTTCCTACATGCCATGCATCCTTTTTGATATCGTCAAACATTTCGTTACCCATAAGGCAAAGCACCGGACGAATGCGCTTGCCGCCCTGATGCAAAAAATATTCATTAGGTTCATATAAAGTAGCAGGTTCCAACGGGAAATGACGTCTGGAAAAAAAATTGTTGAACTGTACTGCTAAGGTTTCAAATGATTGCATGGCACAATTTAAATTATCCTTTTCTTTTTTTTCTACTTTCTTTCATCAAAGGCACTTCATCATCTACTACCCATTCATAATCCAACTGCCTTCTAATAAGATTTGCTGCTACAACTTTTATCATCACTTTATCTCCCATTCTGAATTGTTTACCACTACGCCTGCCTATTAAAGCATAATCAGATTCTACATGACGGAATTCATCATACTCCAATAAACTGTTAACTGAAACTAATCCTTCACATTTATGAGCCACAGTTTCTACCCAAAACCCAAATGAAGCTACACCGCAGATGACACCTTCAAAATCTTCTCCAAGAAATTGTTTCATATACTGTACTTGCTTGTATTTATTAGCAGCCCGTTCGGCTTCCATGGCAGCCCTTTCTCTTTCGCTTGTATGCTTGCATTTCTCTTCTAATTTTTTATCGATCAATATGGCGTTATTCAAAACACTTAATAAGATACGGTGTACCTGAATATCGGGGTATCTTCTTATAGGAGAAGTAAAATGACAATAATTTTCAAAGCCCAATCCATAGTGACCTACATTCTCTGTTGTATATTTTGCTTTGGCCATGGTTCGTATTCCCAGCTGCTCGAGCACATGCTGCTCAGGACGACCTTGCACATTTTTCAACAACAGATTAAAGGAAGCAGCAATATTTTCAGGCGAAGAAACATCAAATTTATAACCAAATTTTTTTGCAAAGGAAGCAAAAGGCAAAAGTTTTTCTTCATCAGGATTATCATGTATCCTGTATGGAAAAGGTATAGGCTTATTGTTAAATTTTAATTTTGAAATATTTTCAGCAACCGTTCTGTTGGCCAAAAGCATAAACTCTTCAACCAACTGATGTGATTCCTTACTTTCCTTTATTACAATTCCAATGGGATCCCCTTTTTCATTTAACTGAAATCTTACTTCCTGAGAAGAAAAATTAATCGCCCCTTTGCTGAAGCGTTTCTTGCGCAAACGTTGTGCGATGTCATTCAATAAAAGAATTTCTGAAGAATTATCACCGGTCTTGTCTTCAATAATTTGTTGCACTTCTTCGTAGGTAAACCTCCGATCAGAGTGAATGATGGTTTTGCCTAACCAATATTGCTTTACATCGCCTTTTTCATTCATTTGAAAAATGGCAGAGAAAGTAAGTTTATCTTCTTTTGGTCTTAGCGAACATAAAAAATTTGAAATATGCTCCGGCAACATTGGATTCACCCTGTCGGGCAGATAAACCGAAGTGGCTCTTTCGTAGGCTTCCTTATCCAATACAGAATCATGCTCTAAGTAATGGCTTACATCGGCAATATGAACGCCAATTTCATAAAATCCGCTTTCAATTTTTCTTATAGAAAGAGCATCGTCAAAATCTTTTGCATCCACAGGGTCAATGGTAAAAGTGAGTATGGGTCTGATATCTTTCCTCTTCTTTATTTCATTTTCAGAAATGGTATCAGGAATACGGGCAGCTACTTCCATTGCTTCTTCTGAAAAATTGAGCGCAAATCCGGCACCCAGAATAATCTCTTTCATTGCCGCATCATTACTGTTTTCTGCATCCATTAAACTAACCACTTCTCCCATAGGTCTTTTATCACCATTTTCCCAATTCAGTAATTGAACGACAACGCTGTCCTTATCGACAGCGCCGTTTAATTTATCAAATGGAATAAAGATATCGGGCATCGGCTTGTCCATATCTGCAATAAAAAATGCAAATGCTTTTCCATCTTTTCCGGCTTTGTTCATTTCCAGTCGGCCGATAAATTCTGTTCTTTTGCGATGTATCACTTCAATTACTTCGCCCTGCAACCGGCGACCCCCACCTGGTTTTATTCTGATACGAACTGTATCTCCATGCAATGCAGTATTAAAATCTGAAGGACGGATCAGAATATCAGTTTCACTTTCAGGAATTATTACAAATCCCATTCCCGAACGGGTAATATCCAGAACACCTTTTAATGTATGCCCTGCGGACTCCCTATTTCTGGTCTTTTTCTTTTTTCGAATTCTTTCTTCCCATAAATTATTTATCAGAAATTTTATTAAAATTTTTTACAAATTGTAGTATCACATTATCAAAAACGCTTCCGTCATCAAACAAAAATCTATGCACAATGGGTATAACGTAAATGGGTAAATTATTTAATTCATCACCAAATTTAAACAGCCGCACACCATCTTTCTCCGTTGTAAGCAATATTTTATCGTCAGCTGTAAGGGCTGCCAGTTTTTCTTTCATTTCATTCAAATCATCAACAGAAAAAATGTGATGATCGCTATATTGCAAAAGTTGGTATTCTTTACTTATTGTTTCAATTTTTTTCTTTAGCGGTCGTGGGTTGGCAATGCCCGTCACCAGCAATACTTCAGTTTCACTGCTGATTGCTTTTAATTCTTTAGTAAGCAAATGGTAGGGTTGCCCATATTCTATTGTTGTAAAAAATATTTTTTGTGTTTGTAATGGTTTTATTTCGTTAATTATTTTTTGTTTTTCATCAACTGCCAGATCGGGTTTGCATTTTGTTACAATAATGATTTCAGCAAGTTTGTAATTGCTTTTCAAATCTCTTAAATCGCCGGTTGGCAAATAAAAATCTCTTGTAAAAAGATTGTTATAATCTGTCAACAGAATATTCAATCCTGCTTTTATAGCACGGTGTTGAAGCACATCATCTAAAATAATACATTGCGTACCGGGTTTGTCGTGCAATAATTGCGGAATGGCTTCAATACGCTGCTCGCCTACTGCAACTGATATGTCGGGAAATTTTAAATGGAACTGCATAGGCTCGTCGCCAATCTCCAGTGCTGAAGTGTTTTCATTTGCCAATGCATATCCTTTTGTTTTTCTCATATAGCCACGGCTCAATGTTGCTATTTGAAATTCATCTTTCAACAAACGTACAAGATACTCTACCATAGGTGATTTACCAGTGCCACCAGCAGAAAGATTGCCCACACCAATTAAAGGAAGGCCGAAAGCGGATGATTTTAAAATTTGTTTATTGTACATCCAGTTTCTTATAGTAATACCCAGCCAGTATAGCAAAGTAAATGGCAATAATAAAATACGGAAAGATTTCAGAAAAAAACCAGAGAGCATAATTGGCTTAGCGAGGTGTTAGAAAACTTAAAGGTAGGTCAAAAAATGGATTAAGACTGCGGCGCTACGAAAATGGAAAAAATAGTAGTGCCATAATGGCGTTCCGTTTTGTAGTTTGGAAATTTTTTGTAATCGTTTCTGGGTGTATGTTCCAGTACAAACCACCCTTTTGGATTTAATAATTGTTTTTCAAAAATCAGGAGTGGCAGGTCATCAATGTTGTTAAGCGCATAGGGCGGACCTGCAAAAATGAAATTGAATTTTTCTGTATTGAACTGAATAAATTTAAATACATCCATTTTCACTGCTTTCAGATTTTCAATCTTTAATCCCGCAGCGGTTTTTTTAATAAAGTCATACAGCTGATTGTCCTTTTCAACAATGGTAAGTTCTTTAGCGCCACGAGAGGCCAATTCATAGCTGATGCTTCCTGTACCGCCAAACAAATTGAGTGTTTTCAATTCATCAAATTCCAGGTTATTCTGTATAACATTGAATAATCCTTCTTTGGCAACATCCGTTGTGGGACGGGTATAAGGCATATTATTGGGCGGATTGAAACGCCGGCCTCCATATTCTCCGCTTATGATACGCATGTTGCCAGATCATTTAAAGACGTAAAGAAGTGAGCAGGATATTCTGTATTCCCTGTATTCCCTGTATGCCATCCTGCTTCTCTGAAAGTTATTTCTCGGAAATACTGAAATAATTCTTTATACAAGGCAGATTGCATATCAATCAAGCCTGATAGCCGAACTGATACTGTTTGTTGTGAAAGTGAAAACTGCTGACAGGTTTTTAATAAAACAAATAAAACATCTTCAGGCGTTGTGTAACTACAATGATTTGAAAACAAAATTTTGCCACCCGCTCCAGCAAGTACCGAAAAACTGTATGTACCAAAATCAACTAGCAAACAGCCTTCATCGCTTGCAGCCAGCATTTGTTTTACTGATAAAGTTGACTGATGTCTGAACTTTGAGAACGGGAAAATAGTATGTACCCAATCCCATAATACATTCTCAACTGCATAAGCATTGTAAAGCTGCCATTCAGGAATTTTTTCTGATACGATACGAACTCCATCATAGTTACCAAACTGAGTTTTGACCACTACTTCCGCATCTGTCATTTCAGCTTCTGCTGATGGTATAAAAACAGCATGTTGACCCGAAAACGCAATTTGTATATCGTAAAACTGAAGATTTTTTAAAACAGGATATTGGTTTAGAAATTCATTTAAAGGTTCCAGATTTATGTTTTCAATGGAACAATAAGCCAGCTCAATAAGTTCAGTTGCGTTTTTATTAGTAATGGCGAAGGCCAGATGTTTTTCACTTGCCTGAAAAAGTAAAACAGGTTGTACCGGCTCACTGCTGTTTTGTATGCGAAATAATTCTTTCACCCGAATGCATTTCCGGCAATAATAGACAAAATTGTTGTAACACCAGATACCTACTTTTCATCTTCTGTAATTTTTTCATACTACATTTGTCGGTTCTACATGACAGCAACTACTATTCAAAATGATTTACGGGTAGGGACAGGCAATCGTCAGATATTAAAGATTGCTTTGCCCATCAGCCTCGCCATACTGGTACCACAAATCAGTCTGATTACTAACAATATTTTTTTGGGCAACTATAACAGAGAGTCGCTTGCTGCAATAAGCCTTACAGGTGTTTATTATCTCATCTTTGCTATGATTGGAGTTGGGTTTAATAATGGTTTACAAACGTTGATTGCCCGCCGGGCAGGAGAAAACAGACCAGATGAGATAGGAAAGATATTTGGCCAGGGTGTTTTTATATCACTGATGGTTGCCGCTGCAGGAATTCTCATCACCTGGTTTATAGCACCGCTTATACTTCGTAATGCGTTACACGATCCACAAAGAGCAGAAGAAGCCATCGGATTTTTAAAAATAAGAATATGGGGTCTCCCCTTTCTTTATATATATCAAATGCGGAATGCATTATTGGTGGGTACCAATAATAGCCGATACCTGATTGCCGGAACACTGGCAGAAACAGTGGTGAATATTGTTTTAGATGCATTGTTGATATTTGGCAATTGGGGTTTTCCGGAAATGGGATTTAATGGTGCTGCTGTTGCTTCTATTATAGCAGAGTTTACAGGGATGTTTGTAATTTTTCTTGTCATTCAGCAAAAAGGTATTGGGCAAAGATTTCAATTATTTGGCCATTTGAAATGGAATAAGATTTATGCAAAACAAATTACTGCAATTTCGATGCCATTAGTATTTCAATTAGCCATCAGCCTTATTAGTTGGGAGTTTTTTTATATTCTTATTGAACATCATGGACAATTGGCTCTGGCTGTTTCAGCAGTTATGCGTGTCGCTTTTGGTATCATTGCCTGTGTATCCTGGGCTTTTGCTTCTACTACAACTGCTATGGTGAGTAACCTGATAGGTCAGGGTAAGCATGATGAAGTAATTCCGTTGATGAAAAGAATTATAAAAATCAGCACAAGTATTGCCATTACAATTGCAATTCTTATCAACTTATTTCCAAAGGTTTTTCTTTCAATATATGGACAGGGCGCTGATTTTATAGATGCCGGCATTCCGGTGCTGAGAGTAGTAACTGTTGCCATTGTATTATTATCTTTTTCTACAGTTTGGCTAAATGCCATAACGGGAACCGGCAACAGTCGTGTTACATTTCTCATTGAGCTGTCAGTTATTGTTTTGTATTGTGTATTTGTTTATCTGGTACTGGAGGTATTTAACCTGCCGATTGAATATGGATGGATGAGCGAATGGTTATACTGGTCAGGATTGTTTACCCTATCATATTTTTATATGCGCAGTGGCAAATGGAAGGGCAAGAAAATTTGACTGAACGTAACTCTTCAAAATTCCTTTTTACAAAAGATTATCATTCCATCTAAAAAAGAACATCCCTGTTTGTTATATTTGTACAAACTAGAAACTATATGTCGTTACTCAATCAACAAAAAGGGAACAACAAAAAGAAAGGCAACAAGAATAATCAGGCAAATGCATCTCAAGGTTCAAAATTTATTTCCAAAGGAAAGTCAACTGCTTTTTCCATAAAGCCACATAAGGCTGGTGGAAGCCGCGGTAGTTAATGAACAGTATTAACCAGCTTCTCAGGGGAATGTTATATCAGCTTTGGCTTTAAAATAGCTGACTCTGGATTCTCCCAGATTGGAAATAAGGCCAGATAGTTTGATTCTCCAAAGTTTTGTGGTTTTATCGTAAGTGGCTTCAACTTTCCCGCTACTTACATCAATGTATGCCACATCATCTCCCGATTTAAAAGAGTATTTTGCAGTTACTTCATCTCTTGCAGCCGCATCACTGGAAATGGAATATTTTGCTTTATTCTTCAGTTTTCTTAAGTGAAACATGATTGTAAAAAACTGATTTCTTTGTTCTACTACAATGCGTAAATCTCCACTTATACGATAAACTTTAACTTGAGCAGATTGTCGTTCTATGAAATAATTATTGCCAGTCAAAGTATCGACGACCGATACCGGGCAATTGCGATATAAAGAATCGCTTGTTTTTTGTGCTTGCAAACTTGTTGATAGCACCAATAAAAAAAAGAGGAGTTTTTGTTTCATGGAAAGGTATTATCTGGAAAATTACAACTAATATTTGGCAAACGGCAAAACTGGGTTTTACTTTTTTCTTTCTCCGAACAACAAACTTCCTATCCGCACCATTGTAGTACCTGTTGCTACCGCAATTTTATAATCAGCACTCATTCCCATTGACAAGATATTAAAACATGGGAGTTGATTCTCCGCTATTGTTTTTTGTTGTTTTACGACCCCATCAAATATTAATTTTAACTCAAGAAATTCCTGCCTGATTGTTTGCGCATCTTCTGTAAAACTGGCCATTCCCATCAATCCACAAATACGAATATTAGCATATGATTTCGCTTCTTCAATAATCTCAAAAACCTCAGCTGCATCTAGTCCAAACTTTGATTCTTCCTTTGCGATATACACCTGAAGCAGACAGTCTATCACCCTGTCAACTTTTATGGCTTGCTTTTGAATTTCTTTCAAAAGTTTCAGACTGTCAACGCCATGAATGAGTTGCACAAAAGGGATAATTAATTTTACTTTATTTGTTTGAAGATGGCCGATAAAATGCCATTTGATGTCAGCCGGAAGCACTGTAGCTTTTTGAACCAGCTCCTGAACATAGTTTTCACCAAAATCACGCTGCCCCAGTTGGTAAAGTGCTAACAAATCTTCAACGGGCTTCGTTTTAGAAACCGCCACCAATGTTACTTTACTTTCGTTGAGTTGCTTGTATATTGCATTATAATTATTTATATCAACAGGCATATTTAAATACCCTTTTTCAGGTGTAAATTTTTTGTAACGATAAATTATTTAATACCAAATATAAATCATGAAATGAGTCATAAAAATTAACGAGCATTTTATTACTAATAGCCATACTTAATTTTATGACGAATAACATGAGGCAAATTTCTAAAATAAAACTTAACCCATGAAACTTAAACAAGTATTCTTTGCTATTTCGTTATTTATTTTTTCCTCAATAGTATCTGGTCAAACTAAATACAAGGGAGTTCTTTTTACAAAACTCGGCCAGGAAATAAAAGGCGACATAACATTTAACAAAGATGGAATTAATGAAGATCTCATAGAAATTACAACTTATGAAAAATCAAAAGTTAAAGGAGGCAAACTATTGCTTAAAACTAACACCAAACTAAATGTTGCTTTAATTAAGTTTATAATTATTGCTAAACAAACCTATTATTTCAGGGATATTAAAATTGATTATAATGACAAATACATGCAAAACGTATGTGTAAAATTGATATATGGCACGATTGATTGCGGTTTATTCCAATCGGGTGATGGCACAGTCAATAACAGTGTAGGTATAAAATTTCCAAATGAAGCGTTAAGCAAACTTGAGTCAATTGATTTCGAATATTATAACAACTCTACTGCAGTAACAATGCGGGTAAGCAAATGCGAATCATTAGTTGAAAAAATGATTAATAACGATGAAGCGGTAACTTGGACAGAAGCTAATACCCGAGATCAGCGAATACAAAGGATCAAAAATATCATAGATGAATACAATAGCTGCAAACTGAAAAATTAACCCTTTAAAATACTTCTACTAATCACAATGCGTTGCACTTCACTAGTGCCTTCGTAAATCTGAGTGATTTTTGCGTCCCGCATCAGTCTTTCTACATGATATTCTTTTACAAATCCGTAGCCACCATGAATCTGTACTGCTTCAACAGCAGTCCACATGGCCGTTTCTGATGAAAATACTTTTGCCATTGATGAACTTAAACCATAGTCAAGATTGTTATCTTTCTCCCACGCAGATTTGAGACAAAGCAAACGGGCTGCTTCTATTTTGGTAGCCATATCAGCCAGTTTAAATGCAATGGCCTGATGATTCATAATTTCTGTACCAAAAGCCTTTCTTGTTTTAGCGTATTCTTTTGCCAGTTCATAGGCGCCACTTGCAATTCCCAATGCCTGAGAGGCTATGCCGATACGACCACCGGCAAGTGTTTTCATCGCAAACTTAAATCCAAATCCATCTTCTCCAATCCTGTTTTCTTTGGGCACTTTTACATCATTAAACATAACAGTATGTGTATCGCTGCCTCTTATTCCCAATTTGTTTTCTTTGGCAGCCACCACTACACCCGGCCAGTTTTTTTCAACAATAAGGCAGTTAATTCCTTTTGAACCTTTTGATGTATCAGTTTGTGCCATTACCAGATAAACAGAAGCTGTGCCGCCATTAGTTATCCAGTTTTTGGTTCCATTGAGTAAATAATGATCGCCTTTATCTTCTGCAGTTGTTCTTTGAGAAGTAGCATCGCTACCCGCCTCGGGCTCGCTCAACATAAAAGCACCAATATAAAGTTCACCATCTTTTTTCCCCTGTGCAAGTGGGGTAAGGTATTTTTGTTTTTGTTCTTCGTTGCCATAAGCCTGCAATCCATAACAAACCAAGCTGTTGTTGACACTCATCACCACACTTACACTTGCATCTACTTTACTTATTTCTTCCATTGCAAGTACATAGCTGATAGTGTCCATACCTGCGCCACCATATTTTGGATCTACCATCATACCCAGAAAACCCAATTCGGCTAATTTTAAAATTTGCTCTTTTGGGAACTGTTGTTTTTCGTCTCTTTCAATCACACCGGGCAAGCAATCATTTTTTGCAAAATCTCTTGCAGCCTGCTTTATCATTTCTTGTTCTTCGGTAAGCTGGAATAACATGTGGAGATAAAATTTGTCGCAAAGATAGGGGCATGGCATCAGTAGCCATAAAGTAATAGAAATGAGTCATTTTCACTAAAATCATTTCCTTAAATGGAAATATCCGTCTTGATTTTTGGCTTAATTTTGCAAACGGTTTTTACATGATTATTTAATCTTGAAGTCAAAATAGCATTGAGCGTTTTATTTCAGAATAATACAAAAAACAGACTATGAAAAAGATTCATATCATCATGCTTGTACTCATTGCAGGAGCAATCGCTTTTTTAGTTTCATTTTTAAAAGGGGCTTCTACATATGAAACTGTGGCACAGGCAAAGGAAAATCCGGGAAAATTTGTCCATGTTGCTGTAAAGCTGGATAAATCAAGTCCTGTTGATTATGATGCTCAAAAAGATCCTAATTATTTGAGTTTTCAGGCAATTGATGCTGAAGATTCTTTACAATCAATGAAAGTGGTTTATCGCAAAGGTGCCCGTCACGATTTGCAATTGGCCACAAAACTGGTACTGAAAGGAAAGTTTACAGATGGACAGTTTGAGTGTAATGATATTCAAACCAAATGCCCTTTGAAGTATAAAGATGCTGGTGCTACAGAACACCCGCAAAACCCAATAGTTAATTAATCTTAAATCGGAATGCATTACCCCGGCGAGCATCTTTTACCTGGACAACTAGGCTATTTTTTTGTTGTATTATCTTTAGTGGCTTCAATGGTAGCAACGTTCTCCTATTTCAAAGCAACTACCAGTAAAATACATGAGGATGCTGCTTATTGGAAAAAATTGGCCCGCTGGTCTTTTATTACTGAATCAGTTTCCGTTTTTGCCATCTTCGGTTTGCTTATTTACTTACTCACTCAGCATTTGTTTGAATATAAATATGCCTGGCAACATAGCAGCAAAACGTTGGAGTTTAAATACATTTTTGCCTCTATATGGGAAGGACAGGAAGGAAGTTTCTTGCTATGGAGTTTTTGGCATTGCATTTTGGGATTAATATTAATAAAAACCAGCAAACAATGGGAAGCTCCGGTAATGACGGTGGTAAGTTTCGCTCAATTTTGTCTGGGTACCATGATTATTGGTATTTATATCTTCAATCAGAAACTGGGTTCCAATCCATTTATCTTGCTAAGAGAATCCGGCATATTTGATAATGCACCAGGTATGCATGTAGATTTCAATTTGGCAAATCCCATAAGACCCGATTATCTTTCATTGTCGCAAATGAAAGACGGCAACGATCTGAATATTTTATTACAGAATTACTGGATGGTGATACATCCCCCAGTACTGTTTCTTGGATTTGCTTCTACCTTAATTCCGTTTGCATTTGTTGTTGCAGGGCTTTGGCTCAAGAAAACAGCAGAAAGCATGAAATTGGTACTGCCCTGGGCTTTATTCGCTTCTGCAGCATTAGGAGTAGGCATTATGATGGGTGCTGCCTGGGCTTATGAATCGCTCAATTTTGGTGGCTACTGGGCTTGGGATCCCGTTGAAAATGCATCTTTGGTGCCATGGCTTGTTCTTATAGCAGGGATACATACATTGCTGATTTACAAACACAGAGGTCATTCACTTAAAGCAACACTTTCATTTTTTATTGCCGCATTCTGGCTCATTCTTTATTCTACGTTTCTTACCCGTAGCGGTATTTTAGGCGATACATCTGTTCATGCATTTACCGATTTGGGAATGAACCTTCAGCTCTACCTCTTTATGTATTTAGTGGTTTGGCTTCCGGGATTATTAGTAGCAAAAAATAAAAATCAGCGAAATATAGGTGCAATAATTGCCATTGGATTGTTACCCATTTTATACCTGCTAAATTTTTCATGGCTGGGTATGCTTGCTTTAATTGCCGGAGTTGTTTACACTATTTATCAGGCCACGTCGGCTGTGCCTTCAATCAAGAGCGAAGAAAATACAAGTTCTCGTGAGTTCTGGATGTTTATTGGCTCATTAATGTTTTTCTTATCTGCCATCATTATTATCATTCAAACTTCTTTGCCTGTTATCAATAAAGTATTTGGGAAAGACGTTGCACCACCGGAAGATGCGGAGTTTGCCTATAACAGTATTCAGATTTTTGTCGCCATCATTGTAGCCGT
Source organism: Chitinophagaceae bacterium (assembly GCA_037045195.1). GTDB lineage: Bacteria > Bacteroidota > Bacteroidia > Chitinophagales > Chitinophagaceae > JJ008. The sequence continues at coordinate 240,247 of JBAOIB010000007.1, forward strand.
TCTATCAGCTATAACACAATATTTAAAATACAAGGACACCAATTCACTGTTTTTCTGGAAAAGGATTTTGATTCCCACATTAATTTCTCTGGTAATTGCTACAATTTTCGTTGCCTTTGGTCAAATTAATTATGTCAAAAAAGGGCCGGTTTTTAAAGCTTCAATCTGGCTGGCATTGATCTGTAGCATCTATGCCATCATTGCAAATGCATCTTATATCTGGATTGGTTTAAAAGGAAAATTAAAACTTGCTGGGGGCTCTGTTGCGCATTTGGGATTTGGAACGGTGCTACTAGGTATTTTGATTTCTTCATCAAATAAAGAAACCCTTTCCAATAATGTAAATGGCATTCCGGTGCCATTAGCTAATACCGAAAATCCTGCGGAGAATCTTACGCTTGTACAAGGTCTGCGTACTGACATGGGTAAATACTGGGTCACTTTTGAAAAAGATTCATCTTTAACCAAAAAACCCAAGACCTTCTTTAAACTGAATTTTAATGCGAAGAATGGTAAAGAAAATTTTACGTTGCAGCCCAATGCATTTGTAAACTATAAGATGGAAGGCCTGCAGGCGAATCCTGATGCAAAGCATTTCTGGGATCATGATGTTTTTGTTTACATAACATCTATCCCCGATCCTGATAGAAAGCCTGATACATCCAGTTTTCGAAGCCAGTGGATGAAAGCCGGCGATACTGCTTTTTACTCAGGCGGCTTTATGGTGCTTGAAAGATTTGTAACAGAAGACAGCGTTCCTAATGCGAACTTTAAACCAGGCGATTTGGCAACAGCAGGCACCTTTAAAGTATTCTCCAAAAACGGAACTTCATATACATCAACTCCTCTTCTACTAAACCGAGGTGGACAAAGTGAATCCTATTCGGATACAGTTTTGTCAGAAAATCTGGTTCTAAAAATAAATAAAGCGGAAGGAAATAGAATAGAAGCAGGAATAAAAGATACTGACTTTTTGATGAAGTATGTAACAATAAAAGCTTACAAGTTTCCATTTATCAGCCTGCTTTGGCTAGGTGTCATCATTACTGTTGTGGGTATTATCATCAGCATGGCGAGGCGTATAGCTTTAAACCGTAAAGACGCAGCTTAGTCATAATTTTTGCAATTATTTCTATTTCTACTATTCGTAAAGCATACAGCGTATGTTGTAGTTTTACTGTCTGAAATAATAGCTTATCGTAATCCTTTGAAACTTTTTGTAAAATACAGGCCCTTGTGCTTTGCATTCCTTGTATTGCAGTTTTCTGATTTAACAACATCAGCTCAGGTTTCTTATACTGATTCTACTTTTAAAGATTCAACTCAGTACGCTTTATTGGCGATGAAAGAACAAATAAAAAAATGGGGACCGAATGATAGCATTATTTTACCTGCAGTATTTTATCACAATGAGATTGTAAACTATAAGGAGGAAGAAATGGTATGGGTTTCCAAACTGTCACCTTCCAAATTATCTAAATACATAGCAGAATGGACCCGGCTTCGCAATGCTGTTTATGTTACTTACCCATATGCCCGTGCTGCTGGAGGAGTTATAAATGACATAAACAGGAATCTTTCAAATTGAAATGACAAAAAAGAAAGAAAAGCCTATATCAAAACAAGAGAAAAAGATTTGCGAAAAGAATTTGCCGATCCCATGGGAGAGCTTTCTGTATATCAGGGAAAAATTTTGATGAAATTGATCAATCGTCAAACCGGAAATAACTGTTACGAAATTATTAAAGAATATAAAGGCGGGCTCAAAGCCAGGCTCTACCAAACAGTTTTTTGGTTTGTAGGCGGCAACTTAAAACAGGAATGGAATCTTAAAGAAAACGACATGGACAGGCAAATAGAATCCATTGTAAAAGAAATAGACGGCAACTGGTATCAAAACCCTTACAGACATTCACCTTAAAACTGATCTTTACAATTCTGTATTGAATCAGGTAAATTTGATGATTATTTCATCAAACATGTTTCAATGAAATTAGATATTCTGGCAATAGGTGTGCATCCTGACGATGTGGAACTGGGATGCTCTGGCACCCTTATCAATGAAATAAAGAAAGGGAAGGTTGCAGGAGTCGTTGATCTTACACAAGGCGAACTTGGCACAAGAGGCACCATAGAAACCCGCTATAATGAAGCAGCAACTGCAGCAATGATAATGGGTGTAGCCGTAAGGGAAAATTTAAAAATGAGAGATGGTTTTTTTGAGAATGACGAAGAAAATAAACTCAAACTCATTGCTGCTATAAGAAAATACCAACCGCAAATTGTACTTGCGAATGCACTGCACGACCGGCACCCCGATCATGGACGTGCAGGTAAATTAATTGCAGAAGCTTGTTTCTTATCGGGTCTTTCCAAAATAGAAACAAAAGATGAGAGTGGAAATATTCAGCAAAAATGGAGGCCGGCTTATGTGTTACATTATATTCAGGACTGGTATCATGAACCAGATTTAATCATTGACATCAGTGATTCATTTGAACAACGCATGAAAGCCATTCAGGCATATACCACGCAGTTTCATACCGAGAAACAGGTAACGGGTCCCCAAACCTATATTTCCACACCCGATTTTTTGGAAGCCATCATAGCACGTGCCCGTATGCTTGGTAAAAAGATAGGAGTAAAGTTTGCAGAAGGATTTAATTCCGAAAAGAAAATTGGCATCAGCACTCTGGATGCATTAATTCAATTAGAAACTTAATCTCTGGTTTTGAGCCAATGCCCCTTAAATCAACTAATTCTCTCATTAAATGCTTATGAATCAAAAGCTTTGTTTTTTGTTCATTAAAACAACCGTTTGACCGTTTAAGGTCAGTAAATTATATAGCAATTACGCTTAACTTTACCGCAATAACGCTGCAAATGACTATACCCAAGTTTTCAAACAGAAATCTTTCTTTTCATTCCGAATTGAAAAAAAGAATAAATGAATATTTTAAACAGGAAGGAAAAAATCAGACCGGAAATTTCGGTTTGTATTTAAAAGCTTTATTGCTCATTGTTGCATATGTTGGCATTTATATTCATGTAGTTTTTTTTACCCCTACAACCTGGCTTGCTATTTTGGAGTGTGTTGTATTGGGCGGGTTAACTGCGGCCATCGGTTTCAACGTAATGCATGACGGCATGCATGGAAGTTTCAGCAGCAAGAAATGGGTAAACAAACTGGCAGGTATTACATTAAATTTTTTGGGAGCAAACAATTTTATGTGGAAGACTAAGCACAATATTATTCACCATACTTATACTAATGTACATGGAGTAGATGATGATATTGAAGCAAGACCCTTTCTACGACTCTGCGATGAACAAAAACATTATAAAATTCATAAATATCAACACTGGTATTTTTGGGCTGCCTATTCACTACTCTACTTGTGGTGGGTATTTGTAACGGATTATAAAAAATATTTTCAAAGAAGAATTGGCCCTACCCCACTTCAAAAAATGACATTAGGAGATCATGTTTCATTCTGGGGTTTTAAATTACTTCATGCTTTTCTATTTATTGGTCTTCCAATATGGATGTTGGGCTTTCAAGCCTGGTTAATTGGTTTTCTACCTTTTGGTCTTTTCTCAGGTTTTGTACTCAGCATTGTATTTCAGTTGGCACATACAGTGGAGCACACCGATTTTCCGGTGGCTAATATTGAAACCAATAAAATGGAAGATGAATGGGCCGTACATCAATTGAAAACTACTGCAAATTTTGCGACCAGAAACCGGTTTTTATCCTGGTGGGTTGGTGGGTTGAATTTTCAAATAGAACACCATTTATTTCCCCGAATTTCCCATGTACACTACCCAGAAATAAGTAAAATTGTAAAAAAAGCCTGCCAGGATTTTGGCATTCAATATATTGAATACCCAAGGATGAGGCTGGCTGTTGCATCTCATATTTCACATCTTAGAAATCTGAGCCGAAAAAACCCTGCATAGGATTTATCTACATTTGCTTATACATTTTGTTGCTATGATAAAGGCGTTTAACTTGCACCGCTTTTAATTGAAGTTCTATGCTAGATATTTCCAACTACGATCCCAATAGTGTTGCTAATCCCAACAATAATATTTTCGGTTTACCTACCGATGAAGCATCAGCCAGACTGGTAATACTACCCATTCCATGGGAAGTAACAGTGAGCTATGGTGCTGGCACTGCCAGAGCTGCCGAAGCTATTTTCAAAGCCAGTTTTCAGGTTGATTTATTTGACCCTGAATTTCCGGATACATGGAAACAGGGATATTTTATGCGACATTCAGATAAGAAGATATTAATGAAGAGCGATTACTTGCGCAAGGAAGCCGAGCTCTTTATTGATTATATTTCCAAAGGGGAAGAAGTAAGCGCCAACCAGTTTATGTGCAAGACCCTGAAAGAAGTGAACGAAGGAAGTGTTTTTTTGAATAACTGGGTTTACGAGCAGACAAAAGAATTGTTAGATAAAAACAAGTTAGTAGCACTTCTGGGTGGCGATCATAGCACACCATTCGGATTTTATAAAGCTATTGGAGAAAAACATGGAGAATTTGGAATGCTGCAGATTGATGCACATTTTGACTTGAGAGAAGCTTATGAAGGATTTATCTATTCACATGCCAGTATAATGTATAATACCTTAAAAGAAATTCCTTTATTAACAAAGCTGGTACAGGCAGGCATTCGTGATTATGGTAGTGATGAGTTTGAAGTAATGAAAAACAGTAATGGCCGTATCGTTTCTTATTTTGACAAGGACTTGCGTAATCGCCAGTTTGAAGGCGATACATGGAAAACAATTGCAGAAGAAATTGTAGAACAATTACCACAAAAAGTATATATCAGTTTTGACATTGATGGGCTTGACAGAAAGTTTTGCCCCTTCACCGGCACTCCTGTTCCAGGAGGATTTGAACTAGAGCAGGTATATTATCTGTTTAGCAAAATTCTGACCTCCGGCAGAAAAATCATTGGATTTGATTTGAATGAAGTAGGCATTGGTGGAGATACTGACTGGGATGCAAATGTGGGAGCCAGAGTTTTATATAAAATGTGTAATATGCTTGTGGCCAGCAACCCCATAGCTTAAAAATGAGTGTTGAATCCAATCATTATGTATTGACGCTGAAAAACGAAAAGCGTAAACTTTATAACCGAATTGGATTTTTCTTGTTAATAGGTTTGGTATTAGCCATTGGCTTCAGAAGATATGCCGCTAATGAATATCAACTCAGGTTAAATGTATTTTATGTGCCCTTCGCATTAATTATTTTTCTGTTTTTGTTTTTTTATTATGAAAAGACTGTACACAGGTTTGGGCTGGAGGTGTTTTTTGTCATTTGTTTTTCCATAAGCATTTTCCAATCTGAGTATGTAATAGCTGGCCTTTCCTTACTGTTTTTTTTACTTTATCTTTTATCAGTAAAGACAAAGCTGTTGTGCATTGGTGATGATCATATTCTTTATCCATCATTTCCAAAAAGGAAAATAAAATGGCACGAATTAAATAATATAGTATTAAAAGATGGCTTGCTATCCCTAGACTTTAAGAATAATAAAATCATCCAACAGTTACTAGAGGAAAACGAAACGGCCATAGATGAAAATGAGTTTAATCAATTTTGCAGAGAGTTTATCATTTAAATTCTTATATAGTTGAAAAAAATACCCCGAACAAAAATTCGGGGTATAGCAGATAGTTTCAGCAGTGTCATATTACATCAACTAATTCTATCTCAAAATAGAGAACTGAATTCCCGGGTACGGAACCAAATCCTTGACATCCATATCCTAAAGATGATGGAATAATTATTTTTATTTTACCGCCTTCCTGAATCAAAGGAAGCCCGATTTGCCAACCTTTTATTAATCCACCAAGACCGAAAGGACCAGCCGGATCTGTGGTTGTTTGATCAAAAATCTGATCATTCATCAGTTTACCGATATATTTTACTTTAACCGCTGATGATGTAGTAGGCGTAGGACCACTGCCTGGACTTATGATTTGGTAATAAATACCACTTGAGTGAGCAGTTGCCGTAATGCCATGCGTGGCAGCATAGTTGATAATAGTGCTTTCTTCGCTTTGTATTGTTTTATCCTTGCACACAGCATCCTTTACACAAGATGAAAAACTAAATGCCGTAACGGCAAAAAGGAACAACAAAACAAATTTTTTCATATTAATCATAAGTTTCAGTTTATAAGACAATTTAATATTTATTAATGCTGCAAATGTCAACTATTTATTTATCTGTTTTAGACTTAAGTTCTCTAAAGCGTTGTTCGTTAATATCCCAGCGATGCTTAGCAGAAAAAATGACAATAAAAGAAACAATAAGTAGTGCGGCAATCAATAAGACAATAATAAAAGATTTACTTTCTGTACGTATAACCATATCCGCACGGGTGTACCATCCCGAAAAAAAGTTAACAAAAGTGGCAATAACCAATGCTACACCCAGAGGCAATCCGGCATACAGATAATGCAATACTTTCTTTTTTTGGAGGCGATTGGCTTCCCAATATTTTACAAACTCCTGTTCTTCAGGCTTGAGCATTAGTAGTTTATTATTAAACAAAAAGTGCAAAAAAGCAATTATCAAAGATAAATAGCAATTGATGCTCTTGCATGCCCGAAACAAAATAATTATCTTACACACAAAAATTATTTTTGACGATCCCAACTCTAATATCACAATATTTCTATGAGAACAACCACCTGGAACTTCCAGGACTGGGAAAGTTTAATTTTGCCCCGGTTGATACTGCCAATTTGGAGCCCAAAAAAACCAAATCCGTACCATCGGGCACATTAAGTTTTGAAAACAATACTGCCATTAAAGAAAATACAGAACTTGTAAATTATATAGCTGCAAAAACGGGTAAGATAAAAGCATTGGCTGCAGCAGATTTACACTCCCATTTAGAACTTGCCAGACAGTTTCTTAACATTGGAAAGCCTTTTCTATTTGAAGGAATCGGGAGTCTTAAGAAAAATCAAAATGGAACTTTTTCACTTTCCTCGGAATATCCTGATGAAATGTTCAGAGATGTTTCAGTAAATGACAATCCGAATAAGAATGAAACAGCGTCAGGCTATTCAGGTTTCAGGAATTTACTAAAACCTGTAAAACAAAAAATGAGTTGGCGAAAGCCTGCATTAATTATATTAATTGCTGCCGGGATTGGCTTAGCTGTTTGGGGTGGTTATACAGTATATAAATTTACCACATCAAAAAATCAAAGCTCAAGTGCTAACGAAGAAAAAACAGAAATAAAATCAGTAAATAATATTTCAACCACTTCGATTACTGACAGCATTCAGAAACCTGATTCAAATGGATTTAAATTTATTGTAGAAGTAGCCAATAAAGAAAGAGCGATTTCAAGATATAACCATTTAAAGTTTATAGGAGTTCATAATGCGAAATTGGAAACCAAAGATTCAATTTCCTTCAATATTTATTTCTTAATACCTGCTGCTGCAAGTGATACTGCCAGAATCATTGATTCATTAAGGAAAAACTACACACCGGCTGGCAAGAGGGCATTTGTAATTGCTAATTAAAAGAAATAAAAAGAGAGAAACCTAATGTCTCTCTCTTTTAAGAGGTCCCTGGCGGATTCGAACCGCCGTAGCAGCTTTTGCAGAGCTGAGCCTAGCCACTCGGCCAAAGGACCCTAATATTTCCGATTCTCATTTTAAGATTTTAGATTTGCCAACCTAAGTCATTTCAAAATCTCAATGTCCGGCAAATATAATGACTTTTGCTAATTTTTTTGATACCATAAAATAACAACTATGTCCAGAATAGCAGAATCAGAATTGATTATTAATGACAGAGGCGCCGTTTATCATCTTGACCTCAAGCCCGATGAAATAGCAGGAACAGTAGTAACCGTAGGCGACCCCGACCGTGTAAGAGAAATCAGCAAATATTTTGATTCCATTGAAGTAAAAAGGCAACACCGGGAGTTTGTAAGTCATACTGGCTATGTTGGCAAAAAACGAATCACCGTTTTATCATCAGGCATTGGTCCGGATAATATTGATATTGTGATAAACGAACTGGATGCGTTGGTTAATATTGATTTTAAAACAAGAGAAATAAAGAAAGAATTAAAATCAATCAATATTATTCGTCTGGGCACTTCAGGCTCTTTACAGGCAGATGTACCTGTTGACAGCCTTGTAGCTTCTACGCATGGATTGGGCGTAGACAACCTTTTGAATTTTTACAGACTTGAACAGAATGATGAAGAAAAACAATTACTCCATCATTTTGTAACACATACTCAGGTGCATGGGCAAATAGGTAACCCATACATAAGTAGCGGAGCTGCCTCATTAATAAAAAATTTCGTTTCAGGGTTTCATCATGGCATTACAGTTACATGCCCTGGCTTTTACGGTCCGCAAGGCCGAATATTAAGGCTGGGAATTCGCAATCCCGATTTTGTAAATCGGCTTACAGATTTTAGATTTGGCCAACACCGAATTACCAATTTTGAAATGGAAACTTCTGCAATCTATGGTTTGGGCAGATTGCTAGGTCATCATTGCCTTGCGATTAATGCCATAGTAGCAAACCGTGTTGTAAAAGAATTTTCAAAAGACGGAAAAGCAACTGTAGAAGCCCTGATTAAAAAATTTATCGGAATATTTGCCGACTCAATCTAATGCTATTTCATTTTAGTAAATATCAAGGAACTGGTAATGATTTTATTGTTGCCGACAACAGGAATGGCAACCACAACAACCTCACCATTGAACAGGTGCATCAATTGTGCGACCGAAGGTTTGGTATAGGAGCTGATGGACTGATGCTGCTAAACGAAAAAACGGGTTTTGATTTTGAAATGAAATACTTCAACGCTGATGGCAAGGAAGGCAGCATGTGTGGAAATGGCGGGCGATGTATGATAAAGTTTGCCCATCATTTAAATATTCGTCGTGATTTATATCGCTTTTTGGCGGTTGATGGTGTTCATGAAGCAGAGATAGATTCAGACGGAACCGTTTCACTGAAAATGAAGGATGTAAAAACAATTCGCAAGTATCATAATGATTTTATTGTAGATACAGGTTCTCCTCATTATATCAAACTCACTAATCATGTGCTGGATATTGATGTGTTCAAGAAAGGGTATGAAATAAGAAATAGTGCTGAATTTAATGAAGAAGGCATTAATGTCAACTTTGTAGAAGTATTGGAGGAGCCCGGAAAAATTATAGTTCGCACATTTGAAAGAGGTGTAGAAGCTGAAACTTTGAGTTGTGGTACAGGCGTAACTGCTTCCGCATTAATTTGCTATCACAACGAAAACGGATTTAATGAAGTACAAGTGCAAACACCAGGAGGCAATCTATCCGTTGAATATGAAAAAACTGATGAAACCCATTACGAAAATATCTGGCTATGTGGCCCCGCCAAAAAAGTATTTGACGGAGTTGTGGAAATATAAAGCAAAACACAAAAAATTATTTTCAAAAACTATTGAACAACTTTTCAACTAACAATTATCCAACTATTTCGTGATTCAGAATTATAAAAATATAAATAACCAAACGGTTGAAACAGACAAACCAGAATCAGGTTCCTGGGTTAATGTATCGCCGCCATTGAAACAAGAAGAATTTTCAGAATTGTCCGGAAGTCTGGATATCCCAATCGACTTTCTGACTGACTCATTGGATATTGATGAAAGAAGTCGTTTTGAAGAAGAAGACAATGTAAAACTCATTGTTATTAAAACACCAACAGAAAATAATTCGTTTAATGAAAGTGATGCCTATTACATTACGATTCCTATTTGCATTATTCTTACCCATAATCAAATTGTTACTGTAAACTCATTTGATAATCCTGCCATCAAAAAATTTCTTGACACATTTCGTAACCGGACAGAAGATAAAAAGAATATGATGGTGCTGAAAATTTTTGAAAAGGTAACGCAGGCTTTTATGCAATACCTTAAAGAAATAAATCAACGGCGCAATGCGATGGAGCAAAAGCTATATGCCAGCAGCCGCAATGAGGAATTGCTGGAGTTGATGAAGATTCAAAAAAGCTTAGTGTATTTTGTTACCGCCCTCAAGTCAAATGAAATGCTGCTGATGAAACTATCTCGCACCAATTTTTTAACACTGCAAGAAAATGAAATAGAGTTGCTTGAAGATTTAATTGTAGATACATCTCAGGCATTAGAAATGGCAAATATTTATACCAATATTCTCAGCAGTACATTGGATGCCTTTGCCAGCATTATTGCCAATAATCAAAACCAGGTGTTGAAGAGATTAGCCGTAATTACAATAGTGCTCACCTTCCCTGTATTAATTGCCAGTTTATTTGGAATGAATGTTCCCAGTGGATTTGAACATTCAAAATATGCATTTTACATCGTAGCGTTTCTTTCGTTAGGCATTGCCCTTATTATAGGATGGTACTTTTTCCGAAAGAAAATATTTTAGTCTGATGTTTAACCTTAGAGTATATGGTTTGTTGATAAATGAGCAACAGGAAGTATTGGTAAGCGATGAACTGATTCGTGGCAATTATATTACAAAATTTCCGGGCGGTGGACTTGAGTTTGGCGAAGGCTCCCGCGACTGTCTGATACGAGAATTTATGGAAGAACTGGATTTAAGAATTGAAGTAACAGAACATATTTATACTACTGATTATTTTCAAATCTCCGCATTCAACCCCCAACATCAGATAATCTCCATTTATTATTTTGTAAAAGCTATGGAGCCAATAAAAGTTCAACTAAACGACAGCCCTTTTCAATTTACAGAAGCACAGCAAAAACGATATCAACAAAAACAGGAAATAGAAAGTTTTCGTTTTATACCGCTGAATAAAATAAAAGCTGATGATGTTACTTTACCTATTGATAAAATAGTGGTAGAATTGTTAAGCAGTAAAATACATTAACCCGCAACAGGAATTTGTGGCGTTTCATCCTCCTGCCCCATTGCTGCCTTTTTCATTTTTTCAGTAGTTTCTTTACCCAGGTATTTTTCAATTCGGCGCTCGGCAATATAAATGAGTGGTGTAAGTAAGATGGCCATAGAAAATTTATAAATATAATTGACACAACCGATAGCAAGTACCTGTGCCCAGCTCCAGTTGTTACCAATTTTGAAAGCAATAGTAAGCACTACAAAGCTGTCAATCAATTGAGATACCAAAGTAGAACCAGTAGCCCTTAACCAAATCTTTTTCTCACCTGTTACTTTTTTAATTTTTTGAAAAACAAAAACATCCACAATCTGGCTTACCAGAAATGCTACCAAACTTCCTACAATAATCCACATGCCCTGACCGAAAATGCCACTATACGCAGCCTGCATATCCGGAATTCCTTCAGTTGATTTAGATCCTATCCACCAGTTGGCAGGTGGTGCACTCATACTTACATAAAACATGATAAATGCATACGAAATCAAAATCACTGCTGTATAGCTAATTCTTCTTACAGCTTTTGGACCATAAAATTCATTTACAATATCAGTTATAATAAATTCCAAAGGCCATAGCAGTACACCACAAGTAAGTGTAAAAGACAAACCGCTTTGGCCAAACAAAGAAAGATTTGCCGGAGCAAACCCAAATACTTTTTCTAATGAAAAAATTTTTCCTCCTATGCATTCAGCAATCAATGCATTGGCAACAAAAAATGCCATAATACCCAAAAAGAGTTTTGTCGGTCTGTCTTTTAATATTGATTTTACCATTGCGGGGGATGTATGAAATTAATATAATAGACGTAGCTGGCATATACAAACAAAAACAACAGATTGGAAAAGGCCAGCCAGCGAGGAACAATTGCAAACGGCTTTTTACCAGCAATCCAGGTAAAAAGATAACATAGTAATGTAAATGGCACAATAATCATTCCCATGAAAAAACCAATAGTAATAATGGTGGAAACTAAACTTTTATCTTCCAGCCAATCCTTTACAAGTAAAGAAAGAGAAATCAGGAAAAACAAACCGCATATAAAAGCAATACGAGATAAAAATAATAACCAGCGCATCCGTTTTTTTAGCCCAAAATAGCATTATTTTGTCAGCCTAATGTATAAGATTTTATGAAGAATGGATTTCTGAAAAAAATATTGCCGCATCTGGCAGCTTTGGCTGTGTTCTTAATTATTGCTTTATTGTATTGCAAACCTGCATTGGAAGGCAAAGTATTGAACCAAAGTGATATAACCAACTGGAAGGGGGCGGTAAACCAATCTCTCGAATTTGCAAAAGAACATGATGGCAAAGGCCCATTATGGACCAATAGCGTTTTTAGCGGGATGCCGGCATTTCAAATAGGCGGTGTGCCATACAATAATGCTATTCCATGGTATGCTGCAAAAATTATGAGCTTGGGTTTGCCCGAACCGGTTAGCTTTTTCTTTTTGGCAAGCGTATGCTTTTACTTGCTTTGTGTCGTTCTTCAAATCAATTTGTTTGCAGCTATAATGGGCTCGCTTGCTTTTGCTTATGCCACCTACAATCCAGTCATCATTAGCGTAGGGCATATTACCAAAATGATGACGATGGCTTTTATGCCCGCTTTACTTGCATCCGTTCTTTTAATTTACGATAAAAAGAAATACCTGCTGGGTGCTGCTCTTACGGCACTTTTCACTTCCATATTGATAGCCATGAATCACCCGCAGATTGCCTATTACCTTTTTATTGCATTGGGTGTGCTTACAGTTTTCTTTGCCATTAACTGGATAAAGGAAAAGAAACTAAAAGAGATGGCCTTCAGCCTGGGCTTTGTTTTAGGTGGTGCCATTGTTGGTTTAGCAATCAATGCCGTTACCTTGCTTTCCACTTACGAATTTCAAAAAGAGACTATACGTGGTGGAGGTTCGGCGCTTACAAGTACCGATACTACTACAAAACATTTGGCTAAAGGAAGTGGACTTACCCGTGAGTATGGCATGAGCTATAGCATGAAACCTGCGGAACCCTTAGTGATGTTTGCTCCAAGAATATTTGGCGGCGCCAGTGATAAACTAGAAGTCAATGAAGACGATTCAAAAGCCATTGCTGCATTAAGAACAATGCCAGCAGAATTACAGCAACAATTGCCACCTCCTCAGTTTTATTGGGGCGGTATGACTTTTCCCGGAGAAGTGGGCACATCAGGCCCGCCATATATAGGCGCTATTATTTGCTTCCTCGCCATCATTGCTATGTTTGTATTAAATGGCAAACATAAATGGTGGTTGTTTACCACTATCGTTCTTACTATCGCAATGTCATGGGGTCATTATTTTGGAGCACTCAACAATTTTTTGTTTGATCATTTGCCTTTCTATAACAAGTTCAGAGCACCTTCAATGATTCTGGTAATACCTCAGCTGCTATTACCTTTATTGGCAGCATTAGGACTAAATGAATTAATGAATCATGCATCCAAAACTGATTTCTGGAGCAAATACAAGAAAGGATTAATTGCTACAGGAGCCTTATTTGTTTTGCTGCTCTTTATTTACATGACAGCCAATTTCATGGGCTATGCAGATACAGAAACTTTAAAACAAGTAAGAAACACAAGTGAGCAACAACTTCCATCTGGAGTTAAGCAATTAATAAAAGATTATTTTGACGGATTGAAAGCAGATAGAAAAGGTTTGATGATGGGTTCTATCCTACGTTCTTTTGGGTTTGTATTACTGGCAGCAGCAGCAGTTTGGCTACTTGTAAAAAGAAAAATGAAACCTGCAATTATTGGCATTGGTTTGGCCCTGTTTGCTTTTGTTGATGTAATTATGATTGACAGTAAATATCTGAATAGCGAGAACTATCTTGAAAAGGAAGAAAACAATAGCATTTTTACCAAGACACAAACTGATAACGCCATACTGGCTGATACTTCAACCTTCCGGGTCTTCAATATTTCCAGAAACCCTACCGGCGATGGCATTACTTCATACCATTACAACTCGATAGGCGGATACAATGCAGCAAAAATTTTGATATATCAGGATTTATTGGAAAGACAAATGAGCAAACCGCAATTGAACATGCCTGTATTAAATATGCTGAATGTAAAGTACCTGATACAAACTGGCCAAAATGGATTAACATCAGCTTCTCAAAAAAATGATGGCGCACTGGGGCCTGTATGGTTTGTAAATCATGTACAGTTTGTAAAAAATGCCGACGAAGAGATGAAGGCTCTTGATAATTTCAGCCCAAAGGATACAGCCTTTGTTCAGGAGTCTTATAAATCATCGGTTACATTGCCTGTACCTGACTCAACTGCAAAAATCACTCTGGTTAAAAATGATAACGATCTAATTGAATATAGTTCGGAAGCCGCTACCCAACAATTTGCAGTCTTCAGTGAAGTATATTATAAAGAAGGCTGGAAAGCCTATATTGACGGCAAAGAAGCTCCTATAGTTAAAACAAATTATGTACTCAGAGGTTTATCAGTTCCTGCCGGAAAACATTCTATAAAATTTGAGTTTAAACCACAAGGCTATTATAAAGGTTGGAAAATTACTAGTATTGCGAATATTGCATTATTATTGTTGATAGCCGGAAGCTTATTTATGGAATGGTTTAGAAATAGAAAGAAATAATTTTTTCAGATTAATAAAATACCGGCAAGCCAATGCCGGTTTTTTTATGATTAATGTTTTAAGCATTGTATGGTATCAGGTGCTGCCTGCAAAATATGGAGGGCAAAAAGGTATTGTAAACTTTAATCAGCAACTTGGAAAAACAGTGCCACTCACCTGTGTTTGTTCAAAAGACAACAAACCTGATCATTCCATTTCATATAAGCTAAAGCCAACACTACCTAAAAACAGGCTGCAATTTTTCAACCCTTTTGTTTGGAAAAAAATATTAAATATTTCAAAAGAAATTAATCCATCACATATCATACTAGAGCATCCTTATCATGCCATAGCCGCATTGCGTGTTAAAAAAAGAATGGGGGTTAAATTGATTGTTCATTCACACAACATAGAGCATCTTCGTTTTAAAGAACAAAATAAATGGTGGTGGCGGGTTGTGAAATACCTGGAAAACAAAGCATTTCAGAATGCTGATTTAATAATTTTTAAAACTGAATTTGACAAGCAACTGGCTGCGCAAATATTTAGTTTAAAAACAGAAGTATGCACAGTACTTCCCTATGGAATATTTAAAGACGCTGTGCCTTTTGATAAAAAAGCAGCTAAAGATTTAATTCTCAAAAATTACGGTCTTAGTAAAGATCAAAAGATAATGCTTTTTGCAGGCACATTAGACTATATGCCCAATGCAATAGCAGTTGAAAATATTTATAAAGAAATTGCACCCGGCCTGGTTGAAAATAATTTTGACGGGAAAATAATTATATGTGGAAGAAATAAACAAAAGCGATTTCAATACCTCAACAAATTAGCACATCCATTGGTAATAAATGCCGGCGAGGTTGATCATATAGAAGCCTTTTTTGCAGCAGCCGATGTGTTCATCAACCCTGTACAACAAGGTGGGGGCATACAAACGAAAAATATTGAAGCATTGAGCTATGGCTGTCATTTAGTATGTTTTGAAAATATGTTGTATGGCTTAGATAAAAATTTATTCTCAGACAATATTACTGCTGTACAACAAGGAAACTATAAACAATTTTGTAATGCAATCGCTGCAAGCTTTCAGAAAAACACTGTACAACCTACTGCTGAATTTTACAATCAATACTTCATAGAAAACCTAACAAAAAAATTAGTAGAAAGGCTTATAACAGATTAATTTTGAAATTAAATTCAATAACCTGTAAAACGTTATACAAATGATATTTTAACATGTTCAATATGGAAACAGCAAAACCATTAGTATCTGTAATAATGAGTGTTTACAATGGTGAGCAATGGTTACAAACTGCCATTGACAGCATCATAAATCAAACTTACACAAACTGGGAGTTTATAATAATAGATGATGCTTCTACTGATACAACACAAAATATACTTAAGTCTTATACAGACAATAGAATTAAAGTAATTTTAAGAGAAAAACAAAAATGCCCTTCTATAAACCTGAATTATGCCATCATGCTAAGCAAAGGAGAATTTGTGGCAAGGATGGATGCTGATGACATAAGCCTGCCGGAAAGATTTCAACTACAAGTGGATTATCTGCTGCAACATAAAGATGTAGCTGTAGTGGCAGGTTTTATAGATTTAATGAATGATTCAGGAGTCTATACAGGAGTATGGAAAGATGATCGTAAGGCTACTTCCTGGCCCAAGATAAAAGCAATGTTGCCTTGGAATTGTTGTCTTGCACATCCCTCTGTAATGTTCAGAGCCGAAATGCTTAAGCAATATATGTATAACGAAGAACAGCCTCATGCAGAAGATTGGGAAATGTGGCTTCGCCTGGCTGCCGATAATAAAAAGATTGAAAAAATTCAGAAAGTAGTTTTGAAATACAGGGTACATGACCAATCAATTACTGCTACTTCCAATAAGAAATCAGCTTTTCTAAAAAAGGATTTATTTTATAAGTTGTATTTTAAATCAAAGCACAAAGGCTGGTATAATTTTAAAGTAAAATTGGGATATATGTTAAACAGTTGTAAAGTATTTTTATCAAAGATTAAAAGGAAGATCGTATCATAAAAAACTGGTCATATCAGCGGCTGCAAGCCAAAAGGAAAATTGAAAATATTTTCATTTTCCCTTTTATTATCATCGGGCGATTGATTGCTGTAATAAAGCCCAGCAAAAATCAATATCGTATTTATTTCTTTTTCCCATTCTATCATATAGGTGGTGCCGAAAAAGTACATGCACAAATTGCTAAAGCAACAGGCGGAAAAGATTGTGTGATTTATTTCACAAAAAGATCGGAATCAGAAGGTTTTCTGAATGAATTTAAGGAAAGCGGATGTATTATTAAAAACATCTCAGCATGTACCGATAATAAATGGTTGTATTTTTTAAACCTCATCTATCGTGGCATTATCTCCGGCATTATCAACAGGCAAACCAATAAGCCGATTGTTTTTAATGGGCAGTGCAATTTTGGTTATAAGATTAGTCCTTGGGTAAATAAAAAAATAAAACAAATAGAGCTGATTCACTCATTCAATAGTTTTTCTTGGATAAGAATGCCTTTTATAAAATATTATCAGCAAAACATAACAGTAAGTAAACAAGTTATAAACTGGCATATTAAACACTACAAGAAAATTAATTTCCCCGAAAAATTGTTTGATAAATTTTCATTTATAGAAACTAAAATAAAATTACCAACAAAACCATTTAAGAAAGATTTTGATAGTAATATTAAAGTGATTTACGTTGGTAGAGGAACATCAGATAAGAGAGTTCATCTAGCTGCAATGATTGCAGAAAAAGTAAAAAATCTAAAATTAAAAATTGATTTTTCTTTTGCTGGCAATGTAAAAGAAGTTGTACCAATTAATTTACAGTGTAATATTAATTTTTTAGGTGACATAACAGATGAACAGAAGCTAGCAGATTTTTATATTCAATCACATATTTTATTAGTTACTTCATCTACAGAAAGTGGACCTCTTGTAATTTTAGAAGCTATGGCTTATGGTTTAGCAGTTATTACTACTGATGTTGGTTTTGCTCCTAATTATATAAAGCAGGAAATAAATGGTTATAAAGTTTCTGTTAAAAAAAATGAAGAAGAAATAGTTAATGAAATGACTGAGTATTTATTAACTCTTTTCAATGATAAAAATAAATTGAAAAAAATAAGTGAGAACAATATTGAAATTGCAAAAAAATATTTTGGGATAGAACATTTTATTGAAGCTTATCAAAAACTGTTTAATACTTTTTAAAAAACGCCACAAATGTTTGGGGCGTTTTTATTTTAAAAAGTCAAAATCTTTATCGTTTTATAAATTTATTACTTCCTATTACACCTTGCTCATTAAATAACTGAACAATATAATTGCAAGAAGCATAATTAGTTACATTAATATCATTTTCTCGTCTGTTCCTTGTAAGTAATAATTCCTGACTTGTTCACCTCTATTTTTTAACCCAAAAAATTCATTAGGGCGGATTGGCCACTTTAAAAAAGGGAGATTTGATACTATCCATTTGTTCCCATAGCCCTGTTATCCATGACCTTCGTTTCATATGCAACGCATCTTGAGGATTCTGTCTCTGCAATTTTTGACCAGATAACTTCCGACATTGTGGGTAGTATGACTGATTGTTTTTGATGTTGGGATAATATATTTTCTCATCACAACCAGCTTGAATAAACTCATTAGATTGTAAGCCATCATTGAAAAAAAAATGATTATGTCTTCCACAACATAACAACCAAAGGAGGTAGAGCGTTCAAAACTGCAAGTTTCTTTTCTTCGGTATGTATCTTTAATATTTATTTTTTCTTATTTATATTCTTAACAGGATCATACCCTCTGTTGGAGCCCGGACAAGGAAGTGGAAGGCTCGGCAAAAAGTAGTTGAAAGACATTTTATCAAGCATCTTATTTAGTAGGGCAATTCCTCCGTAATCTGTTATTTCTTTGTAAGTGTACTCAAGTTTTAATTCTCCCTAAGCGGTAAGATTTTCTTATACATAAGATAGAAGACTTTTTGTCCTTATTATGTTCATTAATTCATTGAAAATCAACAACCTACTAACACACCTTTCTAATGTCTTTTATTTGAAATATTTTTCTATTGGACATTTTGGGCTTAATAAAACTTAAACAAAGCCCCGATTTACTCAACTCTATTTCAAATATCGCTTTTCAATATGCAAGAGATAACTTTGGTATTAATAAATTTAATGAATCTTATAAACAAGTTTTAAAATACTGAATCGTTGAAACCCCTCAGCTTTATAATCATTACCTATAACCGGCCCGGCGATATGCTTGAGCTATTGCAGAATATTGCTACGCTGGATGATGCGGATAAACTGCTGGAAGAAATTATTATTGTAAACAATGATTCTACTGATGATTATTCTCGGGTAAAAAACTTTATTCAAAATAATCAACAACTCCCCTATCGTTACTTTGATGCGCCTGAAAATCTGGGTGTAGCAAGAGGTAGAAATTTTGCAATAAAAAAAGGCAGGGCACCCATTATCATCATGTTGGATGATGATGCAGTATTACAAAACAAGGACTGTCTTGTTAATTTGGTGGAAGAATTTGAAACTAAAAACACAGAAAGGCCCAAAGCTATTGTTTCATTTAAAGTGCTTTATTATGACACGCTTCAAATGCAGCAAAATGCATTGCCGCATAAACGATTCAACGAGTACAAAGACAAATCATTTTTTGAAACCTATTTCTATGCCGGAGGCGCCCATGCAGTAAAAAGAGAATTGATAGAAAATCTGGGACTTTATCCCGAAGATTTTTTCTATGGTATGGAAGAGTATGATTTGAGTTATCGGGTATTAGAGGCAGGCTACACCATTGTATATAGCGATAAAATAGTGATGCTGCACAAAGAATCGCCGCAGGGCCGAAAGCCAAAAGAAGAAAAGCTACGGATGATGTGGGTGAATAAGAGCAAGGTTGCCTATCGTTATCTTCCCAATAAATATTATTATACTACTGCCTGGATGTGGTCATTTCAATATTTACGAATGACCGGTTTTAACTTAAAAGGCTATTTTAAAGGTTGGAAAGAAATCAGAGCTATTTCAAAAACAGAGCAAAGAAAACCTGTTAATGCAGCTACTTTAACTTATTTGAAAAAGTTGAAAGCGAGGTTGTGGTATTAGGTATTAAATATTGAATTTATACTGAATAAAAGAGATTAAATAATATTCAAAAAAAAAATGAAACCAATCTATTTTTCAATATTAATATCCCAAATCTTGATTTTATCTTCTTGTAATTCAACAAAGGTGATGACTCAAAACAAAGAAAAGCTTCTGACAAATTGCATTTGGCAATATGATGAATTATTCAACAATTATAGCCAGTCATATGCCAACTTAGTTTATAAACGAGGTAAAGCAAACAATTTTTACCATTTGGATAATGATAAATATATATTTAATACCGATGGAACATTTAGAGCAGTCTTATCGTCAGCACCCTTTACGCTGACGGGCACATGGAAATTTTTAAACAACAATACACAGCTTCTGTTTCAAAACTCCAGTGGTGAAACATTTACGGGCAATATTATTCAGCTTGACAAAAACAACTATATTTTTTTTGATCCAGCAACGGATTCTTACGGGAAGTTGATCCCTATTTCAAAATGATCGACCAATTTAGCAAAAATTAATCAAGAGTCTGAAATTAAGAATTTAGTTTCCAATTTTCCCAAACAAAATCAAACTGATAAGTTAAAGAATGACTTTCCTTAAGACCATCTTGGATTTTTTTCATTCGGACTTCTGCATTCGGGAAAAAGTCATGAAACTGAACTTGTATATTAGTGATTTTTTTTGCCCAACCAATCTCCAATAGGTAGTCAAGCAATTCATACTCGCCTCCTTCAATATTTATTTTCAGCAGATCAATTTTCTCAATTCCCAACTCCAGCATCATTTCATCAAATTTTTTAAACTGTATTGTTTCGGCTTGACCAAGTTTACGAATAATAGAGCTGCCATCTGCGTTTAAAAATATTTCAGCTGAAGAATTTTTATCACCTAAAGCAAATTGTTTAACTGTTATTTTGCTATTTTTTTTAAACCTGTTAATTATGAAATTGAAATAAGAATAAACTGGCTCAAATACAAATACACTCGACTGATAACGGGCAAAAATATCGCTTGCCCATTGACCTTTGTACCCTCCAAGATCAACTATGATTGAGCTGCTGTCAAGTGTATCATAATCTAGTCTGTAAGTAAGATCTCCATCGGCTTCAAACCAGGGTTTTACCCTTTGCATTTGTTCATCAGGAATGAACATTCTCTTCCATTTTTTTATCCGCTCTTTCATTGTAGATAATTATTAGTTAATGCAATTTACTATTAGTTGCAAGTCTTCCTCTGTCAACTCAGGATAGTTGCCTGAATAAAACCCACAATCATGAATAAAATCTGCACCAGGCAATAGATATGCTTGACTGTCATACTTCTTATAAAAAGGTTGCCTTTGCATATTTCCAGCAATGAGTGGTTGAATCTCAATACCAGAGGCACAAAACTTTTCAATATAACTTTTTCGGAGTTCTGGAGATTTACATATGAAGGGAAATGCAAAACCAGATACCAGATTCATGTGTTGAAACTCAAGAGAAATAAAATCGGGGTTTCGAATTACGGATGATTGAATCTTATAAAAATTTTGTTCCCTTTGTTCAATATTTTCTTGCAGAAATCGCATTTGATATTGACCAAGAAAGCCAGTAATTTCAGTTGGCCTAAGATTATATCCTAAATCATAAAAAGTATAACTTGCCTGAAAAGCTGACTGAATATTGAATCTTTCTCGCCATTTTCTTTTCTGGTCATCAGTTAGATTTCTGTCCCAACCATTTGCTCTTACTATTTTAAGCATTTCAGCAAATGCATCATCATCAGTACATACCATACCTCCTTCAATAGTGGACATATGATGTGCAACAAAAAATGAAAAGCTTGATGCAAGACTAAAATTACCCGCTTTACCAGATGACAACTCAGAACCAAGTGATTCGCAGTTGTCTTCCAACACTATTATACCTCTTTCATCACAAATTTCTTTTATCTTATCTAAATCACCAGTAAGTCCAAGCACATTTGTCAAGAACAATAATTTTAAATTATGCTCTTTTAAAGCTTCAAGAAGAATTGTGGAAGATAAATTCAATGTTTGTTTTTCACAATCAAGTGGAATCGGCTGTAACCCTAGTTGAATCAACGGCATTGTATTGGTGGACCAGGTAATTGCAGAAAAACCAGCCTTGTCTCCTTGCTTAAGTATTTCAAGATTCTTTAATGCCTGAATCATTGCAAGATTTGCGCTACCACCACTGTTAAACAAAACAGCATGTTTCCGATTCTGAAATAATGCAAATATATTTTCAAAAGCCTCACATTCTTTTCCCATACTTAGCCGGCCGGAATTCAAAATAAACTTTGCCAATGCTTTTTTGGTTTCTTCTTCATGTAGAAATGTATGCTTCATTAATGGAACTCGGAAATTCATCATTTAATTTCTAGATTATTGTATTCATTAATTGTTTTATCGATTCCTTGTTCAAGGCTAATTGAATGCCGGAATCCCAAACGATGCAATCTTGATACATCCATACATTTTCTGGGCATGCCATCGGGCTTATTAATATCAAATAAAATATCTCCTTTAAACCCGACCTTTGATGCAATCAGCTCAGCAAGAGTGTTTATAGAAATATCTTCGCCGGTGCCAACATTAATAAAATCATTCTTTTCATAATTTTCAAAAAGAAAAATAATAGCATTTGCACAATCATCCACATGCATAAATTCTCTTTTGGCATTACCTGTCCCCCAAACTACTACCTGATTGTCCCCTTTCTTTTTCGCATCACATATTTTTTTAACCAATGCACTCAATACATGTGAATGTGCAGGATCAAAGCTGTCGTTTGTTCCATATAAATTACAAGGAATAACAGAAAACCCTTTCAATCCATATTGCCGGTGATAATACTCAATCATTTTAAGTCCCGCAATTTTGGCTATAGCGTACCCTTCATTTGTTGGTTCTGGTTTTCCTGTTAACATATACTCCTCTTTCATTGGCTGGGAGCAATCACGAGGATAAATACATGAGCTACCAAGAAATACAATTTTTTTAACTCCCGAAAAATTGGAAGCATGAATAACATTATTCTGGATATTTAAGTTCTCATATAAAAATTGGGCAGGCATACTTATATTAGCAGCAATGCCACCAACTTTTGCAGCTGCTAACAACACATAAGCTGGCTTTTCTACATTGAAAAATTGAAAAACAGCATCCTGTCTAGTAAGATCCAATTCAGAAGAAGTTCTTGTTATAAGATTACTATAACCAAGAGCCGATAAATTTCTGCAAAGAGCTGAACCTAACATTCCTCGATGTCCTGCAATAAAAATTTTTTCATTCTTGTTTATCATGCTAAATAAATGCTAACAATTCTTAACTATGGTCGGTTTGAACTTTCAAACATTTTTAAATCCGAAATTACCATTTCCTTTATAAGATCATCCAATGATACTTTTGGTTGCCAGCCTAATTTTTCTTTTGCTTTTCGGGCATCGCCTAGGAGTTGATCCACTTCCGATGGACGAAAATATTGAGAGTCAATTTCCACAACAACATCTCCTGGCTTTAATACAGTTTTATTATTATGTACAACAGATACTAAAGCTTTTTCATTTATACCCTGACCTTGAAACTCAATTTCAACTCCCGCAAAGGAAAATGCTTTTTGCAAGAACTGTCTAACTGAAGTTGTAATTCCAGTAGCAATTACAAAATCTTCTGGCACTTCCTGCTGTAGCATCAGCCACATTGCTTCAATGTAATCTTTTGCATGCCCCCAATCTCTTTCCGCATCAAGATTTCCTAACCACAGTCTGGTTTTCAACCCTAAGACAACTTCCGCAATGCCACGTGTAATTTTTCTGGTTACAAAAGTTTCTCCACGTATTGGGCTTTCATGATTAAATAAAATACCATTACAAGCAAAAAGGCCATATGCTTCTCTATAATTAACAATTGTCCAATATGCAAATAATTTTGCTACGGCATACGGTGATCGAGGATAGAATGGAGTCTGTTCATTTTGTGGTACAGATTGTACTTTACCATATAATTCTGAAGAAGAAGCCTGATAAATTTTTGTTTTCTTTTCCAAACCAAGTATTCTTACGGCTTCTAAGATCCGCAGAACGCCCAATCCATCAACATTTGCAGAGTATTCAGGCTCTTCAAAACTTACCTGAACGTGACTCATTGCACCTAGATTATAAATTTCATCTGGCTGAACTTGTTGAATAATCCTAATTATATTGGATGAATCTGTAAGGTCACCATAATGCAAAATCATTTTTACATTTTCTTCATGCAAGTCTTTAAATAAATGATCAATACGTTGAGTATTAATTAGCGAAGTCCTTCTTTTTATACCATGAACTTCATATCCTTTTAAAAGTAAAAATTCGGCCAGATAGGCGCCATCTTGCCCTGTAATTCCAGTTATTAAAGCCTTCTTCATTTAATCCTCTAATTTTGGCAAAAATAGACCTTTGCAACTATATTTTTCCGACTGCTTAACCCTATCAAATAACTTTATATTTTTATTCCTTTTTCAATAAAGTATGATCATTTCACAAATAATAGGTGGGCTTGGTAATCAGCTTTTTCAATATGCCGCAGGAAGATGTCTTTCGCTGCATCATCAAACAATATTAAAACTTGATGTAAGCGGATTTGATGAATACAAGCTCCGAAATTTTGACTTGAACGCTTTTCAGCTCCAGTATAATGTGGCCGAAAATGATGAAATAGAGAAATTCAGCAACAGAAGTTTTTTTAAAAAAGTGACTGACCGCATCGGGCCTTATTCCAGCAGAACATTTTTCAGAGAAAAATATTTTCATTTTCATAAAGATTTTTTGAAATATCCTTCCAACACCTATCTGAAAGGATACTGGCAAAGCGAAAAATATTTTTTACCGGTGATAGAAATCATAAAAAATGATCTCACCTTCAAAAAAGAATACATTGAAAACGTATCTTCATTTGCTTCAGAGATAGCAAAACAATCCACCGTGTCGCTGCATGTACGCAGGGGCGACTATACCAATAAGGCAGTCTATGAAATGCATGGCATTGTTCCTGTTGAGTTTTATTTGAAAGCAATTAATATCATTAAAAATAAAATTCCGGAAATAAAGATTCTGGTTTTCTCCGACGATATTCAATGGGCAAAAGATCATTTCAATTTTTCAAATATTGATTTTGTTTCCGGAGAAATAACAAAAACACATTTTGAAGATCTTTACCTGATGAGTTTATGCAAACACAACATTATTGCCAATAGCAGTTTTAGCTGGTGGAGTGCCTGGCTCAATAAAAATCCGGATAAAATAGTAATAGCACCAAAAAACTGGTTTAATAAAGGGCCTAAAGACACTTATGACCTTTACTCTGAAGGATGGACTTTGATTTAGCTCATGCTCATTTTTATCAGCACAAGCTTATTAATTTTTGCTGCTATATTTACTTTAATAACAACAAGAAATATAGTTACTAAAAATCACAAGATTGTTTAATTTTATCTAAATGTTTCTTGCGAAATGAAAAGAACAATTCTCATCTTTTTTTTATTATTTACTATATTCGGAAAGGCACAAGTTAACCTCAATATGGGGCTTGTAGCCTATTACCCATTCAACGGAAATGCAAACGATGCCAGCGGAAATAATAGGAATGGCACACTGGTTAATGGCACAACTTTTGGATTAGATCGGTTTGGTGCACCAAACAGTAGTGCTAAATTTGATGGCGTAGATGATTATGTTAGAATTATTGATAATGGAAATGCCTTTTATAGTCCTACTCTATCAATTGCACTTTGGTTTTATTCAGAATCGGCTAATCAACAAACAATTATAAGCAAAAGAGATTACACTAATTCTGCCGGTACTGGTGGGCATCAGTATAAAATGACAATCAATTACGATCCTATTCCCGGAGTAATCTCTACATTAGTTGGAAATAATGCTACCTGCTCAAACAACCCAACACCGAATTTTTTAAATTCACAGGAATTTCTATGCTTAAACAGGTGGAATTGTGTTATTATTACATTTGATGGAAGTCGCCATAAACTTTACCTCAATGGTGTTTTAAAAAATGATCAAGCGACACCATTTAATGCTTTTATTAATTGTGGAAGTGACATTCGCATTGGCAATTGGTGGCAGTTGGACCCTCAATCATTTAAAGGCCAAATAGATGATATTCGTTGGTATAATAGAGTATTAACAAATGACGAAATCGCATTATTGGGTGAAAATAGTACTCCCTGCAATCAAATTAATTGTAACAACTGGCTTACTACACCCTCCAGACCTTCATCAATGAATATAGGAGATGTTGACGTTGCCGGAGATCAACTAACCGTAGAAGCATTATTTAATAGAACAACTCCACTTAATAATAACCTTTATTATGGTTATCTCGTTTCAAAACATACCAATCCAACTGATGCAAACTATGCCTTACAACCAAATGGCTGCGAAATAACTACATCCATTTCAGGGAATGTAAAAATTTCTCAAACCTGTCCCATCGATCTTAATAAAAACTATCATGTTGCAATGGTATATGACGGTGCAAATTTGAAATTTTACCGCAATGGCTTTCTCATTTCACAAACACCTTGTACAGGCACTCTTACCAATAATAATTTGATAACAACAATTGGGCAAATGTCGGGTAGTGCTTTATTGGATAATCAATTTCTGGGTTATATTAACGAAGTAAGAATATGGAATATAGCCAGAACACAGACAGAAATCAGAAATTACATGAACGTTTCGTTACCGTCACCTAATACAACAACCGGCCTGCTTGCATATTATCAATTCAATAGTACCCTTAATAAACAAGGAAACCCTGCTTATAATGGTACATTAAATGGGTCATCACAAATAAATTCTAACAATTCTAAATGTGAGTTTTCGGTTGACAGCTGTACGACTCCCTCACAATGTGCCAGTGCCAACGACTTTTCCTTTCAAAGAAACGCATGTAATCCATTGCAAATAAAATTTATAACACATGCTACCGGATTCAACTCTTTAAAATGGGATTTTGGCGACGGAAGTTTTGTAGTAGCCGACACCGCTCCCGTTCATCAATATACAAACACAGGGAACTATATCGTCAAACTAATGCAGGAATTTGGTTCTTGCAATGATACCGTTACAAAAACAATAACGTTAGACTTACAGAACGATAACCAACTTATTTCAACCAACGACACAACGATATGCAGAGGCAGTTCAAAACAAATTATTGGAGAGGGTTCTTTTAACTTTTGCTGGTCGCCTGCTTTGTATCTTGATAATCCAAATATTGCAAACCCAACAACTTCCACCCAGCAAAACATTACTT
Source organism: Chitinophagaceae bacterium (assembly GCA_037045195.1). GTDB lineage: Bacteria > Bacteroidota > Bacteroidia > Chitinophagales > Chitinophagaceae > JJ008. Next base: position 267,331 of record JBAOIB010000007.1, read on the forward strand.
ATTATTATACTGCTGAAACTTTGGGACCGAATTTGGCTACAAACGGGAACTTTAACTCCGGAAACACAGGTTTTACTTCTCAATATACATACAGCAATAATAATACCCTGACAGGTGAATACTTTGTTGGCACCAACCCTCAAGTATGGAACGCAACGCTTAATACATGTACAGATCATACTTCCGGAAATGGCAATATGCTGATGGTAAATGGATCGGCCACACCCAATATGGTTGTATGGTCACAAACCATTAATGTAATCCCAAATACAAATTATTCTTTTTCAAGTTGGGTTCAGTCTTTGTCTAATGCAGCATCAGCTCAATTATTTTTCTCTATCAACGGAAATCCTATAGGCGATTCATTGATGAGCAGTCAGCCGTCTTGTACCTGGAAAGCTTTTCATTCAAACTGGAATTCGGGTGCTGCTACATCAGCAATTATTTCCATAATTAACAGGGGGAATCTGGCACAAGGAAGCCATTTTGCGCTTGATGATATTTCATTTGCTGCTATTCAAATAAAAACGGATTCAGTAAGAATAAGTGTTGATAGCGCATGGGTGCGTACAAATAACGATACAACATTTTGCAACGGCGGTCAGGTACAACTAAATGCTACCGGAGCCAATACTTATTCTTGGTCGCCAGTAACCGGGCTGAATAACCCGAACATCGCAAATCCAATTGCCACCCCGGCCACTACCACCCAATATATTGTAATAGGAACTAGTACAAATGGATGCACTGCAAAAGATACCGTAATGATTAATATCAATGCAAGGCCTGTAGTAACTATGACTACCGATACAACAGTTTGTGCAGGCGCATCAGTTCAATTATTTGCAACAGGCGGCGCTTCTTACAGCTGGACACCCGCAGCATCACTCAATAATCCCAATATTTCAAACCCTGTGGCCAGCCCTGTTACAACTACAACTTATTATGTAACAGTAACCGGATTAAATTCCTGCACAAACAATGATTCAGTAAAAATAGATGTACGTTCTCCAAATTTGTTTACAGTTAACAGTCCTTTAAATAAATGCCAGTTTGTTCCGGTGCAGCTATCAGCAACCGGTGGAGATACTTATCTATGGTCGCCATCTCAAAGTTTAAGCAATGCTACAACAGCTTCGCCAACTGCAATTCCAACTATTACGACAACTTACAATGTACTTATAACCGATACTACATGTCATATCGCCAATACACTAACAACAACTGTAACCGTTTTACCTTCGCCAAATGTACAGGCACAAAAAACGAATGATATTAATTGCATGTATGATAAAAGTGTTTTAACCGCAAGTGGAGCTGTTTCATATATTTGGTCGCCGATTACAGGATTATCAAATCCTAACATTGGTACAACAGAAGCTTTTCCTGCTGCAACAACACAGTATATCGTAAAGGGGAAAGATGCTAATGGTTGCGAGAATAGCGACAGCATTACCTTGTTTGTTTCTAATGATGGAAAATCCGGTTATTTTATTCCTAACTCTTTTACTCCCAATGGTGACGGGTTGAATGACTGTATTGGAGTAAAGTATTGGGGATCTATTACGGATTTTGAGTTTAGTATATTTAACAGATCAGGGGTGAGGGTTTATTATTCTAAAAACCCTACACAATGCTGGGACGGCACTTATTTAGGCTCACCACAACCTCCATCCGTTTTTGTGTACTTTATAAAAGCAAAATCAAATTGTGATAATCAGATATTCAGGAAAGGAATAATAACTTTGATAAAATAACTTTAAGATTAAATATGTATCTCAGTATTAAAAGAAAAAAATATTTAATAACCAATCACTACAATATAACCGGCTCCTCCAGATGCTGTAAAAACAAATTCATCCCCTGCCTTTTCCTTTCATCTAACGTATAGCTGATTTGCGAAAGAAAATATTTTTGTAAGTCGTACAATTCAAAATTTTCTGCGGCTACCAACTCATCTATTCTTGCAAGCCCCATTGCATTGGCTTCATTAAACAAATCGAGGAAGGCTTGCGGAAGTGGCCTTGTACTGATCCAGGCCGCAAAAACAAATGGAAGTCCGGTTATCTTTTTCCATTCTGACCCCAGGTCGTATATGAATGTGCTGATTTTCCTTTGCTCAAAAGCCCGGTCGCCTATTACAAGTCCGGCCGTAGTACCCTGTATCAATTTGCGATAACCCTCATCCTTTGCGGCTATTAATTTTGGACTAATGCCCCAATATTCCTTCATCAGCCATTTTAATAAAGCTACTGAAGTGCGGCTCTGATAGTCAAGATACACTTCCTTGATTTCTTCAAGTGGTACTTCACTAAATAAACATACCGAGGCCACCTCCCCTTCGGCGCCTATACAATATTTACCTGCTACATAATATTCTTTCAATGCAGGAATAGCCGCCACAGGAATCAACCCCAGATCAATCTCTCCTTTTCTTAATTTATCGGCCAGTATTGCCGGGTTTTCTTCAATCAGTTCAATTTGCTCAGCAATGGGCGAAAATCTTAATCCATAAACCAATGGTCTGGAGTTTAAATAACTTACAATGCCCACCCGTATCTTCTTGTTCAATTCATTTAATTTTGCTGAACAAAGGTAGCGGAACTAAACTCAATAAAACCTGATACATGCAACTCAGCACACTTACAGCCATTTCTCCAGTTGACGGTCGTTATTATAATGCTGTACAGCACCTGAACGATTTTTTTTCAGAATTCGGATTGATGAAATATCGTGTACTGGTTGAAATTGAATATTTGCTTTACCTTGAAAAGAAAAAGTTTTTTACACTGCCTGCAAAAGCAATCAAACAGCTTAGAAATCTTTCTGAAAATTTTGGAACCGATGAAGCCCAAAAAATAAAACAGATTGAAGCTACAACCAATCATGACATTAAAGCTGTTGAATATTTTCTAAAATCCGAACTTGAGAAATGTGGCGCTGCTGAAGCAAAAGAATGGATACATTTTGGCCTCACATCACAAGACATCAACAATACGGCAATTCCTTTATCTTGGAAACAGGCAGTGGAGTACGACTATTTGCCGGATTTGCTCAATCTGAAAACCGAACTTCATTTGCTGGCTGAGAAATGGAAAGACATCCCCTTATTGGCACACACACATGGACAACCTGCAAGCCCCACAAGGCTGGGAAAGGAAATAATGGTTTTTGTAGAAAGATTGGAAAACCAAATTGAACAATTCATTTGCATTCCATTCAGCGGAAAATTCGGAGGTGCTACCGGAAATTTCAATGCACACCATATTGCTTTCCCAAAAACAGATTGGAAAAAATTTGGTAACGAATTTCTAAATCATCTGGGTCTTGTTCGTCAACAGCACACAACACAAATAGAGCATTACGATAACCTTGCGGCTCATTTCAACTGCATGAAAAGAATCAATACAATTCTTATAGATTTTTGTCGCGATGTGTGGACTTACGTATCTATGGAATACTTTAAACAGAAAACAATAAAAGGCGAAGTCGGCTCATCAGCCATGCCCCATAAAGTAAATCCCATTGATTTTGAAAATGCAGAAGGAAATTTGGGACTGGCCAATGCTTTATTTGAATTTTTAGCATCTAAACTTCCTGTATCAAGACTTCAAAGAGATTTAACAGATTCAACCGTTTTAAGAAATATCGGTGTTCCCTTTGCGCATACCATAATTGCTTTTCGTTCAATTGAAAAAGGCCTCAACAAACTGATAATTAATGATGCCAAAATTTATGAAGACCTTGAAGATAACTGGGCCGTAGTAGCTGAAGCCATACAGACCATTTTAAGAAGAGAAAATTATCCAAATCCTTATGAAGCATTAAAAGAACTTACTCGTGGCAAAGCCCATATAGATAAAAAAACAATACACCGTTTTATTGATAATTTAAAAATTAAAGAATCAATAAAAAAGGAATTGAGAAAAATTTCTCCACATAACTATACAGGTGTATAAAAGGCCTTTTTTTCATTTTAGTTTAAAAAAAATATCCTATTTCATTTCTCATACGGTATCATCTCGTTTAAACGTGAGTTTACTCTTGTAATTAAGAAAATTGTAAAGCATATTTACTAAGCTTAACATTCATTTTATTAAAAATTTTTCAACACTGTTTGAAATTCATTTTAATTTGTGTCAGCATTCCTTACATTCACGTATCAACCATTAAACAGTAAGCTATGTCCACAAAAAAAGAGAGCCGTCTTTCTTTTAAAGAGCAGCGCAGAAAATTATTAAAACTTCTTGGACTGGGAGGTGCTGTAGTCTTAAGCGAATCAGCAGCAGGACAAATAAGAGTAAACAAAAATGTTTTTAATAACCGGAATATAAGCTCCGATCAGCGAGAGATTTTTATCAGCATCAAACTACTACGTCCCGAGGATTTACTATCGCTTGAGCTGCGTTTTTATAATTTCAGCTTATCAGGCAATCAGCTTCAAAAGAAAGGAAACCCGGCATATCTCGCAGTCATTTTCCAACCTCAAACCATAAGTGAACAGGCATGGAATGAAACAGCATCAGGATTTGAGACGCCTACCGTCCCAGGCAGATTAATAATTGGTGGCGATAGCAGACTGGTATTTGAAATTCCTGCAAATATTAATTCTATTCCGCTTGATGTAAATGAATTACTTGCATGGGAAAACTTCAATTTGGTAGTAAACGATAGAGCGAAGCAACCAAGCCGACCAGAAAGAAGACTAAACCCCAATCAACATATCAGAATAAACGATGTAAGAAAAAGACTGAGTGAAGTCAACATAAATCAAAAACTGCCGGCAACCAAAGGTCTTTCAAAAGACGAAAAACTCATTATTAATACAATGGTTGTTCCCGATGCGGTTACCAATATTCGTAGGGAAGTAATTACCAATATCATTCCGGAAGTTGCCGGGCTATCCAGAGATCCTGTTGGCCCCATTGGCGAAATGGAAACTTCTATAGAGGTACCACTGCGTCTCTATCTGTCACCAACCAAGCTGGCAGGATGGAAACATTTGAAAAAGATAAAGGCTGATGCAGGTATCATCAAACAAACGAATAAATTATTTGAGTTGTGGCATACTCGTATGGGTACAAAAACAACACATGGCATTGACGAAAGCGATCTTACCAATGAACAAAGAATAGTAAGAGCTTTATGGGCTGATGATGCCAATAAAGATTACAAAGCAGCCCTAAATCCAATAAACGATAAAATACTCTTGCTTTCTTCCATGAACAATAGAGACCGCCATCGTATTGTGCATGAATCATCAAATTTTCAGATCCCACGATTTGTACCACCTCCTATTAAAGCATACAAATTATTTTTAAGCACACTGGGTGCCTGGCTCGACAGCGAGTTTACGGTAGAAAGAAAAAAACTGGATGCCGCCGGCGTTTTATATGGCAACAACAATGCACTCAATTTACTCAAATGGCGCCATATAGAAACAATGGGACGTGAGCATTATGTAGAAATTGTAGATGCCGGAAACATTATGCCTTTTGGACACGAAGCAGTCCTGATAAAAATAACAGAGAGAAAACCACATGCAGGCACCGGAACGGCCTCTCATTTTCAAAGAACAATTGTTGTGATAACCGAGCCTGTAAAGGGATATAATTATCGTGACGGGAAAGGCGTGTTTATGAATTTCAGTTTGAGCAATGTGGAAATACTCACTACAACATCTCCACTGCTTGACGCTAACAAAAAAACGTTGGCTGATACAGGAGGAATGAATGCCATTGACCAGTTTATCATCCGCAGCAATAGTCAAGATGTGCTTTTCAAAATAAAAGCAGAAGATATTGACGGTAATATTATTAATTTTTCAATACCGCTTATATTCGTAAGTACCAACGTACTGGGCAGTGCTGCAAATATTGATATATTGGCACAGGCATATAATGCAGCACTTAAAGTAAGTAACAGAACTGAATTTAACGGGCAAAGATTTACTCTGGCACCTCAAGCTACTGCTAATGGAGCTGATACAGCATATTCAACACATCAGGTCACTTTCGGTGTACTAAAATATAGCAATAGCGACGAACCTCAGGGTTTTTTGCCCACCATCAATGAAGCAAATATTATAGAACCATCCTATCAGCGGCTTACAGGTATTTCAAAACCCGTACCGGTTTCTTTGGTTGATGATAACAATGCCGGAAGTGTATTTGCGAAATTCAATTTTTCTCAAGGCTTAAGTTTTGCAGGTTTTGCAGATAAAACCGGAGGTTTAGCCACACCCAATTTCAATTTGAGTGGTTTATCAAAAGCAGCAGGTGCTTTTGGCGGCGATATAGAAAAATTTAAATCGGCAATGGCTAGTGCCGATGATTTTTTCAACGTAAGCAGCCTACCCGACCCCAAATTATTTGGCGTTTTTAAACTAAGCGATTTGCTTGATTTTATTACTGGCGATAAAAGTTCTTATGACCTTAGCAAGCCTTTGCTTGATCGTGTTCCTAAAATTCCCAATTTAGTTACATCTGATACTCCTTCAGAATTTATTACCTCTTACGTCATCAAACCGGGGCTTAAGAATATTGACTTGGGATTTGCAGGCTTTACAAAAAAAACCGGATCCGATTTTCAGATTATTACACAGGTAAAACAAAAAAAAGTAGCACCTGTCTCTACACAATTTTCTACAGCTGCATGGATCAAAAATTTTAAAGTAGGAATTGTAAAAGTTGATGATGCTGCCAATCCTTTTTTGATAGCAATTGATTTCAAAGAAATAAAATTTATTGTTGAAGCAGGAAAGAAAGCAGATGTAAGTGTAGATATGGAAAGCCCCTCTATTGTGTTTGGCGGTCCACTTAGTTTTATCAACACCATCAACAAATTAATTCCTGCCAATGGATTTTCCGATCCACCTTATCTTGATGTTTCGCTAACTGGCATAAAATGCGGATACACGCTGGCATTACCCAATTTACAGTTAGGCGCATTTACACTTAGCAATATGTCAATGGCAGCCGAAGTGAACCTTCCTTTTACTGGTGGTCCGCTTACGCTTGGCTTCCGCTTTTGCGAAAGACAACAACCATTTACCCTTACCGTAGCATTTTTGGGTGGTGGCGGTTTCTTTGGATTGGAGCTTGACCTCAATGGTATTCGCCAGATAGAAGCAGCTTTAGAATTTGGAGCGGCGGCATCAATTAATTTAGGAGTAGCCAGTGGTTCTGTCAGCATCATGGCAGGAATTTATTTCAAAATGACATTTGTTGATGATCATAATTCAACACAACTTACAGGTTATGTACGCATCAATGGTTCGGTATCAGTACTTGGATTAATAACAGCAAGTTTAGAATTATATCTGGCACTTACCTACCTGATGGATAAACACAAAGCCTATGGTGAAGCATCATTGAAAATAAAAGTAGAAGTTTTATTCTTTAGCAAAACGGTGACGCTTCATACACAAAGAACCTTTGCCGGCAGTGGCAGCGATCCCAACTTCCAGATGTCATTAACACAAGGAGACTGGGAAGCCTATTGTGCTGCTTTTGCTGCCTGATTTTTTAAATAGAAATGCTTAAAAAAAATGAAACAAAAAATAATTGTAACCGCCTTGCCCAATGGTTTAAAAACCAGAGGAACAGAATGGAGACTTTCAGCCGCCATCAGTCTTCAGGTGGAAGATGCAAACACAACATTGCAAAATGTACCGGATATGCTGAACTGGCCATCATTGTTGCAAAACCATAAATTTATTGTACAACTCAATGGAGCAAATGTAGAAGCGAAAGTGGTGAGCAAGCCCGTAGATGCAACTCTATGGAAAAATTTATTTTACCCTTCCGTAAAAGTAAAATCATTTGTACAAGAGAATCTGGCAGATAAAGTAATTGCTTCCTATCCGGTAAAACATATACTTGGTTATATAAAAGGAATAGTAGAAAATACCGGAAAGAAATACAGTAACGATTTGCCCGATAGTAATTTTTATACCGGTGATCAATTGTTTACTGATATTTCTGATTACAACTTGTCTCCATATCCAAAAAAAGGAAGAGAAAAAATTACCTTAAACCAGATAGCTCAAAACAAACAAAGCGGAAGGAGAATAAAACATAATTTAAAAAACAATAAATACATTCCTTTTAATAATACAGCACAGCCCACAATGGACTTTGCCCAATTAAAAAATTTTCATGGATTGTATGACGCTAAAGAAGTCAAGCATTTTATTCAGGTTGAGAAACCGGATTTTGAGTTTCATGATATACTTTCCATTCTGTCAAATTATCCACAACTGCAAAGAAGACTGGGACTCATTTTTGATCTTGAATTCACACCCCCATCAGGGTTAACATTGCTACCCGACAAACCCAACATTCGCATCATTCCCTCAGGAATCAATTTTACAACGGCTACCACATTTGTATGCCCCGCTACTGCTTACATAAAAACCAATACTGGCTTTTATGCCCTGCCAGAATCAAACAGTATCATTGATAAAGGATATCTCAATATAAACAGCGATGCATTTACCGTATTTCAAGTAGATACAGATGGAGCCGCATTGAAACTTTGTCAGCAGGTTGATGCATTGCAATTAAAAAAAGCTAAGCATATTTTTTATGCTGCCAGCGATGGGATGCCCAATGAAGCCACTATTCCACTCTACAATAATGAAATGCCGAGAAAAGAAGGATTGCCCAGTCATCGTACAGCAGGCATTGCTATAGCAAGAAACGGTATGGCTGAAAAATTGAATGTTAAGTTTCAGCGAATGAATAGCCTGGGTACCAAACTAACAACAGGCAGCACTGCTCCTGCAGGTGTTTCCGGCAATAATGCAAGTTGGATTTTACCCGCAGAAATACTGATGGCCGATGATGTGAACCTGGGTTATCGTATGGATATACAACCCGAAGACCAACCGGGCAAATGGTATAGCCTGCATAAGAGAAATAATAAATTTTCTTATTTAAACACTAGCGGCAATAACATTGAAATTCTCAATACCGAACCGGATGAAGGCTTCATTCAGATTTCAGCATCTGAAGAAAAAACTGATAGCGGCACACAATTAAAAGTAGGCGAAGCCATTGCCCGCTGGGAAGGATGGAGCCTGAGTGTACCTCGCCCCGGAAGTGCATTGAACGATCCTATGTTGGACAAAGAAGAAGTATATGATAAATCGAAACCCGGAAATGCAGAAAAAGAAAATGCAAAATATAAAACACCGGGTGTTGCCGACTTCAGGCTCAATGTAAAGCCGGAGCTGGTAAAAGGAACCCTACCTATGTTGCGTTTCGGAAAAAAATATTCAATAAGAATAAGAACAGTTGACCTGGCTGGAAATAGTGTAGATATGTCAGCACAACCCGAATCGATAGCAACGGCAGTAGTGGATAATATACGTTACATGCGATATGAGCCTGTAGATGCACCTTTTCTAGTATTGGGAAATGTTTTGAAAGATGGTGAATCAGCCGAAGTAATGGCCATCAGAAGCAATGAAGGTGTAACACCTGCCGAATATGAAAATGCAAATGTTGACAGCAAGTATAATATAGCATATCAGCCAGATAGTGTAAGACATGTAAAGCCACCTCGCACTACTGTAGAAATGGCTACTACTCACGCCATGCTCAACAAAGGCCTTGGCCCGGCCAACCAGGCAACAGCAACAGCTATTTATCAAAAAATAAAAAATGATAAAGACCCATTTGTAAAAGAAGAAGATGCAACATCGGATATGAAAGTAACCGATGCGTCTTTGAAAAATATACCTGTAGAATACCTGGCCGACCCTATGGCTGCAGGTGTTACTTTTTTTATTTCTGCAAATGATCCTAATCCTAAGCTACCCGATGCCGAAGTATTTACCAGAAGAGTCAGTTTTTATTTTGATGATGAAGTAAACGATTCAACTGCGAATAACACCGTCGACTATCAGGCTTGGATGAATCCAAAGACCTTTCGAATACTGCTGAAAGAAGGAAATCCTGACATAAAATGGGAGTCTGCTACCAGAACCATGATGGTTACTTTACAAAAAGGGGTGATTGTAAAAATGAATTATGCCTGCTTCTGGCGGCCCAGTGATATTTTAAAAATGTCGGGCATTCTTGATATGATGGGAATGAATGGCCTTTCAGATTCCATTGGCAAAAGAATTGCAAAAGGACAACACTGGATGTTTTCTCCCTGGCGTGAAATCAGTTTTGTTCATGCTGTGCAACAACCTATTAGTAAAGTAGGTGCTCAGTCTTTCCCCTCTATAGCTACTATAACACCCGACCGTGAATATGGTTCCAAAATAGCAAAGCTGAATTCTAAGTTTTTTGTACATGGCCCCTCTACAAGCCAGTTAGATATAGAAGCCGACTGGCTCGAATGGGATGATGACATTGCAAAACCAGCATTGGAAAAAATGCCAATGAAATCAAAAGTATTTCATTACACTACGCTATATAATGTGTTTGAATATGTTTTTGGCGAATTGGTAAAAGGCAATCCCTTTCCTGCGGTGCAACATGTTTTTAATGATACAAAACATCGCATGGTAAATTATAAAACCATTGCAACAACTCGATATAGAGAATACTTTTTTCAGCTTGTAGCAGATAAAGGTGCCAATTTTTTACTAACAAGAGAAAGCAAACCACTTAATCTAATCAACATACCAAGTAGTGCAAGACCACAGGTGCCACAGATTGAATACGTAATCCCCACATTTGAATGGGATCGTATCCAGAAAAATAATCAAATACTTACAGGGAGAGCATCGGGTTTAAGAATTTATTTAAAACGACCCTGGTATAGTAGTGGCGAAGGTGAACAACTTGCAGTTGTCCTTGCTATTAAAGATCAGCCAAATTCATTCGCCAGAATCAATCCCTCGGCTGGAGCAATGGTTAGCACCTGGGGAAAAGACCCTACAAAAATTACCAGTGCTTTGCCAGGAGGCAGAGACAATGGCATAATTATCACTGAAGACAATTTTGTAAATATCAAACCGGGAAATAAAGACAGCTTACTTTCAATAGTTGAACATTCTTCTGCCAAAGTGAGCATTGTAGCATACGATGTAAAGTATGATAGTGAAAGACAGTTATACTATGTAGATGTTATGCTTAATGTGCTTACTTCTTATTTTCCATTTGTAAGGCTGGCTTTGGCAAGATATCAGCGACATTCATTAAGAAAAGATGGAAAAGACTGCTGCTTATCCTCAACTGTTCAGGCAGATTATATTCAAATTCCACCACCCAGAGCCAGCTCCTTAGATTTTATTAATGGCTCCAAAACAAATATCAAAGTTACAATATCTGGCAGCCAGGCAGGTGTTGATACTTATAATCCTTTTTTCAGATCAAAAGTTGAATTCATCATAGAACCCATAGATGTGGCTGCATCAGAAGGCACACATATTTCTCTTTCAAGAAGACCAATTGATAGCTACACCTATGTATTAAATGCCAATGATGTCAAAAATTTTGGATTCTATCATAGCTATAATTTTAATTTACCGGAAGCTTATGCCTCAAAACCATATAGGGTAAAAGTACTGGAGTATGAATCTATTATTTACGACTACGAAAAACCTAATCCCAATCCGGCCGGGGCGAACTTTGGCACGATGCCCATGAAGGACAGGTTGGTTTTTGCTGATGTGTATGAAGTAAATAACTAAATGATTTATTCATCGCTTCGCCAATACATATTGCGTTACTTGTGTATTTCACTGGTATAATGAAATTCAATATCAGGATTATTTGTTTTTTCTGTATTCAAAAACCATTCGCTTTGTGCCAGATAAACAGGATGCCCGTCTTTATCTTCACCCGCATTGGCTTGTTTAAAACGCAAAAAATCTTCTAGCTTCTTCTCCTCTTTTGTTGTAAGCCAGCAGGCTTTATAAAAAGGCAATGAATTGAATATTACGGAAGCGCCATACTCATGTAACAGTCTGTACTGTATTACTTCAAACTGAAGTTCACCTACACAACCAATAATTTTCTTATTGCCACCAAATTGTGTAAATAATTGTGCCACTCCTTCATCTGTTAACTGCAATAAACCTTTCTCCAATTGCTTGGTCTTCATGGGGTCTTTATTCACTACTTCCTTGAATATTTCTGGCGAAAATGAAGGAATACCTGTAAAAAAGAAATTTTCTCCTTCAGTAAGCGTGTCTCCAATTTTAAAATTTCCGGTATCAAATAAACCTACCACATCACCAGCATAAGCATCTTCAATTAAACTTTTATCACGTGCCATAAAGCTGTAGGGATTACTAAACCGCACATCCTTATCTAATCGAACATGATGGAAATATTTGTTTCGTTCAAATCTACCTGAGCAAACCCGGAAAAACGCAATACGATCACGATGCTTGGGGTCCAGGTTGGCATGTATTTTAAAAACAAATCCACTCATCTTTTCTTCTTCAACTTCCACTTCTCTTGTAGTTGCTTGCCTACTTCGTGGAGTGGGCGCTATACGAATAAATGTATCCAACATTTCTTTTACTCCAAAATTGTTGATGGCACTGCCAAAAAAAACAGGTGCCACTTTAGCAGCCAGATAGTCATCTGTTTTCAATTCACCATGCACACCTTCTACCAGTTCTGCATCTTCCCGAAGTTGTGCTGCATCTTTTTCGCCAAGGCTTTTATCCAATATTTCGTCCTGCAAATTTTGAATAGCAATCGTATCATCATCCCCTTTTGTATTTGCAGTAAAGAGTTGAAGACTTTTATCATGCAGATTATACACCCCTTTAAACTCTTTTCCACTATTGATAGGCCAGGTCATGGGATGCAGTTGTATGGAAAGTTCTTTTTCTATTTCTTCCAACAGGTCAAAACGGTTCTTACCATCACGATCCATTTTGTTGATAAATACAATAACAGGCGTATCACGCATACGGCAAACCTCCATCAGTCGACGGGTTTGATCTTCTACTCCATTTACACTGTCCACCACCAGTATTACACTATCCACAGCCGTTAATGTGCGGTAAGTATCTTCAGCAAAATCTTTGTGGCCGGGTGTATCCAACAGATTTATTAAAATATTGTTGTACTCAAAACTCATTACTGAAGTTGCCACCGATATACCGCGTTGTCTTTCAATCTCCATAAAATCACTGGTAGCATGTTTCTTTATCTTATTGCTTTTCACCGCTCCTGCCACTTGTATGGCTCCTCCAAAAAGAAGAAATTTTTCAGTTAGCGTGGTTTTACCGGCATCGGGGTGAGAGATAATCGCAAATGAACGGCGTCTTTGTATTTCCTGATGATATTTCATAAAGGGCGCAAAGGTATTGACTCTGTGTTAATAATCGTTCTAGTAAAAGTTTCCCTGGCATTTTAAAAAATATCATCTGAAAAAGTCATAAAGGACTAAATAATTATTAATAAGCAAAAGTGATTGCCAATTTACAATCTAACATAGCTGATTTATAAAAAAAAGCAATCCAATTTTCATTAAACACTTCACCTAACTTTGCTCTATGCTTCGCCGAAATTTTGAAATTATAGGCAGCAGCCTGAAAATGGCTCTGCAGGAATTGAGGAAAAACAAACTCCGCACTTTTCTTTCATTGTTTGGCATTACTATTGGCATATTTTGTATCATCAGTGTGCTGGCTGTGGTTAATAGCCTTGAACAGAATATTCAAAACGAAGTAAAAGCCCTGGGCTCCAATACTATTTATTTGGACAAATGGAATTACTCCGATGGTGGCGGCCCCAGTGCTCCCTGGTGGAAATATGTTAACCGGCCAGCTCCTAAATATGATGAACTCAAACAGATAATTGACCGATCCCCAGGAACACAATATGCTGCTTTCAAAATAGACGCAACCGATGCAGTGGAATACGGTGGCAACAGTCTGAATGGCGTGAATCTCTATGGCATTAGTGAACAGTTTAGTGATATACAACCCATTGAAATGGGAAGCGGCCGTTATATCTCTGGTGCTGAATTTACTAGAGGAAGTAATGTAATGGTGATTGGCGATAATGTAGCTACTCAACTTTTTGGTACACCCGAAAGAGCTATTGGCAAACAGGTTTCATCAAAAGGAAGCAATTTTCAGGTAATAGGTGTTATAAAAAAACAAGGGAAACAACTAATCGGAGGCTGGAATTTTGATGACAATGTGGTAATGCCTTATAAGTTTGCCCGTAATATAATGGATGAAAAAAAATCTGATCCTTTGATAATGATTAAAGGAAAAGAAATTATATCCGGCACGGCACTTAAAGACGAATTAACTGGCGTTGTACGTGCTGTGCACAAATTGACCCCGGTACAGGAAGATGATTTTACATTAAATGATATTAATGATTTGAGTGCTGCCATTAGCAGTGCATTTGTAAGTCTGAACATCGGTGGTTGGGTAATTGCCGCATTGTCGTTGATTGTTGGAATGTTTGGAGTAGCCAATATTATGTTTGTATCAGTAAGAGAGCGTACCAGCCAGATAGGATTGAAAAAAGCAATTGGAGCCAAACGAACAGTGATTCTATCAGAATTTTTACTTGAGTCAGCGTTTCTATGTATTGTAGGCGGTCTCATCGGATTGATTCTGGTTTTTCTGCTTACAAAAATTTTATCAGGGGTTTTGGATTTTCCAGTTTTTATTTCAACAACCAATATAGGATTGGCAATTCTTATTTGCATCATCACCGGCATTGGTGCCGGATTTATTCCTGCAAGACAGGCTGCCAGATTGGATCCGGTAGTGGCCATCAGAAGTTAGGCTGAAATTATACACAGGATCTCACCAGCATTAGCGAAATTTGCAAAACAATTATGTCTCATATACTAGCAATAGAATCTTCCTGCGACGAAACATCGGCTGCCATTTGCCTTGATGGAAAAATTCTTTCTAACATCATTGCCGGTCAAAAAGTGCATGAGCAATATGGCGGCGTGGTGCCCGAGCTGGCAAGTCGTGCACACTTGCAAAACATTGTACCCGTTGTACAGGCCGCATTAAAAGATGGAGGATGCAAGCTTTCGCAAATGAATGCCATAGCCTTTACACAGTCGCCAGGCTTAATTGGTTCATTACTTGTAGGTGTTCAGTTTGCAAAATCGCTGGCACAGTCATTAAACATCCCTATCATTGCCGTGCACCACATGCAGGCGCATGTATTAGCCAATTTGATTGATGATCCAAAACCCGAATTTCCATTTCTCTGCCTTACCGTAAGTGGCGGACATACGCAGATTGTATTGTGCGAATCGCCTTACAATATGAAAGTAATTGGAGAAACTATTGATGATGCAGCCGGAGAAGCTTTTGATAAATCGGCCAAGCTATTAGGACTCCCCTATCCCGGTGGCCCTTTGATCGATAAATATGCAAACGAAGGAAATCCCAACCGTTTTGTTTTTCCAGAACCACAAATACCCGGATTGAATTTTAGCTTCAGCGGTTTAAAAACATCTATTCTTTATTTTTTGCAAAATGCAGGAAAAAGTAATTTGTATAAAGAGGAGTTTGCTGCATCAGAAACAGAACGAAAAATATTTATTGAAAACAACCTGCCAGATATTTGCGCCTCTATTCAAAACCGCATTGTTACCATTTTATTAAACAAATTAAAAAAAGCAGCAGTAGAAACAGGTATAAAAAATATCTGTTTGGCAGGTGGAGTTTCCGCTAACAGTGGACTGAGAAATTCATTTGAAACTTTGGGGATAAAATACAAATGGAAAACTTTTATTCCGGCATTTCAATATTGTACTGACAATGCCGGCATGATTGCTATAACGGGTTATTACAAATATCTGCAATCTCAGTTTGCTGATTTATCGGTTGGCGCTTCAGCCAGGACCGAATGGTAAAATATTCAATACAGTGGCGAATACCTATTTTAAATTCAAACAATTTACAATTCATCAGGACAAATGCGCAATGAAGGTAACAACCGACAGTTGTTTATTTGGGAGTCTGTTGCCAGCTTCATCTGCAAAGCATGTATTGGATATTGGCACTGGCACCGGGTTGCTGTCTTTAATATATGCACAAAAAAATCCAAATACAGTTATTGATGCTATTGAATTGGATGAAACGGCTGCCACACAGGCAAAAGAAAATGTAATGGCCTCACCCTGGAGCTCCAATATTCAAATTATTAATGCCGACGTCAAAACATATTTGTTTAAAAAAAAATATGATTTTATTTTCAGCAACCCTCCTTTTTATGAAAATGAATTAAAAGGCAACGATGAAGGAAAGAATAAAGCCCATCATGATAGGGGCTTGAAAATAGATGATTTGTTTCTTATCGTTAAAAACAACTTACAACCCAATGGCCGTTTTTGTTTTTTGTTTCCTTACAAAAGAAACAATGAAATAAAAGAGTTAATAAATAGACACCATTTACATCTCTCAAAATATTATTGTATCAGTCAATCTACTCAACACGATTTTTTCCGAATAGTGATTGAAGGCGGACTGCAACAAAATGGCATTAATGAAATTGCTATTGAACAATTAAGCATTAAGGATGAAAAAGGGAATTATACAAAAGCGTTTACACATTTACTACAAGATTATTATTTGAATTTTTAATGCCATCATAGAAACTATCCATTTGCATAAGCTTCTAGATAAGCATAAGCTGAAGTAAGTTTTCCCTGCTTTACCATTGTTGCTCTGTCTATGATAGCAGAACCATTGCCGGTAAGATCTTCCAAAATATGTTTTATCAATTGCTCACCAAAATAACGGCTGGCATCTCTGGGAAGTTCATTGGGTAAATTACCTACCGCCATTATATCTATAGCATTTTGTAAGTAAGGAGCAGTCTTTTCTAAAGTTTGTTTATCAATACCATAAACAGGATCTTCCATTGTTTGATCTCCTGCATTGATGGGTACCGAGCCGCCCGCATCATCTGTAATATCAGCAATGGTTTGAATAATAAAATCATCACGCTTTACATCATCAGACATAAACAAACGGGGAACGCCTTTATCCCAATACACCCCGTTCATCAAAATATCTGATTGTGCCGCATAAGGCAAGAATTTACATTGATACAAATGCGGGTTTGTATGAAAATCTTCACGGCTATATTTACCATCAGTTTTTCGTTCATACAACTCTGCTCCTTTTAATTGTGTATAAACGGGATAGGCAAAGCGTCGTGTCAAATAATCATCAGGCTCCACTTCATGAATACCCATCAGGTTCATAATTTCTAAAATTCCATGTGCCACCCTTCCCGAACCGGTAACAGCAATTTTTACATTGGGCAACCGCAGTCCGAAATATTGATGTATCAAATCCCTGAAACTTCTTTGCTTATATACTCGATCCAGCTTAAACAGCCCTGTACGTTCGCCATAAGCCAACATTCCATTGTGAGCACCTACCACGCCAGCAAAAAAGCCAAAGCCAATAATCCTTTGCCCGTCTTCATGTTCCAGACATTCATAGTCGAGTAATGTAATCTGTTTTTCAATAATGGCTTTTAAAAGTTTTTGATTATGCGGCTGCATTTTTTTGGTGTGCGAAAAAAAGAGATAGGTTTTTCCTGCTATCAGATTTTTTACAGGCACTTCTTTTATTCCAAGCAAAATATCGCAATCTGAAATATCTTCAACTACCTCCACCCCTGCCAGCTGGTATTCCTTATCTGAAAAACAACGGTCGGGCGATGATTGGGCATATACCTTTAAATGAGGCACATTCTTATGTATCCATTTACATTGTGGGGGTGTAAGTGCCACCCTGTTATCAGCAGGAACTTTTCCTTCTCTTATTAATCCAATTTTTATCATATAGAATCAATATTAAACGACAGACCGCAAAGTTGCCTTATTAACTTCTTTTGGCCAACTGATTTCTGTCAAAATCATTATCAAACGCTATTTCATCACTTAAAAACTGTTTCCGAAAAAAGGAAACTTCACCTTTGCTCACTTAGTTATTTGTAAATTTGCAGTTGATATTTTCAATACTTTGAGAATGTAAAGAAAATCTCATTTGAATAAAACCAGCAATTGACTGATGAATTATTTCGAACTGTTTGACATACCGGTTCAGTTGGCAATTGATAAAAAATCAATTCCAAAAAAATATTTTGAGCTGAGCCGGCTTTATCATCCCGACTTGTATGCAAATGCAGCAGAGGATGAAAAAGCACTGATGCTGGAAAAAACCACCTTGCTCAACAAGGCTTTTAAAACTTTTCAGCAAAGTGGCGAAACGATTAAATATGTACTTGAACTAAAAGGACTGCTCGTTAATGATGAGAAATACCAGCTGCCCGCTTCCTTTTTAATGGAAGTAATGGAGTTAAACGAAGCACTTGCCGATAGTGGCACCAGTGCCGAAATTTTAAACCGGATTGATCAATTAGAATCGGAAATATATGAACCTGTTAAAGAAATTGTGGAGGGCTATCAGGAAGGCATTACTTCCAAAAAAGAGTTGTTGCAAGTAAAAGAATATTATTTCAAGAAAAAATACCTTGACCGCATTAAGCACCAATTAAACGGAATGGCTTAATATTGCAGCCCGAAACAAAAGCCCAGATGGCGGAATTGGTAGACGCGTCAGACTCAAAATCTGGTGTCCGCAAGGATGTGCAGGTTCAATTCCTGTTCTGGGCACAGTTTTTAAAGACAACTTTTTACAGGTTGTCTTTTTTTTTCATATCTCCATTGAAAACATTTAAAATGGCTTCTTTTTACAGATCTTAGATACTTCAAATAATTCAAAATATATTATTACCAATGAAAAAATATTATATCATTGCGGCAAGTGTTATACTGGCATCCTGCAGCAACAAAAAGAACGCAGACTTATTAATTTATAATGCCCATATTTATACAATTGATTCCGGTTTTTCTAAAACCGATGCTATGGCAATTGCCAACGGCAAAATAATGGCCACAGGGAATAGAGAAGCATTGGAAAAAGAATTTGATGCTAAAGAAAAATTAGACGCCGATGGCAAATTTATTTATCCCGGTTTTATTGATGCACATGCTCATTTTGCAGGATATGGCAACAGTTTGCAAGCTGTAAATCTGGTGGGCACCAAAAGCTGGAATGAAGTATTGCATCGCACCAGTGAATTTGCCGAAAAAAACCCTGAAGGATGGATACGGGGACATGGCTGGGATCAAAACGACTGGACAGATAAATCATTTCCGGTAAACGATTCTCTAAATAAATATTTTCCAGACCGGCCCGTTGTACTTACCCGCATTGATGGCCATGCTGCCATTGCCAACAATAAAGCATTACAACTTGCCGGAATGCAGGCGGATGAAAAGATTGAAGGAGGCGAAATTGTCTTAAGACAGCCTACTGGAAAAATCAGTATCAGTTCAGGAGAAAACGGGCTTGAAAAAATGACCGGTGTACTCGTAGATAACGCAATGGAAAAAGTTTTCTCCAGAATTCCTGCACAAACGCAGGTTCAATTTACCAAAGGACTAAAAGAAGCTGAAGCAAATTGTTTTGCAGTGGGGCTTACTACCATTGATGATTGTGGGTTGAGCTATCAGCAAATGGAAAAAATTAAAGCCATGCAGGATGCCGGTGAGCTTAAAATGCGGCTATATATAATGCTAAGCGATGCTCCTGAAAATTATGATTACGCTAAAAAAAATGGAAAAATAAAAACAGACAGACTTTCGGTATGCGGATTTAAGATTTATGGCGATGGTGCTTTGGGTTCCAGAGGTGCTTGTTTATTGGAACCATATAGCGACAAACCGGGTCATTATGGATTTTTATTAAGCAGTCCACAGCATTTTCATTCGGCAGCTAACACCATTGCTCAATTGGGCTGGCAAATGTGTACGCATGCAATTGGCGATAGCGGCAACCGAACGATTTTAAAAACTTATGCTAAATATCTGAAAGGCAAAAATGATTTGCGCTGGAGAATTGAACATGCACAGGTGGTAAACAAAAACGATTTTCAACTATTTGGCGCATACAGCATCATACCATCAGTACAACCTACGCATGCCACCAGCGATATGTACTGGGCCGGCGACAGGCTGGGTGCCGAAAGAGTAAAAGGCGCTTATGCATTTAAAGATTTACTGATGCAAAACGGTTGGGTAGCTTTAGGTACCGATTTTCCGGTGGAAGATATTTCGCCATTCAAAACTTTCTATGCAGCCGTTATTAGAAAAGATGCAAAAGGATGGCCTGCTTCTGGCTATCAAATGGAAAATGCATTGAGCCGACAAGATGCACTGCGAGGTATGACGATATGGGCTGCCCGTGCAAATTTTGAAGAAAATGAAAAAGGGAGTTTGGAAAAAGGAAAATTTGCTGATTTCGTTATTTTAGATAAAGACCTGCTAACAACCGATGAAAAAGATTTATTGCAAGTACAGGTAATGAAAACATTCGTTGGAGGTGAAAAAGTTTATGAGAAAAAATAATAATCTCAAATCAATAATAAATTGTCAAAATCTATTTAGCGAAAAATCAAATAAATCTGACGATGATTTCTAAAAAATTTATTTTCGGTGGCCTTTTCATCTTTCTTGCCTTTGCGCTGGGTGTGTTTTTTTTAATTAGGGGTTGCCTTTCAAAGTTTGATGAACGTTCGGCCATTTCGCCTTCCCTATTATTTGAGGTAGAAGGAAAGCCCGTAATTTTTAGCGTTTGCAGATTTGAAAAAACAACTTCCTATTCCCAAAAAGGAAATATGGTAAGAAAGTCAGTAAATGTTTCTTATTCCATACAAACCAATGATGGCATTACGGCTGCTTTAATTGCAAATAAAAAAATAAAATCAGTTAAAAAAATCTATACAGTAGTAATATTGGGCGCAGGCAGCAATCAGGCATGGATTTATTATGGTCAGCCACAGGCGTTTGATATACGTACCCTGGAGAAAACAGCGGATATTGATATTTTAGAATCTAAAAATCCTGCTCTCAAAAATAAATTTCCTACTGAAAGTAGGTATTATCAACTGAATGCCGATGGCTCACAACTTTTCTTTACTGCTATAGATGGCGGCAAATGGCTTATTAATACGCAAACACTTTTAGCAACAGCAACTGAAATTGAAGGCTCACAAAACAACACAGATAATAACTTAACTACATTGAATCAGCACATTAAAAAAAATAAAGACGCAATAGACAGCAACTATCAACATAATAGTGTTTATCCCGCATCACTATATAGAGAAAAGAAAATCGATTATAAACAATTAAGTGCTTATCAAGATTTGTTTTTTAAAAACAGAACAGCACTTTATGCAACAAGAGACAGTTTATATAAATTACAAATACAATGGAGTCAAACGAATAATGATGCCGAGAACCAGAAAAGAAAACTTGAATCATTAAACCGAACTGGCCTCAGTTATGAACAAATGTTTATCAATCAGGATACCATGAATAATAAATGGTTTGGCCTTTATTCAGGAGCCGAATTTTCAGACCTGAGAGACCGGTTTTATGAAAGTAATGCACATGATGAAACGGCAAGAAGAAATTTATTTTTTGGCAACTACTTAAATTCAAATAAATCCTATTCTTACTTTGATAAAGATGCTGTAACCAAAAATTCAGAAAGCTTTCTCAACGGCGGTCTTTTGCTAAATAAAAAAACAGGACACCCACTATTTCTAAAAAATAAAAACGCTTATCTTATTGTATTTAAAGATCAAATAGGCCAGGAAGGAAAAATACAACTCACACTTGCCGGTATTGAAAATAAAAAAGAATGGCAACTCAGTACCGGTCTCACAACCTGGGCCGACTGGAAGTATAGTGGCAATCGATTATTTGTGTGGGGGACAGACAATAAAGACTTAAGCAGCAATGAAGTCAATTTGCTGCTTTGTATCAATCTGGAGAATGGCACCATGACAAGTTTTGATTATTTCAAAAATTCAATTCGTAAATAATGGCAGCATTACAAAAACGAAAAGACTACATCAGCTGGGATGAATACTTTATGGGTGTGGCACTGCTATCGGCACGCCGCAGCAAAGACCCCAGTACGCAAGTAGGCGCCTGTATTGTTAATGATAAAAATAAGATTGTAGGTGCAGGATACAACGGGCTTCCCATTGGTTGCGATGACGATGAATTTCCATGGGAAAAACAAGGTGATTTTTTACAAACAAAATATCCCTATGTCTGCCATGCCGAGCTTAATGCCATACTCAATAATATAGGAATGGATTTGAGTGGCTGCAAAATTTATACGGCATTATTTCCCTGCAACGAATGTGCAAAAGCCATTATACAATCGGGTATTACAGAAGTTATTTATCTGTCGGATAAATATGCGGATACAGAAATATTCAAAGCATCCAAAATATTGCTTGAGAAAGCGGGAATCAGCTCAAGGAAAGTAAAAACAAAACTCAGCAATATCAGCCTTTCTTTTGATGCAGAAAATGTATAACTGCAAATAGATTTATTCACAAGTTCTTAAAAATCACATCAAAAAAGGGAAAATCATCTGCACGACTGATAAAAATCAAGCGGTAAATGGGTTCATTTTTATTTGTTTACATTGTAAAAAATAAATAGATGAAAAAGATACTGGTTCCTACTGATTTTTCACCCAATGCAGAAAAAGCCCTTGACTATGCAATACAACTTGCTCGTAGAAGTGGAGGAGAAATAAATATTGTACATGGTGTAGAAACTCAAAAATTACCCGAAAGCACAAAGGACGCTGAATCAAAAATGCAACTGTTGAAGAAAAGTATAGCCGAAGCGGAAGCTATATCAGTTCATTCAAAAATATATGCCGACTCATCGGTAAACTGTATCACTACAGCCATACATGAATACAAGCCCGACCTGGTAGTAATGGGCACCCTGGGTAGCAGCGGTGTAAAAGAGTTAATTTATGGCAGCCGTACAGGTGTTATCATTGGCCGCAGCCCTGTGCCTGTATTGACCGTACCCTTGCTAAGCGAATGGACCGAGCCAAAAAAAATACTGGTGGCCGTTAATGATTTTACCATAAAAGAAAAAATGACAACTCCGGTATTTCAATTGGCCAATTTATACAACGCCGCTGTACAGGTAGCAATATTTACCGATACCGATGATGACTATGTAGAAGATTTTGATGAACATAAAAAGAAAATTTCTGTCTTTGGCAACAAACTAAAAGAACAGTTCCCCAATACTGAAATATTTGCCGTACACCTTGCCGGAAAACACTTTAGAGAAACCCTGCAAAACTGGCTCAACGAAAACAAAGTGGATATGCTCGTAATGCTTACGCACCGACGCAATTTAATAGGCAGCATTTTCAACTCCAGTATGACCAAAAAAATGTCGTACCATACTAATATACCATTGCTTGCCATACCAATAAATGAGGATTAGAAATAAGAAATTGTATATATTTTAGACCTCGGAATATTAAATTCAGAGATCAATTCTTTAAACAATTTCTGTATTGAAAGTTATTTGAATCTATGAATAAATTTTTCAAATTCTCCATTTTGTAGTTATTAACTCAATTTTATTGCTATTATTTTGTATCGCAAAAGGAAACTGATTTAGTTTGCAAATTGCATCATGAATAGGCAGTTTAGTATTTTCGTCAGAAACTTTGCTATATAATAACGGCAGAATTAAGAGAGAATTGATTCTCCCATACCCAACACAAATGAAAATATACTCATTTCTACAACTGTCATTTCTAAGTTCAGTCTTCATGTTTCATACTGTAGACGCTCATCCTATTTACAGCTACACTGAGCCAAATATTCAATCTCAACAAGTATTCAACAACCATCAAACCGGCTATAAAGTTATAGGTATAAAGGATGGCGATACATTTGTTTTGCTCATTGATGGTAAAGAACAAACAGTAAGACTTGCGCATATAGACTGTCCGGAGAAAAAGCAACCATTTGGCAATAAAGCAAAACAATTTGCAACCGATTTATGCTTTGGGAAATATATAACACTGGTTCATCAAAACGGGTACGACAGAAACAAACGACTGATAACTGAATTAATTCTAGAAGACGGCCGTAATGTCAATAAAGAACTCGTAAGTAATGGGCTTGCCTGGCATTTCAAAAAATATTCTGAAGATGTTGAGTATGCCAATCTCGAAACAGAGGCCAGAAAGAAAAAAATCGGCATCTGGAGTCAGCCCGATCCGATAGCACCATGGGAATGGAGGAAAAGTAAGCATTGAAAAATATAATATTCCAACAGAAACTTTAGCAGATAAATTTCAATTTAAAGAACGAAGTATCGTTTTTATATCTTTCGAGAAGTAATTGCTGTTATCATTTATTTCAAAAAAATCTTAAACAAAATACCAACATATACATTTCAACATTTATGAAACCAATCAACATCATGGAAAAGCTTTCATTGTTTGAAAAACAATAGACAATATGTAAAACTTTACAAACTCAAAAATGAATTTGTTTGGCTTATTCATGAAAACGAAGATGAGCTGTTTAGAGTCTATAAAGACACCCTGTTGATGGATTTCAGAGATGGGAGTAGCGATGAGGCAATAGAAGAAGAAATTTTAATAGTTCCTAAAGGAGTAGAATACCACACACCAATGTTGAGGTTGTCTTTGATCTGCTTTTTGAACCGAAGGCAACGAAACATAAAGGAACAGTAGAAAGCGAAATGACCGCATAAGAATGAGACAGGATCTAAAAGATGAAGTATTAAAGATGAAACAATCAAACATTCTTATTTCTATACTTTGCAAGCAACAAGTTCAAAAAGTCAATACCTTGCAAAGCATTAAATACAACCCGTAAAAATGTCAGAAGTAACAATCACTCACGATAAACCAAATAAGTTTTATATCATAAGCGTATCGATGTTAACCTTTTTAATTCCCGTTGTTGGATTTATAAGTGAACATTTAAAATCGCATACATCCTTGACATTTGAGTTATTTGGCAAATGGTTTATTTTTTCGGCAGTGGGACTAAGATTGTTTTTAGCAGGCATCAAGCAAGTAAAAAATCCCGAGTTTACGGCAAAACAAATTTTCCATATTGACAGACCGGAGAGTTATCCCATTCTCCGTGAACTTGGTTTTGCCAATATCTGTTTCGGGCTAGTAGGAATTGTTTCACTATTCAGACCCGATTGGAGAATCGTAAGTGCATTTGCCAGTGGCATTTATTACGGCATTGCAGGATTTCAACATGCACTAAAAAAGAATTCGGGTATCAATGAGAAATTTGCATTATGGACTGATCTGTTTATTTTTCTTTTCCTTCTGATATATTTTATAAAATTGATTTAAAAAAATTTCATCCATTTGAAAACAGAAAAACAAATACAAGCATATATTCAAAGTATTGCCGAACCTAAAAGAGCAGATATGCTGATATTGCATAATCTTTTTCTAAAACTTTTGCTCCCTTGCAAGCTTTGGTTTCTTGACGGCAAAAACAGTGAGCAAAAAACAGTTTCAAACCCCAATATTGGATACGGCTCCTATTTTGCTCAATATGCTGATGGTTCAAAAAAAGAATTTTATCAAATAGGGTTGAGTGCCAATAGTACCGGAATCTCCGTTTATATTATGGGGATTGTAGATAAAAATTATTTACCCAAAACTTACGGCGATAAAATTGGGAAAGCATCGGTAACCGGCTACTGTATCAAGTTTAAAAAATTAGCCGATATCAATATTGATACACTGAAAGTCATCATAAAAGAAAGAGTAAAAATCTAAAAAAAGATGGCGGGTGCTGGTGGGTAAATCATAAAAACATGGCTGCCCTTCCTATTACGGTTGTAATTTCAAAACAATCGCTTGCAGTGTCAGTTTTATATTTCAAGAAGTCCTGAAGCGAGACTTCAATCACTATACACCCCGCTATTTTTAATATTTATATATACGGTATTCCATTTTATAGGCTTTGTGTTACATTTACCACAAAATAAAGTTATCACTATGCGTAAATTCATCTTTCTGTTTTTGCTGCTTCCCATTATAGGTGCGGCCCAGAAAAAAGAAATTTCTTTAGAAGATATTTACAAAAAAGGCTCCCTTCGAGTGGCCCCTGTATGGGCCGGTTTTGATGAAGGAAACAAAGAACCTGAATTCAAAACAGATAGCCTGCTGGATGAAAATGGGAAATTTTTTGGTCGTTCCGAAGGTACGGTTTACAATGAGATAAATCCATCTTTAGCCATTTTTCAAAAGGGCTACGAGCCTATTTATCGTCGTTCATCCAAAGCATTTTTGTATTTGTATAATGACAATACTAAAAAGCTGGTAAAGTTAACAAAGGATAAAGCCCTGCACCCCAGTTTTTCACCCGATGGAAAAAAACTGGCCTATGTAATGAATAACAACCTTTATCTCTATGATATTGCAACTAAAAAAACAAAAGCAATAACAACAGATGGCAAGTGGAATTATATAATTAATGGAAATTGCGATTGGGTTTATGAAGAAGAGTTTGAATTTAGCCAGGCTTATGAATGGAGCCCTAAAGGAAGTTATCTTGCTTACTATCGTTTTGATGAAAGTAAAGTGAGAGAATATGAATTCACCATGTTTGACAATGAGTACAACAAACAATACAGCTATAAATATCCTAAAGCCGGTGAAACCAATTCTAAAGTAGATATTTATATTTATAATGTTGCCGCAGGTAAAAAAGTAAAAGCCAATTACGAACAGGGCGACATATATATTCCCCGCATTAAATGGACACAGGCAGATAATGAACTGGTGGTTTACTGGATGAACCGTCATCAGGATGACCTGAAACTATTGCTTACCAATGCACAAACCGGAGTCAGTAAAACATTATACCAAGAAAAGAATAAATATTTTGTAGAAATAAACGACGACTGGTGGTGGTTGAAAGATGGTAAAAATTTTCTGTTTACAAGTGAAATGAGTGGGTATCGCCATTTATTTCTCTACAGCCTTGATGGTTCCAAAAAAACACAAGTAACCAATGGTAATTTTGAAATAACCGAAGTAAACGGTGTAGATGAGAAACACAGACTGATCTATTATACTAAGGCTTATCCAAGACCTATGGATCGCAATTTATTTGTCACAGATTTTGATGGCAATCATACCCGCCAACTTACTGAGGGGGAAGCCTGGCACAGAGTTACTTTAAATAAAGATTTCAGTAAGTTCTATGATTTTCGTTCTGACATTAATTCGCCTCAATCAATTACTTTAAATGATATTGAATATGGCAATGGTACTGTAAGTGTGTCAAAAGAAAAAACGGTAGATGAAGGCGCTAAGATGAAAGCAAAAATGGATGAATACAGCTATGGTAAAGCCGAATTCATACGTGTACCCAACAGCAAAGGCGACACATTAAATGGCTGGATGCTGAAGCCTTTAAACTTTGACCCTGCAAAAAAATACCCAGTTTTATTTTGCAACTATGGAGGGCCGGGTTCACAACAAGTAGCTAACAGGTTTGGCGCTGTAAGCTCCTGGCATCAACTGCTGGCACAGCGTGGCTTTATTGTAGTAAGTGTTGATAATACAGGAACAGGCTATCGTGGAGAAGAGTTTAAAAAGAAAACTTATCTGCAATTGGGCAAATATGAAATTGAAGATCAGATTGACGCAGCCAAGTATCTGGGCACCTTACCTTTTGTTGATAAAGCAAACATTGGACATTGGGGATGGAGCTACGGCGGTTTTATGAGTGCCTTGGCCATTACAAAAGGTAGTGAAACTTTTAGTGCTGCTGTATCTGTAGCACCGGTGACCAACTGGCGGTTTTATGATAATATCTATACAGAAAGATATATGAGAACACCACAGGAAAATCCAAAAGGTTATGATGACAATTCCCCCATCAATTTTACTGATAAGATAAAAGGCAAATATTTATTGATACATGGTACAGCTGATGATAATGTACATTTTCAAAACAGTGTACAAATGGTGAAAGCATTAGTAAAAAGTAATATTGATTTTGAAAGCGCCTATTATCCTGATAAGAACCATGGTATTTCCGGAATGATGGATAACACCTCATTCCACTTGTGGAGTAAAATGACAAACTGGATATTAGACAACCTCGGAAATGAAAACACTAAACAATTAAAATCAACTCCGAAGTTGACTCCTAAACCATTTTAATAAATTGTTTGATAATTATTAAAAACCCTGCTTTTTAGAGTGGGTTTTTTTTATTGAGATAGGTATAAAAAAAAGTACCCCCGGTAAAAAACCGGGGGACCCTAATCAAAAACCATTAACCATTAAACCTTATCCTATGAAAATTCACTGCTAATATCGTACTTAATGTCATACCACCAAATATTAAATCAATTTTTTGAGATTTATTTTGCCAAATAGGACAGTATTTCAAAATTTCTTGACCTTGCTCAATAGAATTAATTCTATAGACGAAAATCATGTTTTATGCAAACGTTTGAGAAAAGATAGCGAAATATCATTTACTTTGACTGCAGATAACTCATGACAAATAAGAAAATTTTAATAGCAATAACGGGAGCCAGTGGTTCTATATATGCCAATGGCATTTTGAAAAAATTAATGGCCTGCAAAGAACAGTGGCAAGATTTATCAGTTGTAATGACAAACAATGCAAAGGTGGTTTGGAAAACTGAATTACTTCAAGAGGACTGGAAAAATTTTCCTGTTAAATATTTTGAAACAACTGATTTTACAGCGCCGTTTGCCTCTGGCTCCGGCCAGTATGATACGATGATTATTGTTCCTTGCTCTATGGGTACGCTGGGCCGTATTGCCTCCGGTGTATCCAACGATTTGATCACCCGTGCTGCCGATGTGATTTTAAAAGAAAAAAGAAAACTCATTTGTGTTGTGAGAGAAACGCCTTATAACCTCATTCATATCCGCAATATGGAAACCATTATATTAGCGGGTGGAATTATTTGTCCGGCTACTCCATCTTTTTATAGCAAACCACAAACCATTGAAGAAGTGGCAGCTACAGTAACTGACAGAGTTCTTGATCTTGCCGGAATAGAAAACTCCAGTTTTCGCTGGGGCAAACCTTAAATCAGTTGTCCATCATTACAAAAGCACCCCAGTAAAATGGCTCTTTATATTTTGTCATTAACTGTTGTTGCGCCAGTTTAAATGCTTTTTGCTTGTCAGAAGTTTTTATCCAGTTGGTATAAAAATTATTCATCAGTTGCTGCGTAGCTGCATCATCCACTTTCCACAGGCTCATTACTATCGCATCAGCGCCTGCTATTAAAAAGGCACGTTGCAAGCCATAAACACCCTCTCCTGCTTTCACTTCACCCAATCCGGTTTCGCAGGCACTCAACACGACCAGTTTTGTTCCATTCAAATCCAGATTCATTGCTTCATAAGAGGTAATGATACCGTTATCCGTACTATCCAGCGTGGGATTTATCTTATTGGCAGCAGCAGCACCAGACAACATGAGACCGGAGCGTAATAAAACATTGTCTTTTGCATTTTCAGCATGTACACCTATGGGCCAGCTTGCTTTATCTACATCTGGAAAAAAGAAACCATGTGTAGCTATATGTAAAATAGAAACTTCTTTTGCAGCTTTCAAATTCGCTTCACTTGCATCTTCTTGAATAAACTCTGCTACCTGATAGCCCGAAGATTTTAAAGTTTTCGTAATGCCATCAACTTCAGTTTTGGTAGCAGGCAATGGAGGCACATTTTTATCTGCACCATAATCAGGATCGCCCAAAAGTGTAGCTTTTTTAATTGCAACAGCTTTTGATTGGGAGTTCAATAAATCTTTTCCATTTCCCAGTAATACAAAATCATATTTATTAATTAGAAAATCACCAGCAGGTTTTTTTAGTGTACTTAAACTTATTTGGTTATAGATTCCATCCACCGATACAAAAATTTTCTTTTTCCCTGTCAATTCGTTGTCAATAGGTGCCCAAAAATTCGTAAAAGATTGTTCATCATTAATCCTGTTGGTCATTGATTTGCGATAGGTTTTAAAATACTTTCCTTCCATATCGTTTCCCTGCGACAGTTGTACAACAATCGGTTTCTGATTATTTTTAGTAACCACCAATGCTATGTAACGAATGTTTTCTGTAAGCACCTGATCAAAATTTCTTAACCTGATGATTTCAACTAATGCTTCATCCGTTTTCAATTTTGATTTAACCTCGTTAAAATCTGCTTTTTCTGAAAACATAAACCGGGCAAAAGTTTTGGAGTTTTCAGATAATCTTTTTTCAGTTGTATTTACTGCTTTCTGTAAAGAATCAATATTGAGCCCCTGCTCCTGCAATTCTTCTTTTGAAAACACATATAGCTTTGCCAATGTTTCTTTACTGTCGATCCAGGAATTATAATCGGCGATAAGTGAAGTATTACCGCTGTTGAGAATAGATTGTGTAACTTTTCGTGTTGCACTTAGCAATATTCCTTTTGTAGCAAATCGGTATTCAAGCATATCTGTAATTGCACTGGGATTATCGGCAGCTACAGCAAGTGCAAAATTGTAAAACCGTTGAAACCGTGGCGAAAGCAGATCCCAGTATTTTGCCTTTTCCACTTCACTCATGGGCGGGAAAAAAGTATTTACAAAATCCAGACTTTTTTCCATTACTATTTTATAAAGTGGGTAAGCATTGCTGATGTCATTCATTTTCCAGTAAAGCAAAGCCAGGTCTTCCTGCGATTGTACATACTGAGGATGATCAATGCCCAATGACTGTTCTCTGATTTGTAATGCCTGCTTCAACAAAGGCAACGCTTCATTATAACGAGTTTTGAACCTGTAAAAGTTTCCCAGATCGCCAGTTACTTTTGCAAAAGCAGGTGACTCTTCACCAAAACTCTTTTTGTATATATCAGCTGCTTTTTGAAGCATGTCTTCCACCTTATCTTGCTTGTTCATCACCAAATAAAGTATTGCGAGATTGTTTAGTGCATTGGCATAATCAGGCGAGTTACGGTCGTTAATTCTTTTTTGCAAACGCTGATATATTGTTTCAGCATCATTATAGCGTCCCATTTGCTGAAAAAGCAATGCAAGATTGGACATAAAACGAAATTTATTACTATTCTTTACATCACTCTTTAAAGCTTCGCCAATAGTAATTACCTGTTGCAAAAGTTTTACAGCCTCCTCATATCTGCCCAGTGCCTGAAAAAGCATGGCTTTATTATTTAATACAATGGCATATTGTACACCTTGTTGCTTTTTATTTTTTTCTATAATCTGCAATGCCTGTTCAAACTCTTTTTCGGCTTCATTATACTTTCCTAAATTATAATGCAACACTGCATAATTGTTTATAGAAGCAGCCACTTCCATATGCGATTCACCAAAAGCAGCTTCCCGCATCTCCAAAGCCTTCAAGGTAAAAATTTCTGCCTGTTGATAGCGACCCATCGTTGCATACAGCAATCCTTCACTGGATATCGTTTTCATATAACCCGGGTGACTGGTGTTATATCCATTTTCAAAAAAATTCTGTGCAGCAGCAAATCTTTTTTCAGCAAATACATAACGCCCCATTGCATACGATGATTGACCCTGATGCAAATTGAAAATAGCTTTTTCCTCATCGCTCAAGTCAATGTCTTTATGATATAACTGTGTGCCAATGTTTTTTAAATTCATAAATTTTCCACCCAGTTCTCTTTTGTCCTTCAAGTTGAACAATCCGGAGTTGTCACTTACCAGCACCGCATAGTCAAAATCGCTTGAATCAAACTCGGCTCTTATATCGCTCATTTTTTTATAATAGGCATCTCTTGCCTCATTTTGGGCACGGTCAACGGTGTTTTCTTTTGCTTTGTTAACAGCCTTGTCTTTTATTTTTTTCAGAATTTGTGATGGAGCGTTCACAGCGAATGTGAGCAAGATAATTGCAAATAGCATTTTCATAAAAGGATTATTTAAGGTTTGTAGGTGTTAAGTTACGATGAAATATTAAAATTTGTACTATGACATTTACATTTGCTTCATAAAAAAAACCTTCTGTATATAAACAGAAGGTTTTTAAGTATTTTAGGTTGTATTAATTGCATCCAAGCACTTCACAAAGTTTTTCATCTAATGCTGGCCCGCGAAGATTGCGACCAATAATTTTCCCTTGTGGATCTATTAAAAAGTTTTGGGGTATCCCTGTTACTTTATACATTTTTGCTGCTGCATTGCTCCAACCTTGCAAGTCGCTTAACTGACTCCATACAAGCCCATCTTCTTTTATCGCTTCCAGCCAGGCATCTTTTTTCCCAGGTCTATCTAATGATATGCCAAGAACAGTAAAATTTTTTGATTTAAACTTATTAAAACTTGCTACCACATTTGGGTTTTCATTGCGACAAGGCCCGCACCAGCTAGCCCAAAAATCAATCAAAACGTATTTACCTCTAAACGATGACAATGAAATCATATTACCCGAAGTATCTGGTTGTGAAAAATCCATAGCCTCAGTACCTACAGCACCTATTTTACTTTCAGTAATAAACTCTTTCAAGTCTTTACTGATTTCCAATTTCTGTATGCTTGCATCCAATTTATTAAACCGGTTTTCCAATTGTATTGGATCTTCATTAAAGCCATAAGTAGCAGAAAGAATAAAAGGTAAAACCGCTGATTTCGGTTTTTGATTTACAAATTTGTCAATCGCTGTTTGGATTTTTAATCCTTCATTTTTATGAATATTTATCAATGAATCTCTTTCAACTCCCGGCATTGTGCCATTGATAGTTGCCGCCATTGCATTTAACTCTTTGGCCAAAGGAATAAATATTTTAGTAAAATCTTTAAATTCCTTTTGAGATTTAGAACCACTTATCTCTGCATCTTTCAAATTTGCCTTATTCCCTTTAATACTAATAATTGAGTTTTCCAGATACACTTCTAAAGGAGACTGATCCCCCACTGTCAAATAATAAAGTGCTGGTTCAGTTAATTTCCCTTTCAATATAAATTTTCCTTTATTAAGTTTGGTATCTGACAAAACAGTGCCTTCTCCATTTTTAATCAGCTTTACTTCAGTGCCATCAACAAATCCATCCAATTTACCATTAATCGTAAATCCTTTGGAGCTATTTTGTGCCGACAAAAAAATGGGAGAAAAAAGTAGTATGAATAGTAGTTTCCTCATGGGTGCAAATTTAGATATTCCACTTATTATTTAAATAACCTATTATCCCGTTATTGACGAAAGGAAAGATTTTGTGGCTGCATTAACATTCTCATTTTCTTTCAATGCCTGAATATAAGCCGTTCCAATAATAGCGCCGCTGGAATATTGACAAGCGGCATGAAAACTATCCTTATCCCTGATTCCAAAACCCACCAAAACAGCGTTTTTCAACCCAAGATTTTCTATCCGTTTAAGGTAGCTTTCAATATGTTCAGATTTTTGAATGCCACCAGTGGTTGCCGAAGAAGAAACTGCATATAAAAATCCCGAACTCAAACGGTCCAGCTTTTTTATTCTTTCATCCGAGGTTTCAGGTGTAACTAAAAATGTAAAACACAATCCATATTTTGAAATAATGGCGCTGTACTCGTTTTCAAATTCATATTCAGGCAAATCGGGGATAATTAATCCATCAATTCCAGTTTCCATTGCCGCTGCACAAAAATTTTCAAATCCAAACTGAAGTACGGGATTTAAATAACCCATCAATACCACAGGTACATGAATCTCTTTTCTAAAGTTTTTTAACTGGGAAAATAAATTTTCTATACTCATTCCATTTGCCAGAGCCTTCGTATTACTTTGTTGTATTACTGGTCCATCTGCCAATGGATCGCTATAAGGCATTCCCAACTCAATAATATCCGCACCGCTTTCCTGCAATGCTTTCATTACTTCCAAGGTGCTATGCAAATGTGGAAACCCTGCAGTGCAATATACATTCAGTATGTTGTGCTTTTTACTCTCAAATAAATTTTCTAACCTGTTCTTCATTTTTTGCTTTCAGTTACTTAGGAAATATGCTTCATATAGGTTTCTAAATCCTTGTCTCCACGTCCGCTTAAGCAAACGACTACTTCTTTTCTTATTGGTTGACTATGTTGATTATTAAGAAAAAGCTGATTTAATGCTGCCAATGCGTGAGCACTTTCCAACGCAGGAATAATGCCTTCCAGTCTTGTTAGTTCAAAAGCCGAATCCAATGCGTCCTTATCTGTTGCATGTAAAAACTGCGCCCTTCCACTAGTAAATAAATTTGCATGAAGAGGACCAATGCCCGGATAATCCAAACCCGCCGAAATACTATGAGGCTCCAGCACTTGTCCGTCAGGTGTCTGCATCAACAAACTTTTGCTCCCGTGTAATATACCCGGCTTGCCTAATACAGTTGTTGCCGCCGTTTTACCAGTCTGCACACCCTCACCTGCTGCTTCTACTGCAATCAGTTTTACTTTCTCTTCATCTAAATAATGATAAAAAGCACCGGCAGCATTACTGCCACCTCCTACACAGGCTATTACATAGTCGGGAAGTGCTGTTCCTGTTTTTTCTTTCAATTGCTCTTTAATTTCTTTGCTAATCACACTTTGAAATCGGGCAACCATATCAGGATAGGGATGCGGCCCTACTACACTGCCTATAATATAGTGCGTATCATCCGGATGATTGATCCAGTCACGTATGGCTTCATTGGTAGCATCTTTTAATGTTTTGCTGCCGCTTGTAGCAGGTATCACTTGAGCACCCAGCATTTTCATACGGGCTACATTGGGCGCCTGTCGTTGCATATCCTTTTCGCCCATATATACAATACATTCAATTCCCTTCAAGGCACACACGGTTGCAGTGGCTACGCCATGCTGCCCAGCTCCTGTTTCTGCAATTATTCTTTTCTTCCCCATTCGCTGCGCCAATAGCAACTGGCCAATGGTGTTATTAATTTTATGTGCACCTGTATGGCAAAGGTCTTCCCTCTTCAGATAAATATTAGCATTATATTGATTGCTCAGTCTTTCGGCAAAATATAATGGCGTAGGTCGTCCGGCATAGTCGTGCAGCAATAGATTTAGTTCCTTTTGAAAATCTATATCATAAATGAGTTCTAAATATTTTGAAAGCAGTTCTTCTACATTCCTGTACAACATTTCGGGAATAAATGCACCACCAAATTGGCCATAGTAGCCATGCTCGTCAGGAGCAGTATATGATTTTTTTGAATTCATTTTTTTTCAAGCTTTTGTATTTCAGGTCATCGACATTTATAACCTACCCAAAATTTCTTAAAGCAATTGATTTTCTTAATACCGACCCACCAAGGAGGGGATGTTATTAAAAGAAAAAAATCTAAAAGCGAAAACTCCATTTTCAAAAGCTGAGCATTTCTATTTCATTGCCATTTTAAACTGTAAAAGCTTACTCATTTCCTTTACTCCAGGTGCTGACTCAAACCGACTGTTAATGTCCACTCCAAAAAAATCGGGGTGTTTAAACGCTTTTATCTTAAACGCATCTTCAACACCAATACCTCCGCTAAGAAAAAATGGTTTTTCAATCTTTGCTTTGTTCAAAATGCTCCAGTCAAACTGTTTTCCCGTGCCTCCCAAAGATTCTTGCAAGCCTCCCGTGTCAAATAAATAATAATCACACACCGCATCATAAGGAGCTACTAACTTGTCAATATTTTCATTGCCACTTATACGAAAAGCTTTTATCACTTCCACTTCACCGCTCAGGTCATTACACATTTCTACACTTTCATCTCCATGTAACTGCACTACCTGAAGACCATAATCGTCTATTGCATCCAACACATCAATCAACTCAGGATTTACAAAAACCCCTACTTTCTTCAAATCAAAATCAGCCTTTTTTACATCTTTCTTGGGCAGTTTGTCGCCAATATATCTTGGCGATTCGGGGCAGAAAATCAATCCAGCAAAATCAATATCCAAACCATCCAACTGTTGAAGCTGTTTCATTTCAGTTATACCACAAACTTTTATATTCATATTCGTTATTTTTAATGGCCTTTTTAACAATGGTGAATCGCAAGTATATTTGTTTCCACTTATGGAATAATGACAAACTAATCACATCATTATACATTCAATTTATTTACAAAATCTTCAAACGCACTGCCCGGGTTATCCTCCTTCATAAATGTTTCTCCAATAAGAAATCCCCGAAAACCGGCATTTCTCAAAGTTTTAATCGTTTCCACATCGCTGATGCCACTTTCGGCAATGGCAGGCACACCGGCAGGTATCTTGTCTATCAACTGCAATGAAGTATTGATATCTACCTCAAAAGTTTTTAAATTTCTGTTGTTGACACCTATCATACTTACTTTATCGCAATAGTGTTCCAGTTCTTTCTCGTTATGCACTTCAAGTATCGATTCTAATCCAATAGATGCTGCATAACCGGCAAATTCTTTTACTGCTGACGGAGTAAGACAGGCTGCTATCAATAAAACAACATCTGCACCAAAAGCTTTTGACTCTGCTATCTGCCATTTATCAATGATAAAATCTTTTCTTAAAACAGGTACATCGCTTATCACTTTTGCCTGTATTAAATCATCTAAATCGCCTCCAAAAAATAATTCATCAGTAAGAATTGAAATGCCCACTGCACGCTTATTATAATGTACAACCACATCTTCTACTTCTAATGATTTTGGTTTAAACTCGCCTTTACTAGGACTTTTCCTTTTAAATTCTGCGATGATGCCATTGCTACCAGGCATTAGTAAATTATCTGCCAAAGACCGGTTTCTAATTTCCCAAAAAAAACCATCCTTTTCAAATCGTTCAATTGAACTTTTAATTTTGAATGTCTCAATATCTTTTTTCTTGGCAGCTACAATTTTTTCTAAAATATCCATTTTTATAAAAAAAGTTATTTTTTTAAATTATTATACAACAATACTGCTTTCATCATCGGGTCACCTACAAAATTGGCATTGACTGTTGTTCATAGTGCATTTTAAACAACATGTACACCAGAAAATTGTTTCCAAAATAACGATTAAATTTCTTTTGAAATGAACAAAAAAATCCTAAAATATACATACAAAAAATTTATGTAGATACTATCTTCTCATCATACGGTTTACCGAGATTAGCTATTTAAATTTTTTATCCAGTCATCATAAGTCATTTCAAATTTTATTTCCTTCGTCCCATGTGTCCCAGCTTCTGACCATCCAGCTTTTCTGTAAAATTTCTCTGCTCTTGTATTAAAAGCAGTCCCTAACCAAACTTTATCTTTTGTTTGCGAAAAGTACCAATCTAACATTATATTATGCAGTTGTTGTCCGATGCCTTGTTTCTCAAATTTTGGGTCTAAAAACAGAGCCCAAATGTTGTTTTCTTTAATGTCAACAATTGCAAATCCAACAATAAGTTTATCAATTTCACAAACCCAACCTTTCCCTCTTACGAAGAGAAATTCTTTGCAATCTTCGTCTGTAACTAAGTCAGGATTTGATAAAGTGTTTTCTGTTACAGAATTTCTTACAATTTGAATTTGTTTAATGTCTTCAATTTTAGCTTCTCGAATAATCATTTTGATTTTTTTTAAACTTGATTTGATTTATTTCTAATACTATAATGGTGATGGCATTTTTGCTGATGTAAACCTACGGCCATCTTCACTCGCAGGTTACTTATATCAATTCATGCCCCTCAAATTTTTCAACAGAATATGAAATGTTCCATAAAAAATAATTATTTATTGTATCGATATCAACTTAATCAAACAATCATTTGCTTTTCCGCTTTCTAAGCTAACGACTGCTGCCTGATAAGCATCTTCATAGTCTTTAAATTTTCCTGTGCAATGCAAGGCCATAGCTGCATTGGCAAGTGCAACCGCATTTTGCGCCCAACTGCCTTCCCTTTTTAATATGCTTGTAAATATTTTTGCTGCCTCAGCTATTGAATTACCTCCCGAAATGTCTCCTGCACTCACCATTCTTTTTCCCAATTGTTCTGGAGTCATTATATTTTCTCCATTGTTTGAAATAACCTTGGCATCGCCGGTCAAAGATATTTCATCATAACCATCCAGACTATGAATAATGGTAAAAGTTCGCCCAGAAAGTTGCAATAAATAATTATACACTCTTGCCATTTCAAGATTATAAACACCCACTAACTGGAAAGATGGATGAGCTGGATTTGCCATTGGCCCAAGCATATTAAAAAAGGTGCGCATTGCCAGATTCTTTCGAATAGAACCTACCTGTTTTAATGCAGGATGAAATAATGGCGCATGCAGAAAACAAATATTTGCTTCTTCCAATTCCCTTTGCAGTTTGATATTCTCAATACTAAAGCGATAACCCAGTGCCTCCATCACATTACTAGCTCCACTTATGGAGGATGCGCCATAGTTTCCATGTTTGGCTACTTTTTGTCCCGCACCCGCTACAATAAAACAGGCAAGAGTAGAAATATTAAAAGTATTTTTTCCATCGCCACCTGTTCCTACAATGTCCATAGTTTCATAATCGTTCAAATTTGCTTTTATGCATAATTCCATCAAAGCATCCTGAAATCCTTGCAACTCTTCAATAGTGATGCTTCTCATCAGATAAACCGTCATAAAAGCGGTTATCTCATGTTCATTATATAAACCGTTACTAATTCCAGTTAACACGTCTTTAGCGGCTTTACGATCCAGCGTTTTGTGTTCAAATAAATATTGCAAAAATTTCTTCATACCAATTTCAACTTTGAATAAAATTATAATAACCAATTTCTCATGATCGTTTCTCCTTCAGGCGTTAATACACTTTCGGGGTGAAACTGTACTCCCTGTACATCAAATGTCTTGTGCTTCAATGCCATGATGAAACCATTTTCATCTCTTGCAGTTACTTCAAGTTCTGCAGGAAAATTTTCATCACTCACGATCCATGAATGATATCGCCCCACATCAATTTTATCTGGCAATCCTTGAAATAAATTTTTGCATACATCCGATTTGTATTGTGAAATGTTAATGGGAGTAGCTACTCCATGATAAACTTCATCCAGATTCACTAACCGGCCACCAAAAGCATCTCCTATAGCCTGATGACCAAGACAAACTCCCAAAATTGACTTGGTAGCCGCATATTCGTTTATAAGTGTAAGCAACAAACCAGCTTCATCGGGAATACCAGGCCCCGGTGATAAAATAATTTTATCATATCGTTTTATCTCTTCCAATGGCAACTGATCATTTCTAAATACCTCCACCTTTACATGGATAATTTTTTCTACCAGATGTACCAGATTGTAAGTGAAGGAATCGTAATTATCAAAAACAAGGATTTTCATTTTATTTTTTTTAGACGGATGAAGCAAGATCAATTGCTTTTTTCAATGCACCCAATTTGTTATTTACTTCTTGCAGTTCGCTTTCGGGATTACTGGCAGCTACCACACCAGCGCCTGCCTGATAAGTAAGTGTATTTTGCCGGCTCAAAAAAGTACGAATCATAATGGCATGATTGCAGGAGCCGTCAAATCCCAAAAAACCAATTACACCTCCATAATTACTTCGGGCCGTAGGCTCCCATTGCTGTATCAGCTCCATCGCTTTGAATTTTGGTGCACCACTTAAAGTACCTGCAGGAAAAGTTTTGGCAAGCAATTGGAATGAATTTGTACCTGTTTTGAAATGCCCGACTACCTCACTCACCAGATGAATAACATGTGAAAAATATTGTACTTGCCGGTACTGAGCTACGTTTACTTCTTCACATTCGCGGCTCAAATCATTTCTTGCCAGATCAACCAGCATCACATGCTCGGCATTTTCTTTTGCGTCATTCAATAATTTTTTTGCAGCTTTATTGTCGGTATCTGCATCACCGGTTCGCTTTATTGTGCCTGCAATAGGATGCATTATGGCTTTATTCCCCTGAATAATCAATTGCGCCTCCGGAGAAGATCCAAACAATCTGTAATCGCCATAGTCAAAGAAAAATAAATAGGGAGAAGGATTGACACTGCGCAATGAGCGGTACACATTAAACTCATCTCCAATAAATTTTTGCTGAAATCTTCTACTCAATACAATTTGAAACACATCGCCCCGCTTGCAGGCACCAATACCTTTACTTACCAGTTCTTTGTAATCGTCGTCCAACATATTTGAAACTTCATCGCCCGCAGTTTGAAAAGGATAGATCGGAACATCTTTCCCTTTAATCAAAGACTCCAGCGCAGCACTGTCATCGGAAACATTATTCACCACATTTTCACATAAAAAGAGTTCATCTTTAAAATGATTGACAGCAATAACATATTGATATAAGCGGTAGCGGAGTAATGGAATTGTTTCTTCTGTTTTTTTGAATGGCAAACTTTCAAAAAAAGGAATTGCATCATAAGCCGTATAACCATAAAGACCCTGAGCAAATCTTTCTTCGCTGCAACTCCCTTTTATAATATCTAATTGCTGTAAAAAATTCCAAACCAAGTCAGTTATCCTGGTTTCACGCTTCATTTCTATTTTTTCTGGAACTTTTCCAGGAAGTTTAAACTCCGCCTTATCTGTTGAGGCAATTTCAATTCCTCCAATCGCATTTACACATATAAATGACCAACTATTTTCGGTAGCCTGATGATCGGTGCTTTCCAGCAAAATAGTGTCACGGTATTTATCTCTCAGCCTCAGATAAATGCCTACTGGCGTATAAATGTCTGCCAGCATTTTTTTGCACCTGGTTTGAATTTCTATTCGTTTCATTTGCATAAATTAAAAAAGCCCCAAACGATGTTGGGGCCTGAATATTATATTACAATTATAGCAATGACACTACAGCCCCGTTTGAGTTGTAGTCCACCACCATGTATTGTTAAACATCTTCATTATACCGCAAATATAAAAGCATAAATGGGATTGCCAAATAAATTTTAGATTTACTCACCAAAAAAATGATGTATGGAAATATTAAACAAGCCAAACGAAAATGGCGGCACTTTTGTTCTTGAAAAAGAAGGTAGAAAGTTAGCCATGCTCCAATACAGTTTACACAACCCGCAATTGATGGTTATAGAACACACCGAAGTGAGTGATGAATTGAGAGGCCAGCACATTGGACAAAAATTAGTTGCAGCGGCAGTAGCATACGCCATTGAAAAACAAATAAAGATCAGGCCCGTTTGTCCTTTTGCAAATGCAATAATGAATAAAAATCAGGAATTTCAGGCATTGATTAGCTCTACATAGAACGGAGTCAAAAATTTTCGTTTCAAATTCAATAGAAACAGATAACCAACATTAAAATTGCAACAATGGAAAAATTACAATTTTCAACAAACATTCAGGCTCCAAAAGAAAAAGTATGGAGCTGTCTGTGGAATTTAATTTACTACCAAACATGGACCAGCGTTTTTGCAGAAACCTCTACAGTAAAAACCGAGAACTGGAAAGAAGGAAGTAAAATACTTTTTGTGGATCATACTGGCAATGGAATGGTGAGTAAAATTTTATCTAACAAAGAAAATGAAACCATGATCTTCCAACATCTGGGAATGATTAAAGCCGGTATTGAAGACACCACTAGTGATGAAGTGAAAGCCTGGTGTGGAATTAATGAAAGTTATCATCTGATTGAGAAAGATGGAACAACCACATTAAATTCATCCATAGATTGTAATGAACAAATGAGGGACTATTTTGCAACCAATTTTCCGTTAGCCATAGAAAAAATAAAGGGACTTGCAGAAGGATCTGTAAAACCTATTATCACCGTTATTGCGGAGGTAAATGCCCCGGTTACGAAAGTGTGGGAAAGCTGGACAACACCCGGTCATATAATGAATTGGAATCAGGCGACTGACGACTGGCACTGCCCTGCTGCTACCAACGATGTAAAAACAGGAGGAAAATTTTCCACGACCATGGCAGCCAAAGACGGAAGTTTTAGCTTTGAGTTTGGCGGCGATTATATTGAAGTAAAAGAAAACGATCTAATTGTCGCAACAATGAATGATGGTCGTATGTGGAAAACTTTATTTAAAGAAAACGGAAATACGACCACCGTTATAGAAAGATTTGAAGCAGAAGCTATGAATTCATTAGAATTGCAACAAGGCGGATGGCAGTCAATACTCAACAATTTTAAAAAATATACAGAAACAATTTAAAAACTACAATTATGGCAAAAGTCAGCACTTATCTCAACTTCAGCAATCAGACTGAATCAGCATTTTTATTCTATCAATCAGTTTTTGGCGGTGAATTCTTAGGCGGCATTCGTCGCTTTGGTGATATGCCACCAAAGGAAGGTATGCCGCCAGTTGATGAGGCTACTAAAAATCTGGTGCTGCATGTATGTCTTCCCATTACCGGCGGATTTGAATTAATGGGTTCCGATGCGCCTGAAGGCATGTGCCCACCTGTGGTAAAGGGCAACAATGTTTATATTAACCTAGAACCCGATAGCAGAGAAGAAGCCGACAGACTTTTCAATGCACTTTCTACCGACGGTGTTATTGAAATGCCTATGAGTGATATGTTTTGGGGAGCATATTATGGAAGCTTCGTCAACAAGTTTGGTATCAAATGGATGGTGAATTTTGCGCCAAAAATGAACTGATAAATAGATGTTTGGCTAACGTAGCATAATATAATTGAAAATGGCCATTGATAATCCGGATTATCAAAAACAAAAATCAATTTTTCTCTAACATTTTTTTCAGCAAATGCCAATTCAAATAAGAGCCATACAAGAATCCGACAATCCCTATTTATCAAAGATTATTAAATCTACGCTGTTAGAATTTGGCGCCAATCATCCCGGCACTGTTTATTATGATGCCAGTACCGATGCACTTTTTGAAGTTTTCAAAACCGAAAAATCTTTTTACTACGTTGCGTTGGAAAATGGAATCATTATGGGTGGTGGTGGCATCTATCCAACCAACGGTTTGCCATCAGATACCTGCGAGCTGGTAAAAATGTATTTATCACACGATGCAAGAGGCAAGGGACTTGGTAAAAAACTCATTCAACTGTGTATTGATAAAGCGGTTGAACTGGGTTTTAAAAATATATACTTAGAAACGATGCCCGAACTAAAGCAAGCCTTGTCTATTTATGCTCAATTTGGATTCGAATACCTCAAAGCACCAATGGGAAATAGCGGACATACGGGATGTAGTTTGTGGATGAATATGAGAATAGGTTGAGGTTAAGCAGATACTTCAACTTCGTAGACTGGGCTAAATAAATAAAATTTTCCTGTCAACAACTCTTCGCATTTATATCTTTTCCTCATTTTATTTCCTTTCTTAAACTTCCTGCCGTCTGTTATTTGAAAAACAGAATTTTCAGGTAGTTCTTCTATCAAATATAATTTGTCAGTTTTTTTATCATACTTACGCAATACCCTGATCAAGCCATCTTCGGCACAACTACTGGCAGCTGGATTTTTTAATAGGCTGATAAGCTCGGATTCAATATCGGAAGGAAAAACAGAATTGTTTTCGTCCTTATGTGTTATAAATTGATGTAGTAGTGAGCCGTACATTTTTTTCCATTCATCTCCATGCGCCTGTACCCGGTTTCCGTAATTTTCAAATGTGAGCAGATGAGCAATTTCATGTAACAGGGTAATAAGAAAAGCGTAAGGATTTAAGTTTCCATTTACGCTTATCCGGTGATTTTTGTAGATGGTACGATGTTGAAAATCGCCCAATATACTTTGCCGCTGCCTTGCAATGGTTAAATGAATATGGTGTTGTTTTAAGTAACTGGTTACAATATGGGTTGTGCCTGCCGGCAAATATTGATCCAGACAATTTAGTGGAACTTCGTTTTTAGTCATTCTTTTTTCTTCTCAATATCTTTTGAAGTGCGGATACTTCAATGACAGTATAAATAAAATACAAGCCCATACAAATAATTAATGCAGGTTTGTTTATGTTTTCTTTAAAAGCAATAAGATAAATTACTACTGCTAGCAAACAAATAAAAAATTTTACAGCAAAACTTCCGTACATACCTTTTAATGCACCAGTGCCCGTTTTATTTTTTAAAGAGCCGATATAAATAAAAAATGAAAATAAGGTAGCGACAAATACAATCAGATTTCCCAGTATCACTACATCCGTATCCACCCCTTTTTTGGCAAACCAGTTTTCCCAAAAAATACACATACCATTTAAGGCCGCAAAAATGACAACTAATATTAGCCAGTGCCTATTTCTTTTCATGTTTGGATTCTTTTCCTGTCTCTTTAAATAATTTATAAAAAATTACCACCAATACCAGTATGGGCAGGATACAGATAAATACCGGTTTTGTATGAAGCCATTTGTCAATTTGAAATCCAATAAACACCGCAACACCTATGGATGCCAGTAGCTGGGAAGCCAAACCAGCGTACTTCATTACATCCCGCTTGTTATTTAACGGCTGCTTGTTGTTCATTGCCGTTGCTCATATCAACAATATTAGCCCCCATGTGGCATTGTCCGTTAAATGTTGCTGTAGGTTCTATTTGAAGTTTTCCGGCATACAGATTTCCATTTACAACAGCATCGCCTCTCAACTGCAGTAATTCCTTTGCTCTTATATTTCCTGAAACCTTTCCTACTACATCAGCCTGATTGCCATTTAGATCGCCTTCTACTACTCCACTA
This sequence comes from Chitinophagaceae bacterium, assembly GCA_037045195.1. Taxonomy (GTDB): domain Bacteria; phylum Bacteroidota; class Bacteroidia; order Chitinophagales; family Chitinophagaceae; genus JJ008. Next base: position 311,865 of record JBAOIB010000007.1, read on the forward strand.
CTGCCAATAACAATTTTGGCAGAACTTGAAATATTTCCAATAATGGTACCGTCAATACGCAAATCGTTCTTGCTACTGATATCCCCTTTAAGCGTAGTACCTGTACTGATAATGGTAGTTCCATTGCCGGAGCCTGAAGTTTGTTGCATTTCGGTAATATTTTTTTTATTAAACATTGAAAAAGATTAATCGTTGCTTTCTTCGGGTTTTGGTATGTTTATTTGTACGGTATCTAACTTTACAGCAGTACCTGAATTTAATGGTCCTGATTTTAATGCATCCAGATATTGATTTAGTTTTCTTGCCTCTTCATTAGATTCATCTACCTGATATTTCAATTGCCTGTACTCCTGAACCGATTTGTAATCAGATTTTGCACCCGGAATATAATATTTCAAAGGTGTAAAAATGATTAAAGCAACCGTAAGACCCACTAATACAACAAATATTGTGCTCAACATAATGTAAACACTCAACCGAGATAACTTAAAGGTGGTTACTTCCTCATAAGTATCATCATTCATCACCACCAATCTGTATCGGTTTCTCAGTCGCTTTAAAGTAGCATCTGTATCCAATTTAGCCATGTCCGCAATTTGGGCTTTAAAGATAAGCAATGATGCGACTTCAGACAAGCTGACATTTATCAAAATAGCTTCAAAAAAAATGGCCTATTTTTATACTAAAATATTTGAATTTCAGTTAATAAGACTTTAGATTGCGCCTGAAAATGAGAGTTACACAATATACCTTAACTACCTTATTCCTGATTTTATTTTTACAGGCTGCTAAGCCGGTAAATGCCCAGTTGGGTTTTAGCTTCAACCTTAATAAACCAAAGGAATATGAAGACCAGCAACTAAGATCTGAAAAATCAGAAGACAAAAAATTTACACTGCTTCGTCGTTTTATTCAAAATACGACTACCCATTACAATTATTACTTTAACGCCAATAACAAACTAAATGCTGTATTGGACCGAGCCAAGCAATCCTTTAAGGATGACTACTCTCAATTATTACCATTTTATAATTATACTTTAGACGCTACTGCTGGTGATTCAATTCAGTTAGATTCTCTTACATACAAATCTTCCACTGCTATTGCCTTACATGATTTAAGAAATGACTGGGTGGATAATATGTATTTGCTCTGGGGCGCATCTTACTACCTGCAAAAAAAATTTGACTCTGCTTACTTAATGTTTCAGTTCATTAATTATGCGTTTTCTCCAAAAGAAAAAGACGGTACTTTAAAAACCATAGGTAGTGGCAGAGACGGCAATTCAGCATACAGCATATCAACTAAAGAAAAAAACAGTTTGCCCCGCCGCATTTTTACAGAGCCACCCAGCCGCAATAATGCCTTTATTTGGCAAATAAGAAACTCTTTAGCTCAAGATGATATGGCAGAAGCGGCAAGCCTGATTGTTACATTAAAAAATGATCCCAATTTTCCTAAAAGGCTAAAAAATGATTTGCATGAAGTACAAGCTTTTTGGTTTTACAAACAAAATATGTGGGACAGTGCTGCCGTCCATTTGAAACAGGCTTTAAGTAATGCCACCAATGCACAGGAAAAAGCCAGATGGGAATTTTTGGTTGCACAGCTTTTTGAAATGAGTAAAAATTATTCTGAAGCAGAAAAATATTATAGCAAAGTATCACAACACACCACTGACCTTATCTTGGATATTTATGCACGCCTGTTTAAAGTAAGGGTAAATCGTGATGGGGGCGACAATACCATTGATAAAAATGTAGCACAGCTTTTAAAAATGTCTAAGCAGGGCCGTTATGAAGAATATCGTGATATCATTTATTATATGGCCGGTCGTATGCAACTGGAAGGAAATAATATTGATGCCGCCTTACCCCTGTTATTAAAAAGTACAAAATTTTCCAGCAACGATCCTTCACAACGTAATAAAGCTTTTTTGGAAGTAGCAACTATTTATTATAGTCGTAAAGAATATCGTAAAGCTGCTGCATTTTATGACAGCCTTAATTTTTCCGATCCCACTTTAAAAAATCCTGATGAATTAAAAAGCCGCCAGTTGATTTTAAACAAACTTGCAAGCCAATTGGAAGTTATTGACAGACAGGATAGTTTGCTACGCATCGCATCCATGCCCGAAGATGCAAGAAAAGATTACGTAAAAAAATTAGTGAAAGAGCTTCGCAAAAGCCAGGGGATTAAAGGCGAAGATCCTTCATCATCACCATTTAATAATGCGCCACCACCATCACTGTTCCAATCTGAAGGTCAGAAAGGTGAATGGTATTTTTATAATAAAGAATCAAAAACAAGAGGATTAGCAGCATTTAAGACCCGTTGGGGGAACAGACCTAATATTGATAACTGGCGCAGATCTGCTGCCATTGCAGGATATATCGCTGCAGGAAACTTAAACAATCAACAACAAACAGGCAACAATCAACAGGGCATTTCTGGTTCCACTCCCGAAATATCTTTTGATCGCATGTATGCCAATCTTCCATTAACTGAAACACAGGTAGCTCAGGCTAAAGACTCAATAAGTCAGGCTTTGTTTGCCTCTGGAAAGATTTACATTCAGGATTTAGAAGAATGTAATCAAGGTATACAAACGCTGGAAACATTACGTTCCCGCTTTCCAATGTTTAAACAAATGGATGAAGTGTTATTCAATCTGTATTATTGTTATCAGAAAAACGGAGAATCGGCAAAAGCAGCCGAAATGAAAAAATTAATGGAAACAAATTTTTCCTCCAGCAATTTTACAACTATTGTTACTACTGGAAAAGATCCATTAGCCAAAGGTGATCATAGTGAAGCAACAAGGGTTTACGAAAAAATTTATGATGAATTTATTGAAGGAAATTTTGAAGCGGCAATTGCAGATAAAAAAAATGCCGACAGCTTGTATGGGAAAAATTTCTGGACACCTCAACTAATGTACATTGAAGCTGTTTATTACATAAAACAAAGAAAGGACTCAACAGCACATTCCATATTGAGTGATCTAATCAGCACTTTTGACGGCACACCATTGGCCGTAAAGGCAACCAACCTGAGAAGCGTTTTAGCTCGCAGATCACAAATTGAAGAAGAACTCAAGAACCTGGTTGTTACAAGAAATGAAGATACTACTGCTAGTAAAACACCTGATGTATATTGGGTAAATGTGCCACAACCCAAGCCCGATACAACACAAAAACTAAACCCCGGAAAACAACCTACACCAGACAATAATAAAAACAATAATAACCAAAAGCCAGATGTACCAACAGGCAACTACACTTTTAATGAATCAGATGCTCACTTTGTAATTTTAGTTTTGAATAAAATTGATCCTGTATATGTAAATGAATCTAAAAATGCATTCGCAAGATATAACCGGGACAATTATTATAATAAACCCATGAATGCAGTTTTATCAGAATTAGATGCTGATTACAAGTTACTGCTCATCAGTCCTTTTAAAAATGCAACTGAAGCTTTGGATTATGTTGAAAAAACAAAACCTAAAGCATCATCAGAGATTGTGCCCTGGATGAAGGCAGGAAAATATTCATTTATTATAGCAACAGAGAAAAATCTGAATATACTTACAGCTTCAAAAGATCTGGAATTGTATAAAACATTCCTGAACCAGCATTTTCCAGGCAAGTTTTAACAATTTGGTTTTTGGCAAAAAATTAAAGTCTTTCGCTATACAAGCTGAAATGGTTTTTCTTACTTTCGGTATTAATTTCTACATGGCTCATTTGATATTAACCAACTTTACATGAAAAGAACGGTCCGTATTTTCTGGAGTATATTTTTTTGTGGCTTTCTTGCATTTCTTGCATTAGTAATGATGGCCAACTTTGGTGTATTTGGCAAAATGCCTTCCCTCTCCGATCTGGAAAACCCATCCATCCTTCAGGGAACTGAAGTATATGCACAGGATGGAACATTAATGGGCAAATATTACAGAGAGAGAGGAAACCGTAGCAACGTAAAGTATAGGGATATTTCTAAACATGTAATTGATGCACTCATTGCTACAGAAGATGTACGATTTGAAAATCATAGTGGTATTGATTTTAGGTCAACCATGCGTGCCGTGGTTACATTGGGAAGCCAAGGTGGCGGCAGCACCATATCTCAACAACTTGCAAAAGCATTGCTGGATCAGGGAAGTAAAAACAAAGCCTGGCGGGTAATTGAAAAACTTAAAGAATGGATTATCGCCATCAAATTAGAAAGAAATTTCACAAAAGAAGAGATTGTCACATTGTATCTCAATGCAGTTCCTTTTGGTAATAATATTTACGGTATCAGAAATGCTTCACGTACTTTTTATCAAAAGGAACCCGACAGGCTGTCTGTAAACGAAGCTGCCATGCTAGTTGGTTTGTTAAAAGGAAATACTATTTACAACCCAGTAAGAAATCCAAGCGAAGCCTTTGATAGAAGAAATGTAGTACTCCATCAAATGGTAGTGGCTGGTAAACTTTCTGCAACCGAAGAAGCAAAACTAAAAATTATTCCCAATGACATGAGCCGTTATAAGAAAATGGATGAAAATACCGGCTATGCTCCCTATTTCAGAGAAGTTTTAAAAGGCGAATTGCGTGAAGTATTAAAAGGCATAAAGAAACCAAATGGTGATAGCTATGATATTTATGATGATGGGCTAAAAGTATATACTACCATTAACCCCATTATGCAGCAATATGCCGAGGAGGCAATGGCCCAGCAAATGGCCAGACTGCAAAAGGATATTAATGTCCGATATGATATGAAAACGGGTAGTGTGTGGAAAGGTCGTGATAAATTGATTGAGAAATCAATCAAAGAATCAGACCGATGGAAAAATATGGAAGAAGACGGCATGACAGAAAAAGAGATTAAGGCAAGCTTTGATGTAAAAGTGCCAATGAAGATATTTTCGTGGAATGCAAAAAGAGAAAGAGATACTGTGATGACGCCAAGAGACTCCATAAAGTACTTATTACAAATGGAGCAATCAGCCTTTATGGCAATGGATCCTGTAACAGGTGAAGTAAGAGCCTGGGTGGGTGGCATCAATTTTAAAACTTATAAGAATGACCACGTAAATCTTCGAACAAAACGACAGGTTGGTTCTACCATCAAACCTTTTTTGTATGCTCAGGCAATGGAAGAAAGAGGATTTGAACCAAAAACAGAGGTAGAAAATGTAGCCCAGTTTTTTCCAGGTAGTGGTTGGGTGCCTTCTGGAAAAAAATGTGGAGGCGGAACAATGACAATGGCAAATGCGCTGGCATATTCCAAAAACTGTGCTACTGCATATATTATGAAACAAGTAGGGCCGCAACAATTTGCCGATTTCTTAAAACGAATTTGTATCCCCACTCCTGTAAAACCATACCCATCTATAGCACTGGGAACCTGCGATCTTTCATTATATGAAATGCTTTGGGGCTACACGATGTTTGCAGGTAACGGGTTTTCTACCAAACCTTATTGCATAAGTCGAATAGAAGACCGCAATGGTAATGTGATAAAAAGATTTGATTTCAGTGAAAACCGAAAAGAAGTACTTACTGAAAAGACTGCATATACAATGGCTCGTATGATGCAGGGAACTGTGGATATAGGTACTGCCCGTGGCTTAAGAAGCAGAGTAGGTGCCGCAGAAATGGCTGGCAAAACAGGTACTACTGACGACAATGCGGATGCTTGGTTTATAGGTTATACACCACAGCTACTTGCCGGCGCATGGGTAGGCTTTGAATATAACTTTATGCGAAATCAGGGCGATGGTAATGCAATAGCACGTCCAATACCTGAATATTTCTTTAGAAAAGTGCTGGCAGATAAAAGACTTGGAATTGAAAAAGATGCCAGGTTTACTAAACCTGCCGATGTAGAAAATGAAATTAATAGTGCGGATATAGAAATGGATGAATATGAACCCGATCCTGCAGGGCAAGGTCAGGACCAGGGCACTGGAACAGTTAACGATTATATGGAATATGATTATAATGGCGACACATTAGGTCCTGAATCAAAGCCAATAGAAAACGATAACAATCAAAAGCCAGTAAAAAAAGATTCTGTAACTAAATCTCCCATAAAAAAAGAAGAGCCTGTTAACAAGCCTATTGGCTCTAAAGTAGAAGAACCCAAAAAGAAAAAAGGATTGCTCAAAAGAATATTTGGCAAAAAAGAAAATTAAATAATGACTCAATTTTTGTAAAGCTGGAATTAAGACAGGTTTTTTATGTAACTACCCATTTCGGCTAGCTCAAATTACTCAAACAGTTTACCTATCTTTCCAAAGCAAAAATACTTTTATGCAGTACATTGCTATTGCTATAGCACCAGGTCTTGCAATTTGTCTTTATATTTTTTATAAGGATATCTATAACCGCGAACCAAAATTTAATTTATTTGTAAGCTTTTTTTTGGGCTGCCTGGCAATTTTTCCTGCCATCTGGTTTGAGCAAACTTTTGATTACTTAAATGATAATACTGAAGCGGGTTTGGCTATACTGTGTTATGGTGTTATTGGATTTAGTGAAGAATTTTCCAAATTTTTAGGCGTCAGACTTTATGCCTATAATAAAAAAAGTTTTGATGAACCATTAGACGGCATTGTGTATAGTGTAATGGTAAGCATGGGTTTCGCAACTTTTGAAAATGTTTTGTATGTGCTGAAATATGCAGAAATGGGAATGGGAATGGAAGTAGGCTTGAAAAGAATGTTTTTAAGTGTGCCGGCACATGGCACTTTTGGAGTGTTGATGGGATACTTTGTAGGTAAAGCTAAATTTGATACTAAAAACAGTTTATGGCTATTAATCATGGGCTTGCTTGCTGCAATTTTGTTTCATGGATCCTTTGATTACTTCATCTTTCTTAACCAATTAAAAATGGTTACAGAAAAAGAAGGCGATATTTTATTGGCCAGTGGCGCTTTTATTTCATTTGGTATTGCGCTATTGTTAAGCCGCAAACTCATCAAAAATCAAAGAGCCATTTCAAAATCGCTTTTCAATAAAAAAGATAATGAACTTGTTTAATATACGAGAGGCAATAGTTGCAGATATACCGCTGATCAGAGAGCTTACATACAAAGTATGGCCACAAACCTATTCAAACATTATAAGCAAGCAGCAAATAGATTATATGCTGGAGTTGATGTACAGCGAAACAGCTTTGCAACAACAAATGCAAAACGATTGTCAATTTTTAATACTGTTTGAAGAATACATACCCATTGGATTTGCTTCTTTTCAAAAAATTGAGAACAATACTTTCAAACTTCACAAAATTTATATATTACCTGATCAACAGAAAAAAGGGAGTGGCCGATTTTTTTTGGAGCATATTCTTTTGCATGTCAGAAAAGAAAATGGGAAAGCATTACAGTTGCAGGTAAATCGTTTTAATAATGCCAAATTGTTTTATGAACGAATGGGCTTTACAGTCATTAAGGAAGCAGATTTTGAAATTGGAAACGGCTATTTTATGAATGATTATGTCATGGAAATTCAATTAAAATAAATCGATGCTGTAATCAACCTTTATGAATGCTTAATTTTTTTGCAATGGCCGATGTCAAGGGATCGGCAGATATTCCATATCCGTTTACCAATACCCCTTTTATTCCAGTAACTGATTCAATTGCATAAACAACTGCTTCATCTGAAGGATCGCTATTCCCTTCAAATCGATATATTTCTGTTATTTCAAATTCTTCGGAGTTAAATTTGTCTTCATGACATACAATGCAATTTTCAGCCAAATTAAAATCCACTGAAAATCCCCTTTCTTTTAGGCCCTTTACAGCCTGCGATACTGTTTCATATACTATCATAACCTTGGGTTTTCTCAAATTTACAAATCTTAAAGCCTTTAAAGGTCATTTAACTGTAATGTGGATCAAAATCATAAAAATGAGAGTTGTTAATATCAATTTTTCTTCCATTTATTTACCTCTATTAACTGTACCTTTGCCGCCGAAATAAAAAAACAATAAAATGTCAACCGCAACAAAATCAATTGACTTCAGTCTGCCTTTTAAAGTAGCAGATATTACCCTTGCTGAATGGGGACGTAAAGAAATAAGATTAGCTGAGGCTGAAATGCCAGGCTTAATGAGTATTCGTAAGGAATATGGTCCTTCTCAACCTTTGAAAGGCGCCAGAGTAGCAGGATGTCTGCACATGACCATTCAAACCGCTGTGTTAATTGAAACATTAACGGCCTTGGGAGCAGAAGTAAAATGGAGTTCCTGCAATATCTTCTCAACTCAAGACCATGCCGCTGCTGCTATCGCTGCCGCAGGTATTGGCGTATTTGCATGGAAAGGTCAAACAATTGAAGAAGCTGACTGGTGTATAGAACAAACATTATTTTTTGGAGGTAAAGACCGCCCTTTGAATATGATATTGGATGATGGTGGCGACTTAACCAATATTGTACTTGATACCTATCCCGAACTGGTACAACATATAAAAGGCATTTCAGAAGAAACTACAACAGGAGTTCATCGCTTGTATGAGCGTATGGCAAAAGGAACATTACCTGTTCCGGCCATTAATGTAAATGACTCAGTAACCAAATCAAAATTTGATAATAAATACGGCTGCAAAGAATCATTGGTTGATGCCATTCGTCGTGCAACCGATGTTATGCTTGCTGGCAAAGTTGCTGTAGTGGGTGGATATGGTGATGTTGGTAAAGGTTCTGCTGCTTCATTATCCGGTGCCGGATGTAGAGTTATCGTTACTGAAATTGATCCTATCTGTGCGCTTCAGGCTGCAATGGATGGATTCGAAGTAAAGAAAATGATTGATGCTGTTAAAGAAGCAGATATCATTGTAACTGCAAGCGGCTGTCGTGATTTGATTAAAGGCGATCATTTTAAACTGATGAAAGATAAAACGATTGTCTGCAACATCGGCCACTTCGATATTGAAATTGATATTGCATGGTTAAATACTAACTATGGTAATACCAAAGACACTGTAAAACCTCAAGTTGATATTTATAATGTTGATGGAAAAGATATCATTATTCTTGCAGAAGGCCGTCTGGTAAATCTGGGCTGCGCTACAGGTCACCCTTCATTTGTAATGAGTAATTCTTTCAGCAATCAGACTTTGGCACAAATTGAACTTTGGATCAATCATAAAAACTATGAAAACAAAGTTTATGTTTTACCAAAAGTATTGGATGAAAAAGTTGCAAGATTACACCTCTCCAAGATTGGAGTAGAACTGGACGAACTTACAAAAGAACAAGTCGAATATTTGGGCATACCCAAAGAAGGGCCATTCAAACCAGAACATTACAGATATTAATATAAAAAAAACCGCTTCTACAACTGAAGCGGTTTTTTTTGACTTTACATTTCAAAGAAGTTATTCGGGCAGCTAAATTCAACAATTTTCAATCTTTTTCAACCAACTTCAACTTTACTATAAATAACAAAGTCATCAATGCTTTAAAGGTCTTTGCTTTATCATTCCTCCTCTAGTATCCTTAACCGGTGTCATTACCATAAAAACATCGGGTTCTATTTTTTCAATTTCGGAGTTTAGTTTGTTTAATTCCAAACGGGTGACCACTGTATAAACAATTTCTAAATCTTTCTTCTCCCCTCTCCTGCCATATCCGGATTTTCCTTGATAAACAGTTACACCTCGCCCCAGTTTATTTATAATCATATTCTTTATTTCTTCACTGTGTGAAGAGATGATGGTAACACCCACATATTCCTCTATCCCTTCAATGATAAAGTCGAGTGTACGGGATGCGGCGAAGTAGGTAATCATTGAGAAAAGCGCAATTTCAACTGTAAGAAAATAAGCGGCCGTTGAAAAAATCAAAACATTTATAATAATAATTACATCACCTACCGTTGCTCCTATTTTTTTACTCAGATAAATTGCCAATACTTCAGTACCATCAATAACTGCACCACCTCTGATGGCAAACCCGATACCAGCCCCTAAAAAAGTGCCGCCAAATACTGCAACAAGTAAATTATCATCTGTAATATTTGGAAAACTTACATTGGCTATAAATAGTGAAAGCCCAGTTATTCCAATGGCAGTTTTAATTGCAAACTGAATACCCAGCGTTCTATATCCCATTATAATAAATGGAATGTTTAATACAATGATCAGCAGATAAACCGGAACATCAGCAATGGCCGAAACCAAAAGTGAAATACCTGTAACGCCTCCATCAATAAATTTATTAGTAAGCAAAAACCCTTTCAACCCGAATGTTGCTGAACAAATACCCAAAAAAATCAGAAATGAATCTTTTAAATAACCTCGCAATGTAAGCTTGGCTTCCCTGTACATTTTAGCTTTCAGATAAGCTGATACAGTTCTCCCCTTCTCAAATGGTTTTTGCCTCGCCATGTTTTACTATTTTAACTCTTTTGAATTGTTAACCCGAAATCAATGGTTTCGCTTTTTTTTATCATGTCGGGCTACCAGAAACCAAATCAACAAGAACAAGCCGCCCACCAAGCCTAATACAGCAACTAATGCAAGATCCATAATCATATATTTTATTGTTATGGAATATTCATGTTTAATAAATTGCAAAGCACAAGTTTGCAAATTCAATATCCAATTTCTTGGCATAAAAAACATGATTGCCCTGAATGTCGGAAGATACAAAATTTCAAAATACTACTGTCTGAACGGGCTCCCTATCTTTGCTTTATAACGATTAGCTGATGAATATAGAATTCAACAAGAATGAAGATCAATTAAAGCTCAGTCTTAGCGACATGCGCCGCAAACTTGAAAAAATTTATGAAGGAGGCGGTAAAAAAGCTATAGATAAACAACACACACAAAACAAGCTGACAGCACGTGAACGCATTGAATTTTTAATTGATAAAAATGCGCCATTTATTGAACTGGGTGCTTTTGCTGGTTATGAAATGTATGAGGAGCAAGGTGGTTGTCCTGCTGGCGGCACTGTAGCCGGATTGGGTTATATAAGTGGCAAACAATGTGTGATTGTAGCTAATGATCAAACCGTAAAAGCGGGTGCCTGGTTTCCCATTACCGGAAAGAAAAATTTGCGCTTACAGGAAATTGCAATGGAAAATCATCTTCCAATAATTTATCTGGTTGATAGCGCTGGTGTTTTTCTACCCATGCAGGATGAAATTTTTCCTGACAAAGAACATTTTGGTCGCATCTTTCGCAATAATGCCCGTATGAGTGCAATGGGCATAACACAAATAGCTGCGGTAATGGGTCCTTGTGTGGCAGGTGGTGCTTACTTACCAATCATGAGTGATGAAACTTTAATGGTTGAAGGAAATGGCTCTATCTTTCTTGCCGGCTCCTATTTAGTAAAGGCTGCTATTGGAGAAGTTATTGACAATGAAACACTGGGTGGGGCAACTACACACACTGAGATAAGTGGAATAGCAGATTATAAATTTAAAACAGAACAGGAATGTCTGGAGCAGCTTAAACGAATAGTAAGTTTAATAGGGGAAAAACCTAAAGCCGGATTTGACAGAAGCACTCCAAAACTTCCAAAAAAAAATGTAGAAGAGCTCTATGGCATTTTTCCACAGAATGGAAAACCTTATGATGTGCTTGAAATTATTGAAAGAATAGTGGATGATTCAGTTTTTGATCAATACAAAGCCGACTATGGTAAAACAATTGTATGTGGCTATGGTTGAGTTGACGGATGGGCAGTAGGCATAGTTGCCAACCAGCGATTGATTCTAAAAAACAAAAAAGGTGAAATGCAAATGGGTGGCGTAATTTATAATGATAGCGCCGATAAAGCCGCCCGTTTTATTCTTAATTGTAATCAGAAAAAAATTCCTTTGATTTTTTTACAGGATGTAACCGGCTTTATGGTGGGAAGCAGAAGTGAACATTCAGGCATTATAAAAGACGGAGCTAAAATGGTAAATGCTGTAGCAAATAGTGTGGTTCCAAAAATAACCATCATCATCGGCAACAGCTATGGTGCTGGCAACTATGCCATGTGTGGCAAAGCATATGATCCACGTTTTATATACGCATGGCCTACTGCAAAAATTGCAGTAATGAGTGGCGACTCTGCTGCCAAAACTTTGTTGCAAATACAAGTAGCCGCTATGAAATCAAAAGGAAAAGAAATAAGTGCTGAAGAAGAACAAAAAATATTGAGCGAGGTAAAAAGCAGGTATGATAAACAAACCTCTCCTTACTATGCTGCGGCCCGCTTGTGGGTTGATGCAATTATAGATCCTGCTGAAACCAGAAAAGTAATCAGCGAGGGCATAAATGCAGCCAATCAAAATTCTCAGATTGCTGAATTTAAAACAGGTGTTTTTCAAGTATAAATGGACTCAGTAACCATATACACAGATGGTTCATCCCGAGGCAATCCGGGTAGAGGCGGCTATGGCACTATTTTAATGTCTGGCAAACATAAAAAAGAATTGTCGCAGGGTTATAAACACACAACCAATAACCGCATGGAACTAATGGCCGTTATTGCTGGCTTAGAAGCTTTGAAAAAAGAAAATCAAAATGTCATCATCTACTCCGACAGTAAATATGTAGTAGATGCAGTAGAAAAAGGATGGCTGCATACCTGGTTGAAAAACGGATTTAAAGGAAATAAGAAAAATCCTGACTTGTGGAGAGCATATAATTTAATATCAAAAAAACATAAAGTACGTTTTAAGTGGGTAAAAGGCCATGCCGATAATCCCTTCAACAATCGTTGTGATTTGCTGGCAACAGCCGCAGCCGATGGAGAGCCTGCTACTTTATTAGAAGATTCAGGCTATACGAATGATCAGGAGAATGGATTGGGATTTTAATAAATTGCAACTCCCCTGTCTGTTTAATTTTCTATTTAACACATAATAGATATCAATAATAAACCCGTAGGCCAATAACCTACGGGTTTCCTTTTGAAGACTTCAAAATATTAAGCCAGCTTCAATGCAGTGCGCTGCTTTACTATAACATTATAACAAACAAGGATTACAGGAAGAAAAACCAACATGGCTAACACTGAATTTCTATAAAAAGGCAACCCTGCTTCATAGCAATTCATCAATCCTGAAAAATCTTTTGAATACCAACTTGCCGATGCACCTTGCCAAACAACAAAGTTTGAAACCAGAAAATACAGTGTAGGAGCAACTACTGCGCCAAGTGCCAAACTTCCATAACGTCTTCCCTGCAAAATCCAACCTATTACTGTTATGGTTAATAGTATGATATAATTAATCCACTGACCGCTGTAAAATCCCGGGAATGAAAACTGCCCACTATTATAAAGTATCTGAATAATAACATCGCTGATAATCAATGCAAGCAATGGCAGCAGAAAAGACATACTCTTTTCTTTTATAATAAATCCAGAAAACAAGGCAATGACAATTAAAGGAGAAAAGCCCGACCAATCCAGCTTATCAGCAAATGCCAGTTTACAAATGGTTTGCAATGCCACTAATACAATGGTAAATAAAATTATACGTCCGTTTATTTTCATATCTAAAAATTAATGTACAAAAATAAAAGATTTCAAATAAATAGCCGTCGAACTTATTCACCAATGTTTACAGGTACGGTTGCTCTGTACAGTACTACATTTGAAGCGGCAATCAGTTTTACATCTTCTCCAGGAAAAATAATAGCTGCGGGATGCCCCTTTTCCAGTTTTATTACAGTTGTATTACAATGTAATTGGATGCTCCCTTCCGTCAATAAAACAATTTCTGCAGTTACAGGCCTAAAACCTGCTTCATCATTTTCATTCAATTCATATACGCTGAGTCTGAAATCAGGCGCAAGGGAAGAATAAATTTTTTCCAAATCACCCTCACCTTCCAAAATTTGTACATAAGTAGGCTCACATTTTACATGCTTTAATAATTCGGGAACATCAATATGCTTGTTGGTAAGGCCACCACGTAATACATTATCCGAACTGGCCATTATCTCCACATTCTGCCCTTCCAGATAGGCATGTGGCACACCTGCAGGCTGATAGATACCTTCTCCTTTTTCTAAATGTACCAGATTGAAAAAATAAATTGAAAAAATACCACGATCATAATCTTCATGATGAGTAAACTGCTCCAAAGCTTTTAATACCCAATAATCTTCCAAATATTTATCAGGCAACTCCGTTTTATAAATTTCAGAAAGATTTTGAATTAATGGTGACAAAATACGATTCACTTCAGGTTGTGGCATTTCCATTACATGCTTGTAAAGACCCTCATATCCGAATTGCAAAAAAACAGGAAGTAATTCTCGTAATGCAGTTACATTCATTAATATATCCGCCATTTCTTCAGGTGGCTTAAAGCCATGCAAGAGCCAAAATTCACTTAACGCAACCATCAGTTCCGGTTTATGGTTGGCATCTTTGTAATTTCTGTTTGGAGCATCCAAAGGAATTCCATTGCTGTTTTCCCTTTCAAAATTAATTGCTGCGGCTTCTTTATCTGGATGTACCTGAATGGACAGCATTTTATGAACATCCAGTACTTTAAGCAAATAAGGTAATTGGCCAAATTGCTTTTTAACAGCTTCCCCCAGCAATGAAGGATTATCCATCAAGATATCTTTCAGCATTGCGATGCGGTTGCCACCCAAATCAATCCGGCAATTATCATTGGCATGTACACCCAACCAATATTCTGCAAAAGGAAGTTTTTGAGCATTAGCAGTTTTAAGCAGCGATGGAATAAAAGAAATGCCTCCCCAGTCGTAGTGTTTTATATTTCCAAATAAGCGATAAGCACCATTCATAATGAAAAAAACATTTATCTTGAAGTAAAGATAAGCATGGCACAGCATAATGATATTGGAAAAGAAGGCGAAGAAATGGCAGCAGCATGGCTTGTTGAAAATGGATATAGTTTGCTACACCGAAATTGGCGACACTCTAATCATGAAATTGACATCATCGCTACAAAGGGCAAGTTTTTACATTTTGTGGAAGTAAAGACAAGGCAATATTTCCCCGGAAGCAATCCTGAAGACAGTGTAACCAAGAAGAAATTTAAAAATCTGCAAAAAGCTGCTGATGAATTTTTATTTAAAAACCCCGGGTACAAATGGATTCAGTATGACATACTCGCTATCACACTTCATAAAAACAGAGAGGCGGAGTTTTTTCTTATACAGGATGTTTTTCTATAGATTGATGTTTACTATTTGATTTCCTGCATCATTTTTTCTACTAATTTAAATGTAGCAGGGCAATATTCTACATTTTGCTTGTGTATGTAACCATAGTCTTTATACTTTCTTGAAATGTGTGGAAAGTTGCTGCAATCCTCAGGCCTTATTTCATAAATGCTGCATTTGTTGTCTTCCAGATTTAAAAACTGACAGGGTGTTGATTTATTCATCCAATCACGGTCGCCGCCCCGCTCCTGGTAAAGCCATTTCTCTTTAAATGCTGTTGGCGTCATTTTAAAATGCGATGCGATGCGCTTAATGTCTTTTTCATTAAAAGTAGGCGTCATCGTTTTGCAACAGTTGGCGCAAGAAAGGCAATCCACTTCTTTCCACACTTCCGGCTCTAGTGCTGCAATTTTTTTATCAAGATGACGCGGAGGATCTTTTTCAATCTTGCTGAGAAAACGACGCATTTTTGTTTTAGCGTGTCGTGCTTTTTGCTTGAATGAACGCATGTTCACAGGAGGAATAGTACTCATGAGCCGAAGATAATACCTCGATCTTAAAACTAAAAAGAAATTTAGTGATACTGTTGTTCAATGGCTATTTTTGTCGCAATAAAAAATACGATATGCGTTTCTACTTTTTAATAGTGATGGTGTTTACAGGATTCTTAATAAGCTCATGCGGAGGTTCTAAAAACAGTAATGTGGCCAAAACATTTTGCGATACTTCCTGCTTTGGTGATTCGCTGATTTTTAACGGTGAGCATGCATTGAAGCCATATGTAATAATCAGTGGGGATAAATGCAAGGCGGACACCATTACATGGAGTTATAAAGGCATGAAGAATTATAGAAAAATCAGTATTCCGGATGTGATGAAAAGAGATATTACACTTAATCAAGATTATTTGCGTTGCTATATACGTGATACGGCATTTGCATTTGTAATTTTCAACGATTGTGTTTCCGGAAGAGGTTACTGGCTCAAACTACCTTTTAATAAAACAGCAGATATTGGTCGCAAAAGTGGTGCTCTCAATAATTTTGACAGAAAATTTTCAATGCCTGATAATATAGTCGCCTATACCGACAGAGGAAATTTATTTATTGAAGACCTTAAAACTGGTAAAACAGCTATGATGACCTTTGGCGAAGACACAGGACTTGATTTTGATGCTATACACGAGACAATTGACTCGGTAAACATCACACCAACAAGGATATGGGCCAAAGTAAACCTGGGTGGCAAATGGAAGGAGTTACAGCAAGATATTCAATTGAAATAATTTGATGCAATAAATCCCCGTTGACTAATGTGGGAATCTTATAAAAACGGTTTTAAAGCCTGGCTGCAATTAGAAAAATCTTTATCCGACAACTCGGTAGCGGCTTATTTGCGTGATATTGATAAACTAACACAATACCTGCAGGAAAAACAAATGCTAAAAACCCCAGCGGATTTAACATTAAAGGACTTGCAAGGATTTATAAGTTTTATTGCTACGCTGGGTTTGGTAGCCACATCGCAGGCAAGAATTATTTCTGGAATAAAATCTTTTTATAAATACTGCTTGCTGGAAAATATTTGCACTACCGACCCCACTACCCTGCTGGAAGCACCCAAACTAAAAAGAACATTACCCGATGTGCTGAGTTTTGAGGAGATTGAAAACATCATCAATCAAATAGACAGAAGCACACCGGAAGGCGAACGTAATAAGGCCATACTGGAAACTATGTATAGCTGTGGACTGCGTGTAAGCGAAGTAGTCAATCTGAAATTATCTCAGCTGTATTTAGACGTAGGCTTTATACGAGTACTTGGCAAAGGAGACAAAGAAAGACTGGTACCCATTGGCAGCACTGCAATCAGGCATATAAATATTTACAGAAATAATGTACGCAACCATTTACAAGTGCAAAAAGGAAATGAAGACATCTTATTTCTCAATAAAAGAGGCGCAAAACTTTCGAGAGTGATGATTTTTTATATCATCAAAGAAATGGCGGCTAAAGCCGGAATTAAAAAAATTGTATCTCCACATACATTCAGGCACTCCTTTGCCACACACCTTATTGAAGGCGGAGCTGACCTGCGTGCTGTGCAGGAAATGCTTGGCCATGCAAGCATCACCACAACTGAAATATATACACACCTTGACAGAGCATTTTTAAGAAAAACACTGGAGCAGTTTCATCCGGGGTTTAGAGGTTAAGCTACTCTACAATTAATTTTTCAGTGAACTTTTTTGCTGATTTCTTACTGGTAAGTACAACAAAATAAGTACCTGATGAAAGTGTTGGCAAATTGATGTTGAGCAAACCCGCTTCATCATCTATCCACAATTCCTTTTGCACATACACACGACCTTCGCTGTTGATGATTTGAAGATGGTAATAACCTTCTTCCATTTTCTTTACATCCAGATTTAGAGAAGCATTTTGGGGAATGGGGTTTGGGAAAATTTTTAACCGACTTTCCGTTTGCAAGGGAGCTTCAATTATTTTCATTGAAGGATTATCTTTTTTATAATCATTTACAATGTATAATCCACCCATTACAATATTTCTTGCGTCTAACTTATTACTGGAAATCACTTCAACTTCAGGCAGCAGTTTTGTTTTTAAAACCACTATTAGTTCTTTCCCTTTTTTATTATCATTAGCAATTTTTACTTCTTCATTTTCAAAACCCGGAGCAGAAAAACTGAGCAATTCATCGGCAGGCAATTTATCTGACGAAATAGAAAAGACTCCATCATCATCCGTTATAATATAGTTCAACGGAGTGCTTGAAAGAATACTCGCATTAGATACAGGTAAACCTTCTTCATTCAACACCCGACCGGAAACGGCCTTACATTCAATTTTGTTATTTACAACAACTGTTTCTCCAGTTAAAAATTGTTGTGCCTTCACATCTGTTACTGCGTTATCCCCTTTTTGTATTGCAGGCCAAAGCGAAATGGTATGTGTGCTTCCAAAATTGGTGATAAAATATTGCCAGGTGATGGTGCGGGTAACATAACCTGAAAAAGAAATTTCCATTTGTGCCTCGGATGAGAGTGGCTGATTTTCTATTACGAAAGCGCCTACTTTATTTGTAACTATCTTAATGATATTGTTATTTGCTTTTAGAGTAATAGTAACACCTTGAAGCGGCAAATTTGTTTCTCCATCTATAATTTTTCCTTTTGTATTTTCAAATTGATGCGGACGGGCAATAATGCCCATAGTAGGTCGGCAAGGTGTTTTGATTGTATCTCGTTTTATTTCTTCAACTTTTATTTTTCCTATTTGAGCTTTGGTTGAACCTGCCTTTAACGAGAGTATGGATGCAGGTAATGCAATTGAAAAGAAATACCGGAACCAGGGAATTCTTTTTTTAGGTAATTCAATATCACGATCGAGTTGATCGTTCATAAACCGTCCGCATACCGAACCTGTGGATGGCCTTTTAAAAAATTCAGCAATCTGCCGGTCGTTCATATTACTGAAATCAACCACTTGCTTTTGACAGGAGCCGCAGAAGCGGCCTTTTTCAACGGGAGACATAGCATCCCAGTTTTCGTGACAGGGTTTGGGGATGGAAAGCTGAATATTTTTTGACATAAGAAAAATTTTATTGCTTTAAAAAACAGGGGCCGGTAGAAACCAGCCCCGAAATCACTAACCGGCTGTTAAATGATTTGATATGATTGGTTGATGCAGCCAAAAATTGAATTGCACAAAAAAGTTGAAAAATATTTTTGACCGGCTATGCACTGCACCCCATGGGCTGCCGGATGCGCAGCAAGGATGGAGCACAGCGACTGACGAGCAAGCAGCCGGAACTGATGCTGGGATTTATTCTGAAGCTGAGAGCCCCAAATTCTCTTTTTATTGGCTATTTTTACGCTTTGGCATTTGTAAAAAATATATCGCAACAGGCTGCACATCAAACTGATGATAAGGAACTAGTGGCACAGTATAAGGCAAGTGGCAGTATGCAAGTGCTGGGCGATCTTTATCAGCGTTATATGGAATTGGTATATGGGGTTTGCCTTAAATATTTGAAAGACAGTGAAAAAGCCAAAGACAGTGTAATGCAGATTTTTGAAGAGCTGGTACCAAAGTTGAAAAAGCATGAGGTGGACAATTTCAAAGGATGGCTGCACATGGTAGCTAAAAACCACTGTTTGATGCAGTTAAGAACACCTAAGAATCTGAAAACAGTAGAATTTAAACCTGAATTTGTGCAATCGGAAGAAACTGTGCATCTGAATGGTGTATTAGAAAAAGAAGAGCATTTTAAATTGATGGAATACTGTCTGGGCACCCTTACCGGCGAGCAGCAGCAAACGATCAGGCTCTTTTATCTTGAAAGTAAATGCTATAATGAAATAGTAGCAATAACAGGGCATGAGTGGAACCAGGTGCGTAGCTTTATACAAAACGGCAGACGTAACTTGAAAAACTGTATGGAGGAAAACAGAAGTTGATTTTACTATTTTGTATTTATAAATGAGCGAAGGCAACCACATAGAAAAATTTTCGGCAGCAGTGATAGAAAAATATCACAAAGGATTGCTTACGGCAAAGGAAATGCACGAGCTGGAAAAAGCAGCCCTCGAAGACCCTTTTTTGGCTGATGCACTAGAGGGATATGCTTTGCCAGACATTGCGACCGCTACAGATTTACAAGATTTAAAAAACAGACTTGATGAAAAGACCAGTATAACTAAGGTGATACAGATGAAGACTGAGGGTGGCGGCAGAAAAATACCCTGGTTGCGTGTAGCAGCTGCTGTTTTACTTGTAGCCGGTGCGGGTATTGTGGCGCAAAAAATGTTGATGTCGACTCAAAAAACAAATGAAGTGGCACAGCATAAGGAAAAAAATAATTCGGAACAACAAGTAGCACCTGCTACTGTTAATGATACTGTACAAGTTGGTAATGCTACAGCAACAAACAATAACACTGCAACAATATCTGCAACTAAAAATAACGATCATACAGATTCAAAAGATATTTCAATTAGCAGCAACAATGGCGGCAATGGCACTACCCTACCACAAAAAACAATTGAAAAAGTAGCTGAAAAGAAAGAGGAAGCAGCCGGTAAGTTATCAAAGCCTGAAATGGTAGTTACCAATTCGCCTAATGCAGCACAAAATGATGCAAAAGTTGTAAACACCGAAACTGCGGTTATGAATAAAACTGCAAAGGATATAGCTTCTAAAAGAAATAATGCAGTACAACCCATCCCCGATATCGATAAAGACGGAGTAAATGATGTATTTGACGATAGTAAGAACAGACAAGCAACCAATAATGCATCAGTAGCCAATAATGCAAGAAAGCAACGTAGTAAAAATGTGGAGCCTCATATATTTAATGGCAGGGTAACAGATGAAAACAATATAGGACTTCCATTTGCAAGGGTGCTGAATACGGCAGATAATAATGCAGGTACTTATACCGATGTAAAAGGATATTTTACCATTACTTACCCTGATACAGTTGTAAATGTAAGAGTCAATTCGGTGGGTTTTGACAACAGCAATGTTGAACTACAAAGCAGCCTGAGCAATAATAATGTAACCTTACAAAACGATAAAAATGTAACTGCCGTAGTTATAGACTCAAAAAAAATCAATACAGAGAAAAGACGCAATATTACTATCAGCCTTACCGAATCGGAACCCATGGACGGCTGGGATAACTACGATACTTATATAACCAACAATCTGGACAAGCCGGATGAGTTTAAGAGCAAACCAAGTTTTAGCAGTGGTACTGTAGATGTATCGTTTGAAGTAAACAAATATGGAGAGCCTGTAAACTTCAAAATAGAAAAATCGCTTTGTAAAAAATGTGATAAGGAAGCCATTCGCCTTGTAAAAGTAGGGCCAAAATGGAGAAGCAATGCCAATAAAAACGGCAGAACTACAGTAACCATCAGCTTCTAAATATTCAATTCCCTTGCCTTTCACTTTCTTCTTTTCACCATTTACCCTCCCCCTTCTCCCTTCCACCCTTCACCTTCTCTCTTCTTCTTAAATCCCTACCTTTGACCTCCAAAAACTACAGTAATGAAAAAACTATTTATTTCTGCAATAGCATTAGTAATGATGCTAAGTGTCGATGCACAGGGCTTAAACACACCACAGCCCAGCCCCACACAAACCGTAAAACAAAACTTTGGTTTGTCCAGTATTGAACTTTCATATTCACGCCCCGGCGTAAAGGGAAGAAAAATATTTGGCGACCTGGTGCCTTATGGCAATGTATGGCGCACCGGAGCCAATCAGGCAACCACACTCACCTTTGCTGATGATGTAACCATTGGTGATGTAAAAGTAAAAGCAGGAAAATACGGTCTGTTGACAATACCGGAGAAAAAGAGCTGGACGATCATCATCAGTAAGCAAACCGGTGTAACCAGCCCGGCCGATTACAAACAAGACCAGGATGTAGTACGAGTAGATGCAAAAACAAATGCAACCGGTGATGCCATTGAAACATTTACGATTGAGTTTGCCAATGTAAAACCCAACACTTGCGACCTGGAAATAAAATGGGATAAAACATCAGTAAGTCTGCCCATAAGCACCGACGTAGAAACAAAAGTAATGTCGCAGATAGATCAATTGATGAATAAAGACAATCGCCCTTACTTCAACGCAGCTATGTATTATATGGACAATGGTAAGGACTTGAACCTGGCACTTGGATGGTTTCAAAAGGCGGCAGAGATACAGCCTAAAGCATTTTGGATACAGCATCAAATGGCCAACTGCCTTGCCAAACTAGGTAAGAAAGACGAAGCCAAAGCAGCAGCAGAAAAATCAAAAGCCCTTGCAGCCGAAGCAAAGAATGATGACTATGTAAAACTTAATGAAAAATTATTGGCCGAACTGGCGAAGTAAAATGTTATAATATTTGTTTTTAAAAAGCTCCTTTTTAGAGGGAGCTTTTTATTTCCATTTCAGAAATTGGAAAAATTGAATTACTCTCAACAATTGTAGATGAAAATTTACCAGTTGGACATTGGCTTCACATTTTCACAACCAAGAAATTTGGTAAACTTGGCTATAAACAATTATCAGTTCAGAGATAGAAAGAAAGTAAAATTATTCAGGAAAACCATTTAAATAATTTATGATAATGAAAATTCACACAACAAACTATTTTGACACTTTTATTGAAGTAGCAGAAGACACAAAGGCAATAAGTGGGGCAAAACCACCGTCAAAAAGCAACAAAAAAACAATTGCAGAAATTCAGTATGACTTGATTGCCCATAACCCTTATAAATATACTTCTGACGACATATTATTTCAGGTATTTGCAGACAGGAATGATTTAACCAAAGAAGAATATAAACAAGCAAGAGAACAATTTTTCTCAAAAGGACAACCTTGTTTAAGAACTTCGCCTTTGACAAAAACTTATGGTTTTGGAATTCACAGTGATAAAAATGGTAAAATTGCCCTTTACGGGGTGGAAACTGATGGATACCAAAAGTATATGAATGACACTAAAATCAAGAAAGTAAAGGCGATGAAATCAAGCAAATGAATTATATGCAAAGTTACTTCTGAGAATAACAACGAACCGCCAACAAGGTATACTATGTATATAGGCCTTAGAGAGTTTATATGGCTTATCTATTATTTTCTTTTAAAAATAAGACATAAACGTTTTGGTATTTTATATTCCTGCCTTTTATTTTTGTAAGTAATATCAGGGGAAAAATCACCCAAATAAATAGCGGCTTTCCAACTGCGTTTGTGAATGTCTACTCCAGCAAAAACAATTTGATTTTCAAAATTTGCTTTAACTTTAGTCAAGGCGTTTAGCGTTTTAAATTTGAAAAGAATTATTTGTAGCTCTTAATGTATTTAAGATACTACTAAAATCAAAACACCTTTTTTTTTATAGCATAGATGCTTGCCAAAAGCGGTGCTGACGAACAACTATGAAACTTTTGTGCTATATTCATCATTGGTTTTTCAAATGTACGGTAGAGCTGAAATATCCAGCCTTCAGCAATACCCAAACCGTTATAAGGTATTTTTAAAAAGACCATGAAACGAATGTCATAACGATGAAAAAAATTTTTGTAATAAACGGAAGTGCGAGTAGAAACTCCTCAAACCAAAAACTCATTGACAACATTGCGGATTTGGCAAAAGACTTTTTTAGCTTGACAGTTTTCAACATCTTAAAAACACTTCCGCATTTTGACCCCGAACTTTCCATTGCAGGCACCCCAAAGGCAATTTTAGACTTTAGACATGAAATTGAAACGGCAGACGGAATTTTAATTTGCACACCCGAATATGTTTTCAGTATTCCAAGCGGACTTAAAAATGCTATTGAATGGTGCGTTTCAACAACTATATTTGAAGACAAGCCAACAGGGCTTATCACTGCTTCTGCAAATGGCGAAAAAGGACACGAAGAATTGAAACTAATAATGAAAACAGTAATGGCAAAATTCACGACAGACACAACTCTGTTAATTCAAGGTGTGAAAGGGAAAATAAATGTACAAGGACACATAACAGACAATAAAACAAAAGACGACTTGACAAAATTTATTAACACATTAAACGAACTGACAAAAAACTCCCTATAACAAAGTATCCTATATATATAGGCCTTAGAGAGTTTATATGGTAAATCTTTTTTTAATACTACATATAATAAAGACAGGTAAGATAAAAATGTTTTCAGCCAGACATAGGCAGAAACGGTGCGGATGTTGAGGATCTGATGTTAGATGGGAAAATTGAGGGACGATGGGCGGAAAAAATATTCATAAAAAGATTGATATATTGCTAAGTTATTTGCAATGCGCAATGCGCAATGCGCTGAAACAAATATGCACATAAATTGAGTTGAGCATATTTGAAATGCGTACTACATATATTTTAAGATTGGGCTGATTGCTAAGATTTTGTAGACTAATTTTTTTAGGGGACGAAATAATGGGTTTTTGTGGGAGTTGCGTATATTTATGAGTTGTGCGAAATGCCATTGAAGCTATTTTATAATAGAAGTTAACTTATGAGAGTATATCATTTTTTGTTGTGGCTTTCGGTTGGACTCATTTTTGGTTGTACGCAAAACAATTCCAATGTACCTAATTATATTCAAATGAATATTAAAGAAGCTAATACAACTCCTACTGTGGATATTAAAGATTTTACATTAGTAAGTAACAATTTGACAGTGGATAGTCTTGAAGCCCTTGAAATTATGAAAATAAAAAGGAGCTTTCCTCTTGCAATGCAAAAACATGATAGCTTATTATTTGAGAGTATACTTTCTAAGGATTTTACTTTTAGAGCGCAAAATGAATTTTTTAATCGAGCAGACTATATTGCAAATCGCATACATGGAACTTGGACTATTGACACAGTAAAATTTAAAAATCTCGTTTTACAATTTTTTAATCAATCCGCTGTTTTGACCTACACTAATATTTTAAATGGAACTGACGACAATGGTAAACGAGATACAGAATATTATAGTTGGGCAGACATCTATTTAAAAGAAAATGGCAAATGGAAAATCGCCGGAGTTCATGAAATAGAATCACGGATTGAATATTCCAAACCATAACTCCATGCGGCACATTCGCACAACATTGGGGTTTTATGCAAGTTGGGCTTGACCAGCAAACATCAACAAATTGCAAATCCAAGCTTCAGTTCGGTCAGACGAATAACTATCAGCTTTTGTACTTAACTTCATCAACATATTTTCAATCAGCAGCGGTTATGGGCAGACGGAATACTAATTCCTAACCTGCATAAATCCCTGTCCGTTATGCGAAATTCTTGGGGACAGCGCTAACTTTAAAATGACTGTAAGAAATTAACATCAACAAAATAAATATGAAGCCACTTAATCATTACCTTTTCTTACTTACTCTGGCAATTTTGTTTTCTTGCAATCAAGAGATTAAAAACGAATTTTATCTTCCTGCTGAATGGGAGTCACAAACAGGAGTTATAGTAGGCGGACTTGACGATAATGCTTCTTTTGAAATGATAGTTCAACTTAGTAAAGAAACGCAAGTTTATTGCACTGTTATAGATTCTTTGAAAGACACCTACAGGAATAAACTGACTAATGCAGGAGCTAATTTAGATAGTATTCAATTGATTCCATCTTCAACAGATTTTAGCTATGCTGATCGAGACGGAATAATATTTATGAAAAACAGAAACGGGCAAAAGCAGATTATAAAGTTTGAATGGAATTGTTATGGATGGTATTTTGAACCGGACTATAAAAATACGCTTGAGCCGGATAAAAAAAAGAGAAAATTATATACTGGGTTATACATCAATACTTTTAAATATCCGGTAATTTCATCTTCAATGGTTAATGAAGGCGGAGCTATTGAAACGAACGGAAAGGGAACCATATTGCAGGTGGAGTCAGTGAACATGCATCGGAATCCGGGCATGACTAAAGATGCACAGGAAGCTGAGTTAAAAAAAGTGCTGAATGCAAAAAAAATAATCTGGTTAAAAAAAGGTGCAGCAGAAGACCCTTTTGGGTGGGGAACATTGATAACGAAGAATTATTTTGGAGTTGGTGTAAAAGGACATCTTGATCAGTTTTGTCGTTTTGTAAATGAAAACACAATATTAATTTCGTTTCCAGATTCAATAGAAGCTGAACAAGACCCTGTGAAAAAAATTACTCTGGAACGAATGAAAGTAAATTATGAAATTTTAAAAAATGCAACTGACCAGGACGGCAACCCATTCATCATTATTAAAATGCCGGTTCCCGATGTTGATTATATGACTTTTGCTTTAGACACAGCCAATAAAAATGACGAAATAAAATTTCTTTCCCAACAAATTCTCGCAGAACAAAAGAATTTTTCAATTGGCGACACCGTTCATTTTGTCCCTTCAAGTAGCTATCTGAATTTTTTAATTACAAATAAAACTGTATTTGAAGCCAAATACTGGACAGAAGGAAAATCCGAAACTTCTAAAGCAAAAGACGAGAAAGTGAAGCAAATCTTAAAGCAATATTTCCCTGACAAGAATATTTATCAGATTAATACTGCGGAAACGAACCACAATGGCGGTGGACTGCATTGTTGGAGTATGCAAGTGCCTGAATAAACTTAGCAGCAATGATTGTAAACTGTTTTTTCAAACTGATGGACAACTTCAATCGGTTGAATTTCGTGACGAGAGCAGAGTATGCGCATAACAAGGGCTCCTCTGTATATAGGCCTTAGAGAGTTTATATGGTAAATTTTTTTTTATACTACATATAATATAGACAGGTAAAATATATGTTTTCGTATCAGCCCAAAGTCGGAGGCCAAGTCACATTTACCCGCACACAGGCAGACATGAGCAGAAACTGTGCGGATGTGGAAGATCTGATGTTAGATGGGAAAATTGAGGGACGATGGGCAGAAAAAATAGTCATAAAAAGATTGATTTATTGCTAAGTTATTTGTAATGCGCAATGCGTGGAGGCTCCCCCAAAAACACAACACTTTTACAATGCTTTATGAATCCAAATCAGGACAAAAGTGGGTAACTCAAATGCCATACATTACTAAAGATATTTTGACAATTATTAATTCTAAATATCAAACAGATTTACAGCAAATTTTCATGAAGGACATTCAAGAAATGATAAATGAAATGACTGAGCAAATGAAAACAAAACACAAATAAACTACTACCGAGATCAACTGCCCAAAAAAAACCAAGTAAAATTTAAGATTTCGTAACGAGTAATTTGCCGATAAATCAATGCTGTTGAAACTGGCGGTTGCCAATATCAATCTTCACTTTATCAAATAATACATTTTTCTTAATAGGTACCGTAAAGGTCATATTACCTTTTTGTACCGTAGCGGTAGTATTCAGCCTTATTACATGCTTTTCGGCAGCCGTATTAATTACCTGATTACCCCTGAAAACGTATCCTGATTTTAAAGTGAAAGTGCCGGGCTTTAAAGCCTTTCTGGCAGAAAGAAGTGATGATCTTGGAAATATTTCAGATCTTTTTGACTTCCCATCACCCAAAGACGCAAACGTAACTGCTGCTGTAGAAAGCAACATTACCAAAGCAGCAAATTTTCTGCCTATGGTCTTGAAACATATGGAAGAGGTGTGGTTCATTCTTTACAAAAGTAAATACAAAAATTAATATAAATCAAACCGTTTATAAATAAGTTTAGTACTTTATTAACGATGATAAATCGTTCTTTGTTACATAAAAATTGAATTTATTTTTGCTTTTTTCACATTTGTGGAAAACCATTTCTACAAATTGTCATTATTTTTTTCTTAACTTGTTGATAACAACAGATTTCAGGCTCATTTAGTCTAAAATAGACAAGAAAAGCTCTTTAAAACCATTGTTCACTAAATTTCGGAACAGATGAAAGAAAATCCCTATCAGGAAGATCGTTATGAGATGCAGGAATTGCTTAACAGGTATGAAAACCTAAAAAACGGACTTCAAAACTCATTTCTTGAAGAAGAATCGTTTGAATTAATTATAGAATATTTTCAAGAGAAAGACGACCAGCGGCAGGCTTTAGAGGCTGTCAATTATGGCATTACACAATACCCCTATTCTTCTCTTCTCACCATAAAGAAAGCTGATCTTTTACTTGCCAACAGGCAATACAAAGAGGCTTTGGAATTATTGGATCAGGCTACCCTTTTAGACCATTCGGATATTAATAATTATATTTTGAAAACAGATGCTTTGCTGGCACTGGATATGCAGGAAAAAGCTGTGAGTCTGCTGGAAGAAGCTTTACTTCTTTTTGAGGGTGAAGAAAAAATTGAACTCCTATTTGAATTGGCCGATGTATATGATGATTATGAAGATTTCGACAAAGTATTTGATTGCCTGAAACTGATACTTGAAGAAGAGCCTAATAATGAAGAGGCTTTATATAAAATTTGTTTCTGGACAGATTTTACAGGCAGAAATGAAGAAAGCATTCGACTACATCAGCAAATCATAAATGATTTTCCATACAATGAGCTTGCCTGGTTCAATCTGGCATCTGCCTATCAGGGACTTAAATTATATGAAAAAGCTATCGACTCCTATCAATATGCTATTGCCATTGATGAAAAATTTGACTATGCCTATCGCAATATCGGTGATGCCTTTATTCGCTTGCGCATGTACAAAGAAGCCATTGACGCATTGGTAAAAGTAACAGAGCTTTCAAAACCCGAGTCTGTTATTCTGGAAGCAATTGGTCATTGTTATGATAAGTTGAAAAATTATGCTCAAGCAAGATTTTTTTATAGGAAAGCAACCCATATCAATAAAGAAGACAGTAAATTATTTTATAAAATAGCCTGCACTTATTTTAATGAGAACCAATGGGAAAGTTGTATTAAACAAATAGAAACGGCCCTGCGCCTCCAAGGAAATCATGCTGAATATTATTTGCTGCTTGGTGAATGTAAAATGCGCACCGGTTTTATGAGTCAGGCTATACATAGTTTTTCAGAAGTAGTACGCTTAAGACCAAAGAATAGCAAAGGCTGGGAAGCATTTATCCGTTGCCTTTTTTATGCTGGATATTTTGATGAAGCACTTGAACAATCGGAAGCTGCACTTTCTATTACTGATGGGAAATCAATTTTTAAATATTATAAAGCCGCCGTTTTATTTTCACTTGGAAAATCAAAAGAAGCCTTACTACAACTGGAAGATGCAATTATTCAGGCTCCCCGTATGTTGAAGCAGTTTGTTGAATTGCATCCGGCAATTCTGCAGAACC
Source organism: Chitinophagaceae bacterium (assembly GCA_037045195.1). Taxonomy (GTDB): domain Bacteria; phylum Bacteroidota; class Bacteroidia; order Chitinophagales; family Chitinophagaceae; genus JJ008. The sequence continues at coordinate 340,821 of JBAOIB010000007.1, forward strand.
AACAGGTGGTGGACTGCATTGCTAAGTATAAAAAGAGAAAAGGCAAATAATAACATTGAAACAAACTAGCTCAACTTCTGGCTGCCCATTCTTCCTTATTTTTGCGCATTCTATAAACTTTTGATAACACAAAACCTAAAGTATGTCTTTCAATTTTAATTTAACGCAAATACCAGATCGCAAATCAAAACCCAGAAAAGCAGGAATTACAATGGTGATGGATAAAGGACTGAGTGTGGAAGAAGCTAGCAATTTCATGAGTGCTTCGGGCCCTCATGTTGATATTGTAAAATTAGGATTCGGGACTTCTTTTGTCACACCTAATCTCAAAAAGAAACTGGAAATTTATCGTGCTAATGACATCCCGGTATATTTTGGTGGTACTTTGTTTGAAGCATTTTTAATCCGCAATCAGTTTGAAGATTATATAAATACCTGCCGCGATTTTGGTATCAGCTATATGGAAGTAAGTGATGGCTCCATCACAATACCTCATGCAGAAAAATGCGGTTATATTGAAAAATTGACAAAGTACGGCACTGTACTTAGTGAAGTGGGAAGTAAAGACGCCGCACATATTATTCCTCCTTACAAATGGATTGAGCTAATGAAAGCCGAGTTGGAAGCCGGCTCTACTTATGTAATTGCTGAAGCAAGAGAGGCTGGTAATGTAGGTATCTATCGCGGTAGTGGTGAAGTAAGAGAAGGGCTGGTGCAGGAAATTCTAACACAAATTCCTGGTGAAAAAATTGTGTGGGAAGCTCCACAAAAAGCGCAACAACTCTATTTTATTGAATTGCTTGGATGCAACGTTAACCTTGGCAATATTGCTCCTTCCGAAGTAATTTCATTGGAAGCTATGCGCATAGGACTAAGGGGCGATACCTTCAGTTTGTATCTGAATAAACAGGAGAATGGCTGACCTTGATTCATTGCAATCGAAAACACAACGGGCCTTTGGGCTTATAGGCTACCCACTCTCCCACTCTTTTTCGGAAAAGTATTTTACTGAAAAATTTTCAAGGGAGCATATCATCGATTGCAAATATGAGCTTTACCCCATTCGCTCAGTTGATGAAATTAAACAACTCATCCGCTCTGTTCCTCATTTGAAGGGTTTAAATGTTACCATACCGTACAAACAACAAATCATCCGGTATCTTACTGATACATCTGAAATACCAGATGGGATCAAAGCATGTAATTGCATTAAAATTGATGGTAAAAATTTGATAGGATACAATACCGATTGTATTGGATTTGAAAAAAGCCTGCTCCCATTATTAAAGCCTCATCATAAAAAAGCATTGGTACTGGGTACAGGCGGCGCTGCCGAAGCCGTTGTATATGTTTTGAAAAAACTTGGTATCTCCTTTTCGAAAAGTAAGCAGGTCTCCACAACAGCCATCAGTTCTAAAATATGCTGAACTGAATGAAAAGATGTTAAAAAAATATACGATTATTATCAATACAACTCCATTGGGCATGCATCCACATGTAAACACTTGCCCCGAGCTGCCATACAATGCAATTACCGAAAACCATCTTTTATATGATTTAGTGTATAATCCTGTACAAACCTTATTTCTTTCTAAAGGCGCAGAAAAAGGTGCTATGATAAAAAACGGGGAAAAAATGCTGATGCTTCAAGCCGAAGAAAGCTGGAATATCTGGAACTACTGAATTATTCCTGAAATAAATAAAAAACCCGGCGGCTAATTGCTACCGGGTCTTTGTTGCGAAGGGAGGGATGGAACCTCCGACCTACGGGTTATGAGCCCGTTGAGCTACCGCTGCTCTACTTCGCGATGTGGGCGCAAAGATACGGGTAAGTAAGTAAGCAGCCAAAGAAAACGACCTGTAAAAAGAAATTACAGGTCGTAGAATATTTTCAATTTTTAAATTCAGGAACGACTTTTTGATACACTACCTGAACCACTTGTTTTTATTTTGATAAGATCACCTTCACCTTTATAACGAATATCACTGGCACCGCTTGCTTCGGCAGTCAATTCTCTGTTTACATTTATTTTTATATCGCTGGCGCCGCTTGCTTTTGCATTACAAGATTCTGCTACCAAATTGTATCCTTTAAAACTACTGGCACCACTTGCCTCTATATCCAGATTACCAACTTTACCAGAAAGTAAAATATCGGAAGCACCACTAACATCTGACATTAGTTCCCCAATATTAATTTTTCCTTTTAAATCACTGGCTCCCGACTGCTTTAGCGTAAGTTTATCAACTGCAATTGTATTGGTAAAATAAACATCGCAGGCTCCGCTTACCGTTAGTTGATCAAAGTCTTTAATAGAAATGTACGCTTTCAATGCTCGTTTCTCTCCACCCCATTGCACTCCTTTACTGTCATAGCGAATGAATAAAATACCATCTTTCACTTCAACTTTAATACGTTCTTTATTTTTATTATCCACTGCACTTACAGCTACCGCCTCTTCATTACCCTGATTAATATAAACATCAAAAGCGTTGGAGACATTGATACCATGAAAATTTTTTGCAGTACGTATTTCTGCATTGGGATCATTGATTTGTTGTGCCTCAAGTGCAGAAAACAAGAAAAAGGAAAATATGAAGCAGAAAATCTTATTCATAAAAATAAATTTAAAATAATAAATAGAACAACAGAAATTGTATATAAAATCAACTGAGAATCAATTTGAACATGTAAGTATTACGGTAGTAAACAATAAAAGTTACACCAATCTAAAATTAAACTATATTTTTGCACTAGTTCTTTGCCTTTGCGTGTCAAAGGCAATTGGTTTACAGTGTTTCCGGGGTGTTTCTGACTTTAATCGTCAGTTTCTGAGATTATACCCGTAGAACCTGCCAGGGTAATGCCTGCGAAGGGAGTGCCGTTATTTAGGCTGCTATTCACCTTTCTTTCAGCATTTCCCTCTTATTTTTTAACCAGGCCTATTGCCTACAACTTTTAAAAAATGAAGAGGATTGTATTTCAAATTATTTATCTGCTGCCATTTGGTATGCTTGCTGCGCAAAACCAACAACAAACCGTTGACAGCTTCTATCAGCTAAGCCCGGTAGAAATCCGATCGGTAAGAGCAGCTGACATAACACCTTTTACCAAAACAAATTTCAAAAAAAAGGAAATTGAAAAATTGAATTTGGGGCAGGATATTCCTTTCCTGCTAAATCAAACTCCAGGAGTAGTAATTAATTCCGATGCGGGAAATGGTATTGGTTATACCGGAATTCGCATCAGAGGCTCAGATGCTTCACGCATTAATATAACGTTGAACGGTATTCCTTTTAATGATGCCGAAAGCCAGGGTAGTTTTTTTGTTGATCTCCCCGATTTTTCTTCATCAACCGGCAGCATACAAATACAAAGAGGTGTAGGCACATCTTCTAATGGCGCAGGTGCCTTTGGTGCCAGCATCAACCTTAGCACAAACGAATTAAATAAAGAAGCCTATGCTGAATTTAATAACAGCTTTGGCTCGTTCAATAGCAGGAAAAATACATTGAAAGCCGGAACCGGGTTGCTTGACAATCATTTTACTGGCGATATGCGTATTTCATCTATCAGCAGTGATGGGTATATTGACAGGGCATTTAGTAATTTAAAGTCTTTACAATTTTCATTAGCTTATATCAATAGTAAAAGTTCTTTAAGATTAAATATTTTTTCAGGCAATGAAAAAACCTATCAGGCATGGACTGGCATTTCTGAAGAAGACCTGAATGCGGGGAACAGAAGTATAAATTATGCCGGTACTGAAAAATCAGGCGAGCCTTACAAAAATGAAATTGATAAATATGAACAAAATCATTACCAGTTTTTTTTCACACATCAATTTGGTAAACGCATTTACTTCAACACAGGATTGTTTAAAGTAGATGGTCGTGGATATTATGAGCAATATAAAGCTGATCAATCATATGCAAAATATGGCCTGCCAAATGCAACTTCCAATGCCGGGCCAGTTACCCATTCTGATATGGTGCGAAGACTATGGCTGGATAACACATTCTTTGGAAATGTATTTTCTCTTCAATACAAAAACAAAATACTGGAAGCCCAACTTGGTGGTAGTATTTCCAGATACAATGGGCTACACTTTGGAAAAGTGATATGGGCAGAAGAAGGATTAACAAGTTTAAAAAAATGGTACGATCTGGATGCTCATAAAACTGACGCAAACATTTATCTGAAACAACAGGTAAATTTTGCAGCAAACTGGTTTGGCTTTTTGGATTTACAATACAGAACTGTTCAATATGATATTAATGGATTTAGAAATAATCCAACATTGCAAGTAAAAAATGATTATCATTTCTTTAATCCCAAAGCCGGCATCAGCTTTGTTCATAACAATTGGAAAGGGTATCTCTCGTTTGGAATCGCACAAAAAGAACCCAACAGAGATGATTTTGAAACAGGACAAACACAACAACCAGGTTTTGAAAAATTATATGACACAGAATTGGGGATTGAAAAAAAGAATAAAAAGTATAACTGGGCAGCTACTTTCTATTTTATGCGTTACAAAAATCAACTGGTACTTACCGGACAGATAAATGATGTAGGTGCATATACAAGAACCAATATTCCGCAAAGCTATCGTGCCGGCATTGAGTTGGAAGGAAAGTATCAGTTAAACAAATTATTATCTGCAACTGCAAATATTTCTTTTAGTAGCAATAAGCTCAAAAATTTTTCAGAATACATTGATGACTATGATAATGGCGGACAGAAAATTAATCACTATCCTGTTTCCACCCTTTCTTTCTCCCCGGCTGTTGTAGGTGGCGCTACTATCACATATTTACCATTCAAAAATTTTGAAATGGCTTTTATCAGTAAATACGTTAGTAAACAGTTTTTGGATAATACAGAAAATGATGGAAGAAAATTAGCAGCCTATTTTACAGAAGATGTACTGCTTTCCTACCAGCTAAAAATTGGATGGATAAAAGAAACAAAACTCTTACTGAAAGTGAACAATGTATTTAATAATCACTTTGAGCCAAATGGATATACCTACAATTATATTTTCAATAATCAACTTTCAGTAAATAATTATTATTTCCCCATGGCCGGTGTAAACTTCTTATTTGGAATAAATATAAAATTATAAAGGATGGAATAGCCTTTGCTATTTTACATTAGTAAATTTCTCCTGCCAGTCTAAGATGCCGCCGGTTACATTTACTGTATTTGTAAAACCAAGAGTGTCTAAAAACATGCAGGCCATCATACTACGTTGACCGCTTCTGCAATGTACTATCACTTCTTCTTCTTTTAATTCATCCAATTCTTCGGTTTGCATTGTTTGAATTTTTCCCAATGGCACCAGTTTGCCACCAATATTGAATTCTGCATACTCATGAGGTTCTCTGCAATCAATGAGATTGATTTTTTCGCCGGCATCTATTCTGGCTTTTAATTCTTCAACTGTAATATTTTTCATGTTGGCTTGTTAAAGTGGTTCAGGGGTTTCTATACTGTCCTTAAAGGCAGGTTTATTCAATTGCAAACGTACATCTATGGTTTGTCCACTGCGAATATGATTCAGCTTTTTATCCTCATTAAATCTTTCGGGGTTTTGCCAATAAATCCATGCACTGCAAGTGTCTGTTACATCGGGATCCAGAACGATGGCACCTACTAATACACCACTTCCTTCCAGTCTTTTTTTCATATCGCAATACTGCATACCAATGACCGAAGGAACAGCAAACTCCTTGTTGCCGACGCCATCGCCCAATACCAATGACACCACACTTCCTTTTCTGATTTTTGTTCCGGGCGAAATGATTTGCCCGTTATAGATTTGTTTTCGAACAATATTCTTTGCAAAATCAGGCTCAAAAGTGGTATCCCCAACTTTCAGCCCCAGATTGCCCAGCACCATTTCTGCATTCCGAAAACTGTAATTGACCAGATTGGGCATATCAATCAATGGAGGTTCAAAACGATTTACAATTAAATAAATCTCTCGGTTAGCTTTTACAATTTCATCGGCATCGGGTATTTGCCTGATAACAGACATTGGGGGCAACGTATCTACATAAATTGAATCCTGAATTTCAACATCAAACCCGGCTTTCTTTAAGGTTTTTATAGCCTCATCATATTTTTTCCCGATTACTGATGGTACTGTAGCAGATTTTCCATGACGGGTAAGGCATTTAAGCGAGAGCAGAAATAAAAAGAATATAGCCAGCGCTAATATAATACCTGCCAAAATATTCAGCCATAAAGGCCGGTGCGTTAAAAATTTAAACACTGATTAATGCTTTGTTATAAAATTTGTTTACAATAATATCTCTTCCAATAATCTGGTATAAAATTCTTTTAAACTCCATCCCATTGCCTGCACTTGTTGAGGTACAATACTGACCTCAGATTGCCCGGGTATGGTATTTATCTCCAACATAAACGGACGGTTTTTTTCTTCATTGTATATAAAGTCGATTCTTACAATGCCACTACAGTTAAAAACCTGATAAATTTTGCTAGCTGCAATTCTCAGATTAATTGCCATCCCTTCATCAATATTTGCCGGTGTCGTTTCAGAAGACTTCCCCTGATACTTTGCTACAAAATCAAAAAATGGCATATCAGCATTGGCACTTACTTCTGTTATCGGCAGCACTATAATTTCATTTTTAACCCTAAATACACCCACTGTAAACTCCCGGCCACTGATAAACTCTTCAACCAACACTTCTTCATCTTCTTTGAAAGCTTTTGCCATAGCAGCATCAAGTTCTACAGCAGGGTTATTTACCTTACTCATTCCAATACTGGATCCACCATTATTCGCCTTTACAAATAAAGGAGGTCTTAGATGGCTGACTGCCTGTTGAAAATTTTGCCCGTCATTTTGATAAAACAATACTGATTTAGCAACATCAATTCCAGCAAAAGCAGCTGATGCTACAGTATTTCTTTTATTAAAAGTTAGCGCTGCTACAGCTGCATTGCAACCTGTATAAGGAATGTTCAGCATATCAAAATAGCCCTGCAATTTTCCATCTTCACCGGGTGTGCCATGCATGCCTATAAATACTGCATCAAACTTTACTTTATGATTATCAATTTGCAGAGAAAAATCATTTTTATCAATTTCAATTTTTCTGCCATCGGCCAATAAGTGGTGCCAGTCAGCTTTAGTAATGTCTATTTTATAAACATTGAACAAATTTCTGTCCAAATGAGTATCAATTGTTACAGCGCTTTTATATGAGATAACAGCTTCGCCGGAGAATCCTCCTGTAATAAGAGCCAGGTTTTTCTTCATGAAATTATTAGAATGTGGTTTTGAGCTACAAATATTGTGGAAAAAGTTTGTTGACAGAAATTTCAAACGCTAAAAATTCCTTTAATCAGGGCTGCCCCACTCCTTCATTGCCACTGTCGAGCACAACTTTCCATCCACCCAGCTTTTGTCGCTTCCAAATGGTGATATAGGTTCCCCGGCTGGCACTGTCGGCATTCCATTTTTTAGGATACGACGTCCAGGTACCATAGGTGTAACCAATATCTCCCGATTTTGAAATAATTACATTTTGAGGAACCCATGTCAATATATATCCCGAATCATCTGTTCCACTTATAAAACGACGTGAATCTTTCCCTTCTAATGGAAAACGACCCGGTCTTAACAAAACTGCTGAAGAATCCATGTACTCTATAAAGGCCGCTGCCATTCCTTTTTGTTTTGAAATATTGGAGAAATCTATATCTGTTTGTTTTATTATCTTTTTTTCCTTTTCAATATTTAGCTTATCGCGGGTGCAGGAATAAAATATTAACGGAAGTAAAAAGAAAAATAAATATTTCATATTGAATTATTTGTTGACCAAGGAAAAGTAATAAATAAGAAAGGTGAAGGCCGTTTCTCCTTCACCTTTTTACGACGGGAAATATCACCCGCCTCTAAGTGAGCAGCCGAAGCTGCTATTTCATTATATGCACTAAATTAACCCAACTATTTTTTAATCCCTAAAATACAGACTTAAACTTATGCACATGATAAAAATCAAATATGCAGTCTTCCTTTTTTATCCATTAACTGATCCACGGTTTCTTTATACATATCATCGGGTACGCAGCAATCAACAGGACAAACAGCTGCACACTGAGGTTCTTCATGAAAACCCTGACATTCGGTACATTTATTGGGCACTATGTAATAAATATCTGTTGCAATTGGAGCATTTTTCTGATTAGCATCCAAAACAGAACCATCCATAAGAGTGAAACTTCCTTTCACAGTGGTACCATCAGCCAGCGCCCATTCTACACCACCTTCATAAATAGCATTGTTGGGACATTCGGGCTCGCAGGCTCCGCAGTTAATACATTCTTCCGTAATCTTAATTGCCATATAAATAAATTTTATCAGGTTGACAGTTACATTTGCAATGCAAAACGCATTCCTAAGAACAAATATAATTTACCGGGATGAATTTACAATATCGGATTGACTTATTATCAAGATTGGGCGATTATATGTTGTCTGCTGATGAAAAATGGCAGCAAATAAAAGAAAAAGCCTCGTATGAAAATGGTTGGTTTACTCCCGAATTTACGGCACTGTCAATTTCAAATATATCCAGTCAATTATTATCAAAACAAAAACTTACTAATTGGGTGAAACCTTTTTTTGCAGAAAAGCAACTTTCTCAACCTCTGCAAATTGGCATCATCATGGCGGGCAATATTCCGCTGGTTGGGTTTCACGATTTTTTGAGTGTGTTTTTAAGTGGCCACAAAATGTTAATTAAGCCATCGTTGAAAGATTCAGTGCTAATAAAACATCTGGCAGAAAAATTGAATGAATGGGAACCTGAATTATATCAACAAATTCAATTTGCTGAAATACTAAAAGGTTGTGATGTATATATTGCCACTGGAAGTAATAACTCGTCCAGATATTTTGAGTACTACTTTGGCAAATATCCTCATATTATAAGGCGCAATAAAACATCGGTGGCCATTTTAGATGGAACAGAAACAAAAGAAGAAATGGAAGCACTTGCAGATGATGTGTTTCAGTATTTTGGATTAGGCTGTCGCAATGTTTCAAAACTGATGGTGCCAGAAGGATTTGATTTTGTACGCTTATTAGATGCATTTAGCAAATATCTTTATCTGGCCGATCATCACAAATACAAAAACAACTACGACTATAATCTGGCACTTCATATCCTCAACAAAAAATATTACATGACCAATGGGGCTATTCTGCTTACTGAAGATAGTTCCGTGTTTTCGCCTATCAGTCAATTGCATTTTGAATATTATAAAAACGCAGCAGCACTCAATGAAATACTTCAAAGAGACAATGAAAAAATACAGGCAGTAGCAGGCAAAAGCCACATCCCCTTTGGCCACACACAATGTCCCGGTTTAATAGACTATGCTGACGGTATCAACACGCTTGAATTTCTTGCTTCGCTGACTATTTGATATGAATTTTCAGGGGCGAACAACTAACCGCTAATAGACTTACCTGTTTCTAAAATCGGTGTTATCTTTACTATTCAGAAGTACGAAAGTCATGGTAAATAATTTGTTAAACTCAATTAGCGGCAGTTTTAGAAACAATGGCTTTCGTTACTTTGTATAAGAAACAGTAATAAATTATTCTTGAAAATGAATACAATTATGAAATGGAAACAATTAATGCTGATAGTAGCGGTAAGTGCCGTATCAGCCATTGGAAGTGTATTTGTGTATAGCAAAATTGCTCAAAAAAAATCGGTGTTTGCAATACAAAACGGTGAAACAAAGATTCCGGCAAATTATGCTGGCTTTACCGAAAATGGTTTTAATGCCGGTGAACCTATTGATTTTACTAAAGCTGCTAATGCTTCAGTACAAGCAGTAGTACATATCAAAACAAAAATTGCCGCTAAGAAAGTAAGCAACAAACTCCCACGCAGCAATGGTAATAATCCGCTGGATGATATGATACAGCGTTTTTTTGGAGACGATATGTGGGGCCCCATGATGCAGCCCGAACAAAGAGCATCCGGCAGTGGTGTTATTATAAGCGAGGATGGATATATTGTTACCAACAATCACGTAGTATCAGATGGTGGCAGTGGCGTAGCTGATGAAATTACCGTTACATTAAATAATAAGAAAACATATAAGGCCAAAGTAATTGGCAAAGACGCCAGTACAGATTTAGCCGTAATAAAAATTGATTCGAATAATCTACCTTTTCTGTTATATGGCAATTCAGACAACGTAAAATTGGGCCAGTGGGCATTGGCAATTGGTTACCCACTTTCATTAGAGACTACTGTAACAGCGGGTATCATAAGCGCCAAAGGCAGAAGTATTGGCATAAACGGTAAACAAAGTCAAACCCCCATAGAATCTTTTATACAAACAGATGCTGCCGTAAATCAGGGCAATAGCGGTGGTCCGTTGATCAATACTGACGGTCAGATTATCGGTATCAATTCTGCCATCTATGCACCCAATGGTACTTATGCAGGATATTCATTTGCAATACCTGTGAACCTTGTAAAAAAGGTGGTAAACGATTTAATCAAATTTGGCGATGTTAAACGTCCTTATCTTGGAGTATCAGTTGATCAGGATAAAGTAGATGCCGGTGATGGAGCACATATTGGTGGAGTAGCTAAAGACGGAGCTGCCTCTGGTATTGGCTTAAAAAGTGGTGATGTGATAACCAAAATAAATGATGTGCCTATTAATTCATGGACAGAATTACAAGCTACAGTTTCTTCTTATAATGCGGGAGATAAAATTTCTATCACTTATAGAAGAGATGGAAAAGAAAATACAACCTCCGCCACTCTTTCTTCAAAAACCGGAACCTATGAAGCAGTTGCTTCTAATATGGGAGACAAACTGGGTGCCGAACTTCAAACAATAAGTAAAGAAGATGCGCAGAAGTATGATATAAGCGGAGGCGTTTTAGTGAAAAAAATAAAATCCGGTGGACCATTTAGTAAAACTAAAATGGAACCCAATTTTATAATTACCAGTGTAAATGGATATGAAATTAGCAGCGTGGAAGAATTAACACAGGCCATAAGACAAATGCGTGGCGAGAGTATTCAAATGGAAGGTATGTACCCTGGCTATTCTGGAGTTTACAGATATCCTTTAGTTCAGGAAGAAGAATAAAAATTATTATCTAATTAAATTTCATTAAGCCATCCGGTAAGGGTGGCTTTTTTATTTCTGATAAATCAAATACTCCCATCCCTGCATTTCAAAACTTCGCTCTGATGTAAAATCATTGGGCGCACCAGAGAATACATTTTTATACACTCCTTTTACATTATCATCAATAATTTCAAAATGCAAATCGGCTTGACCCGACATATTGATAACAACCAAAACTTCATTGCTACCATTTCTTCTCAGATATGCAAGCACCCTTCCTGGCTCGGTAGTTTTTAAAATAAAAGTATGTGTAGAACTATCGCCTGCTCTTAATGCAGGGTTTTGAGAATGTAGATTGAGCAGTGTTTTATAAAAAGATGCCAACTCATAAGTACCAGTCCATTCTATGTTGTCTTTATCAAAAAACTTCAAGCGTTTTTTATTTGGTAACTCCTGCCCTGAATAGATCAATGGTATGCCATTCCATGTACAGCTAAAAGCAGCCAACGCTTTTGCAGTATCGCCATATTTTTCATACTCAGAACCATTCCAACTGTTTTCATCATGATTACTTGTAAACCAAGTACGTATAGTACTGTCGCCCAGATCATCATATTTTTTTAATAAATGAAGTAGGGAATCAAGTGGCTGCTTTTGATTATAAAATTCTTCAGTTTTATGCATCCATGCCCATGTATAACTCACATCAAATACTTCACCATATTCAGGGTTTTCCAATTCATCAAATTCGCCCAGCCAGAATAGTGGTTTATTATCATCTATCTTAGCTCTCGCCTCTTTCCAAAAATCAAGCTCAACCCATGATGCCAAATCACAACGAAAACCATCAATGTCTGCTTCGTTTACCCAAAACTGCATGGCCGCTATCATATCTTTTCTTAAACCAGGATTCGAATAATCCAGTTCAATTATATCTTCCATTCCTGCCGGTGTTTTAAAATTGTTGGTTTGTACATCCTTTAAATAATAATCAGGATGCTTAACTGTCCACACATTGTCCCATCCTGTATGATTGGCCACCCAGTCAATAATCACTTTGAGGCCTTCCTTGTGTGCTTGTTTTACCAGATTTTTAAAATCATCTAGTGTTCCAAATTCAGGATTGATCGTTGTATAGTCAGAGCAGGCATAATAGCTACCCAAAGTTCCTTTTTTATTTTTTTGGGAGATGGGTGTGATGGGCATAAACCAAAGCGTTTGTACACCCATTTCTTTCAGACGGGGAAGCTCCCGAAGAAAAGCACTAAAGGTACCTTCCGGTGTGTACTGTCTGATGTTTACTTCATAAATATTTGTATTGTGAGCCCAATCAACTGGTTTAAATTTTTGTGACATATCAATTTTTTTTGTTGCTATTCCTTTTTGTTTCTGTTCTTTTTTCTTCATCAACTTACAATTAGTCAATATCAGACAAAGTGAAAATATTACCAGCGAACGCATAATCAAGTTTTTTGGGAAGATAGGAATAAGCCGCCAATTGTTCATATATGAACCGGGCTTTCATAGTCTTGTTTTGTACCTTTGCAAAATGAAAAGTTTTGATGTTCCTATCATATATCGTAGCCCACTGATAACTGCCATAAAGAAAAAAAGAAAGGAAGCTGACAAACTTAAAAAAGATTTCTCTCCTACCCTTTTGGATTTAGGCAATTTACAAATTTATCTTGCCCGTCATTTCGGATTTTGCTATGGGGTTGAAAATGCAATAGAAATAGCTTTTAAGACCGTTGATGAAAATCCGGATAAAAGAATTTTCCTGTTAAGTGAAATTATTCATAATCCACAGGTAAATGAAGATTTGAAAGCACATGGCGTTCAATTTATGCAGGATACTTTCGGCAAACAGATAATTCAATTCGATAATTTGCAATCGGATGATGTGGTGATAATACCAGCCTTTGGCACCACATTAGAAACCGAAAAACTGCTCAATGAAAAAGGAATACATACTGAAAAATATAATACAACATGCCCTTTTGTAGAAAAAGTATGGAACCGCAGCGAGGCCATTGCTAAAAAAGATTATACAATTGTAATACATGGCAAACCAAGGCATGAAGAAACCCGTGCCACATTTTCTCATGCTTCATTAAATGCCCCCGCTATTGTTATAAAAGATATGTGCGAGGCAAAAGAGTTGGCCTTATACATTAGCGGCGAAAAACCTCCCGCTGAATTTTACAAACGATTTGATGGTCAATATTCAAAAGGCTTTGACACTTCAAAACATTTACAAAGAATAGGTGTTGTAAACCAAACCACCATGCTGGCAAGTGATACACAAGCAATTGCTGATTTTCTAAAGGAGGTCATCATCAAAGCAACAGGAGATGCTGCCAGCTTTGCAGACACCCGAGACACACTTTGTTATGCCACTAATGAAAATCAGGGGTCAGTAAATGAGATGCTTCAGCATGAGGCGGATCTGGCTATAGTGGTAGGAGGATACAACTCATCCAATACTTCACATTTAGTGGAGTTATGTGAAGAAAAACTGTCCACTTATTTTATCAACAACGAAGAAAAGATTCTTTCCAAAAAAGAAATACTGCATTACAATTTTCATACTAAGGAAGAACTGAGTAAAGTAAACTGGTTTCCTGAAACCCGACCAGTAAAAATTCTATTGACCAGCGGTGCTTCCTGTCCTGATGCATTGGTTGAGGGTGTGATTAATAAATTAGTAAACATTTCTAATACCCATTATCAGCTTGATGAAATTATAAATACAATTTAATGAATACATTTTTTTATCTTCCGCTTGAATAAAAATGGTTCTTCAATTATTATTCGTTTTCTGAAACCGTACTATTCTTCTCAAATCATTTTCCTGATTGCAACGAAGGTTATTCTCGGAAATAAACTGCAAAAGGTTTTTATTATTAAGAAATAGCCCTTTAACCTCTGAACATTTTTTTGAGCTTTTTACTAATTTGTCATTGTAAAGCAAATGCGCCTCACCTTCCACCTCAATATGTTTTGTTTTTTCAGCATTAACGGGTTGCGATGACCATTCAAAAATTTTTAAGCTTTTTACCAGTTTTAAATTTCCTGCATCTTCTAATAACTGATAAAAACCCGGAATATGATCCAGATTGCAGAGAAAAATTGTATTATAGAAAGTTGATGACTGATCAATAATCATGACGGCTTCTACATTCAAAGTAGTCGTCATATCTTCATTATTTTCATCTAAAAAATGAACTGCTCCCGTTTGTATGTTTAACTTAATCTTTACGCTATCATAAGTTTGCGGTCTTCCCGCAGCTTTGATACGCCCATACATCCAATCTTTTTCTAAATATACCGAGCCATCAACATTGCCTTGAGGCTTCTCCGACACATCTCTGTTTCTAAATACATCTCTTAAAAATGTAGGGCCAGAAGGAGGTGGTCTAAATGCCCCAACAGGGCTACCACTTTGCCCAAAAGCAATGACATGATAAATAAAGAAGACTGTGAGACAAAGGAATTTAATAATCTGAAAATAATTTAAATTCAAGATACAAAATTACCCTGCTAAAGAAAAATTAATACGAAGGCCATTTTTCTGCCCTTTAGTTTTATTTATAGAGCAGGTCATAATACTCATGTGCCATACGGTTACTGTTGAACTGAAAGCGAACATCCCGCATACCATTTTTCATAACAGAACGCCAGGTGTTGTACTTGGAATAATATATTGGCAATATTTCGTTTTCTAATATTTCATAAAGTTTGTTCAGATCATATTCATCCTGTTCGTGAACAGCCATATTAACATAATCGGCCTTAGGTACTACAAAGCCATTGTTACCATGATTGATAAATTCTGGTATCCACCCATCATCGGTAGAAAAATTGACAGCCCCATTCATTGCAGCAGTCATACCACTGGTGCCGCTGGCTTCACGAGGTACTCTGGGATTGTTTAACCAGATATCGGCAGCCTGCTTTAATCTTTTAGAGAGCGCCAATTCGTATCCCGTTAGCACAGCCATATTTTTAAACTTTGTACTTAGGTGTACCAATTGGTTGAACTCACTTATTGCCGGATGATCTACCGGATAGGGTTTGCCAGCCCAAATGATTTGAACTGGATATTTTGTATCTGTCATCAATTTAAGAAACCGCTCTTCGTCTGTCGTTAACAGGTTTGCTCTTTTGTAACCTGCAAACCTACGTGCCCACACAATAGTAAACACATCCGGATTGAAAATTTTTCCAGTTTGATCAGCCACAATTTCAAAAGCTCTTTTTTTCAAGTATTTTTTCCTGTCATCAATACCATAATCATCACTAGCTTCCATAAACTTGTACAACTGCTTGTCAGCCCAATAACGCCAGTTTTGAGCATTTGTAATTGAAATGATAGGACAAATATTTTCAAACTTACTCCACATTTCCCTTGAAACTTTGCCATGTAACTGTGAAACGCCATTGGCAGATTTTGCAAAACGCAAAGCCGCTAATGAATGATTGAACTGATCGCTGTCGTTGCCATATAATTGTTTCACCTCATCTACAGAAAGCCCGCAGAAATAACTCATTTTATGGCATAGATAGATATCATGCTTTTCATTACCAGCTTCTTCAGGTGTATGTGTGGTAAATACTAATCTATTCCTTACTTCCGCTAAATTGTGATTGAATTTTTTATATAAATAAAAAGCAGCTGATAAGCCATGAGCTTCATTAAGATGATACAATTCCGGTTGAAAATTCAATTCATCTATCAATTTAGCACCACCTACACCCAGCAAAATAAACTGGGCTACCTTGGTTGCCACATTCGCATCGTACAATCTATGTGTAATGGTTTGTGATACATAATCATTTTCCGGAACATCAGTAGAAAGTAAAAACAGCGGTGCTGTTTTAAAAGTTTCAGGATTCAGGTAAAATACTTTTACCCATACTTCGTGTTCATGTATATTAATCTGAAACTTAATTCCGGTATCTTCCAGAAAACTGTATTGTTTTACATTCCAGGCTACATCCAGGGTTTGATCCTGATTGCGCTCCTGATCATAGTATCCATATTTCCACAAAATACCAATGCCAATTAAATTTTGTCTTAACTCATAAGCGCTGCGCAAATGAGAACCCGCCAAAAAGCCCAGACCACCACTATAAATTTTCAAAGGCTGATGCGTAGCAAACTCCATTGAAAAATAAGCAACCTTTTTAGAATACCTTTCTTCAACCGAATATGGAATTGCATAATTTATAAAACTCATAATGTTTTTTTTCGTCGGGGCGCAAGATAGTGGTTAAACTTCAAACACGCTCCGCCAATGAAAACGTTTGAACAGATTTTGCACATATTATTGACAAAATGATTTCTGCTATTTTTTTGCAGATTTCTGAGATTTAGAATCTTTCATACGAGAATAGGTGCCATCAAACAGACAATTTAATCCCCTGCGGGCACCACAGGATTCTTCCTGAAGCGTTACAGCGCCGGAACTAAACCTGAATTTTAAAATGCAGGGATCGCCATCAATTCTATATTCAGCTGTAGTTGTACTCTTGATAATAGCTTCACCCTTTAGTTCTCCAACACATTTACCATCATTTTTTTCAAAATGAATGTAAAAACTCAGGCGGTCATTTTTTCTACCGTCTCTTATAGAAACAAGATTTTTTTTACCTGTGCCATAGTCAGCAGTGTATTTTTGTTTTCTGGATAAAGTATCTATTGGATTTAAGAGTTCTGCAGGTTTTTCTTCAAGCGCATCCGTCATTACCAAAATAAACTTACGGCTACCGGGTTCAAATACATAAACATCTTTCCCTTCGCTTACAGTTCCATCTGCATTTTTCCGAATGATGGATTTAGTAATTCCCATGCTTCTATCTATTGACAAAGACTGTCGTGTAATGTTACTTTGATCCATACGTAATGCCGTTAATGCTGCCTGAAACTTCTTTTTCTTATCAACTGCTATGACATACATCGCTTTTTTGTCATTGGTAATTGCTTTTAAAAAAAGATAGGTTTCACCATCATTAGAAATTGTCTTTCCAAGAGGGTAGATTTTAGGGTTTACCCCTTTTGCAAATACAGGGCGAAAAACGGAATCGGACATAAACTGTGTAAAAACTTTATGACTAATCAACAGCGAATCTTTTTCCTTTTTCAAAAGCAAAGTATCTCCTAACTGAATGGGTGGCTTTAATGTTTGAAAAAAATCAATAAAATCGCTTACATGTACTTTCTCATCTCCCAACATTGAAATTGGCTTCTTTTCCTTACAGGATGCGAATAACAAGACTGTAAGCGCATAAAAGCAAATTCTGGTAAGTGTGGTCATACGACAGTTTCAGTTATTGAAAATAAAGAATCCCTCCATTTTAAAAAAAATAAGAAACTGTGGGTTATTTTTTTTAGCTTCGTCTAAATTTTTATTTAGTCATGCTAAATTATACCATTAGTGAAGAGAATTATATCAAAACGATTCACCGGCTTCAGCAGTTTGGCACTGTAACAACCAACGCACTGGCTGCAAAATTAAAATCCAAGCCTGCCTCCATCACAGCGATGATGAAAAAGCTGAAAACCAAAAAACTGTTGAACTATCAGCCCTATTATGGCTTTAAACTGAGTGCTGAAGGAAATAAGGTAGCGTTATTGATCATTCGCCGACACAGACTCTGGGAATATTTTCTTGCAGAGAAATTACAATTTAGCTGGGATGAAGTGCATGAAGTAGCAGAACATCTGGAGCATGTAAGTAGTAAAAAGCTAATTGATAAGCTAGACGAGTTTTTAGGATTTCCTACAGCCGATCCTCATGGCGATCCTATTCCGGATGCAATGGGCAGAATTAAAAATATTCAAAAGGTCTGTCTTTCCGATCTCCCACTCAATAAACCGGCCACCGTATGTCAGGTAGCAGATCAATCGCCCGCAATTCTGGAACTTTTGAATCATAACCAAATCAAAATTGGAACACGAGTAGAGGTAAAACGGAAGTTTGATTTTGACAATTCACTCAAAATAAAAATAAAACAAGCAGTTCCTTTTACAATAAGCGAGCAATTAGCAAAAAATATTTTTTTGAATTATGCAGAATAAAAAATTTGACTACCAGTCATTAAGCGAAGTACATCAAAGTGTAGATACGACCAATACACGCAGGCCAAAGTGGCGTCGCATTTTATCTTTTTTTGGCCCCGCCTATCTGGTAAGTGTTGGTTATATGGACCCGGGCAACTGGGCTACCGATTTGGCAGGGGGCAGTCAATTCGGATATCAGCTCATTTGGGTATTGCTAATGAGCAATCTGATGGCATTACTTTTACAAAGTCTTTCAGCAAGGTTAGGCATTGTAAGAGGTCGTGATCTGGCGCAGGCTAATAGAGAAACCTATCCTTCATTTTTAAATATTCCACTTTATGTTTTAGCCGAAATAGCAATTGCAGCTACTGATTTGGCTGAAGTGCTGGGCATGGCTATAGGGCTTCAGTTGTTGACTGGCTTACCTCTCGTTTGGGGTGTTATAATAACTGTATTGGACACTTTCTTATTGCTCTTTTTACAGAGATTAGGTATGCGTAAAATGGAAGCTTTCATAATAGCACTGGTGTTTATCATTGGCATGTCATTTCTTATTGAAATTATTTTGGCAAAACCCAATCTCGCAGAAGTAGCTACCGGCTTTGTTCCCGCTATTCCCAATAATACTGCTTTATATATTGCCATAGGAATTATTGGAGCTACTGTAATGCCGCATAACTTATATCTGCATTCAGCATTGGTACAAACGAGAAAAATAAAAAGAGATCGGCAAGGAATTAAAAGAGCACTTAAATTAAATTTCGTTGACAGTGCTATTGCACTCAATCTGGCATTTTTTGTTAATGCGGCCATTCTTGTTTTAGCAGCTGCTGTATTTTATAAAACCGGAAGAACTGATGTGGCTGAATTAAAAGATGCGCATCATCTGCTTGACCAGCTTCTTGGGACCAAGCTGGCTCCTGCCCTTTTTGCAATTGCTTTGATTGCTGCAGGTCAAAGTTCTACTGTTACAGGTACACTAGCTGGTCAAATTGTAATGGAGGGTTATCTGCACTTACGTATTAATCCATGGGTACGACGATTACTAACCCGAATTATTGCTATTATTCCTGCATTAATTGTAATACTCATCAGTGGGGAAGATAATGTAGATAGTTTATTGGTGCTAAGTCAGGTGATATTGAGTTTGCAACTTGGTTTTGCCATCATCCCATTAATACATTTTGTGAGTGACAAAAAAACTATGGGAGAATTTGCCATAAAACCAATAGTACAAATTGCGGCTTGGCTGATTACAGTTGTTTTAGTGTATCTGAATATGAGAATGGTATCCGAGCAGGCTGCTTCGTTTTTCTCTGAACCTGGAAATTTGGTCTGGAAAATCATAATTCTTATTTCTGGTTTTATTTTCATTTCCTTATTACTCATTACTATTCTTTATCCATTATTGAAAAAACAATGGCAGAAACCAAAAAGGCAATTACATGCACAAGCTGATGGCATAGCACCCATTGCTCCAAATCAGTATAAAAAAATTGCAGTTGCGCTGGATTTTAGCGCTTCCGATAATAAACTTATTTCACATAGTATCAGTCAGGGACAAAAAGAAGCAACTTATACTTTAATTCATGTTGTAGAAAGTGTGCCCGCCAGAATATATGAAGGAGAAAGTGATGATTTGGAAACCAGAAAAGATCAGGAAAGGCTTGAAGGCTATGTAGCACAATTATTAGAACTTGGTTTTGCCGCTGAAGCAAGATTAGGATATGGAAATCGTGCCAAAGAAATTATACGACAAGTAAAAGAAAGCGAAGCAACATTATTGGTGATAGGCGCACATGGACACTCAGGTCTCAAAGATTTTCTTTATGGCGAAACGATTGACAAGGTTAGACATGCTTTAAAAATACCAGTTTTGGTAATCAATGTATAATCAAATGATTTTGGGAAAACGATTAATTCAAACTTTTTGAATATGCCTTTATCAAATGTTTATACCTGCTAAATGTTTCAGGTTTAATATTTAAGAATGAAGCCAGAAATTTTTGTGGCACCCTTTGCATAAGTTCAGGATTATGTGATACGAAATGGAGAAACCGTTCTCTTGGACTTAGTTTCACCATTTGCATCTGCCATTTATCTTTTAACACCAATGTAAACGTAATTACTTTTCTTCCAAGATGCTCCATTTGCATATTTGAAGATAATGCTCTTTCTAGATCGTCATAGGAGATAGATAAAAGTGTGGAAGGCTCCAAAGCTTCTATTGAATATTCTGAAGGTGTTCGGCTATGAAAAGATTCCTGGCTATGAATGATATGATTCTCTAAAGAGATTTGTGTATTGATTTCAGATTTTCCTTTTAAATAAAATTTTCGCACCAGTCCTTCTAAAATAAAGTTGAAATAATTTTCAACTTCACCAGCTTTGGTGATCAAATCTTTTTTTTCAAACTTCCGCAATTTTATATAGGGATTAATCCACTGATTAAATTCAGTTTCAGAAATTTTACCAAATTTCTGCAGATAGTTAAGGAAAGGTTTTACCGTGTTCATGCCCGGTGTTGGCATAAAAGGTAAGCACAAATTGATTCAAATCAATGAAAGACAGTTTTTTTTAAAAAAACTAGGCCCTTTTGGACTTTTTAGCAACTAAATGCTTTAATCTGCTAAAGGTTTCAGGCTTGATATTCAGGTAGGAAGCAAGGTATTTTTGAGGCACCCTTTGCAGCATATCAGGATTTCGGTTTAAGTAATAGAGGAACTGTTCTCGAATTGTCAACTTTTTCATTCGATTTTTTCTTTCGTCCTTCCTTACATACATCGCTTCCATTATTTTGCGACTCAACACCTCCCCCTTTGGGAAATCATTTAATAGTTGTTGTCTTTTGTCGAAGCGAAGTGAAAGCAATAATGTTGGCTCAAGAGCCTCCAGAAAAACCTGTGAAGGAGTTCGCATCAAAAACGATATTTCAGATGTTACGATATTATTTTCAACTGCCAGTTGCAATACAGGTGTATGATGCTCAGAGTTTCAGATATTTGACAACCAGTCCTTGAAGAACGATGTTCATATACTGCTCTGTTTCACCTTCATGTGTAATGATGGCCCCTTTATCAAAATGTCTGTACTCGCAATATGACAATAATTCCTGAAGCTCAATTTCAGAAATCGGCATAAAAGCATTTAAAAGCATGGCAAGCTTTTCAGTTATTATTGATTTTGGAATATCGTTAACCTTTTTCATTCTTTAAGGGAGCTCGTATTTATTAATTCCGTTTTAAAATTTAAAACATGTTTTATTCTAGTATAAGTTTCGGGCTTTATTTTGAGATAAGAGGCAACTCTGGTTTGCGGAACCTGATTAATTAATTCTGGATATTGGTTAAAAAATCTTATCAATCGTTCCCTAATGGGAAATCGCAAAATATCTATATATTGTTGTTCTTGCTTTACCAAAAAAAAGCTAATCAACATACGGCCAACACGCTGCCAGTTACGATTGTTTGCATACAGGTATTCCAGATTTGTTTTACTAATTCCAACCAATACTGAAGGCTGCAAAGTCTGTACAAAATATGGCGAAGGTTTTTGCGTAAAAAAAGAAACAGCTGAGCCTACTATAGCATCTTTACCCACTAATTCTGTGGTAACCATTTCCTTATTTTTTAAGAAATAATGATGAATAACACCGGATAAAACGAAATAAAAATATTGCTCTACTTCACCTGCTCTTGTAATAATTTCATTCTTACTACAATTCTTGATAAATGCCTTTTCCTCAAACAGGGCAAACTCAGCATCACTAAGTCTGACAAAGTTTCCTAAAAATTGTCTAAACTGATTCATCATCGTATTCAAAGTTGCATACTCCTATTTTTTGGATTTATGATTTAGATACAGTTCCTTTCCTGATAAAATTCATAAAAAACTTTCTATAAATCAAGCTTTGGCAACTTATTGTTTTGCTGTACGTTTGCACACTTAAACAAAAAATATGGCTCAAAAAATTAAAGTAGCGAACCCCGTAGTTGAATTAGATGGAGATGAAATGACCCGCATTATCTGGAAATTTATCAAGGAAAAGCTGATTCTACCCTACCTGGAGGTAGATATTAAATATTTTGATTTGGGAATTCAGTATCGTGATGAAACCAATGACCAGGTTACAATAGATGCCGCTAAGGCCATTAAGCAATATGGCGTAGGTATTAAATGCGCAACGATAACACCCGACGAGGCCCGTGTAAAAGAGTTTAACTTGAAACAAATGTGGAAGAGTCCAAATGGAACCATTAGAAATATACTGGATGGCACTGTTTTTCGTGAGCCTATAGTAATGAAGAATGTACCCCGCCTGGTTACCAACTGGACCGCCCCTATCATTGTAGGTCGTCATGCCTTTGGCGATCAATATCGTGCTACCGATACAGTGATTAAGGGAAAAGGAAAACTAACCATGACTTTTACTCCTGAAGATGGCAGCGCACCACAAACCTTTGAAGTATTTAATTTTAAAGATGGTGGAGTGGCATTGAGTATGTACAATACAGATGAAAGTATCAAAGGTTTTGCCCGCAGTTGTTTTAATATGGCATTGAGCAAAAAATGGCCACTATATCTTTCTACAAAAAACACGATTCTAAAAAAATATGACGGAAGATTCAAAGATATTTTTGAAGAAATTTATCAAAACGAATTCAAAGCACAATTTGAAGCAGCAGGCATTGTATATGAACATCGGCTGATTGATGACATGGTAGCAAGTGCATTGAAGTGGAATGGTAATTTTGTATGGGCTTGTAAAAATTATGATGGCGATGTACAAAGCGACAGTGTAGCTCAGGGTTTTGGTTCATTAGGCTTAATGACTTCTGTACTGGTAACACCCGATGGTAATACATTGGAAGCAGAAGCTGCACATGGAACTGTTACCCGCCACTTCCGCGACCATCAGGCAGGTAAACCCACCAGCACCAATCCAATAGCCAGCATTTTTGCCTGGACAAGAGGACTGGCATTCAGAGGAAAAATGGATGGCAATCAGTCATTGATTGATTTTGCAAATGCATTGGAAGCGGTGTGTATAGAAACGGTAGAATCAGGAAAAATGACAAAAGACCTTGCGGTATGTATTCATGGAAATAAGGTAACACATGGCGAACATTATCTTTATACTGAAGAATTTTTAGATGCCATTGACGCAAATCTGCAACAGAAATTAGGGTAAAGTATTTTGCTTCTATATCAAGCGGCCATTGAGCCGCTTTTTTTATTTAAGAAAATAAAAGGTTTACTATTTAAGATATATTCCACATAGGTGGGGAAAAACAATTGCTCTTAGATTTTTGAAAAAATGAGAAATCGTTATGTTTGTTAAATGAACTGGAACGAAAAACGACAGATTAAAATTGCGATACTGGATTTATACGATGGATTTCCAAATCAGGGGATGCGGTGTTTAAGAGAAATAATTCAGGAATGGGGCGAATATCACCAGATAGTAATAGACTGCCAGGAGTTTAATGTAAGACAAAAAAATGAAATTCCGGATCTATCGTTTGATATCTATATTTCTACCGGAGGTCCTGGTGATCCACTTTTAAGCAGATACGAAGACTGGGACCGATCCTGGATAAAATGGATTGACAGCATCAAACGCTGGAACGAAAACCCATCTCGCAGTGATAAGAAATATGTTTTATTTATTTGCCACTCTTTTCAATTGGCCTGCCGTCATTTTAATGCGGGTTTGGTTTGCAAAAGAAAATCAACATCATTTGGCGTTTTTCCCATTCACATGCTGGAGGCTGGAAAACAAGAACCAGTTTTTGAAGGTCTGAGAGATCCGTTTTATGCTGTGGATAGTCGCGATCATCAGGTAATACAGCCCAACCATTCATTAATAAACAAAATGGGTGCTTCAATCCTTTGTATTGAAAAGAGCAGACCCCATGTACCTTATGAAAGAGCCATTATGGCAATGCGGTTTAATGAGTATATGATTGGCACACAGTTTCACCCCGAGGCCGATGCAGCCGGTATGAGCATTCACCTTCAGACTGAAGAAAAAAGAAATACGGTGATTGAAAACCATGGCGAGGATAAACTAAGAAGTATGCTCGAGAGGCTGGAAGACCCCGATATGATAGTTTGGACTCATGCCCACATCATCCCCAATTTTTTAAACCAATCTGTTGCAAAATTATTTCCTGTGCCAGCTTAATTTCCTGTTTTGTTTCTCACTATTCATTTGCTATCTTTCAATAAAACAGCAATATGATTCCACATATACGACAGGATTATAATAAAGCATTAACAAAAGAAAAGTATGAAGATTTTCTGAATGCATTAAATCTAACACATCCCGGTGCTATTGAATTTCGTGTAGCTGAAACGCCGGTATTTGTCCCAAAAGATTTTACACAAAAAATTTTAGATGCCTGCGAAAGTATTGTGGACATTATAACCGATCCCGGATATAAGGAATTAACCAGAAATGCAATACCTGAACACCTGCAAGTACCCGGAGAAAATGAACATACACATTTTATAGCATTTGATTTTGGTGTATGCATTAATGAAAAAGGCGAATACGAGCCCCAGTTGATAGAAATGCAGGGCTTCCCCACTTTGTTTGCCTATGAAGTATTGCTGGATGATGTTTGTAGAAAAAAATTGCCGATACCAGAAGGATTCAGCTGTTATCTCAATGGACTGGACAGAGAAACATACATAAAGGAACTTAAAGAGATAATATTGGGTAGTCACCAACCCGAGCATGTGGTATTACTTGAAATATTTCCACATCAGCAAAAAACAAGAATAGATTTTTATTGCACACAGGATTATCTGGGCATCAAACCAGTTTGCATAACCGAACTGATAAAAGAAGGCCGAAAACTTTTCTATCTTAATAATGGTGTAAAGACCCCCATCCACCGCATTTATAACCGAGTAATATTTGACGACCTTCAACAACAAACAGCAGAGGTGCAAGAAAAAGGAAAAATATTATTTGAAGAAGTGGATGTAGAATGGTGCCCGCATCCCAATTGGTTTTACAGAATCAGTAAATATACATTGCCGTTTATACGTCACCCATATGTACCCAAAACATATTTTTTAAATGATGTAAAACAAATACCAGCCGATTTGGAAAACTATGTTTTAAAACCACTTTTCTCATTTGCCGGGCAAGGTGTAGTAATAGATGTAACTGCGGCCGATATTGAAAAAGTAAAAGACCTTGAGAACTGGATACTGCAACGAAAAGTAAAATATGCAGAAGTAATACAAACACCGGATGTACCGGCCAAAGTAGAGATAAGAATGTTTTATTTCTGGAAAGAAGGCGAAGCCCGCCCCCATGCCACCAACAACCTGGGACGAATGAGCAAAGGCAAAATGATAGGCGTTCGTTACAACAAAGACAAAGAATGGGTAGGCGGCAATTGCTGTTATTTTGAATTGTAAAATTTATCTATGTGCTGGTGATTGATTAAATATTTTTCATTTGATGATGGTTCATCAGCTCTTATGTCAGTTTTGGATTCGGGGTTGCTTAATATTTGGGCAGGGTGGATTGTACTAATAACAATATAAAATGCATAATACTTAGCTGTTGATCATCAATTCTTGTTTTTGGGGAAGGTGAGAGAAAAATTATAAATTTATGTGTAATATGTCACCCTATTGAAACATTTCGTACATATTCAAACACCCAAGACTTTTCCATGCTGCCCTACGCTATTTTTAGCATATTGCAAGACACACAAAACCCCGACACAAAGCCACCCCACCCGGCTATATAACACTCGTCTACGAAGTATAAAAGTATCTTAAAGCCGTGCTGGATTGTCGGCACTTACCTGGTCATCTGCCGTAGTGAAGTATGTTTGATGCCGGTTGTTTCCTTGTATTAATTGCATAACATGTAACCGCAATAACTATACTTACATTGCCTATTCACATTGTGTGTATATTTGTTTCGAACTGAAGTTTTTTCACAAACTCCTGTTATCGGCGATACAGTCTCTGACTCTAATAATACAAATTATGAACAAAATATTTCTGTGTTTAATATTTGCTTTAGCACTAGGTTGTACCAAAAAGGACGACCCTGCAATTGAAAAAGGATTATTAAAAAGCCAGGTAATCAATATATCAGGCTTAAACAGAAATTACCACCTCTATGTTCCAAGTAATCCTACTAATGCACCAGTCGTAATTCTTTTTCACGGAAACGGAAGTAGTTATGATGAGATATTGGGTTTGACAGGAGTACAAGCTCCTTATAAAATTTGGTTAGACATTGCCCAACAAGAGAACTTGATCATTATAGTTCCAAATGGCTCACTTGGTTCAACTAATTCAAGTGGCTGGAACGATTGCAGAGCAGACGCTCCTACAAGTCCAACTGTGAATGATGTCTTATTTACAAGTAATCTACTTGACTATGTAATCAATAAATATCAGGCAAATAGTTCAAAAGTTTATGCAGTTGGCACTTCTAACGGGGGCCACTTTGCAATTCGGTTAGCACAGGAAATTCCAAATAAGATCACTGCATTTGCTGCTATTGTTGCTGCAAATGCAAAAAACTCTCAATGTGCTAACTCAACAGTCAAAGTATCTGCACTAATATTGAATGGCACTTCAGACCCTATTATGCCTTACACTGGTGGACAAATGGCATTCAACAGAGGAGAAGTTATTTCAACAGATAGCTCAATCAAATATTGGGTGGCAAGAAATCAGACCAGTACAGTTCCAGAGATTACGAATTTACCTGACATCAACACCACTGATAACTGTAACATTCAAAAATATCTATACAAAAACGGTGGGAACAATACTGAAGTTGCTCTAATTAAGGTTAATAGCGGTGGACACA
Source organism: Chitinophagaceae bacterium (assembly GCA_037045195.1). Lineage (GTDB taxonomy): Bacteria > Bacteroidota > Bacteroidia > Chitinophagales > Chitinophagaceae > JJ008. The sequence goes on from JBAOIB010000007.1 coordinate 367,893, forward strand.
CTGAACCAAGTATTGTACAAAGATATAGTGCATTATTTTTGGCATTAGTTGGCAATCAAAATGCTGACACAGAAATGGCAACTGAAATATGGAATTTTTTTAAGGATAAGACTAAATAGAACTGCACCCAACGATTGGGTTTTATGCAAGTTGGACAGACGGAATAAACTTCAACATTTGTAAACACCTTCCTGTTCTGTTATTTGTCGCTTTACTGGCACAGGCTAATTTATTAACATCTATTCATAAAGGGGATATATGACATTTTCTAACGAAGTGCCGACATTTTACCATTTCGTAGCCGATGTCTCACGCCCTGCCTTATGCGCTGGCCATCGACTCGCCGTTGTTATGTAACGAAAAGTGCATCAAACCCAACACGCAGAACTTTCTGGCAATCATCTATGAATATATTTATTTGCATTATAGAAATTTATATTTAGTTTCGTCTAAATTTTTATTTTCAAATGCCTAAAATAATATTTGTAGCGGTCTTCTTTCTTATGATTTCTGTAGCTGGCAATGCCCAACAAACCGGCCGTATGGAAACCGATAGACCCGACCAAACCGAATGCCCTTTTATTGTAAAAAAAGGATGGATACAATCTGAATGGGGCTTGAATGTAGAACAGGATGGCGATTTATCAACTTTGGTACATCCTACCATCTTGTGGAAATACGGTGCATCTAAGCGATTTGAACTCAGGTTGATAACAACTTTCATCACCGAAGAAACGCCTGTAATCATTCCCAACGGCAGCGAGATGCTGACGGGTTTACTTCCGGTACAAATAGGCGGCAAACTTGCCCTGTGGGAAGAGAAAGGCTTGTTGCCCAAAACTTCATTCATCTTTCATGTGGCACCTTCAAAACTGGGTAGCAAAAAATTTCATACCCAAAACTGGGCACCCAATTTCAGATTTACCATGCAACATACCTTATCAGAAAATATTGGACTGGGCTACAATGTAGGTGCAGCATGGGATGGGTTTTCAAAAACACCTTCTTGGATATATACCATTGCACCGGGTTTTAATCTTGGGAAAAAATGGTACGGATATGTTGAAGCATTTGGAGCTGTATCAAAAGAAAGTCCCCCGCAACATTCAGTTGACGGAGGACTTGCTTGTTATTTTTCAGAAAATACCAAAATTGATTTTTCAACTGGTTTTGGACTTTCAAAAGCTGCTACCGATTGGTATGCCGCTATTGGTTTTTCATTTCGCTTTGCAACCAAACGAAAATAATTTCTCTATTTAATTTTATATCTAAATCCGAAATAGACCATACGGCCTGTAACCGGCCCCCAAATCATAGACGCATCAAAATAAGGTCCAAAAGGCTGACCCGCACTAATGATGGCATCCTTTTGCAAATAATCAGTAAGGTTCTCCCCTCCTATATATAAATCAACAGGATGCTTTTTACCTACTGTTTTACTTATCTGTGCATTCATCAATACATAAGCAGGTGAACTAAGCGGACGTTGAAACGCTACAGGGTTTGAAGCAGTGTTGGTAATTCGCTTTGAACCATTATAGTTGATCGTATAATCAAATTTCCATCCTTTTATTTCATAACCGATATTACTAAAAGCACGGTGCTTCGCCGTAAATGGTTTTTGTAACAATTGATTACCGTAAGTCATTTTTACATCAAACAAACGATAAGCCAATCGCACTTCCATTTTTTTAATAGGTTCAAAATTCATTTCGGCCTGAAAGCTATTGGAGTGAGATTTACCTTTCAAGTTATAAATATTAATTTCTCTCGGGTCTTCTAAATCTACAATTACCTGTTGATTAAAATCGTTTCTGAAAAAGTCAAAAGCAAGATTTGCACCACGATGAAATAGTTTAAATTTCTGATCAATACTGATGCCTTTATTCCATGCTACTTCGGGATTGAGGCCATAAGCCTTGCCCGATGATGCGCCTATGATATTGAGTGCACGGGAGCTTACAAATACACTATTATTCTCTGCAAAAATATTTGCAGTACGCTGTCCACGTCCTGCACTCAGGCGAATGGTAGTTCCTTTTACAGGTTCATACCTCAGGTGCAAGCGAGGTGTAGCGAAGAAACCAAATACGCTGTTATAATCTCCTCTGATACCTGCCACTACACTAAATTTATCAACCGGAGTAAATGTGTATTCAAAAAAACCTCCCGGTACATTTTCAGTTCTGGTAAATCTTGTTGTTTTGAAAAGCTCGTTGTACCCATCAGAAATAAAACTTAAACCCGTTCTGAATTTGTGCATCGTAGAACCTATGATTGACTGATAAATCAGATTGGCATAAAAATTATTTTGTTTGCCATTATAAGTGGTCAATCCGTAATAAGCTTCCTGCTTATGTGTAAAGGCTGATAATTGTAAACCCACACTTTTATATACTTTACCCGGAAAAACATATCCGGCTTTAGCAAACACTTCATATCGGTTGGTTTCAATTCCCAGCCCGTAGCTATTAGTTGTTAGTTTATCTTTTTTAGGATCAAAACTGGTTTGCCCGGCAGTGATATTGTCCAACAATACTTTAAATCCAAACTGCGTTTCAAATCCTTTGGCACTGTGATAATTCCAGCGATTGTAAGCTGTAAACAGATTACCGGTTGTATTATCTCTAAACCCATCTTTATTATAATCTACATTTGCCCTGGTTTGAAAATTATCATGCAGCATCAGTGCTGTACTCCATTTAGTGCCCAGTTCTTTTGTTAATACCAGATTCAAATCGGTTTTTGCCATATCGTTTATATAGCCATTGATATAAAGTTTTTCAGCTGTTTCCGGTTTTTTTAATTCTACATTTATTTGTCCGGCTATACTTTCAAATCCATTGACAACAGAGCCTACTCCTTTATTCAACTGGATAGACTCAACAAATGGACCGGGAATAAAATTTAAACCAAAAGGTGTAGCCAGCCCCCGCGGGCCGGGCAGATTTTCCACTGTAAGCTGTGTGTAATTGCCACTCAGTCCCAGTAGTTGTATTTGCTTGGAGCCAGTTACAGCATCATTGTAAGAAACATCCACCGAAGGATTGGTTTCAAAACTTTCGCTCAAGTTACAACAGGCTGCTTTAAACAATTCCCTCTCGGTCATTACCTGTGTGCGAATGGGATTCAACGATGATAAATAAGTAGAACGCAGTTTTGATGTTACAACAATTTCATTTAATTGTTTACCTGTAGCCATTATTACTTTTATACCTTCAGTTTGTGTTATAGTAAGTGTATCGCCTACATAACCTGTATAGCTTACCACCAACTGATTATTTGCTTTTAGTGATTTTATTGAAAACACTCCGGACGAATCGGTTACCACACCTTCATTTGTACCCAGCCAAACTACTGAAGCACCTCTCAGTGGATGAAACTCCCCTTGCTTTGTTGATTCAAGTACTACTCCTTTGATCACCTGATTTTCTGTCAATGTAATTGCAGGTTTTTCGGTTGTTTCATTTGAGGTTTCGTTTAAGGCTTCGCGATAATGGCAACATTCAGGCAGTTCTTTATAAACAGCATCTTTTGCTTTTTCAAAATTATTATCGTGTCCACGGTCTGCAACACGGCATAAAATTTTTTCAACCGAAATTATTTTGGGATTAAAAGTAACGGTCAGCATTTTAGAATCCACATCCCAGCTTGCCGTCTTTACCCCTTTTCTTTCCATGGCAGCTTTTTCAATGCGCTCTTTACACATTTCACAGGCTCCGGCTACATAGGCTGAAGCACTTGTATCTTTAATTTGTTGTGCTCTTAATTGCTTTTCAACAGCTATTATTAATAAGAATAAAAAAATATATTTAATATTTCGTTTCATATTCAAAATATTGAACGAACAGATTTGTCAAAAAAAGAAAAATCATATTCAGTTTAAGAATAAATTACTTAACCTAAAGATTAGTGCAGATTGTAAAAAAATGAATTACAACAATTCCTTCAAAGCCTTTTCAAGTCCTTTTCCAGAAAGATCCATTGCTATTAATTTGCCTGATTTATCTATTAGAAAAGAAGTAGGAATAGCGTAGATGAACCAGCGCTGTGCTACTGTGGATGCAAAACCACCAGCATCCATCACCTGCTGCCATTTTATTCTATCATTTTTAATGGCTCGCATCCAGTCTTTTTTATTATCGTCCAAAGACACGCCAAATATTTCAAACCCTTTGTCCTTGTACTTAGTATAAATTTTTACCAGTTCTTTATTAGAAACCCGACAAGGCCCGCACCATGATGCCCAAAAATCAAGCAATACGACTTTGCCTTTTAGTTCCGATAACCGAAGAGTATCTCCGTTAACAGAAGGCAAAGAAATTTCAGGAGCCTGATCTCCGTATTTTGCTTGTGCTGAAGTTTGAAAACCTTTGAACAAAAACAAAAAGAAAAGAAGATATGAAATTCTTAGCTGCAAATTAATTTTTACAATTAAAGTTGACTCGTAAGTCTGCAATACATTTCAATAATAAAAAATGAAAAGCAAATACAATAACCAACGAGTCAACCTTGAAGACTAATCCTTTTGAAAATTATTGTTCTGCCTTTTTGCAGCAGTCTTTTCCTTCATGGCCTTCGTTGGTACATTTGCTGTCTTTGCAGCAATCTTTACCTTCATGGCCTTCTTTGGTGCATTTGCCGTCTTTGCAGCAATCTTTACCATTATGCCCTTCTTTGGTGCATTTGCCATCCTTACAGCAATCTGCCTTATTTGCCATATCGTGGTTGCATTTTTCTTCTCCGCCTTTGCAGCAAGATGCTTTTGTAGTTGTAGTGGATGTAGTTGTAGCTTTCAATTCTTTTCTTTCGTATTTGCAACAACCATGAAGTTTATTGTAAGCATCAACTGTTGCACTAAAGCCAACATTATCATAACCTACATCAGCAATTTTTTGTTGAATTTTTGCTGTATTGGTTGAAGTACTGTTGTAAGTAACAGTAAGTGCTTTTGAATCCTTGTTCCAATCGGCTGTTGTGGCACCGGCAGCTTTTGCAGCCTTTTCAATGCTTGATTTGCACATACCGCAATTGCCATTTACTGTAAATGTTTCAGTTTTATCCTGAGCCAGTATGGCAGTGCTCATTGACATCATAAAGAAGAATGCTGAAAATATTTTAATTGATTTCATCTTAGTAATTTTTATTTTTTAATTGAATCATGATTTAAAGAAAACGCAATCCGGCTTTGCGGCGTTGCATAGAATATCAATTAATCTGTCAGATTCTGAAAACGCCAAGCTGCAGATATGTATCCTGCGCCGATAACAGTGGTGGCGTATGATGCTGAATAAAAAGTTCTGCTTTTTTATTTAAGAAAGGGGCAATAAGAAATTCGGATGGGATTTCAATAACCTGGTCAAGTGCAGGTATCTCATAATTGGGTGCAGAAAAACGAATTTTATCTTGTTCAAGCTTTACTACTTTCACCACATCATGGCAGCAACCACTGAACTCATGCGTATCCATTCCACATTTACTGCATACATCTTGCTGGCTGCCAAACAACTCCACAGAAACCAACTTCTTCATACAATAGTGCGAATTAATAATCACACCACTGGCAGCAGCGAAGTAGCATAAAACAGCAAAGGTAAAAATGGCCTTTTTCATAAAAGTCTTTGCAAAGATAAGCCGTTCCCGAATATTTGCAACCTGATATAAATCAGCTTTAAAGCTTTGACAATCAATTAACGAAACCCCAATAAATGCCAACTCTGATTTGAAGACCCGGCATAGCATAGCCAGGAGCCACAATGCTATTATTTGTAAAACTCAAACCCTGGCTCTGCTTTTTTTGAACTGTATGAAGATTTTCGGCCCTTATAAATGCTTTAAACGACCTTACTCTGAAATGTACATAGGCCGAGATATCAGGAAGTTTATTTTTAATTGTCACACTATCCTGATAAAAATACTTGCCTAAGATGGGCGAATAACCATCTGCTTTATAGGCTGAGGTAAATCTGCTTTCGACCCCCATGGCTATCACCAGATTTTTAAAACCAAGATTGCCTTCATACCCTATCCTGTTTCTATTGAAGATTAAAGGTACTTGCACCGAACCATCTCCAATTCTTTTCTGCAAATACATATCAAAATGCCAATACCATTTTTTTCCAAGCTTTACAATTTTATTTAGTCCTATCTGAAGCAAATTAAACAATCCATCATCCTGCTTTAGTTCATAATAATTACTGAGGTAAGTATAATTTGTTAATAAATAATAATGGCCTGATAGATTCAATTTAAAAGTAGGTAAACTGTAGTTGGCATACAAATGTGTATTGTTTTCTTTCTTAAAACTGACAGCAGTGGGTAAAAGATAAAAACTACTACGGCTGTCAAAAACAAATGAAGGTGTGCGGTTAGCATTTTCAAAGCCCAGCTTTAAGGATCCCACTTTTTTCCCCAGTAATTTCTGCAAGCTGATATGTGCTTCAAAATCCCCGGAATTAAGTCCGGTGAAATAAAGTTTTCCAAATGCTTCAATATCCCATTGCTGATTTTTTGTTTTATTGCGGTATTCAGCATGACCAGCAGTATTAAAAAAGTTTTTACTACCGCTTGTAAATTCACCATGCAGGTTTTGTATCAGCAACCCTACTTTAAAAAATTGATGTTGATTTTTTGCATCGGGAAACTGATAAATGGAAAAATCGTTACTGATGCTTCTCCATTTATCCTGAACAGCAAACGTATCTTGCAGCAATGTGTATTGATAATTATCTTGATACCAGGCGGAGTCAGGCATATAGCCAAAACCACCTGAAGCATTATGAGCCTGATCAAGAAACTGATATTTCAAAGTTGAAAAAGTAAAACTATGTTCAAGTCTAAGCCTGGGGAAAAATAATGGGATAACCGTAGAGTCGGTTACCAACGAATCTTTTTTTCCAAAATCATATTGCTGACGAAGCAAGAAAGTAAATTCCGAATATTTATTACCTGTATAAATTTTATTGCTGAAAAAATTGCCGCTAAAAAAATCGGTGCCGCCAATTTTTGTAGGAATGATAAACCGATCTTTATAAATGGGATCGTTTAAATAGTCAACCGTATCAATGATACCGCCATTTTCGCCCGATTGCAGTTTGTTGCCCAATAAAACGAGATAAGCACCATATCTTTTTTTATTGGACTGATATCTGGAAGTAAATAAATAATTATTATGACTGGTTTTTTGATTTTTAAAGAAACCGGGAGAGTTGATCATTCTATATTGAAATAGAAAATTCCAGTTGGGTGTTCTGTTTTGTGTGTGCAATACTTCAATCATTTGCTCTACCCTGCTACCCAATTGATAAGTAAGCTCAGAGTAAGGCCGTGTAGTGTTGAAAAAACGAACCTGATCCAAGTTCCATCTATATACATCAAATGCATGAAAACCCGGATCGAACCCGGAGTTTAATAGAGGAGAAAATAATAATGAACGGGAAGCATTACCGATATTCCCTAAATAAATATTGGTAGCAGGTGCCGGGAATCTATTAGTAAAATCAATAATTGAGGAATCTAACACATAGTTTACCGTAGAGTCAAGATATCGGTAAGTGATTGTGATGGAATCTTCCAGTTTGTTCCGATGTCTCAGGCTATCCGTTTCGCCACCCATCATACTTCTTTGCCCGAAGCTGCCTCCTAGCTGCTTTAGTTTACCACCAATATTTTGCAATGTTGGGTCCTGACTATATGCAGTTACAGATGCCAGGCAAAGCATCAAAAACAGATATGTAAACTTTTTATCCAGTTGTGTAGGCTTTATCATTTAATAAGGGCTGCAAAATAACCCGTCAAAGATAAATTTCCCGTAATCATTCTGTTAATAATAATTGATTAGTAATTGTAGCGGTAAAAATTACAATTAGATTCATCACAAATTAGCTTCTGAAGTGTAGCATCCTTGAGTACATCAGTATAATCCATCCACTGGTTATTTATTTTTATTTTTCTATATACAAGACGAATGCCATGGCTATAATCTACCCACCAGTAAATATGGCCAGTATAAAGCGGTTGAATAGGTTTGCCATCCAGCTTGTGCCAGCCATAAATAGCCACCCGGTCAGGTTTATTATCAGTCAAAACTTTTCCACTGATGACCACATCTTTTTGTATTCCGGCTATCAGCCCTTTTCTTCCCTTGCGTTGGCCCTCAATTATTAAATGGTGCTGCCACATGGTAGGCGTACTATCGCGGTAGGCATACATAGGCACCGGCTCCAGCTTTACTTTGGCTGCTGCATAAATAGCGTCCACCATTTTTCGGGTAGGCAAAAAGCAGTTAAATGAATCTGCAATCTTTTGCGCTGCTTTGGGTGTTATGTTTATCCTTGCCCAATCGTCGTTAGATCCTATACTTAAATAATCGGGTGCTACATAAAAAACTGCTTCTAATTTTCTTTTTGAAACAGAATCAAATGCCTCAATCTTTACCGGAATAAATTTTTTCAAAAAATCCGGGATATTTCCGACGGCTGCCTGAGCCAATACAAACGAATCTCTTGCTTCCCATTTCATAGCAGCTGCCTGATGATAAAATGCCGTACCTGTTAGCCAGGATGAGCGATGCTGCCAGCTTTTTGCAACAGGGTTTATTTTTTTAATGGATGTACATGAAAAAAATACCAGACAGGCTATAATATATTTGAATCTCACGGCACAATTTATCAATGATTTTGATAAATTGCTAAAAAACAAATTTGATGAAAAGCTATTTGTACATTTTATTAGCGATGATTTTCATTTTTTCCTGTAAAACAGAAAAAAAAGAAAAAACACTTTATGAAAAAAGAAAAGATTTGCAAAATGGAGAATTGAGTGCTGATAATGTTTACCATGTAGATGTAATTGGCTGGACAACCACCATCCCCGATGGATGGGAGATTGTAACACAACAAGAAATGGGTAAAATAAAAAAGAAAGGCGCTGATGCTTTTGAAGAAGTATTGAAACGGATATTGATTATTCAGATGTTCAAGACTTACTAAGTGTGAAAAAAGATATTATCAACTCTTTTATGTCAAATATGCAAAAGGTGAATGATACACTTGATGGTAATTTTGATGAAAGAATCAAGACTGTTTATGATGCCATTCGGACTACATATGCATCTAAAGATATAAAAATGGAAGAAGTGGTAGGTGCCATTAGAATAGACGGCATTATGTTTGACCGGCTTGAGATAAAAATTCTATCTCCTGATAAGAAAAAGACAATATTAAATCAGGAAATATTTATTGCACCTATTAATGGTTATGACTTTACAATGATTATCAATTATAACAACGAAAAAGACAAAGATGACTTATTGGAAATGGTGATGGGTTCCAAATTTTCTATGAAAGATTAATATAGCTGGCTGAAAGTGAATCTTAAAAACCAGTTGTTAAAAATCTAAGAACTTCAATTATCTTCGCCACATCAAAATAGCTTTCACTTTCTAAAATATTTTTGTATGAATCTTCATGAATATCAGGCTAAGGAATTATTGAAAAAGTATAATGTACCCGTTCAGGAAGGCTATGCCTGCACTACCGTACAAGAGTCAGAAGACGCCTATCGTCAAATAAAAACACAAACCGGCAGCAAATTCGCCATTGTAAAAGCACAAATACATGCCGGCGGTCGTGGCAAGGGTGCTATTAAAGAAAATGGAATTAACGGTGTAAAAGTGGCCAAGTCGTTGGAAGATATTCAGGAATTTGCAAGTAAAATTCTGGGTGGCACATTAGTTACTGTGCAAACAGGCCCGACAGGCAAAGTCGTAAACAAAATATTTGTTGCTCAGGATATGTACTACGATGGCCACAGCGAAAGAAAAGAATTTTATCTCTCCATTTTACTCAACCGTAGCAAAGGGCAAAACGTAATAATGTACAGTACCGAAGGTGGTATGAACATTGAAGATGTAGCCCACAACACACCCGAAAAAATTTTTAAAGAATGGGTACACCCTGCTGGTGGCTTACAGGGATTTCAGGCAAGAAAGATTGCTTTTAATCTGGGTCTTAGTGGCGAAGCTTTTAAAAGCTGCGTAAAATTTGTAACCAATTTATACAATGCCTACACCGGACTCGATTGCTCTATGTTGGAAATTAATCCGCTGTTTAAGGCTGCCGACGATAAAATAATTGCAGTGGACTGCAAAATGAATCTAGATGAAAACGCTTTGATGCGTCATCCGGATCTTACATCACTTCGTGACATAACAGAAGAAGACCCAACCGAAGTGGAAGCAGGTAAACACAATCTGAACTTTGTAAAACTGGATGGCAATGTGGGTTGTATGGTAAACGGTGCCGGACTGGCAATGGCGACAATGGATATGATAAAACTAAGTGGTGGTGAGCCTGCCAACTTTTTGGATGTAGGCGGTACCGCCAATGCACAGACCGTTGAGGCAGGTTTTAAAATTATTTTGAAAGACCCCGCAGTAAAAGCTATACTCATCAACATATTTGGCGGCATCGTTCGTTGCGATCGTGTAGCGCAAGGCGTTATTGATGCTTATAAAAATCTGGGAAATATCAATATCCCCATTATTGTACGCTTGCAGGGCACTAATGCAGTAGAAGCAAAAAAACTAATAGACGAGAGCGGCTTGAAAGTACAATCAGCCATTTTGCTCAGCGAAGCTGCCGATTTGGTAAAAAAAGCTGTTGCATAAAATCATTTATTGAATAAATTAAAAATCCCTGTTAGTTGCGGGGATTTTTTTTATGCTGTATCTAAACTTATAACAGCAATCACTTAATACCTAAACATCTCCTTCATCCGGCTTAAGAAAGGCTCCTTTTTTCGCCGGCTTACTTCCAGCGATTTTCCATTGCTCATTACCACAAAGCCCCCCTCGCCTTTTTGATATTCTTTAATGTGGCGGAGATTGATGAGGCTGGATTTATGTATTCTAAAAAAATTGCTATCCTGTAAAATGATTTCATAATCCATCAGCGGACGGGAAGCTAAAATCTTTTTTCCATCTGCAAAGTGAATGGTTGTATAAGTATTTTCTGCTTCGCAAAATACGATCTGATTTACCTCCACCACCTGAAAACCCTTGACACTGGGAATACAAATCTGCATTTCTTTTTGCCCGCTTTGCTGGCGCATATTATACAAAAAGGTTTCCATTTGCTGGTTGGTAGATTTTTGATGTATCTTTTTTGCCGCATTAGACACTGCGGTAATCAACTGTTGTTCTTCTACGGGTTTTTGCAAATAATCTACTGCTGCAAACCGAATGGCCTGTAAAATATACTTGTCGTGGGCCGTTACAAATATAACTTCAAAAGGAATTTCATCAAGGTCTCGCAAAAAATCAATTCCGTTTTTGCCGGGCATTGCTACATCCAAAAACACAAGATTGGGTTTTAAATCCGATGTTTTGGCCAAGGCATCCGTCGCATGCTCACATTCGGCAATTACCTCCACCGCCGGGCAATATAGCTCCAGCAACTTTCGCAGGGTTTGCCTGCTCATTTTTTCATCATCTACAATAATGGCTTTAATCATTAGTACGAAAAATTTAATGGCAGATAAAATTTTATACTGGTTCCCTCGGCCAACTCGGGTACGGTTTTTATGGAAAAAATGGGTTGACTGTTTACATCTGCCTTGCCATTAAAAATTAAATCAAGCCGGGATTTGATGACAGACATGGAGTGAGAAAGTTTTTCAGGCGCCGAAATATCTTTTTTAATACCCGAACCATTGTCTTTTACATTTATAGCAAGCAAATTATTTTCGGTTTCAATTAATACTTTTATGTAGGGGTTGGCCACCGTTTTTAATTCAGCATGTTTTATGGCATTTTCAATAAAGGGTTGAATCATCATTGGAGGTATTAAAGCGCCTTCTGCATCCTTTGATACGGCTACTTCAAAATGCAGGCTGCTATCAATAGCTGCTTTTTCAAATTCAATATACTTATGCAGGTAGGTGATTTCCTCCTCTACCGGAATGTCATCTTTTTCGGCGTTGGCAAATGTTTTACGCATAAGCTGTGCCAGCGATTGTATTTGCTTGTTTGCCTTTTGCTTTTCATCGGTAAGCACCAGCCCCTGAATATTGTGCAGTGCATTGTAAACAAAATGTGGGTTCATCTGGCTTTGAAACTGTGCTATCTGCTTGGCCTGCTTACTCAATTGCAAAGCTTGCTCCCTTATCTGCTGGCTTTTGGCCTGCAATTGCGCATAAGCTATTTTTTTGGATACATAATATCGGTACAAAAAGAAAGCAAGCATGGCCAGTAAGGCTATACCGCCAATTAAAAAATTTCGGGTTTTGTTTTGCGTTGCTATTTGCTCGCCTTTCATTATAGTTTCATTCTTACTTAATTGCAATGCTTGCGAGTCGGCCTTTGCCTGTAATTTATTTTTTGCCAGCAATTGATTTTGCTGTTGCAATTCCAAATCCTGCAAGGCCTTTTTTTGCGACAGCAATTTTATTTCATCCTCCTTTTGCTTTGCCAATAATGTATTGCCCGCTATTATGGCTGTTTGTTTTTCCAATTCTAATTGTTTCAACTGCTGCACTGTTTGAAGCCTTGCAATTTCTTTGTCTTTTACAGCTTGCTGGTATTTATTTTCCAGCTCGGCCATGGTTGCAAAGTTTTCTTTGTCTTCCAAAGAATCTTTTAGCCTTGCAAATTGCATTTGCCATTTATAAGCATTTTCATAATCGCCCAATGCCTGGTACGATTGGGATAATGAGCCATAAATTTCGTGTTGAAAATTGGGGTCAGGATATTTTTGGGTAACCTCCAGTGCCTTTAGTGAAGCATCAATGGCTGGCCGATATTTTTTTTGTACCCGGTAAATTTCTCCCAGGTTTCCATAAAAGTTGGCCCCCAAATGCTCCCACACAGGTAGTGCAATAAAGGGTTCGGCCTTGTGCATATATGCTTCTGCTTGGGCATAATCTTTCAACAAATTGTACTGGGCACCCAGGCCAATAAAAGCTTTTATTAAAATAGCAGTATCGTTGCGTGGGGTGGCTACGGCTGCCGCAAGTTTCATGTAACGAACAATCTCTGTATAGTCGGGCTCTGCTTTTAAATCTTCTTTTGAAGAAATTACGTTTGCAATATTCAGATAGGCAGATGCTAATGCTGCCGGAAAGTTATTTTTTTTTGACACTTCCACTACATTATTAAAATAGACAAGCGATTTATCGTACTGCTTGTTGTAATAATAAAAATTACCAAGGCCAATGTTGGCATTGTTTTCAATATATGCGTATCCAATGCTTTTTGAAAACTCCAGCGATTTCAAATACCATTCTATCGCTTTATCATTATTTCCACTTGCTTCATATACCGTTCCCTTCCAGAAATAGGCATTGGCCTCCATTTGCTCAAATGGTTTCTTGCCTTTGCACACATCAATCAGCCAGTCTAATATGGTAAGCCTGGCCGTAGTGTTATTGGTTTTTAATTTGCTTACCGCCAGTACAAGGTACTTTTTTAATGTAGCGGCATCCACTGTTTCCGTTGCCAATACTTTTTTTAATGAATCTATTTTAAGAGGCGGTTGGGCTGCTGCCCTGTGGCCAAAGCAACAGCAGGCAATAATTAATATAAGGTAAAATGGCTTTTTCATTCCTTAGTTTCAATTGATAAATCTACACAAAAAAAGTACTTATTTCCTTTCAAAAAACAAGGAGCCAAACACTTATTGAACCCCGCCATTTACAGCATTTATACTGCCGTTGCCTGTTTGTGAATTGCCCAAACAAAAAAATATTCAAATACTTACACTGAAATTGTATTTGTGAAAACCTTTTTGCTTTCCATATTATCTCTACTCTTTATGAAAGTTTCTTGGGCACAGTTTTCTCCCGCTTTAGGACCACCACAAGCAGGGCCGGCAGCTATTCCTTTTCGCAGTATTGATTTTGGTTTTTTAACCAATCTTATCAAATTAGGTATTGAAAAATCGGTATCTGCCATAAATCAAAAAATTGACAGCACGGCTTCATCCACAGGCATGCAAGCGCAGCTTAGTTTTAAAATAAAATCCATTCATCCTGAGTATGTACAAACCGAACAGTTGCATACACCCAATAGCATGTATGTGCGCCTGAGGCTATGGGTAGAATATACCGTATCGGATATAAGTTACCATGGAGTTCCCTATTTCTCCCGCAAAATTTTTCAGTGGATAACATTAAGTGCCGCTTGCAACGAATGGCAAACCTCCGAAGGCAAAACCAGGTTTAGATACACTGCAGAAAAACCCTACTTAGATGAAGCGGGTTTTAGCGAGCAGGCACTCAACTTTTTTTTAGGTAATACACTTATCCAATATATAGATAGTAAATTATTGCAAAGTCTAAGCAATGGAATGGCCACAGGCGAATTGCCCATTGCCAGTACGCCCTGCAATTGTCTCAATTTTAAAAAAGGTACAGCCCCATTGTACGAAGATGGATATGTAGGCTTTTATAATATGCCTGTTAGAAAAATTGAAGTAGCGCAATTGTACAGTGAGCCGGCTTTAAAATTAGTTTCCGTAAAACGCATAGCTACTGCCGGCGAAATACTAATGAACACCGAAGATTTGCAAATAGAGTTTTGGGCAAATTTTAATAAAAGGGTAATGCGTACAGCCCCGATAGAAGAAAACCAAACTATTTTTTTCAAAAAAGACTATTCGTTAAACTTTGAACATCCCAATAAGTATGGGCAACTGGTAATTACCGCCAATATTACAGTGCTCAATCAACAAATGAAAATGTACTCAGGATTTTTACATTTTGAAAAAGATGCAAAATATGGCGCAGGAATACAAAAGCTAACTATTATGAGAACGGTATGGCGGCCTACATCCACCGGCCCCGATGGCCGCCCCGTAAAACCTTATGCTACGTTAATGCCGGCATACGAACTCACATTTAATTTACAATACAGCAAACCAAAATTCAAAGAAGAAACAAACTAACGATGAAACAACAGCCAATCTTTTTCCTTTGCCTATCAGCAGCCATCCTTTTTATTTCGTGCAGTAATAATAGTGGGGCTAAGCTAAAAGAGCCTGCAGATTCATTAACTGTGCATCACTCATCAACAGATACAATGAGCAATGAACCTCAATGCAATATTTCGGTGAATGGCAAGTATTATGACATATCTGCAGAAAATATTTCAACCGGATATACCTTTTCTGATTCTTCCTTACTAATAACATTCAATGGCGTGGGCGCAGGCAGAATCGTATTATCTATTCCAAACCTGTTTTCCATTCCCGGCAAGATAGCTACCGGCTATAGTTCTATACGTTTTAAAATTGCAGGTACAGAAGAATTTTCTGTAGAGCCTACTGTAACCCTGTACGATTATGGAAAAGCAGACATCAGCTTTCACAACCTGGGCGATGGATTCAGAAAAAACGAAGTAACACCCAACGCAGCCGAAATAACATCGCTTCTAAAATTGGAAGAAAATACCAACACCAAATGGGCCATTTATTTAATCAAAGGAAAAATACACACTACCGTTTTAAAAAATGTATATGAATCGGCAGCAGGCGAGCTAAACCGGGATTATGATATTGATGGAAGTTTTGTAATACAAACGAAAATATACTTTTAAAAAACTTTTATGGGTACAAAGGCAACTGTCATCATGTTGTGTACCATTTTATTGCCGGCCTGTGGGCCAAATAGGAACACAAAGCCTGCCTGGGAAATTAGCTACAAAAGATTGGATGAATATTTGGGTAATGTAGAAATTAGCATTGGAACCCATTCCTGCTTTTTCCAAAACAATAGCGGCATTCAAAAAAATGCAGCCCGCATACAATGGAAAAGCAGTCCATACTATTTGAAAGACCTGTATGAAAAATTTAATAAGCTACAATTGCACTATTGCAATACCAATTTATTGCCTGCTTCAAATGAGCCGATAGAAACATTGATATTTCTGAAAGAAGGCCAAATTGAATTTAGAATTGTAAGAGCGCAGCAAAACAACAACTGTGTCAAAAAATTTGACTCAGCCCTAATCCTGCTCAAAACATTTGTATTTGCTCAAAACAACGGATACAAATATTAATCTGCCGTTTACCAATCAACTACTGCCGATACCTGTTTGTTTGTTTTTCAAATAAAGAAATAATATTCCTTTTATGAAAACATTCAAAGATGAAAACTTTAAGCCTTATTCTATTTTTTATTATCGCACATACTACTTCCAGGGCACAACAAATAACAAATGCCGCCGGCAATAGCAATACTGTAGGCAGTATATCTATTGACTGGAGCTTTGGAGAACTTACTCTGGTTGATGAGAAACGCTTAGGCAGCTTAATCATTTCGCAAGGGGTACTACAACCCGAAAAAGGAATTTTCAAAGACAACGACGATAACATCAGCCAAGGCGAAATTAAGATTTTGCCCAACCCTACCAGTGGCGTACTCAACATTTGGGCAGGTTTTTTAACTGCGGGCAAACTTCGTTTTGATTTTTATGACACCAAGGGCAGTCGTGTAATTTCTGAAGAAAAAACATATACCGGCTTCAATACTTATCAGTTCGTTTTGGACAGATATGCGGCCGCATCTTATCCATTAAAAATAACCTGGCAGCCGGCAAATGGTAAAACCAAAACCGGAAACTATATCATCATCAAACAATAAATCTTTTTAAACT
Source organism: Chitinophagaceae bacterium (assembly GCA_037045195.1). Classification (GTDB taxonomy): domain Bacteria; phylum Bacteroidota; class Bacteroidia; order Chitinophagales; family Chitinophagaceae; genus JJ008. Next base: position 384,544 of record JBAOIB010000007.1, read on the forward strand.
CAATAATAAAAATGTTACCAATGAAAAAAATAATGCTTACCTGTATAATGGCCGCAACATTAATAGTTGCCCATGCACAAGTGCCCAACAAATTTAATTACCAGGCCTATGCCCGCAATAGCCTGGGGCAGGCAATACCCAATGCCAATATTAAATTGCGCTTTAGCTTAGCCGATGGCAGTAGCGGCGGCTCCATTGTATATAGCGAAACCAGAAGCGTAACAACCAGCAGTATTGGAATGTTTAGTGTTGTTATTGGCAGCGCCGGCGCTATCAGCACTACCGGAAATTTAGCAAACGTAAACTGGGGCAATGCCAGCAAATATTTGAAAGTAGAAATAGACCCGGCAGGTGGCAACAACTTTAGTGTATTGGCCAACTCGGAATTGGTGAGTGTGCCTTATGCCTTATATGCCGTAAATGGCACACCAGGCCCTACAGGTGCACAAGGCCCCATTGGACAAACAGGCGCAACGGGTGCTATTGGCGCAACCGGACCGGTAGGGCCTCAAGGCCCCATTGGAGCAACCGGACCTCAAGGGCCAATAGGATTAACCGGACCAGCAGGCCCCATAGGGCCACAAGGGCCCATAGGGCAAACAGGAGCAACGGGTGCTATTGGCGCAACCGGGCCGGCAGGGCCTCAAGGCCCCATTGGGTTAACCGGACCAGCCGGACCAGCAGGCCCCATAGGGCAAACAGGCGCAACGGGTGCTATTGGCGCAACCGGCCCGACAGGGCCTCAAGGCCCCATTGGGTTAACTGGGCCTGCAGGCCCCATTGGCCCGCAAGGCCCTCCCGGAAGCTTCAGCTTACCCTATACCGGTGCGGGTGTTACAAACAATACTGCTGTGTTTGGTTTAATAAACACAGTAGCAAGTACGGGACCGGTTATGGATTTACAAAATTTTAATAGCACCAATAGTTTTCCAACATTGCGTATTCACTCAAATGTTACAAATGCTTCACCCGGTATCTTAAGCATTATACGCAATGGATCAAGCATCAACAGCAGTAATATACCGTCGGCCATTACGGGCACTGCAGATGGCACTACCAATGGCTTATCCGGATTTGCTGAAATTGGAGCCGGTGTATTTGCCGCATCCAAATTTGGATATGGACTTAGGGCCTATAGCGAAAATGCCTGGGCTGCACATATCTACAATGGCGCTGGCACAAACTCGGTTCCGGCTTTATTGGTTCAAGGAGTAGGTACAGAATATACCGCCGCATTTGAAGGTTTGCAAACCGTAGTTGCCGATCGCAAAGCAATAAGAACTTATGGCAAAATAAAATTTGAAGGCATTGGTGAACAAAATGGATCGGTACTAAAAGGCAATTCAAATGGCGAAGCTACCTGGGGGAAAAATATGATGGCCACAGCTTATGGCGAAATAAATACTGATGGCACAATAGTAAAAAGCTCGGGCAACTTTCTTGCATCCTGGGACGCTACCAATAGAGAATACACCATTGTATTTACAAATACCGATGGTATTGCAATGAATATACCAGTAATTACTGAACGCTCTACCGGCGTAACAGTTGCTTATCGTGGCATCACTACACATATCATCAATAGCAACACATTTAAAATTATTAAGAAAAGAGAATCGGACGGTGTAGGCGACCCCTTCGCATTTTTCTTTGTAGTCTTCTAAAAAATTAAACTTCATTTTTCAATACACATTAAAACAGCTAAAATGAATATTACACTTCTCCCCAATGAACAAAAAATAGATACCTGGACCATTCTATACGAACCACCCAAGGGCGGAAAATTCAACGGTAAACTATTAGTTACCAACAAGCGGCTTTTGTATGATGCAAAATTTGATTATAGCGCTAAGGGTCTTTTAGAAGAATTTTTGTATGTAAAATGGGGCAGCGAAGGTTTTTTGGAAATAAACAAAGAAGACATCATAAGTGTAGAAATTCAAAAATCGTTTTTAAGTAAAAAATGTATTGTAACGCTAAAGGATGGTAGCCGCCACACGTTTAACTACGGGGCCTTGAATATTGATAAATGTGCAGCAGCCATACAAACCAAATAACAATTTCAACAAACAAACCCATGAAAAAGTTTTTGTTTTTACTCGTATCAGCCTTTACAAGCCTTATTGCCTGCAAAAAAAACAACAACGACGGTACTCTACCCGAAACCAATATTTATGTAGCCGGACATGCCTATAATGGAAATGATGAATGGTATGCCTGTTACTGGAAAAATGGAGTGAAAGTAGATTTGTCGCCTGCAAATCCCGGTCATCCATCTGATGCCGAAGCCTATGATATCATACTAGTGGGCAATGATGTATATGCCTGCGGATATGATTATACAGCCGCAGGAAAATATCGGGCGGTTTATTGGAAAAATGGTGTTGCAAATTATTTAACCAATGGCAGTACGGATGCAGCCTCATTTGCATTGACATCCTTTGGAAGCGATGTTTATGTTTGTGGATACGAAACAAATGCAGCCGGAATACAAATAGCGAAATACTGGAAAAACGGCGCTGCCATTAATGTTACCAATGGCACTTACAATGCAGTACTGAATGATATAGCAGTAACCAATACAGATGTATATGTTTTGGGCAGAGAAGCAACCACAGCAGCAGGTAATTCGGTAAGCAAGTATTGGAAAAACGGTGTACAACATATTGTGTCCGGTTATTTTCCTTTTAGTGCCAATTTTAATCACATAGCAGTACACAACAATGACGTTTACATTTCCGGTTACGAATACGATCCATCGCTTACTTTATCCCGTGCAGTGTATTACAAAAATGATGTAATAACCTGGCTCACCAATGGAGTAAACACTGCTGCAGCAGAGGGTGGCATTCTTGTAAAGGGAAGTGATGTTTATATATTGGGCTACGAAACAAATGCATCCGGAAAAGCTGTTGCAACCTATTGGAAAAATGGTACAAAAACGATGCTGGGCGATGCTGTTACCAATAGCGAGCTTACCAATGGATTTATTAAGGGCAGCGATATTTATTGCCTGGGCTTTTTATACAACAATCCAACACTGGAACAAGGGCACTACTGGAAAAATGGAACGGCCACAAAAGTTTACAATGGCGCCGGAAAAAATTTTGCCAGAGCAATATATGTTCAATAATATTTCATAAAACATTAAATACTCAAAAGAAATGAAAAAACAATTTTTTATCCTGCTGATTACAAGCCTTTCATTATTACCCAATCTACTATTAGCCCAAACATGGGTAGTAACCACCATTGCCGGATGGGAAGAAGACGGCAAAAATATGGATGGCCTTGGGCAGAAAGCACATTTTTCAGGCACAGTAAAATCATCGGCCATAGATGCCAACAATAATCTTTATGTAATAGATGAAATTGTGCTGCGCAAAGTGGATGCGGCAACCCATGTTACCAGCTTGTTTGGCATTGGGGCTATGGATGCCAATTACAACGATCTTGGCCTTGCTGCTCTGCCCGGGCAAGATGGAATTTGTGTGGACAAAGACGGCAATATATATTTAGCGAGCGGCAGAGATCATTCCATTTATAAAATAACAGCCGATAAAAAAGTGGAAAGATATGCAGGCGACGAAGGCTATAAAGGAAAAGATGATGGCAACCGGTTAGAGGCAGGTTTTTACAACCCTACAGGTTTATGTATTGACAAAGAAGGCAATATTTATGTAGCCGATTCTTACAATTTTACCATCAGAAAAATAAGTACCGCAGGCAAAGTAACTACACTAGCCGGCGATGGCATAGGTGGTGATTTTAAACCCGGGCTGGGAAAAAATGCCACCCTTAGAGAACCCCGGGCCATAGCAGTGGATAGCAAAGGAAATATTTATGTAGCCCAAAATGGGGGCAGAGGAAATTGTATTGCAAAAATTACTCCTGCAGGGGTTGTAAGCAATTTTGTTGGCGACTTTGATGGCCTCAGGCCCGCCGGCGCCAATGATGGAACAGGCAAAGGAGCAAAATTTATGCGCATCAATGCACTGGCAGTGGATAAAGACGATAATTTGATCATAGGCGAAAACACCAGAATACGTAAAGCCACACCGGGCGGCATTGTAACTACTATAGCCGGAAACGAAACAGAAGATTTTAGAGATGCAGTGGGCTCCAAAGCCATGTTTAGATATGTAGCCGGACTAAGCATTGATAACATAGGCAATATTTTTGTTAGCGACCGCTTTTGTATTCGCAAAATTGCAAAGCAGTGAGGAGGGAAAAAACTGAAAGGAAAATTGACATTATAGGCAACGCTAGAAATATCAACGGAAGACCCGCAATAATGGCTGAGAATGTTGGCGTATATTTTGTTGAAGGATTGAATGAATGGAAAAAAGAATGGCTCAATAGTCAGATTAGAATTATTGGAGATTTAAAAAAAGTAAATAAAATAAAGTGGGAAGTAATAAAAAACCCTGTAGTTCAATTAATCACTTAAATTATTGAAATCTCAAATCTGACTTTCAAAAATCTCCGGCTTGGCGCCGGTTTTTTTATGCAATTATCAAAATCAAAGCATCCTTTCTTTTAAACCAAAAAATTTATGAGAAAGATATTACTAATTATCGCATTAACAACAGCCAGTATTTCACAAGCACAAACAAAAAGAAATATAGAAACCAAGATTGAAAAAGTAACTGTATTTCTGGATGGGGCACAAGTGCAAAGAACAACGAAAACAAATCTTACAAATGGAAAACAGGAATTGGTCTTTAATAATATTTCTCCTTCCATAGACAAACAAAGTATTCAGGTAAAAGCTGATAACAGTGGGGTGACAGTGCTTTCTGTCATTCATCAGCAAAACTATCTGAAAGAACAACAGAAACAGGACGAAATAAAAGAAATTGAAAATCTTAAAGAAGCACAATTAGAAAAAATAGCATTGCAAAAAAACATTCTCAATGTATATAAACAGGAAGAAGGTTTAATTGTAAAGAACCAGCAAATTGGCGGAGCCAACAATGGACTAAAAGCGGCTGATTTAAAAGATGCTGCCGATTTTCAAAGAAGCAGGCTTACCGAAGTATATCAGAAACAAATGGAAGCATCACGCATTCTAAAAAAACTGGATGCCGATTTACTTAAGATGAATAAACAATTAGCCTATCTGAAACAAAATGCAGAAACTGCAACAAGTGAAATTCATGTTACTATAAATACAAGTGAAGCCGCATCTGCTCAATTTACATTAAGCTATCTGGTAAAGCAAGCAGGTTGGTTTCCCACCTATGATATAAGGGTGAAAGATGTAAGCAGCCCAATCAAGATGGACTACAAAGCAAATGTTTTTCAAAACAGTGGTGAAGACTGGAAAGACATCAAACTATTTTTATCCACCGGAAATCCAAATGAGAATGGCACCAAACCCAATCTTGCTCCCTGGTATTTAAAATATGCTTATGCATACAGACCGGTAGCCAACACAATTCAGGGAACTTATCAGCAAAATAGATTTAGAGGAATTATATTGGACACGAAAGGCAACCCCATCCCCGGTGCTTCTGTATTTATTAAAGGTACAAAAACCGGAACGGCAACAGATGCAAGTGGTAATTATCAATTAAATGCAAAACCGGGTGATGTAGTAACTGTTTCTTCGGTTGGATTTAATGCTACGGAAATGGTAATTGGTAATTTACCTTATATGCCCATTACTTTGACTGAAGATAATAATCAAATGGCTGAAGTAGTCGTAACAGCTTTGGGACAAAGGGTACAGAGCAAAGAACTTGGATATTCAACAACTAAAATTAGAGGTGTATCAACTATTTCAAGCGACATGATAAGAAATGAAGACCTGTTTACAACCATTACCTACCAACCCACCACCACTGTTTATGAAATAAAAGAACCCTATACAATACTCAATGACGGAAAAACCTATATGGCAACCATAGATGGATATGAAGTAAAAGCAGACTATGAATATTACATTGCTCCAAAACTTGACCCCGATGCCTATCTTACCGCAAAAATTATTGATTGGCAACATTTAAATTTACTTCCGGGAGAAGCCAATCTGTTTTTTGAAGGAACATTTTTGGGGAAATCTGTTCTGGATCTTATCAATGCAGGTGATACGCTCAATCTTTCACTGGGGAAAGATAAAGGCGTAGCCGTAAAACGAACACTAGTAAAAGAATACAGTTCAAAAAAATTTATGGGTAGCAATCGCACCGACACACGACAATATGAAATTTTGGTTAGAAATAATAAACAACAACCCATTCATCTAATTGTGGAAGATCAGTTTCCCATCAGCACACAAAAAGAAATAGAAGTGCAGGATAGAAAATATGAAGGGGCCAAACTGGATGAAGATAGCCAGATACTCACCTGGCAAATAAACATTGACGCCAGAAAAGAAAATAAAATTGGCTTCAAATACGAAGTGAAGTATCCAAAGGACAAACTATTGCAACTGGACTAATGTAACTATGAAAAGGCAAAAGAAGTAGCACGATTCAATTCATAAATCATGAATTAGATACAGCTACTTCTTTTGTTTATTTTTTATCAATGCTTTACTTCTAAATTAGCATTGGGGTTATGCTTGTGTCTGAAAAAAATTGCAAACAACACCGCCACTATTAAAGCATAAATGGCAAAACTGAGCCAGATACCATGCCATTGTTTATCGCCATTTGCAGCAGTATAATATCTATCAATCATCCACCCACTTATTCGGCTTCCCAAAAAAGCCCCTACTCCATTAGTCATCATCATAAACAAACCCTGGGCACTGGATCTTATTTTTGAATCGGTTGTAGTTTCAACAAATAAGGAACCGGAGATATTAAAAAAGTCAAAAGCCATTCCATATACGATACAAGATAAAATAATCATCCACAGATTTCCTGCAGGATCTCCATAAGAAAATAATCCAAAACGCACTACCCAGGCCAGCATTGAAATAAGCATTACTTTCTTGATTCCAAATTTTCTCAAAAAGAATGGAATAGCAAGTATGAAAAGTGTTTCTGAAACTTGTGAAATTGATAAAATTATTGTAGAGTACTTTACTACAAAAGAATCATGATATTCGGGCACCTTACCAAATTCACTTAAATACACATCACCATACATATTTGTCAATTGCAATGCAGCACCCAGAAACATAGAAAAAATAAAAAAGGCCGCCATTTTATAATTAGAGAAAAGACTAAATGCTTTTAAGCCTAACTCCTCGAGAATGGAAGCATCTTTTGCAATCGTTTTTTGAGGCGGACATTTAGGAAGCGTAAATGAAAATATACCCAGTATAATTGCAGCGATAGCACCAATGATAAATTGGTTGGTATTATCCTTACTGCCTGTAAGATTGGTAACCCACATAGCAGCAATAAAACCAATAGTACCCCAAACACGAATGGGCGGAAAATCCTTGACTACATCATAATTATTATTTTTCAAAATGGTGTAGGCGATTGAATTGGACAAGGAAATGGTGGGCATATAGCAAATCATAGCACCAAAAATTACATAGTACAAAGTATCGGCATCGTGTACCTGAGGCACATAAAATAAAATAGCGCCATAAAGTATATGAAGCACTCCATAAAGTTTTTCTGCATTCACCCATTTATCCGCAATAATTCCAGTAAGGGCGGGCATAAAAAGCGATGATAAAGCCAATGTTGAAAAGATATCTCCAAACTGTGCACCAGTGCCCATATTATGTGAGAAAAAATAAGTAGCTATCGTAATAAGCCAGGCTCCCCATACAAAGAATTGAAGAAAACTCATCACCGTTAACCGATGTTTCAAATTCATATAGCAGTGTTATTTAATTATAATTAAAAAAAGTGAAGGGGGAAGATAAGGAATTTTAATACTATAAACCCTGTGGGCTTAACTTTGCTGTGGAAAAATAACTAAGAATATGGTAAGTGCAATTGACGTTTCAAAAGATTTGGCATCCATTGCTGAGAAAGTGACCCTTGGAGTACGTATTACAGATGAAGATTGTCTGCAACTATTTGAAAATGGGAGTTTGGGTTTTGTAGGCAGTCTTGCAAATTTTATTAAAGAAAGCAAACACGGCGACAAAGTTTTTTTTAACCGCAATTTTCACATAGAACCAACTAATGTATGCGTATTTAGTTGCAATTTTTGTAGTTATAGCAGGCTCTATGCAAAAAGAGAAGACGGATGGGAACTGAGTATTGACCAAATGTTGCACATGGTAAAAGCTTATGATAGCAAGCCCATTACCGAAGTACATATTGTAGGCGGTGTTCATCCCAAAATGGATCTTAAGTTTTTTGCCGATTTGCTCAAAGCCATAAAAACACATCGCCCCGATTTGCATATAAAAGCATTTACAGCTGTTGAATACGATTATATGTTTCGCAAAGCCAAAGTAAGTGTAAAAGAAGGCTTACAGTTTTTGAAAGATGCGGGACTCAATTCTATACCGGGTGGTGGAGCCGAAATTTTTCATCCCGAAATAAGAGAAAAAATATGTGCCGATAAAGTGGATGCTGAAGGATGGCTTCAGATACATGAAACTGCACATCAAATGGGGCTGCCTTCTAATGCCACTATGCTATATGGACATATTGAAAACTACGAACATCGTATTGACCACATGCGTCGTCTTCGTGAATTGCAGGATCGTACTGGAGGATTCAACACATTCATCCCCCTTAAATTTAGAAACAAAGACAATGACATGAGCCATGTAGCAGAGAGTTCGCATATAGAAGACATGCGCTTGTATGCCATTGCCAGAATTTATTTAGACAACTTCTCGCATATAAAAGCCTACTGGCCCATGTTGGGGCGTCAAAATGCACAACTCTCTCTTGCATTTGGCGTGGATGATATAGACGGCACCATTGATGATACTACAAAAATTTACAGCATGGCTGGCTCGGAGGAGCAATCACCTACAATGACTACCGAAGAATTGGCAAATCTAATAAAACAGGTAAAACGAATTCCTGTTGAAAGGGATACATTGTATAATGTGATAAAGAATTTTGGAACAACTGAAATCGGAGAAATTAATACGCATTTGAATTAATGTTTTAAAAGAGGACAATAGCAAAGTATTACCACTATTAATAGCTTTTAAGATCAGACCAAAAAATCTATTCCTTATTTTTCAATTCCTATATTTGTACCTCAACTCTCCTATATGGCCAAACAAGTTGAAGACATAGACGCAAATCTTGCTGGAGAAGAAGGGAAAACTGAAGAATCAAAAGCCAGTTGGTTTAAGCGTATAAAAAAAGGCATCAGCACCAAAACATCTGAGAAAAAAGAAATACCTGAAGGCCTCTGGGTCAAATGCCCTGAATGCAACAACATAGGCACTGTAACCGATTTGCGAGAGCAAAACTTTGTTTGCTCCAAATGCGGATATCATCATCGTATTGGCAGTCATGAGTATTATGAAATTTTATTTGACAACAACGAATTCACCGAACTTTTTGAAAATATTCGCAGTAAAGATTTTTTGGAGTTTACCGATTTAAAGCCCTACAAAAAAAGGTTAGATGATATATGGAGTAAAACGGACCTCAAGGACTCCATGCGTGTAGCAGTAGGAAAAATAAATGGCAACGAAATTGTGGTTGCCTGTATGGATTTTGAATTTATTGGCGGCTCTCTGGGAAGTGTAATGGGTGAAAAATTTTCAAGAGCAATTGATTATTGTTTAGAACATAAGCTACCCTATCTGGTAATCAGTAAAAGTGGAGGTGCCCGAATGATGGAGAGTGCATTTTCACTAATGCAGCTTGCAAAAACCAGCGGAAAGCTATCTCAACTCAGTGACGCAAAACTTCCTTTTATCTCTTTACTAACCGACCCTACATTTGGAGGCATCTCAGCTTCATTTGGAATGTTGGGCGATTTAAATATTGCAGAACCGGGTGCATTGATTGGGTTTGCAGGCCCTCGTGTGATAAAAGAAACCATCAAAAAAGATTTACCAGAAGGATTTCAAAGAAGTGAATTTATTTTGGAACATGGCTTTCTCAATTTTATTGTGCCTCGAAAAGAATTAAAAGAAAAGCTGGCTACACTAATCAAACTTTTCAGAAATTAAACTTCCCATATAATTAACAAAGTAAGAGGTAAATTTGCCTCTTATTTTTTGCCCTATGGCTGAATTAAAAAACAGACAAGCTTCTTATGAATACTTCATTGATAATCAATATGAAGCTGGCATGATGTTGCTTGGTACCGAAGTAAAATCTTTGAGAGAAGGAAAGGCAAGCTTTAATGACAGCTATTGCCTAGTTCATAAAGGAGAAATCTGGCTCAAGTCATTTCACATTGCTGAATACACGCATGGTACAGTTAATAATCATGAGCCACTAAGAGACCGCAAACTATTATTGCAAAAAAGAGAGATAAAAAAAATAGAAGCCAAACTAAAAGAAAAAGGATATACCTTAATCCCTTTACGGGTTTTCTTTAATGAAAAAGGATTGGCAAAATTGGAATTTGGGCTTGCTAAAGGAAAGAAAATGCATGATAAACGTGAAAGTATCAAACAAAAAGATGCAGACAGAGAGATGAAAAAATATATAAAATAGATATTTTGAAGATACAAATAATTATCAGGAACAATTTTTGACGCAGTCAACAAGTATGAAGAAAACCTTTTTTTTACCGCTATTGTTTATTTGCTTCAGTGCAAAAGCCCAGTCAGTATTTGGATACTGGTATGGCACTGCAAATGTAAAAACAGCAAATGCTGCCAACAATTACATGGTAGAATTGATTTTGCAACCCGAGAAAAATTATGTGAAAGGTGTTTTGAATTATTTCTTTAAAGATACTTACCGCAGTTTTGAAGTGAAAGGAGATTACGATGCATCCAACCGAAGGATTAGTCTTTATAATATTCCCCTCACCTATTTTGGCTCCAACAGCAGTTTTCAGATTGATTGTATGATGAACTTGATTGCTACTTTAAGAGTAGCTCAGGCGGGCTCCAATCTGATTGGTTCCTTTTTTAGTCTGCCGGATTACAAAAACACCTGTCTGGAAGTAGGATTTAATTTTGTAAAGAATGCTGATGCCAGTAAAATAGATTCGGTTCTAAATGCGATAAGAGAATACAAAGAAACCTTTCAAGTATGGAAACCCACACCCGACGATACATTGGTTGCGATGAATGTAACACCACCTCCTAATAAAATCATCAATATTCCTACCGAAAATGAATACACAAAAAGAAAGAATGAAATAGTAAATGAAATAGAAGTTGATGCAGACACCGTCATGGTAGGCATTTATGATAACGGAGAAATTGACGGCGATATTATTTCAATATTTTACAACCAGAAGCTAATTCTGTCTAACCAAAAATTGACACATAGATCCATACGTATTAAACTACCATTAGATTCTTTATTAAGTTCAAATGAAATTTCCATGTTTGCAGAAAATCTCGGATTAATTCCACCCAATACTGCGTTGATGACAATTGATGATGGAAAGAATAAATATGAAATAAGGCTTTCCAGTAGTCTGGAAAAAAATGCGACGATTCGAATAAAGCGAAAAAAAGCATTTTCGAAATAAAAACCAGTAGCTAAAAAATATTGAACAAAAAAAAAGAGGCTGAAAAATCAGCCTCTTCAATTGTGAGAAATCTATATTGTAAAGTATAAACTTTAGTTTTAGCCAGCTGCAGATTCATCTGAAGCATTACCCTCAGTCATCTTTTTCTTAAGATCAGCCAAAACACCCAGATCACCTAAAGTAGCTTTTTCTACTTTACTCTGAACATTTTTAACAGCCTTGCGGGTGTTATCTGCTTCAGTCTTAGCTTCCTTCTTGGCAGCTTCTACAGCTTCTACTTGTCCCTGCTCCCAAATACGGCTATGAGAAACCACAATACGTTTTTCATTGCGGTCAAACTCAATTACCATAAACTGTGCAGTTTCATCAGCACCGATGCTCTTACCATCTTCTTTATTTAAGTGGCGGTTTGGAGCAAATCCTTCAAGACCATAAGATAACTGAACTGTTGCACCTTTATCATCTCTGCGGCTTACAGTACCTTCATGCAAAGTGCCGATGGCGAATGTATCCTGCAAAGTATTCCAGGGATCTTCTTCCAATTGTTTATGGCCAAGTTGCAGCTTGCGGTTTTCTTTATCAATTCCCATGATCATAACATCAATGTTCTGACCAACTTTAGTGTACTCACCTGGATGATTAAAGCGTTTCAACCAGCTTAAATCACTGATATGAATCATCCCTCCGATACCAGGCGCTAATTCTACAAACACTCCATAGTTGGTAATATTTTTAACCAAACCAGCGTGCTTGCTTCCTTCAGCAAACTTGGATTCAATTTCATTCCAGGGATCTGGTGAAAGTTGTTTGATAGAAAGACTCATCTTACGGCTTTCCTTATCAAGGGTAACCACTTTTGCTTCATGCTCATCTCCCAGTTTAAAGAATTCTTTGGCGTTGATTGGTGTATTCGCCCAAGTTATTTCAGATACGTGTACCAGTCCTTCAACTCCAGGTTGAATTTCAAGAAACGCACCATAGTCTTCAATATTTACAACCTTGCCTTTTACAGTGTTACCTTCAGCAATGTTTTCACCTAATACATCCCATGGATGTGGTGTTAATTGTTTCAGACCCAGGCTGATTCTCTTTTTCTCATCATCAAAATCAAGTACCACTACATTGATCTTCTGATCCAACTTCAATACTTCAGAAGGATGTGAGATACGCCCCCATGAAATATCTGTAATGTAAAGCAGACCATCTAATCCACCTAAATCCATAAACGCACCAAAGTCAGTCATATTCTTAACTGTACCTTCTAATACCTGACCTTTCTCTAATTTGCTCATGATCTCAGCTCTTTGAGCTTCAATATCACTTTCAATAAGCGCTTTGTGAGAAACAACAGCATTCTTAATAGTTTCATTAATCTTCACTACCTTAAATTCCATTGTCTTTCCAACAAACTGATCGTAATCAGTAACTGGCTTCACGTCAATTTGAGAACCAGGAAGGAAAGTCTCCATTCCAAAGACGTCTACAATCAAACCGCCCTTTGTTTTTGAAGTAACAATTCCGGTAATAACCTCGCCAGTTTTGTGAACCTCAACAATTTTTTCCCATGCACGGGTAATACGAGCCTGACGACGACTCAGATTAAGATGACCATCTCTGTCTTCTTTCTCAACTACCATTACTTCTACTTCGTCACCTACCTTGAGGCCTGACAAATCACGAAACTCATTTAGTGAAATCAAACCATCAGATTTGAATCCAATGTTAAGTACCACATCCGTTTTTGTAAGTCCTACAACTGTGCCGTTGATAAGCTCACCATCATTCAATTGTACAAATGTGTTGTCATACACCTTGTGGAATTTTTCTTTTTCTTCTGCAGAATAAGAAATTACATTGCGCTTGTCAACATTCCAGTCAAAATCATCATGAGCAGTTTCTACTACTGCTGTTACAGGTGCAGTTGTTGTCGCTGTAGTTTCTTCTGCAGAAGCAGAAGCAGACTCCTGTGCATCAGCGTTTAATTGTTTTCTAATTATGTTTTCAAACATGATAAAATAGTCCCGAAGGGGTTTAATATTTCGGGGCTGCAAAGATATGCTATTATGGTTGGCGATGGATAAACAAAGAGGGAAAATTATACATCCCTCATTCCACTAAATACTTGATTTTCAATACCCTTTTTCAAGACTTTTATAACTTTAAATTCAGCCTGTTTTATTCTTTACAACAACATGTGCCTTCGCCAACAAAGGCATGACAATGATTATCAAAAAACAAGACCAGGTATTAAAAATCAAACTGAAGATTGTTGCAATTAAGATAACGTACAAAGGATAAAGAAAGGCAAGTAAGGCGAGCATTACAGAATCAAAATGACCAGGTTCTTTTAATTTGCGAAGAACATACCATTTTATAAAAAGATATAGTGGCGCATTAAAAACATATCCAAAGAAAGAAGGAATTAAAAGTAATATTTTCAAAAAAGCAGTTGGCGACAATGCAAATTGCTGTTTCAGTTTTTCTTTGTCGTTTTTTTCAATTTCAAAAACGAGTGGTTGCAATGCAGCCTGCAATTTAGAATTAAACTGCAGATGCATCTTCCCATCCGACTCATTTAAATTAATATCACTTGAAGTAATAGGCTGACCAAAGTTAATAAACACATTTTTTCCAATCTTGTCGAAAGAACTATAATTAATACCAACAGGCAGTACCAGAAGATCATTATTCTTTGAATTATCGGAGACTTGTGCTGTCCAGGTGCTTACAGCAAGTCGGGCAGTACCTTTTTTTAAAGGACGCAAATGCCATTCATTCACACAAAGGCCTTCACTGAAAATTAGAACATTTCCACCCTCCTTAAAGATTTTTTTGCATGCATCAAAGGTTTTATAATTGTGTTCCAGATTTTCCACACCTTCCCGAGTGCGATACACCGGCAACATTTTTAGCTTTAATAACCATTTACTATAAATTGGTTTTTTAAAAACATCGCCTCTGGCTAATGACCAAATTGGTTGCTCAAAAAGAATATCAAGCAGTATTGCGTCTAAGAATGAGTTGGGGTGATTGCAGGCAAGTAATAACGGTCCTTTGGTTTTGAGTGCTGCAGGTTTATTAATAATGATCTTGTTAAAAAAAATCATTGAAGACAACCGCACCCATATTTTTAAAATGGAATAAAGCAAGAAAAAAATTTACCGGACAATATACAACTAAAATCAAGTAGGTGAAAACTCTTTCGCAATATTTGTAGCTGCAATATATCCACTCGTCCATGCGTGTTGAAAATTAAAACCTCCTGTGATGCCATCTACATCCAACACCTCTCCGGCAAAATACAAATTTGGTATTTTTTTACTCTTCATTGTACTCGCTTCTACTTCCAACAGCCGAATACCGCCTGCTGTTACAAATTCTTCTTTAAAAGTAGTTTTACCTTTTACAACAACTTCGTAATTACAAAGACATTTCACCAGCTTATTTTGAAAGGCGGAAGGAAGATCGGCCCAGCGCATTTCATTGGTAATTTTGCTTTCATTGCAAAAAAATTCCCAAAGCCTTGCTGGAAGCTCCCATTCATTTCTGGAAAAAATTTTTTGCGCAGGTTGTGAGCTTCTGAATTGTTGCAATTTTTCAGCCAATGTGTTTTCATTAAAATCTGGAATCCAATTGAAAATTGCAGAAAACTCATAATTTTTATCTGCTAATTCCTTTGCCCCCCATGCACTTAATTTTATTACAGCCGGTCCACTAATGCCCCAATGTGTAATCAACACAGGCCCCCACTGCTCCAACTTTGATCCGGCAATTTTTATTTTGGCTTTTGCCACACTTAATCCCATCATGTTGCAAATGGGATGTTTTGGCAGGTTAAATGTAAATAAAGAAGGCAGTGGCGCTTCAATTTGATGCCCTGTTGATTTTAGCCATTCGAACATTGAAGCTTTGGGATAGCCACCGGTTGCTATACATAGATAGTCTGCAATCAATCTTCTGGATGCGGAACAAAGAATTTCAAACTGATTATTTTTATACTCAAGGCCCAGCACTTCAGCATTCATCAAAATTTCAACTCCATACTTATTTGCTTCATTCATCAAACAATTGATTACTGTTTGAGATGAATCGGTTACAGGAAATACTCTGCCATCCTGTTCTGTTTTTAATTTAACTCCTCTTTCTTCAAACCAGTCAATGGTGTCTTTTGGTGAAAAATGATGAAATGACTTCTTTACAAAATTTGCACCACGAGGATAATTGCGAGCCAACATACCAATATCAAAGCAGGCATTCGTCACATTACATCTTCCTCCACCACTTATCCTGACTTTTGAAAGCAGCTTATTTGATTTTTCCAGAATGACTACTTTTTGTGAAGGATTCAAACGTGCTACATTTATCGCACAAAAAAAGCCGGCTGCTCCGCCGCCAATAATCACTACAGTTTTTTTCTCGGTCAAAATTTTTCTTTCAGCAAAGAAAGTTGAAAATGTTGTAAGTTCGTTTTGCTATGGCTGAAGCTATTACAAAAAAACAAATTAAACAACTACCCATAGTACCTTATGAAAAAATAAGGGAGGCACTACAAACCGGTGATATATTTTTCAGCTCCGGAAGCTATACTTTTTCGGGAATTATTCAGCGGCTTACCAAAAGTGCATGGAGTCATGTAGCAATTGTATATAAAGATCCAGAGTTGGGCCGCATACTTATTTTAGAAGCAGAGCCGCGAATTGGCATCAGACTGATTCCTATATCAAAGTATTTACATGATTATAAAGGTACTCGTCGCCCCTACAAGGGTCAAATTGTAATGGCAAAACTAAAAATTCAACTGGAGCATGAGAAGATAAAAAAAGCAATATGTTTTGGTCTGGATGAATTGACAAGGCCCTATGACAATTGGGAGATCATCCGTATTATGACTCGGATTTTATTTCGTATTGGGAAAAGAGAAAAAAATAAAAGCTACATCTGTTCCGAGCTGGTAAAATCTGCTTTTGATAAAGCAGGTGTAGGTTTTCACATGAAGGACACCTATATCAGTCCTCAGGAAATATGGACAGACAAAAGGATTGAACCCTTATTTCGTTTACTTTAATAATCCCAGAATAAGTTGGCATTGTTTCTTTCTGCAGCTTCAATGGGCTGGTAATTGGAAAGTATATCCGCTTTAAGTTTACGTACGCATACATCATGTTTGAAATGCACTGAAGGTTTTCCGTCTTGTGTTCTTACTGTCCAGCCATCATCATCAGTATAAACCTGGCGCTTACCCATATTTATCATTGGTTCAATAGCAAGAACCAGTCCTTCTTTTAGCTTCTTACCGCTACCTCTCTTTCCATAATTTGGTACCTGTGGATCTTCATGCAAATTTCTTCCCAGCCCATGTCCTACCAGTTCTCTCACTACGCCATAACCGTGTTTTCTTTCAGTATGTTCCTGAATAGACCATGCAATATCACCTGTATAATTTCCTGCAATTGCTTTCTCTATTCCTTTATACAATGAATCCTTGGTAACTCTCATTAATCGTTTTACTTCATCATCAGCATCTCCCATAACAAAAGTATAAGCATGATCGCCATGCCATCCATTAAGAATTACGCCGGCATCAATAGAGACAATATCTTTTTCATTTAACTCATTCTTGCCCGGGAAGCCATGTACGACTACATCATTAACTGAAATACAGGAATTAAATGGATAACCTTTATAATTTAAAAAAGAGGGAATGGCACTATGATCACGAATGATGCGCCCAATGAGTTCATCAATATATAAAGTGGTAATACCAGGCTTTAAAATTTTAGCTACCTCACTAAGGGTTTTACTTACCAGCAAGGCGCTTTGACGCATTTGTTCTACCTGTTCATCTGTTTTTACAATCATCATAAACTGCAAATATCGTATAAAAAAACCCCGCAGAATGCAGGGTTTTCTATTTCAAAAAAAAATAATAAATTATATCTGCACTGCAGAACCCGATTGTCTGCCCTGAATTCTTCCACTCTTCATCAACCCATCATACTGACGCATTAACAGATGTGTTTCTATTTGCTGTAATGTATCAAGTATAACTGCCACCATAATTAGCAGAGAGGTACCACCAAAGAAAGAAGCAAATCCTGGCTGAACACCGAAGCGTTGTACTATACCGGGAAGGATACCAATTAACGCCAGTGCTACGGCACCTGGGAATGTAATCTTATCCATGATGTTACCTATATAATCTACAGTAGGTTGACCTGGTTTTACTCCGGGAATAAATCCATTATTCTGTTTCAGATTATCAGCAATTTGCTTAGGGTTAAATATCAATGCGGTATATAAGAATGTAAAAGCAATTACCACTACTGAGTAAATGATCATATACCAAAAGTTACTCTGGTCAGTTAGTGCTTTTAAAAATCCACTTCCTTCAGTATTAAAATTTGCAAATATGGTTGGAATAAATAAAATCGCCTGAGCAAAGATAATAGGCATTACACCGGAAGCATTTACTTTCAATGGTAAAAACTGGCGGGCACCACCAAATTGTCTGTTGCCAACAATTTGTTTTGCATAATTAACCGGCACTTTTCTAACTCCCTGAATAATTAATACGCAACCCATATTGATAGCGATATACAATGCTATTTCTATAATAAACAATAATATATGACCGCTGGGGGTTGATTTGGCTGAAAGTTCCTGTAAGAAAGTATTTGGGAGACGTGCAATAATTCCGATCATGATAATAATGGATGCACCATTACCCAAACCTTTGTCAGTTATTTTTTCGCCCAACCACATGACAAATAATGAACCTGCGGTAAGTACTACGACTGTGCTTAATAAAAAGTAATTGGTGAATCCAGGCATCATACTCATGTTGCCCTGCATAATCATTTGTTCCAAATATTTTACATAAGCAGAGGCCTGTACCAATGTAACCGCTACGGTAAGATAACGGGTGTATTGATTGATTCTCTTCTGCCCACTTTCACCTTCTTTCTGCATTTTTTGGAAAGTAGGAACAAGTACTGTTACCAGCTGCATAAAGATTGATGCAGAGATATATGGCATTATACCTAATGCAAATATAGATGCATTGTTAAATGCACCTCCGGAGAAAGAGTCAATCAAGCCTAACAATCCATTGGAGCTGCCACCTGTTTTAATGCTTGTTGCATCAATACCGGGCAATACTACATGGCTGCCAATACGATAAATACCAATGAGCAACAGTGTAAAAAGAATTTTATTCTTTAATTCATCTATGCTCCAGATATTTTTAAGAGTCTGTATTAATTTCTTCACGGGGATTAAATGATTTTGTGCTCTAAAAACTTTAAAAACGCAATTTTAATGCGTCGTTGCAATTTACAATTTTACTTAATAACCTCCACCGTTCCGCCTACAGCTTCAATTGCAGTCTTTGCTTTTTCGCTAACCGCATTTACTTTGAAACTGAATTTTCCTTTTAACTCACCATTGCCCAATACTTTTACTTTATCGGTGCGACTGATCAGTCCATTGGCATATAAATTTTCCATAGAAAAATCATTGATACCATATTTCTCTGATAATTGATCAAACTGACCAAGGTTGAATACCTTGTATTCTATTCTGTTGATATTCTTAAATCCTCTTTTGGGCAAACGACGTTGTATAGGCATCTGACCACCTTCGTGGGCCATTTTTCTTTTATACCCGGCACGGCTTTGTCCACCCTTAGTACCTTTTGTAGAAGTACCACCATGGCCTGAACCATCACCTCGTCCAATTCTTTTTGTTTTGTGAGTAGCACCTTTTGCAGGTCTTAATTCGTGAAGTTTCATTTTGCTTTTATTTTTTACTTAACGCCCCGAAAGCGTCGGAGCTCGCTTCTTATTTTGTATTAACCTGTGTGGTTAAACAATAAATTTCATTATGCTTCCTCCACTTTAACCAGATGAGTTACTTTACGTACCATACCCAGTATCTGCGGAGTTGCTTCTACTTCTTTTACAGAATTAGTTTTATTAAGACCCAATGCCTGTAATGTCAGTTTCTGACGTTCAGGACGATCAATGGGGCTTTTTACCAGAGTTATTTTAATCTTTTTCATTTTGACAAATTTATCTGTATTACAGATGATGATTATCCGTTAAACACTTTCTTCAAATCTAAGGTTCTTGTTTTCGCTATTTGAATAGGTTCACGCAATAAAGCCAGAGCTTTAAAGGTTGCTTTTACCACATTATGTGGATTAGCCGAACCTAATGATTTAGCTAATATGTCAGTAAGTCCTGCGCTTTCTAAAACGGCACGCATTGAACCTCCTGCGATTACACCTGTACCATGTGCAGCTGGCTTAATTAGCACTTTGGCTGCTCCTTCTTTTGCCCACTGGTCATGCGGGATGGTACCTTTCATTACTGGAACTTTGATCAGGTTCTTCTTTGCATCTTCAATTCCTTTAGTAATGGCTTCCTGTACTTCTTTTGCTTTACCAAGACCATGACCTACTACACCATTTTCATTACCCACAACAACCAATGCAGAGAAGCTGAATGCACGGCCACCTTTTGTAGTTTTAACCACACGATTGATGGCAACCACTTTATCTTTCAATTCCAGGTCTCCGGCTTTTACTCTGTTTACGTTTAACTTTGACATATTCTTATTTTGATTTTAGTATCGGGAATCCGGTTGTTCCGGCTTTGTTATTCCCATCTACCATTTTAAACAGTTTTATTATTACTCTTAAAATTTCAGTCCACCTTCTCTTGCACCGTCCGCTACTGATTTTACACGACCATGGTATAAGTAACCACCACGATCAAAAACCACCTCACTCACACCTAATTCAGTTGCTTTACGGGCAATAGCAGCACCCACCATTTTGCTTTTATCTGACTTTGTACCAGACTGTGCTTTTATTTCTTTATCCTTAGTAGAAGCAGAAGCGATAGTAGCACCATTTGTATCATCAATGATTTGTGCATAGATATCCGTGTTGCTTCTGAAAACAGAAAGACGTGGCTTTACTGCTGTTCCGCTTACATTTTTGCGAACGTTATAACGGATTCTTTGCCTTCTTGCTGATTTAGTTTTTGCGTTCATCTCTTTTATTTTTTGTTAAGCTGCTATTTGAACAGCCAAACCATATACTTTAAAATTTTTATTTACCGGCAGTCTTACCTGCTTTTTTACGTACAACCTCTCCCACATAGCGTATACCTTTTCCTTTATATGGTTCAGGCTTACGAAGGCTGCGCAATTTTGCAGCTACTTGCCCTATCAATTGTTTGTCGATACCCTCTAATGTAATAAGGGGGTTTTGACCTTTTTCCTGCTGTGTCGCTACTTTCAACTCTTTCGGAATTTCAAAAATGATATTGTGCGAGAATCCAATTGCCAGGTCCAAAAGATTTCCTTGATTTGAAGCTTTGAAACCCACACCTATTAATTCCAGTTTTCTTTCATATCCATCAGTCACACCTTTTACCATATTGGCAACCAAGGCACGATAAAGTCCATGCAATGCACGATGGCGTATCTGATCGGTAGGACGATTAAATGATACCTGACCATCTTTTACATCAACTGTAATATCACGGTCAATGGCTTGTTTCAATTCGCCTTTTTTCCCTTTTACAGTTATTACATTATCCTTCCCTACAGTGATTGTAACTCCTTCCGGAACACTAATCGCTTTTTTCCCAATTCTAGACATAATTAATTCCTATTTACTTATTATTTATTGTTTTGTTGTAACCGGTCAGCCTGAAAGGAATGCGGCTTAATGTATCACAACATTTTTCTTTAATATATGTAGCAAAGTACTTCACCACCTACGTTGTTTGCTTTGGCTTCTTTATCAGTCATCACTCCTTTTGAAGTGGAAACGATAGCAACGCCCAGGCCATTTTTTACTCTGCGAAATTCTGCAGGCTTTGAGTATTGACGTAAACCGGGACGGCTGATACGTTCCATACTTTGAATGGCTGGCTGCTTGGTTGAAGGATCATACTTCAACGCAATTTTAATAATACCCTGTTTGCTGTCATCTTCAAATTTATATTTCAGGATATAGCCTTGCTTATACAATATTTCCGTCATGCGCTTCTTTAAATTAGAAGCAGGAATATCCACCACACGGTGACCTGCCATTTGAGCATTCCGGATTCTTGTCAGAAAATCTGCTATAGGATCTGTTACCATAATTTATATTAATTAGATCTGTTATTGATGTTGTTTACCGTTATTACCAGCTTGCTTTTTTCAATCCTGGTATTTTTCCATTAAGTGCCATATCACGCAAGGCAATCCTGGAGATTCCAAAGTAGCGAACATATCCTTTGGGACGGCCAGTAAGCTGACAACGATTCTTTAAACGAACCTTTGAGCCATTTTTTGCCATTTCATCTAAAGCCTTCCAATCTCCGGCTTTTTTAAGCTCCGCTCTTTTTGCAGCATCTTTTTCAACCATTCTTTCCCTTTTGCGCTGGCGGGCTTTTACTGATGTTTTTGCCATATTTGTTTATCCTTTTAAATTAGTTATTTTTTGCATTTTTGAAAGGCATGCCTAATTCTTTCAATAAAGCATAAGCCTCTTCGTCTGTTTCTGCTGTTGTTACAAAAGTGATATCAAGTCCAGTAATTTTATTTACTTTATCAATATCAATTTCAGGAAAAATGATTTGCTCTGTTACACCCAAGGTATAGTTACCACGTCCATCAAAAGATTTTTCATTAACACCTTTGAAATCACGAACACGTGGCAAGGCCACTGCGATAAGACGATCTAAAAATTCAAACATTTTTACACCACGCAATGTAACCCTTGCACCAATGGGCATGGCTTTACGCAATTTGAAGTTTGATATGTCTTTTTTAGATAAAGTTGATACAGCTTTTTGACCGGTAATGGTTGACAGTTCTTCAAGTGCAATGTCCACAAGCTTTTTGTCTGAAGTAGCTCCGTTTACACCACGGTTTAAACAGATTTTTTCCAGTTTAGGGGCTTGCATTACTGTTTTGTATCCAAACTTTTTTACTAATGCCGGAACTACATCGGTTTTGTATTTGCCAGCTAATCTTGGAATGTATTTTTTTGTGCTCATAATTTTCGTTTTATCTAATTACCGTTTACCGATAATTAAAGTTTGCTTCCTGATTTCTTTAAAACTCTCACACTCTTACCATTTGCTCTTTCTCTTTTTACTTTAGAAGGGGCTTTAGAAGTAGCATCCCACAACATAACATTGCTGATATGTATAGAAGCTTCCTTTTTAACAATACCGCCTTTAGTATTTTGAGCAGAAGGCTTTGTGTGTTTAGTGATGATGTTGACACCTTCAACAATTACACGTCCTTCTTCTACCAATATTTCTTTTACCAAACGGGGTTTCGTTGTGTTTTTATCATCACCGGCAATAACGACTACATTATCGCCTTTTTTGATGTTGTACTTGGGCTTAAATCTTGCTTTCATTTTATCTTAAACTTTTCTTTTTTTATAATTCAAACGCTTTGTTCATTTGGTATCAATCAAAGCCATGAAATTTAAAGTACTTCGGGAGCGAGTGAAATAATTTTCATATAACCTTTATCACGCAATTCCCTTGCAACTGGTCCAAAAATCCTGGTTCCTCTTGGCTCATCAGCCTGATTGAGTATTACAACCGCATTATCATCAAACCGGATGTAAGAACCATCTTTACGGCGCATTTTTTTTGTAGTTCTTACAATAACAGCTTTTGCCACTGTTCCTTTTTTGATCCCACCAGCTGGTATTGCATCTTTCACCGTTATTACTATTTTATCGCCAATACCTGCATAACGCTGGCCACTATTGCCCAGTACACGGATACAAAGGACTTCTTTGGCGCCACTGTTGTCTGCAACATTTAACCGGCTTTCTTGCTGAATCATCTTTTTATTTTTTTAGTACTTAGTATTCAGTACTGCGTATTTAGACTTGAAACTTTTTCTATCTCCGTACTAAATACTTTGTACTCTTAATCGTTTTATTATTTCACTTTCTCTACTACTTCTACCAGTCTCCATCTTTTTGTTTTACTCAGAGGACGGGTTTCCATAATTTTTACAATATCTCCAATACTGCATTCATTCTTTTCATCGTGAGCATGCAGCTTGGATGTTTTCTTTACGAACTTACCATAGATCGGGTGTTTCACCTTTCTTTCAATGGCCACAGTAATGGTCTTGGTCATTTTGTTGCTGGTTACTGTTCCGATTCTGGTCTTTCTTAAATTTCTTGCTTCCATTGTTTAAGCTTTATTATGCTTGTTGTTTTAACTTCAATTCTGTTTTCAGTCGGGCAATATCCTTACGCAGCCCGCGGATCGTCATTGGATTTTCCAATGGTGATATAGCATGAGCAAATTCCAGTTTTTTCAAACGCTGTTTGTCTTCTTCCAAACGAGCTTTCAGATCCTGCTCATTCATTCCATGTATGCTTTTTACAAAGTCTGTTTTTTTTGACATTGCTTCTTTGTTTTAAAAATTATTACGCTGATACAAGATCATGACGTACCATGAATTTAGTTTTCACAGGCAACTTACCAGCAGCCAATGCCAGAGATGCACGAGCTATTTGCTCACTTACTCCATCAACTTCAAATAAGATACGGCCCGGCTTTACTACTGCTGCCCAAAACTCAAGATTACCTTTACCCTTTCCCATCCTCACTTCTGCTGGCTTGCGTGTAATTGGCTTATCGGGGAATATGCGTATCCAAACATTACCTTCTCTTTTCATTTCACGGGTAAGCGCCTGACGGGCAGCCTCTATCTGGCGGTCAGTAATCCAATGCTGATCCAGTGCTTTCAAAGCATAAGAACCAAATGCAATCGTAGTGCCCCTTTTGGCATCGCCTTTCATACGGCCCTTCTGCATCTTCCTGTGTTTCGTTCTTTTCGGTTGTAACATCTTTTTTTATTTTGAAATTTCGTTCCTTATTTAGAACTCCTTCAATTTTATTTTCTGATTATCCTTTTCTATCTCTTCCACCACCTCTTCTGTCTCCTCTTCTGTCATCACGACGGCCACCATGTCCTTCATCTCTTCTTTCTCTTCTGTCGCTTACTTCACTTTTTCCACCTACGAAGTTGGGATTCAGGTCTCTTTTGTTCAATACTTCACCTTTACATATCCAAACCTTGATTCCTATTTTACCATAAACTGTCATCGCATATACGTTGGCATAATCAATGTCCATACGGAAAGTATGAAGCGGTACACGACCTTGTTTGATTTCCTCTGTTCGTGCAATTTCAGAACCACCTAAGCGGCCGCTTACTTTTACTTTTATACCTTCGGCACCCATACGCAGTGCAGAGGCTATTGACATCTTAATCGCTCTCTTATAGTTGATCCTGTTTTCAATTTGACGGGCAATGGTATCACCCACAATCATTGCATCCAGCTCCGGACGACGGATTTCAAGAATGTTGATTTGCACGTCTTCCTTACCTGTTAGTTTTTTCAACTCTTCTTTAATTCTGTCTACTTCACCACCACCTTTACCGATGATGATACCAGGCTTTGAAGTATGTACAGTAACAATCAACTTACCCAGCGTTCTTTCAATTACAATTTTAGAAATACCGCCTTTGTTAATACGGGCATTCAGGTAAGTTCTGATTTTGTGGTCTTCAATCAGTTTGGAAGCATAATCTTTTTTGCTGCCATACCAGTTTGATTCCCATCCACGGATGATACCTAACCTGTTACCAATCGGATTTGCTTTTTGACCCATGTTATTGGTTTATTAATTCGTTTTAATTTTTTGATTCCTTTGTGTCAACAATTACTGTTACATGATTGCTACGTTTGCGTACACGATAACCACGACCCTGTGGTGCCGGACGCATCCGCTTTAATGTTCTTGCTCCGTCAACAAAAATGGTTTTTACAACTAACTGGCTTTCGTCACCACCTTCGTTTTTTTGTTTCCAGTTACTGATGGCACTCAACACCAACTTACGCAGCGGTACTGCAGGATGTTTGGGGCTGTGCTCCAATTCAGCCAATACTTTTTCAACTTTCTGACCACGTATTAAATCGGCCAGCAAACGCATTTTGCGTGGCGATGTTGGATAATTTCTAAGTTTTGCTACTGCTTCCATTTTCCTAATAGTTTATAATTAGTCTACTTTCTTACTTGAGTGTCCTTTGAATTGACGAGTAGGTGCAAATTCACCTAACTTATGGCCAACCATAAATTCCGTTACATAAACAGGAATGAATTTATTGCCATTGTGAACAGCAAAAGTGTGTCCAACGAAATCAGGAGAAATCGTAGAACGACGGCTCCATGTTTTTACCACGGCCTTTTTGCTTTTTCCCTCATTCATAGCCATTACTTTCTTTTCCAGATGAGTGGCTATATAAGGACCTTTTTTAATTGAACGAGCCATTTGTTATTTCAAGTTTAAGTTTTTCGTTTGCCGATATTTTATCAGCAACTCCTGTTAATTATTTAGAAAGTTTTGAACCGTCCTTTCTTTGAATGATCAGTTTATTGCTTGACTTTCCAGGTTTTCTTGTTTTCTCTCCTTTTGCATATTTACCTGTTCTGCTTCTTGGATGACCTCCTGACGCCTTACCTTCTCCACCACCCATTGGGTGATCAACAGGGTTCATCGCCACACCACGGTTACGTGGACGAATTCCTTTCCAACGATTACGACCTGCCTTACCCATACTTTGAAGGCTATGATCGCTATTGCTTACAACACCTACAGTAGCTACACAATTAATTAAAATTTTACGCAACTCGCCACTTGGCATTTTCAATACTGCGTATTTTTCTTCTTTGTTGGTTAGCTGAGCAGATGCACCTGCACTGCGAACTAATTTACCACCCTGACCCGGTTGCATTTCTATGTTATGCACATTGGTACCCAAAGGCATATTCTTCATGGGTAATGCATTTCCAACTTCAGGAGCAGCATCTGATCCACTTTCAACTTTATTTCCTACTTGCAATCCTTGTGGAGCCAGAATGTATCTTTTTTCTCCATCAGCATATTGCACTAGAGCGATAAATGCTGTACGGTTAGGATCATACTCAACCGTAAGCACTTCTGCCAAACCAGCTTTATTACGCTTGAAGTCAATTATTCTGTACTTCTTTTTATGACCGCCACCGCTATAACGCATTGACATGCGACCAGAAGAATTACGTCCACCGGTTCTAGGCTTAGCTTCTACCAGACTTTTTTCAGGTACATTGGTAGTTACTTCAGCATAGGCGTTACCTATTCTCCATCTTGTTCCTGCTGTTACCGGTTTAAATTTTCTTAATGCCATAATCTTTATATGATTTTAGATTGCTGAAGTTCAAAAGAATTTTCAGCAACTGCTTCTCTTTTAAATATTAGAATACATATCAATTGTTTCTCCAACTGCAACTGTTACAAATGCTTTTTTGTAAGAAGGCTTGCGACCATTCACTACACCGGCTTTTGTAAAGCGGCTCTTGCTTTTTGCAGGAGTTACAGACGTGTTTACTTTTGTAACTGTAACACCGTAAAAACTTTCAATCGCCTTTTTTATCTCCAGCTTATTTGCTTTCCATGACACTTTAAAAGCATAACGGCGCAGTTTATCCTGTTGGCTGTTTGCCTTTTCTGTCAACACGGGTTTTATTAATACTTCAGAGAGTTTCATACTGTTTAGTTTGCTTATTTAGCTGTTGAAAATTGTTTTGCTGCGCTTTCTGTAAATACCACTACATCAGAGTTTACAACATCGTAAGTATTGATATCCTTTAATGAAACTCCTAATACAGTGGGCACATTGCGCATGGACAAATCCACATTATCATTAAATCCTGGCTGTACAAACATTACTTTTTTGTCAGCTACTTTCAGATTACCCAATATGTCAACAAAAGTTTTTGTTTTGGGCGTATCCAGTGTCAAATCTTCTATAATTACAATGGCATTGTCTTTTGCTTTTGATGAAAGAGCAGAAATTCTTGCCAATGCTTTTACTTTTTGATTCAACTTTATATCATAGCTGTGAGGCTTGGGTCCGAAAATAGTACCACCACCCTTGTACAATGGGTTACGGATATTTCCTTTACGGCTACCACCAGTTCCTTTTTGACGATGCAGTTTACGGCTAGCACCTTTTACTTCGGCACGAGTCTTCACCTTATGTGTACCCTGACGTTGTGCAGCGAGATATTGCTTTACAGCAAGGTACACCACGTGGCTATTTGGCTCTACACCAAAAATCTCTTCTGGCAAATCCACCTTTCTGCCTGTGGCCTGACCTTTTGTATTTAATACTTCTATTTGCATCCTATTTAATTTTTTGTGTTGAGATTTAAACTTCAACACCGTTTTTTATTTCTGAATTAAAACAATTGAACCATTATAGCCCGGAACAGAACCGCTTACCAGGATATAATTTTTGTCAGCGAAAATTTTTACAACTTTCAAACCTTTCAGTTTCACTCTGTCGTTGCCCATGCGGCCTGCCATGCGCATACCTTTCATTACACGGCTTGCATCAGAAGAGTTACCCAATGAACCCGGAGCTCTTTGTCTGTCGTGCTGACCGTGAGTAGCACCACCAACACCCGTAAATCCATGACGCTTTACAACGCCCTGAAATCCTTTACCCTTTGTAGTACCTACTACATCAACCTGATCTCCTTCTGCGAAGATTTCAACCGTAACGGTTTCACCAATATTTTTTTCTACTGAAAAATTTCTGAACTCTTTAGAGAATTTTTTGGGAGCTGTGCTAGCTTTTGCGAAGTGATTTTTTTCGGCTTTGTTTGTGTGTTTGTCTGTTTTGTCGCCGAATGACAATTGCAGCGCATTGTAGCCATCTGATTCTGTGGTTTTTACCTGAGTTACCACACAAGGGCCTGCTTCAATAATCGTGCAAGCTGTTTGTTTACCTGCGGGATCAAAGACACTGGTCATCCCAATTTTTTTCCCAATAATACCTTTCATGGTTGTTCTGTTTGTGCCTGCAAGGTTATTGGGACATACCTACCGCTCCGCTTTTGAAAGCGGAACGAGGTGTCAATCCCCGTTTGCTACCGACCTTTTCCTTTCTATCAGAAGTACCGGCAGTAAACAAACCCTGAATGGCTTGTTTTATGTTCTCCTGTTCACAATTAAATGAACAAGAAATTACTGATTGTCAGAGCTCTTTTCTCCTGAAATTTTCAGGATTGAGAGATAACGAAAATTTTTATTTATAAGAACTACTTGAATTAAATTCCCAAATGGGAATAATAATTACGCTTTAATTTCAACTTCTACACCACTTGGCAAATCCAATTTACTCAAAGCATCCACAGTTCTTGAGGAAGAAGTATAGATGTCCAACAGGCGCTTATGAGTTGCCAGTTGAAACTGCTCACGACTTTTCTTATTTACGTGGGGCGAACGCAACACGGTAAAAATTTTACGGCGAGTAGGCAAAGGAATTGGTCCTGTTACTACTGCACCTGTGCTGCGTACTGTTTTCACGATCTTTTCAGCTGATTTATCAACCAGGTTGTGATCGTATGATTGTAATTTGATTCTGATTCGCTGCGACATGTGTGAAATCCCATTTTTCTTTTGGGAGTGCAAAGGTAGGGGTGACGGCTATACCTGCCAAATACTTGGTAAAGAATTTTTTAGATTGTGAACAATCTTTTCTTGATTCTAAAAAATGTAGGCTATCTTATTGAAATTCAATATTATTTTGCAGTTCAAATGTCAACAGTAATACAAAGTAAATCTAATTATAAGAAATGGCTAAAGCTCCTGCTAAAAATCGTCGTATCCGGTTTGTGTATTTGGTATGTTTCGGGAAAAATTGATTTTGCAAAAGCAGGGGCTGCATTTCAAAAAGCGAACGTTTTGTTCCTCATTTTGGCTTTAATAGCTTTTGTTATTTCAAAAATAATAGCCTCTTGGAGGTTGAAAATCTATTTCAAAAATATTTTTATCCGGCTTACAGAACAGACTAATCTGAAATTGTACTGGCTAGGCATGTTTTACAATCTTTTTCTACCAGGCTCAATTGGCGGCGATGCATATAAAGTTTTATTGTTGAAGAAAAAACTAAATGCCCCTTATAAAAAAACGATGGCCGCCGTTTTGCTTGATCGCTTTAGCGGTTTGCTGGCATTGGGTTTAATACTGTCGGTTTATGGAATTTTTGTTCTGGACTACATTGGCTATATCATCAGTCTTTGTGGCCTTTCATTAATGGCGGTTGCATTATTATTTTATATTATCAACCGTTGGCTGAAAGATTTTCTTCCCAGTTTTTTCCCTACACTTGTTTTGGGTATAGCCGTTCAAGTTGCTCAGGTCATCTGTATATATTTCATAATGGCTTCCCTTCATATTGAAGTGCACAAAACTGAACTTATTTTTTTATTTCTGGTCTCTTCTATTGCATCAGTTTTGCCTTTTACCATTGGAGGATTAGGCATTCGTGAAATTGTATTCCTACAAGGCTCCTTATATTTTGGACTTTCGCAGGAAACCGCCGTTGTCATTAGTTTACTTTTTTATCTGATTACATTGGTAACATCTGCAATAGGGGCAGTTTATATTTTCAAAGATCCATTACAGGAAATTATTTTATCAGATAACACACAACATCATTCATAAAAAAATCCCCGACACGCATTGCACTTATCGGGGAATGAATTCCATCCTATTTTTAGCGAATTAATATACATAGCTACGACGCATCTCCTGCTTTCCTGCCTGCAATACACCTGCAGCATTATAAACTTCAGCAAGTATCAATCCTTTGCCTCTTGCATAATAGCTCACAGCATATTGATCAAGTATAGCAGTCATATCCTGCCAAATACCCGGTGCTACTTCCAATTCAATTTTCTCTTCTACAACGATTACATTTTGATAGGTGATGTTTCCGGTAGAAGCATTGACAGCAATGGGTACATCTTTCTGTAAAATTTTTGAACTAATTCTGGTGTTCACATTTTGTGATGGTGCTGGAAAAATGGTGATAGTTCCTGCAAAACCGGCAGATTTCCAAACGGTACCAGCAGGCACATTATCTTTCAGAAAAATATACTCACCCCACAAAGGATTGTCATAATTCAAAAAACCTCCCACATCAAACCATTCTGAATAATCGCCGCTACTTCTTCTGTAATAACCGGATGTATCTTCACCGGTTCCGCTATTTTGCATAAAGATGGCAAAGTTGTTTCCACCGGCACTTAAAGGCGGTATATTTTTTACATAACGGAGTAATGAATCATTCACATCATCATCAAACTCGTAACTCCAGTTGCTGTTTGTTGTTCTTGGAAAATAATCTGTTGGCACTACTATACAAGTAAATGTGCAGGTGCTGCTGCCATATTTAACGGTGAAAGTATAAGTGTTTGCAGTATGTGGTGTTCCTTGTCCCACCAATGTAACCGTTGTATTTCCAGTTGCAGTAAACACACCAGAAGCACTAAACCAAAAACCATCGGTAGGCGAATCCAGTGTATCTGTTGATATTGTATAGGAACCTGCTGTTGTTACATTTACTGAAATTCGTACAGAGTCCGATGCTTCCATAGCAACTCCTGCCATATAAAGACCCATAGGTGTAGCACCTGTGCAATTAACCGTACCTGCCGAAGGTGTAGCCACATTTACTGTAAATGTACAGGTGCTGCTACCTAGTTTTACGGTAAATAATTTGGGACCAGCAGTTTCAGTTGAAGGTATTGTTCCCTGTGCCTGTAATATTACATTTTGATTGCTGCCTACTCCAAAATTGCCTGAATAGCTAAACCATATACCCGCCACCGTATCTGTTCTTATATTAAGATTACCACCTGTGATTACATTTATATCTACATTAGCTATATTGGCAGCTGCCATCGTAGCACCTGGTGCATAATTTCCATTTACAGTAATAGGTGCACAAGCACCGGGCGCACCTGCGAGTGTACCTACACCGGGTTGAGTTACTGTAACCTGAATATCACAAATGGAACTGTCAAGCTTTACAACAA
Source organism: Chitinophagaceae bacterium (assembly GCA_037045195.1). Lineage (GTDB taxonomy): Bacteria > Bacteroidota > Bacteroidia > Chitinophagales > Chitinophagaceae > JJ008. Next base: position 416,082 of record JBAOIB010000007.1, read on the forward strand.
AATTATTGGTGCCAGAGGCGAAAGGTGTGCCATAACCTCTCAATGAAATATTATTAATGCCCAAAGTAGTAAATATGCCGGTGGCTCTGAAATAATAACCATTTACCGTATCGGTAGAAACCACAAAATTTCCAGTTCGGGTTACATTAACCTGTACACTTAAAGTGTTGGTTGCGGGCACCAATTCAATACCTGCTGTATAAGTACCATTTACAGTTTTGGGCAGACAATCGCCTAGCCCATCGCTTTGTAAACTTCCCTGAGCCGGCTGGTTGCTGCCTTCAAAACTCAGTTCTTTTTGACAGGAGAATACAATCACCGTTATTGCTGCCAGTAAAAATATCAGTTGCTTTTTCATTATGGTTTGGGTTAATTTTTTAACGCTAAAAATAGGCATATTTTAAATGCCGAACTGATGAAAGTATCCATCAGTTATTAATTTCCTTATTTGGCAATCCACCGGATTTTGATTTTGATTAATTTTACCTTCTTAAATAGTTCAATATGAAAAACGTCTGGATTTGTTTTTTATTACTCATTACTATTTCTTGTAAAAGTCAGCAAGATTCAAGCCGGAATTTAAATCCTGATGGATTTCAAAAAGGGATAGCATTGGAAAGTGCGCAAGTTCTGGATGTACGCACCGCAGGCGAATTTCAAAGTGGCCATATTAAAAATGCATTGCAAGCTAACTGGATGGATAAAACAGAATTTGCTAACAGGTTGAAATATGTAGATAAAGACAAGCCCGTTTATGTGTATTGCCTTGGAGGCGGACGTAGTGCAGCAGCAGTTGCCTGGATGAAAGAAAACGGGTTTTCCAATCTTTATGATCTTACTGGCGGAATTACTGCATGGAAAAAAGCGAACAAACCTGTTGATGGCATGAGCAATGAACCGCAAATGAGTTTACAGGATTATCAGGCAAGAGTGAACAGCCACAAAACAGTTTTAGTGGATTTTGGTGCTGAATGGTGTCCGCCCTGTGTAAAAATGAAACCAGTACTAAAGGAACTAGAACAAACAAAAGGACTGGATTATTTGCTTGTAAAAATTGACGCCGGTGTGCAAACCAACCTGATGAAAGAAATGAATATTGAGCCCATTCCGGTTTTTATTATTTATAAAGACGGTAAAGAAACCTGGCGACATCAGGGAATCGTATCAAAAGAAGAGTTACAGAAACAGTTGGAGTAATCATTCAAAATATTTATTATCTTTTCATCTTTCAATCAATTTTCATCTCCACTGAAAATTGATCTTCTATTCTCAATATTAAAATATGAAAAGAAAATCATTTATTCAAAATGTAACCGCACTCGCTGGAAGCAGCTTAGTAACTTCTCCCCTGCTTGCGCATACTGAAAGAAAAAAAACATTACGTTTTGCACATCTTTCCGATATCCATTTAAAGCCTGGCATAGACCCTGAAAAAGGCATGGCAAAAGCATTACATCATGCTCAAAACTTACAACCCGGTATCTCATTTATCATCAATGGCGGCGATGCCATAATGGATGCACTGGCCGCTGATAAACAGAAAACGGCAACCCAGTTTGATCTTTTTAAAACTATTCTGAAAAATGAAAATAGCCTTCCTGTTCACCACACAATAGGCAATCATGATATATGGGGATGGTTTATTAAAGAAAACAGACCAGAGGATGATCCGCAATATGGCAAATTGTGGGTAGTAGATACATTTGAAATGAAAAACCGCTATTACAGTTTCACCCATCAGAAATGGCATTTTATTGTTTTGGACAGTACACAACTTAATCCAGTCGGTGGCTACATTGCCCGGCTTGATGAACCACAACTAGAATGGTTTAAAAAAGAATTAGAAACAGTTCCTAAAGACCATTTTATTTGTCTGGTTTCACATATTCCCATTCTTTCTATATGTGCCGGTCTATATTTTGAAAAAACTGAAGCCAATGGCGACCTGATGATAAAGCGAAACCTGATGCACACCGATTTTCTTTCGCTCCGAAAAATATTTGCCAACTATCCACAACTAAAATGTTGCATCAGCGGGCATATACACATGCAGGATGAATTAGCATATCAGGGCATAAAATACTACTGTAATGGAGCGGTATGCGGCAACTGGTGGAAGGGTGCCTTCAATAATTTTGAACCGGCTTATGCTTTAATGGAATTTGATGATGACGGCTATACCAAAAGAACCATGATCAATTATTAATAAATACATCAAATCCCAATGAAGAAAATTTTAGCTTTTATTGGCTTATCCATTTGTTTTTTTATAAAATCTAATGCGCAACAACCAACGGTGCAAGTATTGACGAGCGGACAAAAAACAAGCCTGCGTGGATTAAGTGTAGTAAATGACAATGTTATATGGGTAAGCGGAAGCAATGGCACCGTTGGCAAATCGACAAATGGCGGTAAAAACTGGAAGTGGTATAAGGTATCGGGTTTTGAAAAAACCGATTTCAGAGATATAGAAGCATTTGGTGCCAGTACCGCCATCATCATGGGTGTGGCCGAGCCTGCTTATATTTTAAAAACAACAGATGGTGGCGATAACTGGAAAGTGGTATATGAAAACAAAACAAAAGGAATGTTTTTAGATGCTATGGAATTTTGGAATGAACAAGCAGGTATCGTTATTGGAGACCCTATTGATGGAAGATTTTTTATATCCCGAACTTTTGATGGCGGTAATACCTGGCAGGATATTATATTTGAAAAAAGACCGATTACCGATAGTGGCGAAGCCTGCTTTGCAGCCAGTGGTACAAACATCAGAGCATTGGACAGAGATGAAGCTGTTTTTGTTTCCGGTGGTTTAAAGTCAAGAGTTTATAAACGTAATGACCGTTTACCATTAAACAATATCATTCAGGGAAAAGAAACTACCGGTGCCAATTCCATTGACGTGTGGGATCATCATAAAAGAAAAGGAGGAAAAAAAATGGTAGTGGTGGGTGGCGATTTTAATGCAGACAGCTCAAACTATAATAATTGTGTATATACCAAAAATGGCGGAAAGACCTGGCTGCGCCCAACAGTAGCACCACATGGTTATCGCAGTTGTGTTGAATATTTATCGGCTGAAGATTTACTTACCTGCGGACTGAATGGTGTTGATTATTCATCCAACGGAGGTAAAACCTGGGAATGGATAAGTAATGAAGGATTTCATGTTTGCCAAATTGCAAAAACAGGAACTTCCGTTTTTCTGGCAGGTGGAAATGGAAAAATTGGCAAGCTGGAATGGAAATTAAAATAATAAATTACAGAGGAATGAGCTATAGATTGTCCAGTATTTCTTTTACCGATGGACGCTTCTTATAATCCTGATTAAAAAAACGATAAGTAACTGTAGCTTCCTTATCTATAATATATACTGCCGGCACGGGAAGATTTTTACCGTTTTTGCCATTTAGTTTTTCCAGATCCAATCCGGCATTGCGATAGCGAGTAGCTACGTTTTCCTGTACTTCAAATGCCACATCATAAGCTTTCATTATTTTCAAACCATCATCAAATAAAATAGAAAAAGTTGCCTTTGTACGATTTACTGTTGAGTCAATATTTTCCGGTTTCTCAGGTGTTACCGCTACCACAGTAGCACCTTTCTCAGTTATAAATTGTAATGAATCATTTAGCCTCGTCAATTCCTTATTACAGAAAGGGCACCAGTAACCCCTATAAAAAATCAAAACTACTTTACCTTTTTTCAATAAGTCTTTTAGACGCACCTCCTCCCCTTTCTGATCTTTGCCCTTAAAGTCTGGAGCTTTTGATGCAATAAATAAACCCTCTGGGGCATTTTGGCTATGCCCGGCTATCGTTAAGCATAAAAACACGGAGATAAAAAAGAATTTAGACATGCTCGTTTTTGAATTTCAAATTTAAAAATTATGAGGCCTATATTGATTTAAGTAAAATGTCTTAACAGAAATTTATTTTTCTCTTAATTTTACGACGTAAAACCATTAACCAAATCATGTTTTATGTCTAACAACAGTCATCGTGAGCAATATTTTACCAAGTTGCTAATAGGTTTCGCTTCCATTATCGGCTGTGTCTTATTAATCTTTTATAGCATATTCGAGCTTGATAAAGATGCAGACTGGTATTTCTGGGCTATCGTTGCAGCATTTCTACTTTGTTGTGGAATATATTTTTCATTAAGTGCCTTTGTGCATAAAGTAAAATCAGACTTCAGCAATAGGCAGAAACAAAGAGAGGTGCTTAAGGGAAATCAGACGGAATAAACTCAAATTTCTTCTTGCCCCCACATTTTAAATCACAGCCATAATGGTTGGGATTTTTTTCCGAAAACATAGATGCAATTTAAAAGAAAAGAAGTATTGCCTCGAGCGGCCCAATGTCCTATAACTAACACACAAAGCCAGGTATGGAGACATAGGCAGGAAAGGGATGAGAGTGGGGATGCCATGTCCGAGAAAAAAATTGACAAGTTTGCCGTGCTTTTGGGCATTTGTCTTTTTATATCAGCTTTCAATATGCTATACTTCATTCAATGTAAGCGTTACTATAGGATTGTAATATCACTTAGGACTAAAAGGGATAATTATCCAAAGTTTTTAGGAAGTATGAGATAGTAAATTTATTAACACTTATTGTAGTAGTATGTTTTTTATTTTTTACTTCAACAAATAAAAAAGCCCGGCATCGCCAGGCTCTTTGTTTAATAAACTATTCAAAAAATTAATTCTCCAGACTTCTGAAATCTACCGGAACTAATTTACTAACGCCAGGCTCCTGCATGGTGACACCATAAATAATGTCGACCGTACTCATCGTGGTCTTATTGTGCGTTACGATAATGAACTGTGAGTTTTCGCTAAACTGACGTATCATATTAGTGAACTTACTTACATTGGCATCATCCAGCGGCGCATCTACCTCATCCAAAATACAGAAAGGCGCCGGCTTTATTAAATAGATCGCAAATAGAAGGGCCGTTGCGGTTAAGGTTCTCTCTCCCCCACTCAACTGCGTAAGCGATGTTGGTCTTTTCCCCTTTGGCTTTGCCATTACATCTATACCACTTTCGGCTATGTTTTCAGGATTTTCCAATATTAAATCGCACTGATCATCCTCGGTAAACAAAGTTTTAAATACCTTTTGAAAATTCTCCCTTACTGCATGGAAAGTTTCTAAAAATTTTTGATTAGCAGTGGCTTCTACTTCCTCTATCGTTTTTAACAGACTGTCTTTGGCCGTTACCAAATCCGTTTTTTGCTCCACAATAAAATCATACCTTTTCTTCATCTCAGTAAACGCCTCTATGGCTGTAGGGTTTACTTCGCCTAGATTCTCTAACCGCTTTTTCATACGGTCGGCTTTTTCCTGCAACTCTTCTACAGAAATTTCACCTGAGCGGGCCTCCCCTAAAATGCTTTCCAAATCAATTCTAAATTCTACATTCATTCTTTCTTTCATTCCGGCGAGTTGCAGCTTCAGCTCATTCAATTTATCTTTTATAGCCACCAGCATGTGCTCTACCTGTTCTTTGTCTTTCACCTTGTGTCTTATCTCACTTTCCTTTTCATTTAAATGATTGCGAAAATTGTAATAAGCCTGATCTGCTTCATTCAATTTTTGCTCTTCAGCATCTTTATCCTTCATTTTTTGAACCAAACCATTCTCCAATTCGCTCAATTGCAAGGATGACTGCTGTATGCCATCACTTGTTTCCAGCAACAGATTATTATTGCCTTCAATTTGAGATTTGAGATCCTGCAACTGATTGCCTTTAAACTCCAACTCCTGCTTTAATCCATTTATTTTACTCTGCTGCCTTGTCACATTCAGGTTATACTCATTGAACTGCCTGTTGGCATCGTTGTAATGGAGATCGCTTTCACGAAATACACTTTCCGCTTCAGTAAGTTTAGCAGTAGTTGCCTGTAATTGTTCATTAAAATGACCCAGTTGATTTCTTACATCAGCCACAGAAGCAAACACTTGCTGACTTTGCTTTACCAAATCTTCCAACCGAAACTGACTGGAGTTTTGTAATGAGTGAATATTTTCCAGCTTGTTGTGCAAAGAAAAAACTTCGTTGGTAAGTTGCTGTATTTCTTTTTCTGTATCACGTATGGTTGTCTCACGCAGGTCTTCATTAAATGCAATTACTTCATTATGCCTTGATTGAATTTCGCTACGCAAAGCTTCCACTACGGTGGTCTGTGCGGTTACTTCTTCCAGTAATTTCTCCAGATTTTTTACACGACCTATTTTTTTCCCTTCAAACAAACCTACACTGCCACCCGTAAGAGAATATTTTCCTTTTACATAACGGCCACCTTTCTCTATTACTACAAAACCATTACTGTTTTGCAATGCATCTTCACTATCAGCAATAAAAACATTGCCCAACAAATGCTCGGCCAGTTTGCGATAACGTACATCTACTTCCACTACACTTAATGCAGGAATGGCTCCTTCTAATTGATGGTTTGCAGTTTCGTTTCCTGCGCTTTCAAATTTATTCAGCAGGAAAAAATTTGCTTTACCTTTTTTATTTTCATCCAATAATCTTACCGCCTGCAGTCCTTCCTGTAAATCATTTACAACATAATAACTCAAATATGGTTCCAGCACATTTTCAAGTGCAGTACGATATTCTTCTTTTACATAAAGTACATCAGACAAAATGGGTGACTGATGATTCCAGTTACTGTTATTATGTAAAAATTTTACAGAATCGGGATAACCTTCCATAGAATCAATCATGCTTTTAAGCAGATCGTGTTCATTTTTTTTGGAATCTAATTTCCGGTTCTCTTCGGCCAGTGAATTGCGCAGCCCGTCTAGTACTTGCTGCGTTTGTAATATTTGCTCTTTCGTATTATCATGATGCAGTTGTAACTGCTCCAAATCAACTTTTTTAATGGAAAGCTCTTTATCCTTTAACTCTCTTTCGCTTTCCAGATGTTGCTTTTGTGTTTCTCTTTGAGCCCTGTCCTCTTCTATCTGGTTTATCGTTCTTTGCAGATTACTTACTGAAGTATCAGCAACAGCTACTGTCTTCTCGGCATCAAATTGATTTCTTTGTATTTTCTGGTATTCGCTTCTAAGCGCATCCAATTGATGCCGCTTTTCATCCAAAACATTTCGCTTAGCTTCTACCTCTAATCGCAGGCTTTCCAGCTTTTCATTATGTGCTGCAAGAGACTGATCTTCTTCATTCAACTGCGATTGTGTAAATGAGATACTTTCCTCAATTCCTTTTAGCTGGCCTGAAGCTTTTGCTAAAAAACCTTTTAAGCTGCCTTCTTTTTCCGTCATGTGTTCAAGACGTTGTGCAGCCAGATTTTTATCATTCTCCTGACTACGAACAGCCTGTAGCAAATCATTGAAAGCATGTTGCATTACCTGCAACGCTTTTTCTTTTTCAATAAAATCAAGTTTTTCTTTTTCCAGATCTGCTTCCTGTGCAGCTATCACAGTTTCAAGCTGAATCTTTTTATCAGTTTCAGTTTCCTGCTGCTGATTGAGTTCTGTATAAGAAAGATTAAACCCTTCCAATGAGGCTTTGGCCAGTTCAATACTTACTTCACGATATTCTTTTTTAATTTCGTGATATTTCTCCGCTTTTTTTGCCTGACTCTCTAAAGCTTTAAGTTGATTATTAATTTCAAAAAGCAGGTCTTCTATTCTTGCCAGGTCCTGCTCTGTAGCATCCAACTTGAGTTTGGCTTCTTTTTTTCGTGTTTTGTAAATGGAAATTCCGGCGGCCTGCTCCAGCATCCTGCGTCGGCTGTTGTCTTTGTCTTTAATCAAATCGTCAACCATTCCCAGTTCAATAATGGCATAACTGTCGGTGCTGACACCCGTATCCATAAACAGATTTTGAATATCTTTTAACCTGCATTGAACATCGTTTAATCGGTATTCACTTTCACCACTTTTATAAAACTTTCTTGTTATCGTTACTGTACTGAACTCAGTTGGCAAAAGGTTTTTAGTATTCTCAAATGTCAGGCTCACTTCTGCAAGACCGGATGCGCTTCTGGTTTTGGAGCCATTGAAAACAAGGCTATCCAGATTCTCGCTTCGCAAATGACTGATTTTTTGTTCACCTATTACCCAGCGTATGCTGTCAACTATATTGGATTTGCCACAACCATTTGGGCCGATAATGCCAGTAACACCTTCATCAAAGTTTACCACAGTTTTGTCGGCAAAACTTTTAAAGCCCTTGATTTCTAAGCTTTTTAATCTCACTGTTTCTAATTTTATTTGGGGAATAAATCGCCTGCGAATATAGGAGAATATAGTGCAGTCTGCTCAATGGTTTTGCGTTATTTACAGAATGGTGAAGAGAATGTGGAGAAGATGATTCAGAAAAAGTTGGAGAAAGGAATTTTATGCTAATAAATATAATTGGTAACTATCAAAAAAAATACGCTCCAGTATGAAGCGCATTTTTAAATAGATACTTTTCAGCTTATTTGTAGCCATACCATGTTCTGGCTTCCATATCAAAAAACCAGTAAATGCCATTGGAAAAAGCGAAATTAAAAATCGTTTCGGCAGGCGCATCTGAGGGCAAGGTTAGTGTTTTTGAGAGCAACCCTGTTTTGATATCATAAAGCCCAATCTCTTTAAAATCTGCATTTAAAAAACCCAGCTCCGCACCTTTAATACCTGTATAAACAACAGTACTGGAGTTGTAACCTTCAGGAGTTTCAAATAAATCATAAAAGTCAGATTCATAATAGTCATCTTCAGTCACTGACTCCCATTTAATTTCTAAACTTGAAATTGAATCCGATTTCTTTAAATCATAAATATGGATACTTTCATTAGAAAGAAATATGACTTTATCTGATTTACTGTCAAATGCTCCTACACTTTGCTGATCAGGCTGATTGAGTCCTTCTTTAAAAACTTTAAAGCCTGAAATGATGCCTTTCTTATCTAATGTGTAGTAAAACCATCCTCCTTCATTGAAAGCATTCCCCTGTATTGTTTTAGCCAAAGGATTGTACCAAAGCCCCCTTATATCTTGTTTGCATTTTAAAGTATCAGGAGAAAGTCTTTTTCCATTAACATCAAATACCGCAAAAGGAAAATCAACATTTCCAGCCATGGCGGCATAATACTTTTTTTGAATGGGATGCCATGCAACAGAGGCACCTCTGGTGCCCGGTTTATCATCTTCAACCGTTAACGGCATTTTAAGTTCCAATACTTTTATTAACTCTTTAGGCTTCTCATAATTTTCCAGCCCGGTATTGTTACCTTTTTGTGCAAAACAAATATGTGAGCATAATACTGCAACAATAAAAAAAGGGAATTTTTTCATACTTTCTTTCAAAAGTAAATAATATTTCGAAAGCAAGTTGTTGTATTTAGCTGAAGTCCATTACTTTAAAAGCAACAATTAACCACATGTAATGTAATTGGAGATCAAAAATCAATTTTCAAATTCGGAGCCAAAAAAACCAAGATCAGCCAAAATAATTTCAGGCTGGGTATAATTCAACAAATTGGTTTTTATATTCTCCTGCAGTTCTTCTTTTGTTTTTTTAAAAGAAGATTTAATGAGTGATAATTTGTAAGAATTGATTTTAAAATAAGCAAGTCGTGCAGATTGTTGCGTATAACTTTCTTCCAAACAAAATGACTCGGCTATATAGCCCTGGTCATTACAAATTGGCTGTTTCATAACCCGGATATTTGGTTCTAAATAGGATTGGACAAAAATTCAACGATACAATTTCAATTTTAATTGCAAAACACCCAACTTAAAACGGTTTTAAAACGTAATTTTGCGGACTTTCCGATGGGACAATCGGATATTTACGAAAGCAATTGATAAGAAAAAAAGTTAGATTATGGTGCAAAAAATCATTTATAAGACAAAGGATTATTGTAAAGTGAAATTCACTTTTGCTACTGATAATGCAGAACGTATTGAGATTTTTGGGCTCAATAATAATTGGCAAAAGCCACTTAAAATGAAAAAAAGAAAGGACGGACAGTTTATTGCCGAAACAACGCTTCCTAAAGGATCTTCTCATGAATTCAAATATCTGGTAAATCAGGCTGAATGGCTAAATGACACTGATGCAGACAGGGAAGTGCCAAACATGTACGGTGGTACAAATGGAGTAATTGAGCTCTGAACTTATTTGTAATCCCAACGATCGTTTCGAAACAAACATAAACAACAACCGAAATTATCTATCTTTCGTTATTGTTCGGATTATGGAGCCAGTTAGTTCAACTGATTTATTTTATTCCCGTTTACCTGTCAATCAGATTCCTTTAAGCGAATTGTTGATGGAGACACATTTATTTTATAACCTGCCCGACTCCTGGCATGTTATAATTACTGATATAAAAAAATCAACAGAAGCCGTAGCAGCTGGCAAACATGAAACAGTAAATCTTGCCGCTACAGGAAGTATCGTTGCTGTTTTAAATCTTGCTTATAAGCACGACATTGCCATTCCCTTTTTCTTTGGTGGAGATGGGGCTACATTTTTGATTCCAGGCAATATCAAAGACAGCTGCATACAAGCGCTGTTACAACACAGTGAAAATATAAATAAGAACTTCGGTTTATCACTCCGTGTAGGCAATGTGCCAGTAAATGAAATTAATGAAAATGGGCATCAGCTAAAAATCAGTAAACTAAAATCTTCTGACCTATTTAGTATTCCAATAGTTATAGGTGATGGTATTGTTTATGCAGAAAAAATCATTAAAGGAAAAGACTATCTGGTTGAAAATAAACAAGCCGCAGCATACGAATTGGATATGAGTGGCATGCAATGTCGCTGGGATAAAATAAAACCTCCAACTCAATCGGAAGAAATTGTAAGCCTGTTGATAATTGCAGGAGATAATCAAAATCAGGCTTTTGTTTTTAAAAAAATAGTTGATCTGCTTAATGAGACCTATGGAGATTACGAAGCAAGAAACCCAATCACTGTTGACAAACTAAAATTAAAAGCTACTCTTCAAAAACTGAACAGAGAGTCAAAAGTAAAATTTGGTTTTAGTAGGAAGGGCTGGCTGGTAACAAACTGGTTGAAATTATTATTGGGTACTTTTTATTTCAAAACTAAAGAAGGGAAAAAATATTTGAAGCAACTGGTTCAGTTGTCTGATACTTTAGTAATTGATGGCAGAATCAATACGGTTATTACCGGCACAGCAGCGCAAAGACAATTATTAACCCATTCTTTAGACAAGTTGGAAAGACAAGGAGAAATACTTTATGGGTTATTTACAAGCGGCGAATCTATCATTTCCTGTTACGTTCGTAATATGCATGAAAATCACATTCACTTTATTGACGGCGCAGATGGTGGTTACACAATGGCTGCCAGAATGTTGAAGCAAAAACTGGCAGCAAAAAGTGGAAGTTCATATTAAAATAATTTACCGTTTATCAAATATTCAATTTGTACTAAAATTTCCATGCAGCATTTTTAATACCTGTATTGCCATAGATTAACCGGCTGAAACCTAAACTATTTAATTTATGGTAAGGTACATCATGTCGTTTTCAGTTCCTGAAAGCAGGGAAACAACCGCACAGAAAATTATCAGCAATTATTTTGATTCATTACAGAAGCATGGTCCAGGTGGTATGCGTAGTCAGTGCTATGCAGATTATCATCAATTTGGCAAATTTGTGCATATCAAAAGTTTCAAAAAAGAATCTATTGCTAATCATCATTTTCGCTCAACTGTGTTTCAGGAGTATATTCAAAAGCTAAAGACAATCTGCGAGAGCGAACTTTCTTTCTCTCGTTTAGAACAACAGGAAACATTTGAATCGATCTATTAATGTGGCACTATTCACATTTTTTTTATACTCATATATTGAAATACAGGATACTGCTATTTAATAAGGCAGTAAAACATTAAATTCGCAGCCACAATACTAAAAAATGCAACGAGTAATAATTCCTGTGGATTTCTCCGAAACATCACTTAACGCAGCACGTTTTACTGCAAACATGCTGGCAAACAAAGAAAATGCGATTGCCGTTTTATATACTAATTACGAAAGTGCAGATGACCACGATATTACTATCAACTATCAGCAGAGCCTGAAAAAAGAATTTCTTAAAACAGGAGTAAAAAATATTGAACTGATAAATGAAATGGGGGGTGATCTTATTGATAATATTTCTAGACTGGCACACACTACAAGGGCAACTTTGATTACGATGGGTATTACTGGAAAATCTGCTATCCGACAAGCCATGTTTGGCAGCAATACCTTAAAGCTAATTGATAAAAACCTATACCCAGTGATGATCATCCCACCGGATGCGGTTTACAAAGGAATAAATCATGTAGCCTTTGCATCAGATTTTAAAAGAATTGAAGAAACCACACCTGCAGAATTGATTACAGCTGTCCTCGAAATATTTAATCCCATGTTACACATCGTAAATGTGAATAAAGACTTACATGTAGCGCTTACTGATGAAATAAATGAAGGAAAAGAAAAATTCAACCAACTATTTAGCCGGTTTCAGAAAGAATTTTATTTTATTACCATGAATGATTTCTATGATGCTATAGATTCTTTCATCAAAGATTATAAAATTGATGTTTTAATTACCGTTCCAAAACATCAAAGCAATTCTACATCTCTCTTTAAATCAACACATACGAAACGACTGGCCTATCACAGCCATATTCCTATTCTGGCTGCTCGTGAATAACACCTTGACTGGACGGAATAATAATGTTAGATTTGTAATTAATAAATGAAACAACATCTACATCATTATTTTATCGTTCGTTCATTTGCAGACCAGCAGTTGCCGGTGAATTTTTACATTCCGGATTAAATTAGCTATAACCATTTTTTTCACTTGCATATTCAGCTTTTGACAGAATGTGGATCACGTTAATTGAACTATTTGACAATAACATAATTATTTGCTGATGAAAAATATCAAACTTATTGAAGTGCCTTCTGAAATAGGTGCCGGCACCCGAGGTGCGAGCCTGGGAGTAGATGCAATAAAAATTGCAGCGCTGGACTTTATGAGCAATTTTTTCATTCACTTTCCATCAGAAAAAATTCCGACTGAAAACAAGTTACTTTATGAACCTATAGAATCGCCTTATGCCAAAAGGATAAAAGGAATGGTAACTGTGTATGATAGAGTAAGTAAAGCCGTAAGCGATTCAATGAAAAACAATTTTTTCCCGATTTTATTAAGCGGTGACCACAGTACAGCCGGTGCAACTATAGCAGGCATTAAAATGGCCAAACCAAAAAGCAAATTGGGCGTAATCTGGATTGACGCTCACGCTGATTTACATACTCCTTTCACTACACCCAGCGGAAATCTGCACGGTATGCCATTAGCTATTTCAATTAACAAAGACAATCAGGAATGTGCTGTACACGAAGTTGATGAAACTACAGTGAAGCATTGGAATACTTTAAAAAACTTTGGCAAGATTGCTCCAAAGGTGTTGCCTGAAGATATTGTTTTCATTTCCCTGAGAGATTATGAAAAAGAAGAAAAACACCTCATTGAAAAATACGATATGAAGGTGATTACTACAAAAGAAGTGAGAAACAAAGGCGCCGAAAACATTGTACGTGCTGTCTTGCGATATTTATCAGACTGCACTGACATTTATATTTCATTTGATGTGGACAGCCTGGATGCCTCCATATCGAAAGGGACCGGCACACCCGTGAGCAATGGTTTAAAAGAAAGAGAAGCAGAAGATCTTGTAAGCAAGTTTATGCAAAACAGAAAAGTATGCTGCTTTGAAATTACTGAAGTTAATCCTACACTTGACAAAGAGAATCTGATGGCGGAGATCGCCTTCAACATCATGCAACGAAGTGTAAATGTATTGATGATGAGCTAAGCGAATTATTATTTAACTGGAGAATGTTTTTTTTAATCCTTCTTCAAAGCTAATGGGATTATAGCCCAGTTCATTTTGTGCCTTACTGATATTTAACCCCGTAAGCAAAGGCCTTAATGCAGGTTGTGAAAAATTTTCTCGTGTAACTTTTTGCAATAATGATTTATCAAGCTTTAGGTAATCTGCTACTTTGCAAGCCATATCAAATGGTGTAAGTACATCCTTCCCTCCAATATGAAAAATCCCAGTAGTTTCTTTTTCAATACAGGCAATTATTCCTGTAATTAAATCTTCCACAAAAGTGGGTGTTCGCACCTGGTCGTCATATACATTATACGTTTCGCCTTTCTCCAGTTTCTCTTTTACAATAGTAAGAATATTGCTTCTACCTGTAAATGGTTTCCCATAAACAAGAATCGTCCTCAGGATAGTTTTGCCGAATGGATATTGCAATACTTTCTCTTCAGCCAGCAACTTGGTTGTTCCATAATAATTTACCGGGCCAGTTTCATCAGTTTCATTGTACATCAGCTTGTCACCGGAAAAAACAAAATCGGTTGAAAGAAAGATAAAATGTGATTGCCATTTTGCGGCAGCTGCCAATAAAATATCAGTGCCCGTTACATTAATACTATATGCTAATTCTTTTTTCTCTTCACATTCGTCAGGTCTGCTCATAGCCCCTGCATGTACAACTATATCCGGCTGGTGGTGCTCAAAAATATTCTCTACTTGTTCTTTTTTGGTAAAATCAAGCGAGGCATAGATGAACTTGTTTTTCCCATTAAATTGTAGCCGGCAATCTCCTCTACCAGTTGCAATCACTTCATACTTTCTTTGAAGCAATTGTATTACTAAAGAATTACCTACAAACCCATTAGCACCCGTTACTAATATTTTCATTTATCAAAATTAAGTGTAAAAAAAACCCTGCCATCAGGCAGGGCTTTCAGCAGAAAATTTCATGAATTACTTATTCAACTCCTGAACCAATGTGATTATATCACTTTCATTTTTCAGGTTCAGACTTTTTGCTTTTACAATTTCTTCAGATGGAACAGCCAATACATCAGGAAATGAAGCAAGGGCTTTTTTACCCAAACTAATTTTTTTAATATCTCCACCTGGCAAATAAATATATAATTGTTGACTCTTTACCAGTTCTCTGCGGCTATAATCTCCTAATGTAGGCGCATCTTCAACTTTTTGTGAGATGTACTTTAGCAGTTGTGCTTTGGCCCCATCTGCAATCACCTGATATACTGAGTTTACATTATGATTTTCAATATCAGGATAACCTTGTCTGAAAACAAAAGCATTTGCCTCGCCTGAATTAGAATATATTGCATAAGTTACTTCTTCAAAAGATTCTATTTTTTGCTCGCTTCCATCTTTTCTAACCATTACAGCATTATTATAAATATTAAATTTTACCGGAATGTTTTTAACAACACCCCCATCCTTTAACCGGATAGTTGCAGGTATAAATTCATTGGTAAGATAAATAGAGCCACCAATATCTGTAAGTGTTGGAATATTGACACTACGAAGTGGAAGGTCGTTAATGTTCAGTTCGGCTGATCCTGTTGTTTGATCGGGCACTGAACCTGGTTGAGCTAATAATGTGGTTTGAAATGCTGCAAAAAATAATGCAACTAAGGAAATTTTTAAAAATGAAGACTTCTGCATGATTAATTTTTTAAATTTTCGTGTGCAAATATATTATACACTAATCAGAATATGACGACCGTTTATCACGAAAAGTTTGCACCGATCAAATGTTAGTTAGGAATTTGGCCATTTCCAGAGTTAAATTCAAAATGCAAACGATACCATCCGGCCAAAATATCACTTGATTTTTTTTGCAAAATTCTGATGAAAAATTTCTACCCACAGGTCTGGGGCCAGTATCATTTATATAAATCGCTTCCAAAATTCGGGTTATAACATATTGCAATCTTCAGCCTCAGGACAAACTGTATGTCTGACTTGTTTTCAACTCATACTACAAGCGTAAAACCTTATTTTTGCGCATTACTAATGAGATGAAAAATAAAGTTTCAAAGATTGGTGTGCTTACCTCCGGCGGCGATTCACCTGGTATGAATGCTGCCATAAGAGCCGTAGTGCGTACTGGCCTTTATCATGGCCTTGAAGTATTTGGAATTATGAAAGGCTATCAGGGCATGATTGATGGTGACATAGTTAAAATGGAATCACGTTCCGTTGCCAATATCATACAAAGAGGAGGTACAATATTAAAATCAGCACGGTGTAAAGAGTTTCTGGAATATGAAGGCAGAAAAAAGGCCTTTGCCAATCTCAAAGAACGTGGTATTGACGGATTGGTAGTTATTGGTGGCGATGGTTCATTTAGAGGAGCCGATACGTTTTCTAAAGAATTTGATATCCCATGTATTGGCATTGCGGGTACAATTGATAAAGACATTAATGGTACAGATTTTACAATTGGATTTGATACCGCAGTGAATACGGCTATTGAAGCAATTGATAAGATAAGAGATACTATGGATGCCCATGACCGGGTATTTATTATTGAAGTAATGGGACGAGATGCAGGTTACATTGCTTTGCACAGTGGTATAGCGACAGGTGCTGAAACTATTTTGATTCCTGAAAGAAAAACTAATATTGACAGTATTGTTAACTCATTACTTGAAAAAGAAAGACGCAAAAAATTAGTGAACCTTATCGTTGTAGCCGAAGGTCACGAATCAGGTGGTGCCAATAAAATTCAGGAAGCATTAAGCATCAAACTGCCCAATGCTGAAACAAGGGTGTGTATTCTTGGGCATATACAAAGAGGTGGTTCACCTTCCTGTATTGACAGAGTAATCGCCAGCCGCATGGGTTTTCATGCAATTGAATGTCTGGTTACAGGGCGCTATAATGTTTTTGTAGGTATTCAGAATAACCGAATGAACTATATACCACTTCATGATGCAGTGAAAGAGAAAGGAAAAATTAGTGAAGAATGGCTACGCATTGTTAAAATACTGGCTTCTTAATGAAGCTCATAAATTATGAGTAAGACAATAGATAAATACCTGCACAAAGATTTTGATAAAGAAGCAGGAAGATTACATGCTACCAAGAAAACAAAAATTGTTGCGACAGTCGGACCGGCTTGTGATACCTATGAACAACTGCTCGATTTGGTAAAAGCGGGAGTAAATGTGTTTCGTCTAAACTTTTCTCATGGAAATCATGAAGATAAAAAGAAGATAATAGACCATGTATATAAAATAAATAAATTTCAACCTTACAACATTGCCGTATTGGCCGATCTGCAAGGTCCCAAACTAAGAGTAGGCGATATAGAAGGAGGCTCTCTTGAAATTAAGAATGGTGACGTACTCACTTTTACCAACGAAAAAGTAATTGGGAACAAACACAAAATTTATATTTCTTATCCCAATCTTCATAACGATGTACAGATAGGAGAAAAAATTTTAATTGATGATGGAAGACTTGAAGTAGTCGTAAAAGAAATCTGCAAAAACCATGATATAAAAGTAGAAGTGATACTCGGCGGGGTTTTGCTTCCCAAAAAGGGAGTAAACTTACCGGATACTAATATTTCGTTGCCATCACTTACAGAAAAAGATTTGGAAGATTTAGAATTTATTTTACATGAACGTGTGGACTGGGTGGCACTCTCATTTGTTCGCCGCACTGAGGATATTACTCACTTAAAGCATCTGATAAAAAAGGCTGGCAAAAAAATTAAGGTTATTGCTAAGATTGAAATGCCAGAAGCTTTGAAAAATTTAAGAGACATTATTGTAGAGAGTGATGGCATTATGGTGGCCCGAGGCGATCTGGGCGTGGAACTTCCAATTGAAACAGTGCCATTGATTCAAAAAGATATAATTAAAAAATGCCTGCACAGGGCCAAACCGGTTATCGTAGCTACACAGATGATGGAAAGCATGATAACACTCACTAAGCCTAACCGAAGTGAAACTACTGATGTTGCCAATGCCGTAATTGAAGGCGCTGATGCATTGATGCTGAGTGCCGAAACTGCTACAGGAAACTATCCAAGACTAGTTGTAGAAACAATGACCCGTATTATTCTTGAAGTTGAATCAAAGGCTTACGATTACAATCGTGAGGAAATATTAAAACCACAGCCTCATTCTCCTTCATACTTAAGCGATGCAATTTGTTATAATGCCTGCAAACTTGCACAAGATGTAAATGCAACTGCTATTATTGGAATGACACAAAGTGGCTATACTGGTTTTATGCTCAGCAGCTATCGCCCATCTTCTCAATTATATGTATTCACAAAAGAGAGAACGCTACTCAATCAGCTCTCATTGAGCTGGGGAGTAAGGGCTTTTTATTATGATGAAGAAATCAGTCTGGATGATATTTTCTCAGACCAGATTAATATATTGAAAGAAAGAGGATTTATAAAAACTGGGGATGTGATTGTAAGCACCGGAAGCACTCCGGTTCATTTGCATTTACCAACTAATGTTTTGAAAATAACTACTGCCGATTAAGGTATTATTTGTGCAGAAACATTTTACAAACGTTTTATCATAATATTCCGGTACCATACTTTATTACCGTGATCCTGTAGTGAAATATGCCCTTTTCTATCTTTAGCAAAATCAGGATAATTTTTCCATTTAGAATACTGAACCAACTGATTCCATTGAGCATCCCATAAAATAGTATTGACTACATTCAACCCATTCAGATAGAACTCAAGTTGACCATTCTTAAATTTTATCTCTGCTTTATTCCACTCACCAACCGGTTTTACAGATTCTTTTGAACAGGAAATTAAATCATACAAATCGCCTGCACGATGCTTCAAAATTTTTCCATCCCCATGTTTCTCATTATCCAGTACCTGCATCTCAGGCCCAGTTTCATACGGATACTGATATTTTTTTTTGTTCTCCTGAACAAGAAAGAGAATACCGCTATTTCCACCTTCAGAAATTTTCCACTCGAGTTTTAAATGAAAATTCTCATACAATTCATCTGACACAATATCGCCGCCATCTTTTATTTGCCAGTCATTTTTTTGAGTGCCCGCAAGGCAAATGGAGTGGTCAATTATTTGCCACGCTGTGCCTACATTACCTCCACCATATTTATGCCAGCCTTTAAAAGATTCTCCATCAAATAATAATTGCCATCCTTCCTGTGTTTGTTTGTGCGTGAGGTAGTTTACAGAATCAAAAAGTACAGCCGCATGGTTTGCAACTGTACTTTTTTTAGTATGAGCACAAGACACGAATGTGCCTGCAATAAAAACATAACTGAGAAACTTGTAGATGTTCACTATTTCTTAAGCAATAAAATATATTTTACCATTGCTTCTGCATCAGCTTCATTAACTGTAGGATGTGCAGTCATAGGGACTTCACCCCAGTTGCCAGAACCGCCTGCTAAAATTTTATGTGCCAGATGATTTACAATAGTGTCGGACATTCCTGCATATTTAGCAGCAACTTCGCTGTAAGCAGGACCAATCAATTTTTCATCCACTTTATGACAGGTAAGGCAGTCGCTTTTAGCGATTAATTCCATACCCTTTTGATAATCGGGATTACTGCTGGGGTCATTTGAAGGCGTAGTTGTAGTTGCTTCTGTTGAAGGCTCCGTTTGTACGGGGCCAGTGTTTTCGCCTTCGCCATTTGATTTTCCACCGCCGCAAGAAGCAAGCAGGGCTACCATTCCCAAAAATGCAAGTGTCTTTTTCATTTGTAAAATTTTATTGTGGAGATTATACTCCTGTGATTAAAATAATAAGGGCAAAACTAATACTTAATGTTTTTAGAAATTATTTTCCTTTGTATTTAACTTTGAAAAAAACGAATTATTTATTCTCAACAAAGAAAAAATCTTTTCTACATGATTAATGTCATACTTTTTATGAAGAAAAAGATTTAAAGAAAGTGCTTTAGTGTCTTTGTTAAAGATTAATCAAATCCCAAAATTTTCCTATTCAACTGCTCATCGGTTCCGCTTGATGCAAAATCGTCAAAGGCTTTTTCAGTTACACGAATGATATGATTAGAAATAAAAGGCGCACCTTCTTTAGCACCATCTTCAGCATTTTTTATACAACACTCCCACTCCATTACGGCCCATCCTTTAAAATCATATTGCGATAGCTTACTGAAAATGGCTTTAAAATCAACCTGCCCGTCGCCGGGTGAGCGATAGCGACCTGCCCTATTGGCCCAACTTTGATATCCGCCAAATGTTCCTTGTTTCCCTGTTGGATTAAACTCGGCATCCTTTACATGAAAAGCCCGGATGCGTTCATGATAAAAATCTATGAACTGAATGTAATCTAATTGCTGCAATACAAAATGTGAAGGATCGTAAAGCAAACATGCTCTGCGATGATTACTAACCTCTTTTAAAAACATTTCATAAGTAATGCCATCAAACAAATCTTCGCCGGGATGAATTTCATAACACACATCCACCCCACATTCATCAAAATAATTGAGTAAGGGTGTCCAGCGTTTTGCCAGTTCCTTAAAACCTTCTTCCACCATACCTGCGGGACGCTGCGGCCATGGATGAAATGTATGCCATAATAAAGAACCACTAAATGTTGCATGTGCAGAAAGCTCCAGGTTTTGCGAAGCCCTGGCACCATATTTTAATTGTTGGATTGCCCATTTTGTTCTTTCTTTTGAATTTCCTTTCACAGCATCAGGCGCAAAGCCATCAAACAACAAATCGTAAGCAGGATGTACCGCAATCAACTGTCCCTGCAAATGGGTGGATAGTTCAGCAATCTCAAGCCCACATTCATTTACGATGCCTTTTATTTCATCAGCATAAGTTTTACTTTCTGCTGCCAACTTTAAATCAATACAACGACTGTCCCAGGTAGGTATTTGCACTGCTTTATATCCCAGTGCTTCTGCCCACAAGCATATTGATCTTAGATTATGATAAGGTGCCTCATTGCCCATAAACTGAGCAAGAAAAATGCCGGGGCCTTTTATGGTTGTCATACAAAAATTAAAATATGATTATAAAGAAAAATCAATCCACTTCTTATTACTTCTACTACTTTCAATAATTTTTTCAATAAACAACATTCCTCTTACGCCTTCATCAATTCCGGGAAAGTCATAAGTATCACAATCCTGCCGCTCGTTATTCAAACCGGCTTGTACACATAATGCAAAGTTTCTGTACAAATTGGCAAATGCTTCTAAATATCCTTCTGGGTGACCTGCAGGAATACGACAATGTTTTTTTGCAACCTCACTAAGATATGCGGAACCTGCTCTCCATATCTCCAACGGCTTACCCATCCATTTTACCAATAAAGTATTGGCATCTTCCTGCTTCCATTCAATGCCGCCTTTCTCTGCGTACACTCTTATTTTAATATTGTTTTCTTCGCCTGCTGCTACCTGCGTGGCCATCAGTACCCCGCTGGAGCCATTATTAAAATTGAGTAATGCGGCACCATCATCATCGAGTCTGCGGCCGGGTACAATTGAATTTACATCAGCACAAATTTTCACTACTTGCAAACCGGTAACATATTCCGCCAGATTAAATGCATGAGTACCTATATCACCCATTGCTCCAGCTATTCCGCTTTTGGCCGGGTCGGTACGCCAGGATGCTTGTTTTTGATTTTCTCCTTCTAAAAATGTGCTTAACCATCCCTGCGGATATTCTACATATACTTTACGGATTAAACCAAATTTTCCACTTCGTATCTGTTGCCTTGCTTCCTTTATCATGGGATAGCCCGTGTAAGCATGTGTAAGACAAAGATATTTTCCAGAGGTTGCTACTATGTCTGCCAGTTGTTTGGCTTCTGTAAGGTTAAAAGTTGCCGGTTTATCCAGTACTACATGAAAACCATTTTGAAGTGCAAGTATTGCTGGTTCAAAATGCAAATGATTGGGAGTAACAATACTTACAAAATCCATTCTTTGATGATCTGGCAATGCTTTTTCTTTTTCAAACATTTCAATATAAGAATCATATACTCTTGAAGTATCTAAATAAAGAGAGGCACCAGTCTGTTTAGATTTTTCAGGTTTGCTGCTAAATGCACCACACACCAGTTCAATCTGTCCATCTAATGCAGCAGCCATGCGATGCACTGCGCCAATAAAAGAGCCAGGCCCTCCACCTATCATACCCATTCTTAGTTTCCGATTCATGATTGCAAACGATTGAAAAATTTGTCTTGAATATTTCTATGAAATACAAACATAATTGTAATATTAAATATACTACATTTAGCCAACTGAAATTTGCTGCCATTTAATAAAAAAATTTGACCTGTTATGAATCAAACCACGAGAATACAATTGTCCATCATGATGTTTCTTGAATTTTTTATTTGGGGAGGTTGGTTTGTAACCTTGGGTACATTTCTGGGAAGCAATCTGGGTGCGAATGGAGTACAAATAGGAAATATTTTTTCAACCCAATCATGGGGTGCTATACTTTCTCCCTTTATCATTGGTTTGATAGCCGATCGTTATTTCAATGCCGAAAAAATTTTAGGTGTATTGCATCTGGCAGGTGCCGGCCTTATGTATATGATGTATAGCTCAGAAAATGCTGCTTCATTTTTTCCATTCGCATTAGGTTATATGATTCTTTACATGCCTACGCTGGCATTAGTCAACTCAGTTTCTTTTAAACAAATGAAAGACCCCGAAAAAGAATTTCCTTCCATTAGAGTTTTTGGAACCATCGGGTGGATTGTTGCAGGACTTTTAATAAGTTATTTATTTCACTGGGATTCAAAAGATGGGATTGCACAAGGCTTTTTAAAAAACACTTTCCTGCTTTCGGGCATTGCTGCTTTAGTTCTAGGCTTCATGAGTTTTACTTTGCCAAAAACGCCGCCTGTAAAATCTACAGACAGTAAAATAAGTATCTCACAAATCATTGGGTTGGATGCGTTAAAACTTTTAAAAGATAAAAATTTTGCAATTTTCTTTATCGCATCAGTACTCATTTGTATTCCTCTTGCTTTTTATTATCAATTGGCCAATCCATTTTTAACGGCAAGTGGAATGGAAAATCCAACGGGTAAGATGACGATAGGTCAGGCATCAGAAGTACTGTTTTTATTGGCCCTTCCGGTCTTTTTCAAAAAATTTGGATTTAAGAAAACAATTCTGGTAGGTATGCTGGCCTGGGCTGTTCGCTATTTGCTTTTTGCATTTGGCAATGCCGGCGAATTGAGTTTTATGTTAATATTGGGCATAGCACTACATGGCGTTTGTTACGATTTCTTTTTTGTTTCGGGTCAACTTTACACCAATGCAAGGGCTGGTGAAAAATATAAAAGTGCTGCACAAGGATTAATTACTTTAGCAACCTACGGCGTAGGTATGCTTATTGGTTTTAAAGTTGCCGGATGGGTAGTTGATGAATATCAATCCGATTTTAAAATGATTTGGATTATTCCCGCAGCCATTGCAGCAGTAGTGATGCTTATTTTTATGATATCCTTTAAGGATTCCAAAAGTACAACAACCTCAAATGAGATATAATCGGAAACAATTTCTCAGACTTTCATCGGGACTTGCTTGTGGTGCATTGATTGCCCAAACAGGTTGTACTCTTTTTCAACCTGTATCAAAAACCAATCAGCTTAAAGATTTTGGTTTGCAGCTTTATACCTTAAGAGATACTTTTGAAACAGATCCACTTGGCACAATAAAACAATTGGCGGGTGCAGGTTATAAATTTTTGGAAGGATACGAAAGGTCTAAAGGAATTTTCTGGGGTTCAAAAAATACAGACTTTAAGAAATTTGTGGAAGATCTGGGAATGTCATTTGTAGCCAGCCATTGCGATACAGAAAAAGATTTTGAAAAAAAAGCAGATGAAGCGGCGGCAGTTGGTATGAAATATTTAATCAGTGCATGGGAAGGGCCAGGCCGAAGTATTGAGTGGTACAAACAGTTTGCAGAAAAGCTAAATGGATGGGGTAACATCTGCAAAAAATCAGGAATTAGTTTTGCTTTTCACAATCATTCTTATTCATTTGAAAAACGTAACGGCCTGTTTCCACAAGATATTCTTCTACAATATACTGATGAAGCTTTGGTAGATTTTGAATTAGATATTTACTGGGCAGCTGTTGCCGGCGAAAACGCAGCTGAATGGATGGCCAGATATCCCAACCGTTTTAATCTGGGACATATAAAAGATTTAAATAAAAATCCCGGAAATGACAATGATAAAAATTCTGTAAATCTGGGTGATGGTTCTATTGATATTCCCAACACCATCAAATCGGGCGTTGAAAACGGGATGAAATACTTTTTTGTTGAACAGGAATATTGTCCAAATGGAACTCCGCTGCAAACGGTATTTAAAAATGCCCGATATATGAAGCAATTAAAATTTTAAGTTAAGGCCACTCTCAGTTTTCGTACTTCATCCGCAACAATTGCATTATTCCAATTTGTTTCTTCAGGATTCTGAAAATCGGGATGAATAAATTGCATCTGACTTTTAGATTTTCCTCTTAGTGATGAATGAAACTCAGTACATCCAGTTTGTGTTGCAAGCATTTTTATGTTTTCCTTTCTTACGCCACTACCCGGCATGATGATGATTCTTTCATCTGCTTTTTTGTTTAAAGAAGTTACTAATTCCGCACCATCCATAACAGAAGGCATTTGCCCCGAAGTCAATATTCTTTCACATCCCATCTCAATGATTTGTTCCAATGCTTCAAACGGGTTTTTACAACGATCAAATGCACGATGAAATGTAACACCCATTGGATATGCAGCATCCACTAATTTACTGCAATTTGCTACATCTATATTTCCATCGGCCAACAACATACCTATTACAACGCCATCACATCCAAGTATTTTGCATTGCTTTACATCTTGCAACATGATTTCAAACTCATCGTTTGTAAAAAGAAAGTCGCCGCCCCTTGGTCTTATGATGGGATACAACAGAACAGAAAAAATTTCTCTGCATTTCTTAATAGTTCCTAAAGAAGGTGTAGTCCCCCCTTCCGCAAGATTGGCACAAAGTTCAATACGATCAGCTCCTCCTGCCACAGCAGATTGTGTAGTTATAAAATCGGAACTAGCAATTTCAATTATGTAAGACATAAAAACTAAATATTAAACCAGCTTTTTGATTTCACTAATTTCTCATTATTTGTATTTCTCAGTGCATACTCAAATCCGGGATGAATAGCAAATGAGCCGTGTTGCCCGTTTTTATTTAATGCAATAAAAGCCACCTGAATATCTTTCGCTTTTTCTTTTTTGATTTTAATAATGCGTTGAATAATTTTTTTGCAAGCAGCTTCTGGTGAAAGACCCTGTCGCATCATTTCAACTACCGAATGAGAACCGGCCACTCGTATCACATCTTCACCCTGGCCGGTGGCTACACAGGCACCCACTTCATTATCTACATACAGGCCTGCGCCAATGATGGGCGAATCACCTACTCTGCCTCTCATTTTAAATCCCGCACCGCTGGTAGTACAGCTGCCACTTAAATTGCCATTGAAATCCATTGCTATCATTCCAATTGTATCATGATTCCATTCTCCATTATCCAGTTTTGCTGGAGCAAAAGGGCCATGCTCTTTTGTTTTTTCTACATTAATTGCGGGTGATTTGTATTCTGATGACTTTAACCATTTATCATAGTTTTTCTGCGCCTCTTGCGATAGTTTTTGTTCTTCTAACGGGAATCCTTCTGCAATTGCAAATTGCTGTGCTCCTGAACCAACCAACATTACGTGTGGTGTCTTTTCCATCACTCTGCGTGCAACTGATATGGGATGCTTTATTCTTTCTAAAAAAGCAACACTTCCACAATTAAAATTATCATCCATAATACTTGCATCAAGCGTTACATAGCCATCACGATCAGGATTGGCACTCAAACCTACACAGCAATTTTGTGAAGTTTCTGTCACCATCACTCCTTTCTCTACTGCATCCAATGCTTTTCCATTTGCAGAGAGTACTTGCCATGCTGCTTTATTCGCTTCAATACCAGCGTCCCAGGTTGATATAACAATCCGTGTATCTCTTTTAGTAAAATAAAAATCAGACCCTGAAACTTTTCCATTTATCAAGCCTGCCAAACCCGTTATTGCTGATACTTTAATAAACTTTCTCCTTTCAATCATAATTCAAAATTATCCTACTAAAATAAAGATTCATTTCCAAAACTTCATTAGCGTTTGTTCTACAATCGTTTATAAGCTAAAAACTGCTATTTTAAAATTAATAAAGATAATTTTTGATGTTTAAACATTGATTATTATCTTTGTGCCCTCAAATCATAAAAATGAAAATAACAATTATCTCAGGAAGTCCGCGAACTAACAGTGTTACACATCGTGTTGCCCTGCATTTACAAAACCAATTAAAAGAAAATACCTCGCTCAAAGTTGACATTATAGATATGAAAGAATGGCATCTGCCCATGGTTCAATCCGTATGGACTTCTCCACAATCTGCACCTCAAAATTTTCGTCCCCTGGCAGAACAAATTTTTGAAACAGACGCTTTTATATTAGTACACACCGGAGTATAATGGCAGTTATTCTCCGGCATTGAAAAATTTACTTGATCATTTTCCAAAACAGTACCACAAACCATTTGGTATCGTTACGGCTTCGCCCGGTGCCATGGGTGGTATGCGTGCAGCACAACAAATGCTACTTTTAAGACCTGCTCTTTTTGGAATTGCATCCCCTTATATGTTGGTAGTGCCCGGTGTAGATAAGAAGTTTTCTGAAACAGGCGATTTGCTTGATGAAAAATTTGAGCATACGATTCACAATTTTATAACCGAATTTTTATGGCTTGCAGAAAAAACTGTTTCTGAAAAAATATTTGCCTGAAAATAATAATCAAATAAAACATTTATATGAAAACAAATAAAACGATAGAAGCCATCATTGCTCCGCCGCCGCCACACATGGTAGGTGACGGCTTTAGGGTGCATAACTTTTTTCCCGAGCAGTGGATTAATAGATAAAAGGAGAATGAGTCCCTTCTTTCTACTCGACTATGGATCCAAGATTGAATTTTCACCAACCCCACATCAACGGGGTGTAGGGGTACATCCACATGCTGGTTTCGAAACAGTTACGATTGCTTATCATGGAAAAGTAGCTCATCACGACAGTGCAGGTAACGCAGGTGTCATTGGCGAAGGCGATGTGCAGTGGATGACTGCCGGATCGGGTCTGTTGCACAAAGAATATCATGAAGAAAATTTTAGTAAATCCGGTGGGCTATTTCAAATGGTACAGTTGTGGGTAAATCTTCCGGCAAAATACAAAAAGACAAAACCGAAAATATCAGGATCTGAAGAACGATTTACAAGGCCGTTATCTTTTGCCCAATGAAATGGGTGAAGTGGCCGTAATAGCAGGTGAATATAAGGGCGTTAAAGGCCCGGCCTACACTTTCTCCCCGATGCAGATGTATAACTTCCGATTAAAGAAAGGAGCAAATATTGATTTATCGTTTCCAAAAACTGATAACACGGGAATGTTGATTATTGAAGGGGATGCTATGGTAAATGACGAAACAGCTAAAACGGATCATTTTGTATTATTCAATCATGATGGTGATACTATAAATATAACAGCACTAGAGGATACTGTAATACTGGTATTATCAGGCGAACCGATAAATGAACCCATTGCCGCTTATGGTCCATTTTTAATGAACACCTGGCCAAAAGTAGAACAGGCAATACAAAGATGAAAATACCGGAAAATTTGGTGTATTAGAAGATTAGATAAATCAAAAAAAGGGATTTCGGCGATAACGGAATCCTTTTGTTTATTGTTTACTTCATTTACTCGCTATAAATTTTTCAAGATTCGCTTTTGCATTTTTTTTAATCTTGCACTGCATTTCATCCCATCCAGCCAAATACAGCACCTTTCCATCCAAGTGCGCTCGAGAAGCCCACTTACTTATTTTAAATGCATCGCATGTGTTCAATAATTTTTCCATCCGCAAAACGCATATAGGCTTTGATGTTATTGACCACCCGTCGCCCTGTTTTTGAAAAAGTATAAGAAGCCGTCCATTGACAAGTGGCATATTCATCATCAAGATGTTGAATATTGGAAAATGACAGCGAAAAATCTTTTGCATTTTGGCAAAGCATCTTCCACATAGCCCTTACCTCCTCCCCTTTTCGATAATCCAAAAACCGGATCGCTGAATATAATTTCATCATGATAACAACTGTTCATAGTTGCCGCATCCAGTTTTTGAAATGCACTGTAAATTCGAGTTATTAATTCTTCATTATTCATCATTATTTCAGAATTTGATGCCTTGAGAATTCGTAAATTTAACGCACAATTATTCCAAATGAAAAAAATTATTGCTGGACTCATTTTAGTCCTATCGGTTTCAATTGTAAAAGCACAAACAGATCAGGATTCTGCCTAATAATCGGACGATTATCTCAAACAGGAAATAACGATTCCAATGCGTGATGGTGTTAAGCTTTTTACAGCTGTATATCTGCCAAAAGACAAAAGCGAAAAACATCCTATTTTAATGAAAGGACCCCTATTCGTGTGCACCCTATGGAAAAACTTTAGTATGCGGTTGTTAAAAACACATTGGAAATATTATTGCCGCGAAAATTACATTATCGTAATTCAGGACGTAAGAGGCAGGTGGATGAGTGAAGGCGAATTTGTTGATGTAAAACCTTTTAATAAAAACAAAATGGGTAACGATGTTGACGAAGCCAGCGACACCTATGATGCCATTGATTCGACGGCCTCATCGGCCTGCCGGTCGTCGGCGGCGGCGAGCCGGCGGCGCGCCAGACGCGCCAGGGATCGGCGGCACTGCTCTTCCTGCGCAATCGCGCGCTGTCGCTCGGCGAGCTGGGGACGCTCAAGCTGGCCCCGGCGGCCGACGAGGGCAACGACGGCTGCCGCGCCTCGTGCGTTGACTGGTACGGCAACTCGCGACCGCCCTTCGTGCGCGGACGGGTATTCGCGCTGATGGGCGACGAGATCGTCGAAGGCAACATTGACGAACGGCGGATCGTCGAGACCCGGTGGGTGAACTTCGCCCCGGCGGTCCTGCAGGTGGCGAGGTAGGCGTGTCGGCGAGCTTTCCCTGCGCCGCCGCACCTGCGCTTGCTGTTCAAGCGGCATGCCAAAGCGGATAGAATCCGGATTCCCGACCCGGGATTGAACAGACGGGCGCCTACCGACTGCGCCCCTTCTTCCACTTCTTCCACCAGGAGATCAAGCATGGCATACGAAAGACTGGTTTTCAGCGTGCTGGCGCTGTCGCTCGCGGCACCCGGCATGTGCGTCGAGGCTGCTCCTCCCGCGGCCAGCGCGCCGTCCGTCGTCAATGCGGTTGACCCCGCCTCGATCCAGGCGCTCAAGAAAATGGGCGCCCACCTGCAGACGCTGCAGCGTTTTCAGGTGAGGACCGAGCTGTCTTCGGAAACGGTGCTCGAGGATGGGCAGAAGCTGCAGCAGAGTGCGTCGGCAGAAGTCCAGGTGCAGCGGCCGGACAAGCTGCGCGCCCGGATGTGGAGCGCCCGCGCCGAGCGCGAGCTGTTCTACCAGGACAAGACCGCCACCCTCTACACGCCGGCGCTGAAGTATTACGCCACGGCCGAAGTGGCCGGCAACATCGGCGGCATGATCGATCAACTGGAAGCCCGGTACGGCGTGCAGATCCCGCTCACCGATCTTTTCCTGTGGGGTACCGATGCCGCCCCGCTCGACCGGATCGAGTCGGCGATGAACGCCGGCCAGGATATCATCGGCCGGGATCTGTGCGATCACTACGCCTTTCGCCAGGGCAAGATCGATTGGCAAATCTGGATGACGACCGGGGAAAAGCCCCTGCCGCGCAAACTCGTCATCACCAACCGGGCTGACGAGGCCCGCCCGCAATCGGTTTCCTACCTCGCCTGGAACCTCAATCCGACCTTCAAGGATACGGTCTTCAAGTTCACGCCGCCCCGCGACGCCCACGCCATCGGCATTCATCCGCTGCACAGCAAGTAAAGGAGCGCGATCATGCAAACAACCTTCGGCAAACGCTTCCTGGCTCCCCTGAGCCTTCTTCTCCTGGCCAGCTTCGCCCTGGCCCCGATCGCCGAGGCCCGCGGCGGCGGCGGTCTCGGTGGTGGTGGTGGCGGCGGGCGCGCCGGCGGCGGTGATCGCGCCGGCGGACGCGACGTGCAGGTTAACAACAGCAATCGCGACGTGCGCACCAACAACGTGCGCAGCACCAGCGTCAATAACGTGCAACGTGAACCGCAACGTCGATGTCGATGTCGACCGGCACGGCGGTGGCTGGAACAATCACCCCGTCGCCACCGCCGCGGCGGTCACGGCCACCGTCGCGGTGACCGCCGCCGTCGTCGGTTCGGTCGTTCGGACGGTGCCCCCCAACTGCTCGCCGTACAACTACAACGGCATGGTTTACCAGCAATGCGGCAGCGCCTGGTACCAGCCCCAGTATGTGGGCAACGACGTCCAGTACGTGGTGGTCAATAAGCCGTACTAGAAGCGAGGGCGGCGGCCCGGAAAAACGCCATGCCGCCCTAAGGGCGGCATGGCGGGAGGGCAGCGCCGGGAAGTGTCGCGCCCGGCTCAGAACGCGAAGCTCAGAACTCGAAATCTTCCTCGTAGTACTCGAACGCGCCGCGCGCCGCGACCCCCTTGCTCTGTTCGCCCATGCGCAACTCGACGCGCCGGATCTTGCCCGAGATCGTCTTCGGCAGTTCGCCGAACTCGAGCCGCCGCACGCGCTTGTAGGGCGACAGGCGGGCGCGCAGGAAGACGAAAATCTCGCGCGCCAGTTCGCGGCTCGGCGCGATAACCCGCGCGCAGGGTGAGGAAGGCCTTCGGCACCGCCAGGCGCAGGGCGTCGGGACTCGGCACCACGGCGGCTTCGGCGACCGCCTCGTGCTCGATCAGCACGCTCTCGAGTTCGAAGGGGCTGATCCGGTAGTCGGAGGCCTTGAACACGTCGTCGGCGCGGCCGACATAGGTGATGTAACCCTCGGCGTCGATCGCGGCGGTATCGCCGGTGTGATAGAAACCGTCGCGCATCACCTCGGCGGTCTTCTCGGGATCGTCGGCGTAGGAGATCATCAGCCCGACCGGCCGCGGCGACAGGTCGAGGCAGATTTCGCCTTCCTCGGCGACATGGCCGTCCATATCGACCAGGCGCACCTGGTAGCCGGGCATCGGCCGTCCCATCGAACCGAGCTTGACCGGCTGGCCGGGCGAGTTGCCGACCTGCGCCGTCGTTTCGGTCTGGCCGAAACCGTCGCGCAGCGTGATTCCCCAGGCGTCCCTGACCTGGTCGATGACTTCCGGATTGAGCGGTTCGCCGGCGCCGATCAGCTCGCGCACCTTGACCGGGTACTTGCTCAGGTCTTCCTGGATCAGCATCCGCCAGACGGTCGGCGGCGCGCACAGCGTCGTCACCGAGCACCTGACCAGGGTGTCGAGGATCGCCGAGGCGGCGAAGCGCGAGTAGTTGTAGATGAAGATCGTCGCGCCGGCGTTCCAGGGCGCGAAGAAGCAGCTCCAGGCATGCTTCGCCCAGCCCGGCGAACTGATGTTCCAGTGCACGTCGCCCGGCTTCAGGCCGAGCCAGTACATCGTCGACAGGTGCCCGACCGGATAGCTCTGCTGGCTGTGCAGCACCAGCTTGGGTTTCGAGGTCGTCCCCGAGGTGAAATAGAGGAGTTGCGGATCGGTCGCCAGCGTCGGCCCGTCGGCCTCGAACGCGGTCGACTCCTGGTAGGCCTGTTCGAGCTGTTGCCAGCCCGCCACCGCGCCGCCGACCGTGGTGCGCGTGTAGTCGCCCGGCAGCGCGCTGAACTTGTCGGTGTGCGTGTGGCCGATGATCACGTGCCGCACCTGGCCGCGGTCGAGGCGGTCGCGCAGGTCATCCGGGGCGAGCAGCGTCGTCGCCGGCGTCAGCACCGCGCCGAGCTTGATCGCCGCCAGCATCGTGTCCCACAGCGACACCTCGTTGCCGAGCATCATCAGGATGCGGTCGCCGCGCCTGACGCCCTGGCCGCGCAGCCAGTTCGCCACCTGGTTCGAGCGCTGCGACATCTGGGCATACGACATCTTCTGTTCCGCGCCGTCCTCGTTCACCACCCACAAGGCCGGGGTATCGTTGCCCTTCGCCATCACGTCGAAGTAATCCAGCGCCCAGTTGAACTCGCTCAACTGTGGCGGCTGGTAGTCGCGATAGGCGGTCTCGTAGTCGGTGCGGTGCGTCTGGAGGAAATCGCGTGCCTGGACAAAAGCCGAATAAGACATGTTTGCTCCTTACTTTTTTTGATCAAATCACCGGGTAGCCGATCAGCGCAGACTCGCGCAACGGGTCATGTACCCACCGGCGTCCCTCCCCATGGAACTACAGGTCTCGGCCAGGAGCGGCCTCGGCTGACGGGCATGGCCGGGTTCCGAGTCCCGACGCCTCTGCCCATCACGACCTGCCATTGTTGTTGCAGGTGATGATTGTAAGGGACTTCTCGTCCCGGCGACCATCGTCGCGATGACCAGCGCTTATTTTCCCGCCGCGCCGGCCGGCGCCGACCCATCGCGCCCGGCGCCGGCGAAAGAAAACCCCGCCGTTGCCGGAGAGGCGCAGGGTAGGGAGGCGAAGATTTTTTCGCCTGGCCGAGGCAATCTCACGCCATGAGACCGGGTCGGCGCAAAGTTGCGCCAGCAACGCCAACGACCGGGAAATCGCCGTCGCCGCCGACCTCCCTGTCCTGCGCATCGCCTCCGGCCGCCGGGCCTGCGCTCCCGGCCGCACGGCGCATGAAGCAATGCCGGCTCTACGG